>CBFGNV010000050.1:0-29829 GCA_965650275.1 uncultured Fluviicola sp. | reverse complement strand
AGAATCCTTCTCCAGTTTTCACTCCTTTTTTACCAGCAGTAACCATGTTTACCAACAACGGACAAGGAGCGTATTTCGGATTTCCGAAACCGTCATGTAAAACTTCCAAAATTGCCAGACAAACGTCCAAACCAATAAAGTCAGCCAATTGCAATGGACCCATTGGATGAGCCATTCCCAATTTCATTACGGTGTCAATTTCCTCAACTCCGGCAACACCTTCAAACAAAGTATAAATTGCTTCGTTGATCATTGGCATCAAGATTCTATTTGCTACGAATCCAGGATAATCGTTTACCTCAACCGGAACTTTGTTCAGTTTGCGAGAAACTTCCATGATCGTATTTGTCACTTCATCTGTTGTTGAGTATCCACGGATAATCTCTACCAATTTCATCACCGGAACCGGATTCATGAAGTGCATTCCAATTACTTTATCAGCTCTGTTAGTTACAGAAGCAATTTTTGTAATGGAAATAGAAGATGTGTTTGATGCAAGAATTACGTTGTCAGCTGTCAATGCATCCAATTGCTTGAAAATATTCAATTTCAAATCCACATTTTCTGTAGCAGCTTCAACCACCAATTCAACACCTTTTACACCTTCTTCCATAGAAGTGAAGGTGGTGATGTTTGCTAAGGTTGCATTTTTGTCAGCTTCAGTAATTGCTTCCTTCGCAACTTGGCGATCAAGGTTTTTACCGATAGTAGCCAAACCTTTGTCCAAAGACGCCTGAGCCACATCAATTAAAGAAACTTTATATCCGAATTGAGCAAACGTGTGGGCGATTCCATTTCCCATTGTTCCAGCTCCAATAACTGCTACATTTTTCATGAAGTGTTTTTTTTGCACGAAGATAACGATTTGTTTTAGTGCACAAGCACCCCAAGGGGATTCATATCCTTGAAATACGGTCTTAAATAATGAAGAAATCAGTTGGTAAAAAAACTCCTAATTTGTAATTCGTAGTTTGTAATTCGTAATTTTGAATAATGGATTACAAGGCAATTATTTCCGAAACAAAATCAGGAAAATTTCACCCGCTTTACGTGTTACACGGTGAAGAGCCTTTGTTTATCGATAAGATTTCTGACGCCATTATTGAACACGCCATATCAGAAGAAGAACGCGATTTCAATCAGATGATTATTTATGGGAAAGATACGGATGCAATGACAATCATGTCGGAGGCAAAGTCTTTTCCATTTATGGGCGAACGAAAATTGATCGTTGTTCGTGAAGCGCAGGATATGCGTGATTTTTATGATCTTGAGCGATTGCTCGGAGAACTGAATCCTGCGAATATTGTGGTATTGTGCTTTAAGTATAAAAACCTTGACGGACGTAAGGAATTCACCAAAAAATCACCGAAGCATGGGTTGGTTTTTAAATCGGATAAAGTACGCGATTACCAACTGACCAATTGGATTTCGTCTTACGTGCGTGAAGTTGGATTTGACATTACACCAAACGCTGCGGCATTGCTAGGTGATTCGATTGGAAATGAATTGACCAGAATTGCTTCAGAATTGGAGAAGTTGGCCATTGTTCTAGAGAAAGGAACCAAGATCTCTGAAATTCACATCGAAGAAAACATCGGAATCAGTAAGGATTATAACGTTTTTGAATTATCGAACGCTTTGGCGACACGAAATAACCTGAGGGTTTTCCAAATTGCACATTACTTCGATAAGAATCCGAAAGGTCACGAAATTCAGGCTGTAATTCCCATTCTTTATAAGTTGTTTACGAACCTGATGCGTGTTCATTTTGCTCCGCAGAAAACGGATACTTACCTGGCAAGCGCCTTGGGAATGCATCCTATGGCAGCTAAAGAGTTACTCCGAAACGCAAGTAATTATCCTCCCAAAATTTTGGCGAAGAACATTGAAGTCTTACACGAGTACGATTTGAAATCAAAGGGAGTTGGATCAAGTTCTGCATCTTCTGGAGATTTATTGAACGAAATGTTGTTTCAACTGTTGAACTGATGCGTAATTTCTACCTGAAAAACATTCCTGAAAGTTCCGTTTTCGATATGCCTGAAGAGGAATCGAAACACATTGCGCGCGTTCTTCGAATGACAGAAGGCGATGACTTTATCCTTTTGAATGGAATCGATAGAGTGCTCGTTGTAAAAATCGTCGAAGCGCATCCGAAACGTTGCAAGGTCGAGATTGTAAGTGATCGAAAACCTGAACAGACTAGTAAAACGTTTCATCTGGCTATTGCTCCAACCAAAAACCTCGACAGAATAGAGTGGATGTTGGAGAAGATCGTTGAAATTGGAGCCACTGAATTGACATTTTTGCAAACGCATAGAACCGAACGTATCAATTTAAAGCTGGAACGATTGGAACGGGTTGCAGTTTCAGCAATGAAGCAAGCACAGCAGGAAACACTTTTGAAGATTAATCCGGTTGTTGACTACAAAACGTTTGTTGAAGGGAATCACAATGGGGCAATTGCACACTGTTTGTCATCTGAAAAGAAAGCTTTGGGTACGTTTAAATTGGACGGTCCGGTTTTGATAGGTCCAGAAGGCGATTTTAACGAAGACGAAATTGCATTTGCAAAATCAAAAGGATATACCGAAATTCATCTTGGTGATTCACGCTTACGTACAGAAACAGCTGGAATGGTTGCAACTGTACTACAAATTAATTCGACCTATGAATAACATCAAAATAAAGTCAGTTTTACTCTTTCCGCTTTTGGTTTTTCTCTTTGGAAATAGTGCTTTTTCGCAATCCACATATCAAATTGCTGTTTTGAAATACAACGGTGGCGGTGATTATTACGCGAATCCAACGGCACTTCCGAATTTGGCTGAGTTTGCAAACAAGAACTTGGGAACTACCATTTCAACTGACGTTCCGTATGTGGATGTTGGAAGTCCGGATTTAGCTTTTTATCCGTTCATTCATATGACGGGACACGGGAACGTTGTCTTCTCGTTGAATGAAGCCGAGAATCTTAGAAATTATCTTTTGGGTGGCGGTTTCTTACACATCGACGACAACTACGGAATGGATAACTTCATCAGAAACGAATTGAAGAAAGTATTCCCACAGAATGAATTGGTAGAACTGCCATTCGATCATCCGATTTTCCATCAGAAATACAATTTCAACGGTTTGCCAAAGATCCACGAACACGATGGGAAGCGCTCGCAAGCATTCGGAATTATCGTTGACGGGCGTTTGGTTTGTATTTACACTTATGAAACCGATTTAAGCGACGGCTGGGAAGACAAGGAAGTGCATAACGATCCTGAGAGCAAACGTCAAGAGGCCTTACAAATGGGCGCTAATCTGTTACAATATGCCTTTTTTGGTGGAAATTGATCGTAAGCCTTAGTAATCGTTATCATAACGGTGACTGAGCGGAGTCGAAGTCACGTTAACGTTTGTGAAAACAATTGTCGGTTCCGATTGAAAAGGCTAATTTCCTTCAATCATAAAATTTGAAATCATGAGTTGGTTGTGGGTAATTATAGTTGGTGGTGTTGCGGGTTGGTTAGCCAGTGTAATCACGGGAAGTTCAAATGGAGCACTTTTAAACATCCTTTTAGGAATCATTGGAGGTGTTGTTGGAGCATGGCTTCTGGGACTGTTGAATATTTTTCCAAAGGAAAATTTATTGGGTATTTTGATAACGGCTGTCGTAGGTGCAATTGTCATCATTCTTTTAGCACGATTATTTACCGGAGGCGAGAGGAGTTAGATTTGTAGCTTAGACAATAAATGATATAAAAGCGAGAAGACGAAGTGTTCTCGCTTTTTCTTTGGCTAAAAAATAAAAGACAAAATCATCCTCTATTAAAAATGAATCATTACATTTGTAGAAAGAAACGAAGTAAATGTTTTCTAAGACCTGTGAATATGCAATAAAGGCGACACTTTATGTGGCCCATCAATCTCAACTCAACAATAGAGTGGGCCTGAAGGATATTGCTAAAGCAATTGCGTCACCAGAAGCATTTACAGCTAAGATTTTGCAGATCTTGGCCAGAAACGAGATTTTGAAGTCCATTAAAGGTCCAACTGGTGGATTTGAAATTGATGAAGCGAAAAGAGAAACAATCAAATTGCGGGATATTGTTTTTGCAATTGATGGAAACACCTTGTTTAAAGGTTGTGGCTTGGGATTGGATGACTGTAACAGTGTAAAACCATGTCCTTTGCACCATAAATTCCTGGCAATTAGAACGGAGTTAATTGCTATGCTGGAAAGTACAAGTTTGGAAGATTTGGCAAGCGATGTAAACAATGGAGTTTCATTTTTGAGGTAGAACATTTTTTTAATTTAATAAAGGATAAAAAGGTATTAAAATCTTTTAGTCTTATAATATGAAACAAAAACAAAAAAGTTATGGAAAATTCAATCGCAATTAAGAGAACATGGTTTCAAACCAACGTCGAGAATTTTGAGAAATCAAGATTTGCAATGATGACCATTTTGATGACGGCACAAAGTTGTTTGGCAGCAATTGCCGCAATGTATTCATTGATCAATACCAATTACGTTTTACTAGGAATTTGTGCATTTACCGCAATGGCATCTAATTCAGCTTTCATTGCGCAAACCAGCGCAGCTTGGTGTTTGAGATTGTTTTACGGAAGTGTGGTAATTAGTATTGTTTTGATTGTCTTGAATCTCGTGATGTAAGGGGTGTTGAGTTCAGTTGACAAATTTCTGGGATTTATTTCTCAAAACAAAAGGTCGGCTCCAAACTAGCGTGGAACCGACCTTTTACTATCTCTATCATTTATTAATTCTCAACAACAAATTTGTATGTTTTTGATCCGAAATCTTGTTCTACAAGAATGTAGTACACTCCGTTTGCTAATTGAGAAATGTCGAAAGCTACTTCTGTCATAGACTTGTCGATATCATCCTGACTCATCAATTTTTGACCTAAAGAGTTTGTAATTGTCAAACGCTGCATAGAAAGGTTTGTCCATGCCACATTAACCTGATCCTTGGCAGGATTCGGATAAACGTAAACCTCCTCGAAATCTGAACATGGATGAACACTTCTGATTCCAAGAACTTCTGTTGCTCCGTCTTTATCTGTTTGACTCAATCTGTAGTAAGTAACGCCATGACATTCAGTTTCAGCCACTGTTTGGTAGTTCTGAACCGTCACAGCGTCACCCTTACTCGGAATCGTTTGTAGTTTCGTGAAATTTTGTCCATCACAGCTTCTTTCAATTGTGAAGTAATCATTGTTTCGCTCGCTTTGAGTTGACCATCTCAGATCTGATTTACCGTCCACACAATTGGCTTCAAAGCTCAATAATTCGATAGGTAAGAGCACAGCCGGTAAACAAAACGTTTGTGTATTCGACAAACCTCCGGTTGATGCTGTAAATCCAAAGTAAGGTGTGTTTGTTCCAAAAATCGTAATTGGATTAAAGGTTGCAGAAACAGTTCCGTAATTGATCGTTAGAGCTGAATTCCAAACGGAAGCTGAAAGTGTATTAGTTGCTGCAACCCATGCAATTCTGAATTTATGTGTCAATCCGTTTTCGATATTGTAATTTACTCCCGGTGCACTTTGTAAACGTACCGCAAATGGGTTGGCAGGACGTTCACCAGCTGCTACTGCGCCACAATTCGCATCTAGATCTGGATTGATAACACCGTTGTACCAAATGTCCAAATGATCAGGATCTTCAGTACCAGCACAACCAATTAGTGGAGCCGTAAAGTCATCACGATCCTCAAAATTCAGATAAGTGTCAATTTCTACTGTTACTGAATTCAAAATTCCACCGGCACCAACAGCACCACCAACAGTTCCACATTTACATCTTCCCAACGGATCATTCTGCATTACGAATGCCATTCCATCCGCTCCTGCGTCATTACTTCCTAAGTTTACATCAATATCATAACTGAAATCTGCAAGGAAGTTCAGAACCGAATTCGCGTCCCATGCACAACCGCGTTGAGAGGTGAGATCCGGTGTTAATGTTACACAGTTGAACGGAGTAACAGATGTTGCGTCATCTACCAAGTTGTACTGTGGATTGGTCGGAGCAGATGTGGTAAACGATTGAATTCCACAACCAACTGCAGGTCCAGCCGTATTTCTCGGAATAATCTGCCAATAATAGGTAGTACTGAAATTCATTACCGGTGTATAGCTTGTTGTTGAAACGTTGGTAACGAACGGTGGAATAGGAGTCGTTCCGAAATAAACATCATAAGTTGCAGCAGCATTACATCCGGCTGTTGCTGGAGCTGTCCAGGTTAAAGGATTACAGGTGGTAACATTTGTAGCCGCATTTGCAGGCACCAAAGCAGTTGCGCAATTTGGTACGGTTGGATTTTGTGAAACGAGTGAAACATTATCAATTGTTCCGCCAGGATTGGTACCTACAGATCCATCGTTTTGCCATGTAAAAACAAGACGCTTGGTGGTTCCGGCGTAGGCTGCAGGAACAGTTATCGTTGCCGTATTACAAGTTGTATTCTGGTTGTACCAAGTGTTTCCTACCTGAACTGCAGTTGGATCTGACGTTGTGTATGCTGTATTGGCAACTGGTGTAACTGCTGTTGAACCAAAATAAACCTTTATACCATCAAACGTACTTTCTCCGGCACATTTCCAGCTAAATGAAAGTGTAATGCAAGATTGTCCAGCAGGAAAAGTCACATCTTTATAAAAGTGCGACAACTGAATTGTATTGATCGTGTAATTGTTGTTTCCAGCTGCTGTTCCAACGTAAGCACCTCTGGTTCCACTGCAAGAAGAGGTTGTACCCATGAACCATAAGTTGGTAGCCGCGTTAACGATATTCCATCCGGAAGGAGAAGCACTTTCAAAACTTCCGTCAGCACCAGAAGTTCCGGTTGCATTGGCAGGATTTATAATAGTTGTTTGTGCTGTTCCAAGGAAGTGGAAAAGGAAGAATAAAACACTTAGGCACTGAGTTTTAGAGAATGTAGTTTTTTTCATAAGTTGGGAAATAGCAAGCCAAACCTATGAAAACTAAATGTTTACTACAACAATTTAGTAAAGATTTAGTAAATTAATTTAGTACATTATTGAGTGCTCTTGGTAAAACGATTTAGTCTCTTATTGTTTAAAAGACGGTTTTGATTGAATAAAACTTCTTTTTGATCGAATATTACATTATTTGAATCTAAGCGATAGTTGAAGTCCTAAGTAAATTATTTAACAAAAAAGCCCCGATTCCGTGTGAAGAAATCAGGGCTGTAAATATTCAGAATTCGGTTACATCTTACGCGGCGAATCTACTCCAATCAACTTCAATGACGAAGCGATTGTTCGAACCGTTACTTCGCTTAAAATCAAACGTGCATTCTTCAAATCTTGGTTCTCCTCCTGAAGAATCATTACGTTTTGATAGAAATGATTGTAAGCCTTTACCAATTCGTAAGAATAGTTGGCTACAACTGAAGGCGAGTGTGTCTTTGCAGCTTCAGCAATGATTTCCGGATACTCCAGAATTAGTTTTAGGATGTCTTTTTCAAGGTCGCTGAAAACCGCATTTTCTGATGTAGAATAAGTTCCTGCTTTAGCCAATAAACTGCAAATACGTGCATGTGTGTATTGTATAAACGGACCCGTGTGACCATTCAACTCAATAGATTCTTCCGGATTGAAAAGCATTCGCTTTTTTGGATCAACTTTAAGAAGGTAGTATTTCAATCCACCCATTCCAATTTGCTCGAATAACTTATTGCGTTCCGCTTCCGACATCTCTTCGATTTGCCCGCGCTCTTGTGTAATTGCTTTAGCGCTCTGAACAACTTCTTCCATTAATTCATCGGCATCAACTACAGTTCCTTCACGACTTTTCATTTTCCCTGAAGGTAAATCTACCATTCCGTAAGAAAGGTGGTAACACGAGTCAGCCCAGTCGTAACCAAGTTTTTTCAGAATCAGGAACAAAACCTGGAAATGGTATTCCTGCTCGTTTCCAACGGTATAAATAATTCCGCTTAAGTCCGGATAATCACGTTTACGATCTACTGCGGTTCCAACGTCCTGTGTCATGTACACCGAAGTTCCATCAGAGCGTAACAATAATTTATGGTCTAGCCCTTCGCCGGTAAGATCGATCCAAACAGAACCATCTTCTTTTTGGTAGAAAACGCCTTTTTCAAGCCCTTCGTTCACTAAATCTTTTCCTAGAACGTATGTTTCTGATTCGTAATAATCGCGATCAAAATCAACGCCCATGCGCTTGTATGTAGTGTTGAATCCTTCGTACACCCAGCCGTTCATTGTTGTCCACAACAAATAAATTTCAGGATCACGACCTTCCCAACGCACCAACATATTTTTAGCTTCGCGAAGAATGTCAGTTTCGTTTTTCGCCAGATCCTTGATCTTATCGTTAATCGCAGAAACAGCTTTTTCGTCTTTGCCTACTTTCGCATTTTCGAATTCCAGAAATTTCTCCTGAACAGCTTCACTGAATCCATCAAATTCACCGCTTTCCCACAATGCTATGATTTGCTTTGCTTCAGCATTGAACTGCTTATCGAATTCCACGTAGTATTTTCCAACCAGTTTGTCGCCTTTCATTCCTGTGTTTGCAGGAGTTTCGCGCTCACCTTTTTCGTTTAACGGAGAATACTTTTGCCATGCCAGCATGCTTTTACAAATGTGAATACCACGATCGTTCACAATTTGCGTTTTGATGACTTTATGTCCGTAAGCTTTTAAAATTTCAGCCACAGAAAATCCAAGGAACACGTTTCGTAAATGTCCAAGATGCAAAGGCTTATTGGTGTTTGGTGAAGCGTATTCCACCATAATTGTGGGCTTCGAATTTTCTACTGCGAACCCAAAATTCTTACTATTGTAAACTTCGTTTAAAGCTCCAGCCCAATAAGCTTCAGGATAACATAGATTTAAGAAACCACCAACAATTGTAAAGCTGCTAATCACTCCTTTTGAAAGCAAATGCTCTCCGATTTCCTTTCCAATTTCATCTGGTTTCTTTCCTAAAAGTTTCAGGAATGGAAAAAGAACAAGCGTTTTATCCGCATTAAATTCTTTTTTGGTTTTTTGAAATGTAAAAGTCAACTGCTCAAGATTCACCCCGAAAATAGAGTTGAAGCTATTTTGCAATTCCTTTTCTATAATATGTTCCATTTTTATAAGAGGGTTCAAATGGTTTAAAAAGCTTCAAATAGTTCAATTTATATTAGATATTGAACCTTTGATCTTCTGAACTCTTTGAACAATTTTTTACTTCGTTATCACTGACGAGAGAATGTCAAAAGCAATCTCCGCCATTTTGTTTTTCTTGTTGTCTAAACATGGATTGACTTCAACCAATTCCATACAAACAACTTTTTCATTTTTCATTAGAATGGTCAGTAATTCCTTTGCTTCATCAGGCGAAAGTCCATTACCAACCGGAGTTCCTGTTCCATATGAGCTCAATTCAGGGTCCATGGAGTCAACATCGAAAGAAATATAGATCATATCACAGTTTTCCAGTTGTTCCTCAACCGCTTTTGCTATGGCTGGAACTCCCAACTGCCTGACTTTTTCAACCGTATGATTGGTGATGTTCAATTCCTCCATCAAACCAACTTCTTCTTTTTCACAATCACGAACGGCAATGTAAACCAAATCTGTTGGCAATACCATTGGCGTTACACCTGCACTTTTTTGAAAAGCATCCCAGAATTCTGCCGTTTCACCAATAACGTTGTTGTGTTGGTACGACAAATTATTGTTGTTCAATGAAATAGACAACGGCATTCCGTGAATGTTTCCTGACGGTGTAGTGTATGGTGAATGAATATCTGCATGAGCATCGATCCAGATTACCCCCAATCGTTTGTTCGGAAATGAACTCTTGATTCCGGCAATTGTTCCAGCTGCGGAACCATGATCACCAGCAATAACAACGGGGAAAGCTTCGTCTGCTAAAGTGCGTGAAACTTCTTCTTTAATTCCGTAAAATACCTTAGCGTAACCATCAATGCGCTTCGCAAAATCGAAAGTGGTTGGTTTGTCTAAAAAGCCATTTGCAACGGTAATTGTTGTCATTTCGAAATCGCCAAAATAAGTGCTTTGTTGATTGCGTGCTGCACTGAAAATTGCATCGGGACCACAAGAAGAACCTCTTGTGCCAGCAGTAATTTCAGAAGGATTGATGATGTATTTGTAGTTTCGACTCATAAAAAGAATTCGCTGCAAAGTTAATCACGATACTTGGAGTTAACAAATGTGGCTGTTTGGCTTTTGTAACTGTATGGAAATCTAAACGTATCTTTAACCACTGAATTTTAGGATATTGTTATGAGATTTTTATATGCTATTCCATTCGTGTTAAGCTTTTTCGTGCTTTTTTCGTGCGGTGAACCGAAGGCTGAGGAAGGACAAATTGTATATGCCGTGGAGTACCCGGAAGCGAAAGACAATTTTGTTTTGTACAGTATTTTGCCACGTGAAATGGTGTTGACCTTTAAAAATGGTAAGTTGAAAACCGAGATAAAACGAGCAAATTTCCAGAATTCTATGCTGGTAGATTGTAACGCGAAGAAAGTCTCTGCTTATTATAAATATTCTAAGGATGCGTTCAATGTTGATCTTTCGTCAGCGGATGTAAATAAGATGATGATTGATCCTTCTGAGTATAAGATTGTATTCAAGGATGAAGAAAAGGAAATACTTGGGTTAACTGCAAAAAAAGCGGTTGCAACAAGTAAATCCAATCCGAAGGATGTGATTGAAATTTGGTATACGGAAGAAATTGGATTGGAAAATTCAAATTGGTTTCACCCGTTTCATGAAGTTCCTGGAGTGTTGTTAGAATATTCCATTGACCGTTACGGTACACGAATGGAATTTAAAGCAACAAGCTTTGACAAGAAAAAAGTAAGTGATTCAGATTTGAAACTTTCAGCAAGTGGAAATATGAAAGCTTATAGCGAATACAACTTAAAATTAAACGAACTGTTTAAACCTTTTGAATAATGAGATTTTTGATCCTGTTTTCCCTTATCATTTCCACAACAACCATTTTTGCTCAAAAACCGTTTTATGGGACTTTGAAGTACCAGGCAACAATAATGGTTCCAGACACAAATGTGGTATACAAACAATGGAACATAACCATTTCAACAAACGATACGGTTGTTCGTACAGAAACGGAAACAGAAATGTTTGGTAATCAGGTTTACATTCGAAATATGGCTTTGAATAGGGCTTACTTACTGATCAACATGACCGGAACAGGTTACGCCATTCAAAATGACCTTTCTAAAAAAGATACAGCTAATGTGGAGAATCAGTACGTCATTAAAAAAGTGAAGGGTAAAAAGACAATTGCAGGTTATAAATGTCAGAAATACCATATTGTTGATAAAGGTGATGAAACAGGTGCTGGCTACGATTGTTATTTCACAAAGAAGATCAGTTCAAAGTATCTGGAGGTATACAAACAAATCCCATATTTGGCAGCTGATTACTTTATTCCATCAACCGAAGGGATGATTCATTACGAATTAAAAGAAGTGAAATTGGAAACGGTGAGTCGAGACATGTTTGGTATTCCATCTGACTACAAACGCATCTCTTTTGATGAGTTCATGAATATGTTTATTTCCGGAGAAGAAGGAAACTAACACCCCTCTGTTTATACTTAACTTTCTTTGGCTTCACCCGTGTGCATATCTGACCTAACTTCGCTAGGTTACGCGTAAATATGGCATTAGAAAACGAATTTCGTCCAAAAGAAGAACCTGTAGAAGAAAAGTCTACCAAGAAAGTGCGTTATACCACTGGCGATGTTGAAGATGAGCCTGCTGGTAAGTCGACAAAAAGCACTGCTGCAAAAAAAGCAAAGGTGGATGCCGTTCCCTTAAAAGGTTTGGCTGCTCGTTTTGACAAAAAACGGACAAAGACAATTGTCGGGATTTTATTGGTGCTCTTTTCGTTCTTCGCATTCCTTTCTTGCGCATCTTACTTTTTTACCTGGCAAGCCGATCAGGACCGCGTTTTAAACAAGACTTTATTTGCCTTTCTTTTTGATGAAAATCCAGAGCCCGTTGAAAACTGGTTAGGGAAATTTGGGGCATGGATGTCGCATTTATTCATGTACCGTTGGTTCGGAATTTCTTCGTTTGCGATTTCTTTCTGTGTATTCCTTATCGGATTCAGATGGATGTGGAACATTCGTCTTTTACCGATTAAACGTTCGATTGCGGTTTCATCTTTGTTCATGGTGTGGACATCAATTTTCTTCGCTTACCTCGTTCCTCAAATTGAATATTTGGGTGGAACATTCGGATTCACAATTGTAAATTGGTTAAAACTTTCCGTTGGAAGTTTTGGAGCATTTTTGGTGATTGTGGGGTTGTTATGGATCTCACTTGTTGTTCTTTTTAATGCCGATATTTCTTCATGGTTCCGCAAAATGAAAGCTGGTGCAGAGGAATCGGAAGAGGAAGAAGTTGTTGCTACGGAAACTGTTGGTGATATTCGAATAGTGAATACCATTAAGGATGAAGAAATTCTACAAGACGAAGAATCGGCAATTATCAGCTTTGATGAAGATGATATTTCTGACGAAGAAGAACTTGAAGATGATGGATACATTTCGGATGACGAAGAAGATAGTTTTGTTGTCATTCATCAGGAAGTAGAAAAGCAACCAACAACAGATTTAGATATTTCAATTCCGCCAGTTGTTCCTGTGACAGGTGTTCCTGATTTAGATCTGGATGGATTTGAAGAAGGTGATTTTGCTGTTTCTATAGCCCAGCCTGAAACTGAGCTATCAGAAGATCAAATGAGTTCACTGCAAAAGGAATATGGTGATTATGATCCAACATTGGATTTGTCAGGTTATGTTTTGCCTCCTGTTGATTTGTTGAAAGAATACGGCTCAGGTCAGGTGAACATCAACAAGCAGGAACTTGAAGAAAATAAGAACAAAATTGTTGAAACCCTTTCTCATTATAAGATAGACATAGCGAAAATCAAAGCTACGGTTGGTCCAACAGTTACGTTATACGAAATTGTGCCAGCTCCGGGAGTTCGTATTTCCAAGATCAAGAACTTGGAAGACGATATTGCCTTGAGTTTATCCGCTCTTGGAATTCGTATTATTGCGCCAATTCCTGGTAAAGGTACCATTGGTATTGAGGTTCCGAATAGTAAGCCTGATATGGTTTCCATGCGTTCGTTAATCGCTTCTGAGAAATTCCAGAATTCAGATTTTGACCTTCCAATTGTGATGGGGAAAACGATCACGAACGAGACATTTACATTCGACCTTACAAAAGCACCACACTTGTTAGTTGCCGGTTCTACCGGACAAGGTAAGTCTGTTGGTTTGAATGCGATTCTTGTATCAATGTTATACAAGAAGCATCCGGCACAAGTGAAATTCGTTCTTATTGACCCGAAAAAGGTGGAGTTAACGCTTTATAATCGAATTGAACGACATTTCTTAGCGAAACTTCCGGGTGAAGAAGACGCAATTATTACAGATACCTCGAAAGTAGTAAACACCTTGAATTCGCTTTGTATTGAAATGGACAATCGTTACGAGTTGCTGAAAGAAGCTCAGGTTCGCACTATTAAGGAATACAATACCAAATTCATTGCAAGAAAACTGAATCCTGAAAAAGGTCACCGTTATTTGCCATACATCGTTGTTTTGATTGATGAGTTCGCCGATTTGATCATGACTGCAGGAAAAGAGGTAGAGCATCCTATTGCACGTATTGCTCAACTTGCCCGCGCCATAGGAATTCACTTGATTGTTGCAACTCAGCGTCCATCTGTAAACGTAATTACAGGTATGATCAAGGCCAACTTCCCGGCTCGTATTGCATTCCGTGTTCAGTCTAAGATCGACTCCAGAACCATTCTCGATGCTTCAGGCGCAGATCAGTTGATTGGTCGTGGAGATATGTTGATCTCTCTTGGTTCAGACATGGTTCGTGTTCAATGTGGTTTTGCCGATACGCCTGAGGTTGATGATATATGTAAATTCATTGGAGAGCAGCGTGCATATCCTGAAGCTTTATTGTTGCCGGAATACGTTGGTGCTGATGGTGGTGAAGGAAATGATATTGATCTGGACGATATTGATGCTTTGTTTGCTGATGCAGCACGTTTAGTGGTTATTCACAATCAAGGTTCAGCGTCTCTTCTTCAACGAAAGCTGAAGCTGGGTTATAATCGTGCAGGACGAATTGTGGATCAGTTGGAAGGTTATGGAATTATCGGTCCGTTCCAGGGTTCTAAAGCTCGAGAAGTTTTGTTCGGCGACATAGAAGCGCTTGAAGAATTCCTTTCCGCTAAAGGGTTAAAATAATCCGATATCGATTTTTCTCTGGTAGAAGTTATTGTCTTTCACTTGTTTAAATCAAGGTAAACGTTAATAGTTGAAAAAAATATCTGGAAATTATGGCACAATTTCTGATATTTGCACCGAAAATTATAAGAGATATGAAAAACATTTTGCTCGCTTTGGTTCTGATCGTGTCAGGTTACTCAGTAGCACAAGACGCTAAGGCAAAAGGAATTTTAGACAAAGTTTCTGCTAAGATCAAAGCAAACAAGACGTTCTATGTTGAGTTCAGCGCTACTATCAAGAATGCTGCAAACGGAACGAGTTCAACTGTAACTGGTAAAGGTTGGGTTAAAGGAGAGAAATTCTCAGCTACTTACGGCGAAAACACAATCATTTCAAACGGTACGTCAACTTGGACTGTTGTTAAGAAAGAGAAAACAGTTTATCAAACTGCTGCAGACGACGATGATGAAGAGTCAATGAACCCTAAGAAATTGATGACACTTTGGGAATCTGGTTTCACGAATAAATACGATAAAGAAGAAACATTGAACGGTGAGAAAGTTCATGTAATTCACCTTTACCCGAAAAATGCAAAAACAGCAAATTACCATACAATTACTGTTTACATCGCAAAAGATGATAACGAATTGAAGAAAGCGGTAATGAAAGCGAAAGATGGAACTGTAATGACATACACACTTACAAAATTCACTTCTAATCCAACAGTTGAAGATTCGAAGTTTGTATTCGATATGAGTAAATATCCAGGTTACAAGAAAGTAAACGGATAATTTCAAAAGACTTTATATGTGAAAGGCTATTCGAAAGAGTAGCCTTTTTTTTGTTTTGTACCATTGAACTTTTGAACGATTTTGAACGATTTTGAACCTTTCCTTTTCATGGCATAGTTTATGGTTGTAGCTTAAGAAAAAACATAGTCATGAAAAGTATATTACTCGCTTTGGTTCTAATTGTATCAGGTTATTCAATTGCTCAAGACGCTAAAGCAAAAGGAATCTTAGATAAAGTTTCAGCAAAGATAAAGACGAACAAAACGTTTTACCTGGAGTTTAGCGCTTCAATCAAAAACGCGGCAAACGGAACAAGCTCAACTGTTACGGGTAAAGGTTGGGTAAAAGGGGAGAAGTTCTCTGCAATTTACGGTGAAAACAGTATTATCTGTAACGGAACCAAAACCTGGTCGGTGATGAAAAAGTCGAAAGAAGTGGTTGAAACTGCTGCTGACGAGGACGATGAAGAATCAATGAATCCTAAAAGGTTGATGACGCTTTGGGAGAAAGGTTTCACGCACAAATATGATAAAGAGGAAACATTGAATGGAGAGAAGGTTCATGTGATTAATCTCTTTCCTAAAAATGCAAGAACTGCAAATTATCACACCATTACCGTTTACATTTCTAAAAGTGGGAATGAATTGAAGAAGGCTGTAATGAAGGCGAAGGATGGAACTGTAATGACATATTCATTAACGAAGTTTACATCAAACCCTACGGTCGAAGATTCAAAATTTGTTTTCGACATGAGTAAATATCCGGGATATAAGTTGATAAAGGGTTAGATAGAAATAAAGACAAAAAGAAAGGGTTATTCAGAAGAGTAACCCTTTTATATTTTTTTAAACCACAGAGAAAAAGAGAACAAGGAGTTTTAATCTCTGCGCTCTAATCCATCAAAAGCAGTGCTTTTTCTTCTTTGCGGTTAATATTTTAAAATTGTTCTTATTGTTAGAATTCGTATAGCTCGATCAATGCCGCTTTGAAACGGTCTACAGGCAAGAATTGTTTCTCCAACGGAACTGCAAATGGAACAGGCGTATCCAAAGAAGCAACACGTTTTACAGGTGCGTCTAAGCCATCGAAACATTTTTCGTTGATTAGAGCTGCAATTTCACCTCCAATTCCACCAGTCATACAATCCTCATGGAAAACAATTACTTTACCTGTTTTGCGTACAGATTCGTAAATCGTTTCTGTATCCAAAGGAAGTAATGTTTTCAAGTCAATTAGATCTGCAGAGATTTCAGGATGTTCGTCCAAAGCTTCCATTGCCCAGTGAACTCCTAGTCCGTAGGTAACAATGGTTAAATCCTCTCCTTTTCGAACGTAACCTGCTTTACCGATTTCAGTGGTGTAGTAATCGTCATGAATATCTTCACGAATACTTCTGTAAAGGAATTTATGCTCGAAGAACAATACCGGATTCGGATCTTCAATTGCTGCATTCAGTAATCCTTTTGCGTCACCAGGAAAAGCAGGGTACACCACTTTTAGTCCCGGAGTATGGAAAAACCATGCTTCGTTACTTTGGCTATGAAATGGACCAGCTGCTGTATTCGCTCCAGTAGGCATACGAACTACAACGTCAGCATTTTGTCCCCATCTCCAATGTGATTTTGCAAGATTATTTACAATTTGATTGAATCCGCAAGTTGCGAAGTCGGCAAACTGCATTTCTACCATTGCTTTCATTCCATTGATGGATAAACCAAGTCCGGCACCAACTATTGCAGATTCACAAATTGGAGTATTACGAACGCGTTCTTTTCCAAATTGTTCAACAAAACCTTCAGTTACTTTAAATACACCACCGTATTCAGCAACATCTTGTCCCATAATAACCAATTCAGGATATTTTTCCATGGATTGACGTAAGCCATCAGAAACAGCATCAATCAATCGTTTTTCAGTTTTTGAATCGCTTTTCGGATTGATAACTGTCTGAACATACGGTGCGTAAACATCCGCGATTTCAGTTTCCAGATCAGCAGTCACCGGACCTTCAGCAAAAGCAATGTCCAGACCATTTTGAATTTCCGCTTTAATATCTTCACGGGCTTTTGCCTTCAATTCTTCGGTCAATACACCAATTTCTTCTAAGTATCTCTCGTAATTGGTAACAGGATCTTTCTTTGCCCATTCTTCCTGAAGTCCGTCAGGATAGTATTTTGTGCCTGAAGCTTCTTCGTGTCCACGCATTCTGAAAGTCATACATTCCAGCAAGAAAGGACGTGGCTTCACACGAATTGATTCAGCAATTTGACGAATGGTACGGATAACTTCCAAAATATTGTTTCCATCAACTTGATAAGCATCCATTCCATATCCAATTCCTTTATCAATGAATTGCTTACATCTGAATTGTTCGTTGGACGGAGTGGAAAGTCCCCAGCAATTGTTTTCAACTGTAAAAATTACAGGAAGGTCCCAAACAGCAGCCACATTCAGTGACTCATGAAAATCACCTTCAGATGCGCCACCGTCACCAGTAAACACAATAGTCGCTTGCTCGTTCTTCTTCAGTTTGTTTGCCAAAGCAATTCCATCAGCAATACCAAGCTGCGGACCCAAATGAGAAATCATTCCAACAATGTTGTAGTCTTTTGCTCCAAAGTGAAAAGAACGGTCTCTACCTTTTGTAAAGCCCGACATTTTACCCTGAAACTGAGCAAAAAGTCGCTCCAAAGGAATTCCACGAGTCGTGAAAATTCCTAAATTCCGATGCATTGGAAGAATAAATTCTTCTTTATTCATAGCTAAGGCTGCGCCTACCGAAATTCCTTCCTGTCCCCATCCGGAAAACCATTTACTGATTTTTCCCTGACGAAGCAGAATCAACATTTTTTCCTCGATCATACGAGGCTTCAGGATTGAAGTATAAATATTTAATAATTCCTGGTCCTCAAATCCTGTTCTGTCGAATTGGATGGTTCTATTTTTTAATGCGACTTCCATAGCTGTTTTGTGAACGGCAAAAATAATTGAAATCCACGGAGGAAAATTCACCTTTAAAGAAACATTGTGAAAATTTTCAACAAGTTGCGCTCACTTTTTATGTTTTCGCTTTTTTGATTTCAAATAATGAAGCCTCGTTGGACTGATTATTTAGTTGTGTTTATTACTAATTCGATTTACTAATGAATTATTTAACAATAAATTTTGTAAACGCTTGTTTTTTAGAATGTTTTAGATAAATTTGCTTAGAACTGCACACTCTCCTACGATGAAAAAGTACGTACTATTTTCCACCATTTTCGCATCCAGTTTGGCTTTTGGGCAAGCTCGGATTGTTATGTCAGGTGCTTCATATATTGTAATTGACAATTCAGCTAAGCTTGTAGTTGAAAATCCAGCTACTAACGCCATTACCAATTCCGGTACTGGAGGAATCATGACCGAAAGTGAATTTGATCAAGTTTTTTGGTTCATCGGAAATGGCACTGGAGCATATACAATGCCATTCGTTTCTCAAGCGGCAATTACACAAATTCCTTTTACGGCAAATATTGGAACTGCTGGTAGTGGTGGTGGAATAATTCGTTTTTCTACATATCCTGGTCCAACTTGGGATAACAATGTTTATCGTCCTTCGGATGTTACCCATATGTTCGATTTCAATACGAATTCAGTAAACAACTCCGATAACGTTATTGATCGCTTTTGGATTGTGGATGCATCTTCTTATGGGACAAAGCCCGGTGCCTCGTTTACGTTTACTTACAGAGATGTTGAGCATACACAAGTCGGAAATAACATTGTTGAAGCTGATTTAGGTGCGCAGCGTTTTCATCCCGGTCCAAATATTTGGGGAGATTATATGCCTCAAGGTACAACCAATGTAGCAACCAATCAAACATCAGGAGTTCCTGTGGTACCTGGTGATTTCTGGCGTTCATGGACATTGAGTGAAACTACAAGTCCGTTATCGGTTGAAGTTGCTTATTTCAAAGCTACTTGTGACGATCAGCAACTGAAATTCAATTGGCAAACCCTAAGTGAGTCAAATGTGGATCATTTTGAAGTTGAACATTTAAATGGTCAGCATTTTGAAGTGATCGGTATGATTGCACCTCAAGGAGGAGTTGGAATTAAGAATTATTCCTTTACATCGGAGGTTTACAGAAGCGGAACATTCCGTTTGGTGGAAGTTGATACGGATGGTGACCGCATAATCAAGTCATCGCTTCAGGCGGATTGTAGTAATAACGAAACTATTGTGAGTTTTGATCAGTCTACAAATACATTATACATGCAGTTTGAAGGCGACTTCAACGGTGAAGAACTTTTAGAGATTTTTGATGCAACTGGTCGCGTAGTTTACAAGACAGATGTGTCAGTTCAATATGGGGCGAATTTCGTTTCGGTACCCGATTTACAATTCAGTCATGGATTTTATTCTGTTCGAATGAAGAATGGTAACAAACTGATTTCAGAACAAATTATTAAAGCAAACTAGAATATTACTTCTTCAATAATACAAACATGAAAAAATTACTACTCCCAATTGCCTTTGTAATCTCCGCAAATGCTTTTGCTCAGAATGTGGCAATTAATTCAACAGGAGCAGCAGCAGTTACTTCTGCGGCATTAGATGTTGATATGGCGAATAAAGGGATTTTGATTCCTCGTGTAGCACTAACTACCACCGCAGCTTTTGCTCCGGTTACGGGTACAGCTACAACGTCTTTGATGGTTTATAATACGGCTACAGCTGGTACAGCGCCAACGAATGTAACTCCGGGTTATTATTACTGGGATGGTGCTCAATGGGTTCGATTACTTGGTGGAAACACAAATACGTATTGGATTGTTGGTTCATCTGCCGCCGCAGTAAATACTCCTGCAGCTACTGGCTTTTTCGGTACAACATCAAATCAACATGTTGATTTAGTTACCAATGGGGCGGTTAGAGGTCGATTGTCTAATCTAGGAGAATTTTTTATTGGAACTACTGCAACTGCACTTCCTGGCGATTTGATGAATGGGGTGAGTAACGCTACATTCCCATGGGCAATAAATGGGTATTCTAACCAGAATGGTTCGGGTGTTTATGGTTCGATTACGGCTGGAACAACCATTTTTGCTGGGGTTCAAGGTGAATATGCAGGGACCAACGCAAATGGTGCAGGTACTAGAGGGTTAGATGCTGGTGGTACACCTGGTACGAGTTTTAATGTTGCTAGATCTGGGGTAAGCGGTGATGTTTCGGCCGTAGCTGGAACGTTCAAGTTTGGTGTTTTAGGAACTGGTGGTGCTAGCGGTAGAACTGGAAGTGTATTTGGAAATGATTTTGGAGTAGCGATGGCATCATTGGGTTATTTTACTTCTGGAGGTGTCGATATATCTGTTTACGGTTTCGGTCAGGCACATACAAATGGTGTAGCTGGTGGAAAAGGATCAGGAAAGAACAAATCGAATATGGCCTTGACCGAAGTGAATACGAACATAGGTTTAGGTATTTACGGAGGTATGATGGGAGGCTGGATTCGTGGTCTTGCCTATGGAACATACGTTAAAGGTGAAATTTATTCTATGTATGTAGACGGAAAAACGTATACGAATCAACCAATTACACAACTAGTTGAAACAGATGGTGATCGTCAACCAGTTTATGCTTCTTCTGCAATGAAAGTTGAAATTAGCACACGAGGAAAAAGCAACTTGACAGGTGGTACGACTTATGTTGAATTCACACCTGAATTCAAGAATACAATTTCAACTAATCCAGATGAGTTAACGATTACGGTAACGCCTAATGGCAATTCAAATGGAATTTATATTGTGTCATATGATGCGAATGGTTTCACTGTAATGGAAAATAATTCAGGAACATCTAATGTGTCTTTTAATTGGATTGCTATTGGAACCCGCAAGAACTATGAAACAATGGAACATGACGGTCAAATTTTGTCAAATGATTACGATCAAAAAATGAACGGTGTTATGTATAATGAAATAAATACTTCAGGAACTCCTCAGACAATGTGGTGGGATGGAACACAAATGGTGTTTGATCAACCTGTTCCAGAAAAAAATACGCTTCCTGGTTATGCACCAGTTAGTAATACGAGTAGACCAAAAGCTGCACCGAATACGTTACCGCTTCCAGCAAATGGTGTAGAGTAAATAGAAATTGAAGTATAAAAATTGAAGACCAATCTTGTAAGAACGAGATTGGTCTTTTTTATGACCTGATTTTTTCGTGATTTAAAGTGTAAATCAATAAGCTATTGATAATCCATCCATTTATTCCGTAACGTAAAACGGTGATTAATTCATTTGCGAATAATAGCGTATTCAGAGTTGAATCAGAAGATATTCAATGAAACAAAAAAGGTTGCTCCGAAGAACAACCTTTCATTTTATATTTTGATTTGGATTAAACCAATCCTTGATCAATCATTGAATCTGCAACTTTAACGAATCCAGCGATGTTTGCACCTTTAACGTAGTCAACATTTCCTTTATCGTCTTTTCCGTATTTCACACAAGCTTCGTGGATAGAAACCATGATTCCGTGTAATTTAGCGTCTACTTCTTCAGCAGTCCAGCTCAAACGTAAAGAGTTTTGAGACATTTCCAATCCTGATGTAGCAACACCTCCAGCGTTAGATGCTTTTCCTGGTGAGAACAATACATTAGCAGCCTGGAATGCAGCAATACCTTCTGGTGTAGTTGGCATGTTTGCACCTTCAGCAACACAGATAACTCCGTTTGCAACCAATGCAGCAGCTTCTTCACCGTTCAATTCGTTTTGAGTAGCACAAGGCAAAGCGATATCAGCTTTTACTTCCCAAGGACGTTTCCCTGCAACGAATTTTGCGTTAGGGTATTGTTTAACGTACTCTTCAATACGACCACGTTTAACGTTTTTCAATTCCATTACGAAAGCAAGTTTCCCAGCATCAATTCCTTCTGAATCATGAATGTATCCTGAAGAATCTGATAACGTAACGACTTTACCTCCTAATTGTGTAGCTTTTTCACAAGCGTATTGAGCAACGTTTCCTGAACCCGAAACAACAACTACTTTACCAACGAAAGTATCGTTTTTAGTAGCTAACATTTCTTTAGCAAAGTATACTGTTCCGTATCCTGTAGCTTCCGGACGAATCAAAGATCCACCCCAGTTGCGAGCTTTACCTGTTAATACACCTGTAAATTCATTACGGATACGTTTGTATTGACCAAACATGTAACCAATCTCACGACCTCCAACACCGATATCACCAGCAGGTACATCTGTATCAGCACCGATATGACGAGAAAGCTCAGTCATGAAAGATTGACAAAACTTCATTACTTCATTGTCTGATTTTCCTTTTGGATCAAAATCAGAACCTCCTTTACCACCACCCATTGGCAATGTTGTTAAAGAGTTTTTGAAGATTTGCTCAAAACCTAAGAATTTCAAAATTGATAGGTTAACTGACGGGTGAAAACGAAGTCCTCCTTTGTATGGTCCGATTGCGGAGTTGAATTCTACGCGGTAACCACGGTTAACCTGAATTTCACCTTTATCATCCAACCAAGGAACACGGAATAAAATTGTTCTCTCTGGTTCAACGATTCTATCCAAAATTTTTGCGGTCTTATATTTTGGATTTTCTTCCATGAACGGAATTACTGCTTCAGCAACTTCATGAACTGCTTGCAAGAATTCAGTTTCATGTCCGTTGGTAGCTTTTACTTTGTCCATAAAAGCGTCAATCTGTGCTTGATATTTATTTGACATTATACCTTAACTTTTAAGTTTGAGTTAGGCAAATGTAGTATTTTTTTATACTCAGCTTCCTCTTGATTAAGGTTTGTTATGAACCATTGGAAATATGCCCTTGTTTTCGTTAGATCCCTATTCAATTTACCTTTAGTATGACGATTGTTAGAATAGGAATCCTATTTAGTGATAATTTATATTTTGTTAGAAAAAAGTGTGTTTACACATGTAAATAACATGGAGGACAAACATTGTAACAATTTTAAACTTTTACATCAATTAAATAGACCCGTAAAAGGCAGTTTATATTACTTATCGATCTCTAAAGCCCATATTTCTAGAGAATTAATTGATTTTTAACCCTGCAACAACTTACATTTGTATTTAGTTATTTACCGAGGCAACCATAACCAGTTGCTTAACGTTTGGTTGATATCAGATTTTATTATGAAAAAAATATTCTTGTTTTTTGTTGGGCTTCTAGCTATTGCGAATGTAAATTCACAAGTAACATTGTGTTTAGGAGCTGATGCAACTGTTTGTCAGGGACAAACGGTACAAATCAACAACTGTGCTTCAGGTGGACCTTCTTCAGGACTAAACTTAAATGCACCTTCTTCGGTTTCTTTGGGAGATGATGTTTGGAGCCCATTAATTCCAATGGGATTCAACTTTAATTTCTACGGTACAAATTTCTCTAACTGTGTTATTGGATCTAACGGTTTGATTTCATTTAATGCATCTAATGCAGGAGGATACTGTCCGTGGTCTTTAAACTCGTCACAAACATTACCTAATACAGGTTTAACGCAGTGTTTTAATGCTGCAATGTTGTGTTATGGAGATTTGTATCCTACAGGAGCAACAAGTGGTCCGGTTCAGTACCAAACTTTGGGAACAGCACCAAATCGTAAGTTCGTTGTTTTATATAATAGTGTAACAATGTATTCTTGTACAAACCAATGTGTTTATGCAGGAATTGTGTTTTACGAAACATCTAACATTATTGAAATGTTTATTGGATCTAAAACGGTTTGTTCAGGATGGAACGGTGGTGTTGCAGTTCAAGCTACTGAAAACAGCACAGGAAACGTTGCGCACGTAACACCGGGAAGAAATATGTCAGTTTGGACAGCATCTTCAGACGGTAGACGTTGGACACCAACTTCTCCTGCTAATACTACAAACTACACAATGTCTGCCATTCCATATACAGCAATTACTGCTCCGGGTGGAAATTTACAATGGCAAAATACTTTAGGACAAACTTTCCCATATAATGGTGGAACTTTAAATATTACAACGGTTCCTCCGGGAACAACTGGTTACTTCCTTGTTGGTAGCTCTTGTGGTCAGTCTACAGGTGCTGTTGGTGATACAACTTTCCTTACACGTGTTAACGTTGCTGGTAATGCCACTGCAACAACAGATTTCTGTGGCGGAGGTAGTGGTACAGCAACTGCTAACGTAACAAGTACAACTGGTGGACCTTGGACGTTCTTATGGTCTCCAGGAGGACAAACAACACAAACAGCTACGAACTTAGTAACTGGACCTTATACTTGTACAATTACAAATGCTGCAGGATGTACAGTAAACGTGAACGTAACTGTTCCGAATGCACCTGCGAACTTTAGTGGTACAACAACTCAGGTAACTTGTCCTGGTGGAGCTGATGGAACTGCAACTGCATCTACAACGGCAACTGGAACTGTATCTTACTTGTGGGATGATCCTGCTGCTCAAACAACTGCAACGGCTACTGGATTGGCTGCTGGTGTTTACAACTGTACTGTTACTTCTTCTAATGGATGTACTGGAACAGTTACTGTAACAGTAACTGAAATCCCGGGAATGAACATGACTGTTGTTGGTCAAACAAACGTAACTTGTAACAGTGGTTCAGACGGTATGGCTGCGGTTAATGTTACAGGAGGAACACCAAACTACTCATATGTTTGGACTGGTTCTGCTTCAACTGCTCAAGGAGCAAATGATTTGAACGCAGGTGTTCACACTGTTACTGTAACGGATCAAAATAACTGTGTGGTAACAACTTCTGTTACTATCACTGAACCAGCTCCTTTGCAAATTTCAAGTTTGACACCGGATCAGGTAATTTGTCCTGAGAACTCAACAACTTTAGTTGCAACAGGTACTGGAGGAAGTACGGCTTATACATTTACATGGTCTGAAAACGGAACTGTAATTGGAACTGGATCTTCGTTCACAGTTGATCCTGCAAACTCTGGAACACAATACTGTGTAACATTGTCTGAAGCATGTGGTTCTCCAACAACTCAGCAATGTATGAACATTACATTCCCTACACCAGTTCAACCGTTGTTTAGTCCGGATGTTCCAACACAATGTGTACCTGGAAACTTCCAATTCGCAAACAACTCTACAAACCAAAGTGCAATTGACTTCTTTGTAGTACAGTATGGTGACGGAACTCAAGATCAATACACTGGAGCAGTTGGTTTCAATCACCAATATGAAAACAGTGGAATTTACAATATGACTGTAACAGTTACTTCTGTTGAAGGATGTGTTACTACGAATACTTTCCCTGGAATTGTTGAAGTAGTTGATAACCCGGTTGCTGAATTTATCTTCTCAAATAACCCTACAACGATTTACGAAACGTCAATTATGGGGCAAGATCAATCATCAGGTAATGTTGTTAGCTGGGAATGGTTCTCACCAGGAAGTAATCCAATTACAAGCAGTCAGCAAAACCCGGTATTTACTTTCCCTGAAGGAATTGTAGCTACTTATCCGGTTCGTTTGATCGTTGAATCTGAAATTGGGTGTATCGATACAGTTGAGTATATCTTAAGTGTAAATAGTGATATCATTTTCTACGCACCAAATACATTTACTCCTGACGGAGATGAGTTTAACCAAACATGGGTGTATTACGTAGATGGAATTGATGTTTACAACTTCGAACTATTGATTATGAATAGATGGGGTGAGATCATTTTTGAAACTCACGATGTGAACTCAAAATGGGATGGAACTTATCACGGTCAGGTAGTGCAAGCTGGAACTTACAACTGGATTGCTCGAGTGAAAGACATCTACACAGATGGAAAGAAAGAATTTAGAGGTGCAATTAATGTATTGCGTTAATAATTAATCCGATTACAAAAAAAAGCCCGAAGCAGATATTTAATCGCTTCGGGCTTTTTCTTTTGGGTATCCTCGATTTACTCCTTTTTGGGTATAAATTGCTGGAACAAAAACACAACATAAACCTTATTTTTGCGACTATGAAAAGTTTGCTTACCATTGGTTTATTGTGTTTTGGTTTCTCAGTTGTTGGACAATCTTCCTGGAAAGATACTTCTGGATTAGTGTTGCCGGAATTCAAGAAGAAACTCAACGCATCCGGTTCTCACTATTTCAAAGGAACCTTTTTGGCTCAAACCTGGGTACGTTATTCGGAATTGAATCCAGGTTCTACAATCGATGGATTTGATGCGGGAAATGCTAGAGCCGATATTGGAATTCGACGTGTACGAATTCAAGCTTATGGGCAACTGACCGATCGCATTTTTGTTTATACTCAATTCGGGCAGAACAATTTCAGTTTTATGCAGCCCCGAAATACAGGAGCTTTCTTCCATGATATTGTTACGGAGTACAAAGTTATCCCTCAACTGCAAATTGGTGGCGGATTGACCGCTTGGTCGGGAATGTCACGTTTTTCTTCTCCAGCAGCGGCTTCTATTCTGGGGTTCGATGTGCCATTGTATCAGCAAACAACCAATGGAATCAATGACCAGTTTCTTCGTAAACTTTCTGTATACGCAAAAGGTGAAATTCATAGGTTTCAATATCGAGTAGCGGTTTCAAATCCTTTGACGATAAAGAATAGTTTAACACCAATTCCATCAATAAACACCATTTCATCTTTTAATCCGGAACCACCAAAAATGCAAACTTCGGGTTACTTGGTTTGGCAATTCTTTGATAAAGAAAGTATGACTATTCCATACCTTCCGGGAACGTATTATGGAAAGAAGAAAGTTCTCAATATCGGTGCTGGATGGGTTGAACAAAAAGATGCAATGTGGCATAGGAATGGGAGTGGAGATACTGTTCGTACCAACATGGTGCTTTTGGGATTAGACATTTTTACTGAATTACCGATTGGTAAAAAAGGTGCAGCATTCACGGGATATTTGGCTTACAATAATTTCGATTTCGGTGTCAATCATGTTCGATCTCTTGGTGTTATGAATGTTTCAAACGGAATTGATCTTGTAAACTATTCTTTTAATGGAACTGGAGTTGCTTTCCCGATGTACGGAACTGGAGATATTCTATTCGGACAATTCGCATACAAATTCAAGGATAATTTATTCTCTGATAATGGTTCCCTTCAAATCTTTGCTGCATCTCAGTACAGTATGTTTGAAGGTTTGGATGAGCCATCAATCATGTATGAAGCTGGAATTAATTGGTTGATTCATGGCAATGCCTTTGGGAAAATGACATTGGGGATTCAAAATCGACCAATTTTTGATTATTCGATTGGAGGTCTTGGTGTAACAGACCGCAAGAATATGGTTGTGCTTCAATATCAAATAAGTCTGTAACCGTTTTCGTTTCAATAGCTTATTAATACAAATTCAATTGTTAGTGAAAACGCTTTGTTCCGCATTCATCTTCTTCTTGGCTTTTCATGCCAACGCGCAGTTACCGACTTCCTGTGATTCTACTGAACCACTGAATGCCGAGTTGCTGAAAGTTGTGAAATCGTGCATAGGAAAGAAAATTGATAGAGGTGAATGCTGGGACCTTGCGAAATTTGCATTGGATAAAGTGAATGCGAATTGGGATGGCTATCTCGATTACGGAAAAGAAACCGATTGGAAAAAAGAATGCATTCAACCAGGCGATATTCTTCAGTTTGAAGGTGTAGAATTTGAAGGAAAAACGTATAGCGAATCCTATTATCACCACACAGCTATTGTTTATTCAGTTGGAGAAGATGGTGCGGTGGAGCTCATTCATCAAAACACCGGGCAATTCGGGAAGAAAGTAGGAGTGAGCACGATCTATTTCAAGGATTTGAAGAAAGGGAAGATTCAGGCGTATCGTCCTGTGCTGTGAGACGCGATGCATCGCGTCTGTGCCAGTTTCTCATTCTATTTTCATTCTAATACGCCATTCCTTCGGATAATTATTGTTGAATCGATTTCCGATTAGCTTTATCCATCCTAATGGAATTCCTTCAAAACAAACAACTGCATAACCATTTCCTGATTCGATAGAAAACGTTTCGCCTTTTAAGTAAAGTAATGCTTCCCTTTGATTCAATTCAATGCGTTTTACAGTTTTCGACAAAGAATTCGAAAATGGAACCGCCTCGTCTGGAATCCATCCTTTACGTGTTGGTTCCGCAACTGGAAGTCCGAGCTTAAAAACGTTCAACGATTGAGAAATTTGTTGCAATTCTTCCGTTAAATCCGTTGGAACCAACCAAACTTTCTCTTTCCACTCAATCAACTGAGATTTCTCATCTAAGTCAATGAAATCAGCGAGTTCTTTGTCTGATTTAGGAGTGCTAAATGGTTTTGCTTTTCCTTTCTTCTTTCCAGAATTCAGTTCTATCTTCCGCAGTACGCAGATGAAGAAACCCTCTGTATTTACTCTGTTAGGAAGTGCATAAGCTCCAATTTCGGTTCTCGCTTTAAATTCAGCCGGGAATTCAATAGAAATGATTTCAGCACCGAATTCGGAACAAATCCACTCAATGTTCTTTTCGTTTTCATCTTCGTTGAAAGTACACGTAGAATAAACCAAATAGCCATTTGTTTTTATTCCGTCCCAAATGTTTTCAATGATGTCGCGTTGTCTTTCAGCACACATTTCTACGTTTGCTTCCGACCATTCGTTCCTGCTTTCCAAGTCTTTTCTGAACATTCCTTCGCCTGAACATGGTGCATCAACAACAACCAAATCAAAGAAGTTGGTCATTTTACCAAAAGCATCAGAAGCATTGTTGCAAACCACACTGTTGGAGTAACCCCATTTTGTAAGGTTTTCATAAAGAATTCGTGCTCTTGAAGTAATGATTTCGTTAGAAACCAATAATCCGTTTCCAGCTAAATGATCCAAGATCAGCGAGCTTTTTCCGCCTGGTGCTGCACATAAATCCAGACAAACCGGATTTTCAGGAAATTCCAGCTGATCAAGAACAAAGCTCAATAATTGTGAACCTGCTTCTTGTGGGTAATAACAACCTGCATGAAAAAGCGGATCTAAAGTGAAAACAGGACGTTCTTTTAGCCACAATCCGTTTTTAGACCACGGAATGCTTTTCGTTTCTTCAAAATGATGCTTTCCTTTTATTGGGTGCAGACGAATCGAAGTAGGAGCTACTGAATCCAAAGCTTCGATCAATTCTTTTCCGAGAAAGGAATCACCAAGAACTCTTTCAGTAAAAGCGGGTGGAAGTGCAATGTGTTTTTTTTCCATTATCGGGTGAAATTCATTCGGGCCTGGGCGCTCACACTTTGGTCTGCAAAAATCCCTTTGTCATATAAAAAACGACCCGCAACAGCAATCATGGCTGCGTTATCCGTGCAATATTCGAACTTTGGAATATAAACCTCAATGTGTTCTGTTTTTGCAAATTCCTGAAGTCTGGTTCTCAAACCTGAATTTGCCGAAACTCCTCCAGCAATGGCAACATGTTTAATTCCAGTTTCCTGAAGCACTCGCTTTAATTGCTTGAACAAGATGTTTAAAATGGTATGCTGAACGGAAGCACATAAATCTTCCAGGTGCTCTTTGATGAAATCGGGATTTACTTTTTGTTCCTTCTGCAAACGATAAAGAACGGAGGTTTTTAATCCACTGAAACTAAAGTTGAATCCATCCACTCTTGGTTCTGCGAACTGAAATGCTTCCGGATTGCCCTTTTGTGCCAATTTATCAACTAAAGGTCCACCGGGATAAGGCAAGCCAAGAATTTTTGCG
>CBFGNV010000049.1:0-31233 GCA_965650275.1 uncultured Fluviicola sp. | reverse complement strand
TGGGGTTGGGCGGACGTTTAGATGCGACAAATGTGATTACACCTTTACTTTCCATTATCACCAATATTTCTTTAGATCACACCAATATTTTAGGGAATACACGCGCTGAAATTGCGTTTGAGAAAGCAGGAATCATCAAACCGAATGTTCCGGTTATTCTCGGAGAATTCGATGCGGAAGTTGCTCCGGTTTTTCAGAAAACAGTTAACGAAAGAGGGAGTCGTATTTTGACGGTTGTGGATTCAAACCCATTACCAAAAGAGATTATTGGCTATCAGAAGCTGAATTATGCGTTGGTGAAAACCGCTGTTCGTTATCTGGAAGGAATAGGTTTCAAATGTTCTGACTTAGAATTGAAAAAGGGAATTGAGAATTTGAGGAAAAATTCCGGTTTCTTTGGTCGATTAGAGATCATAGATCAACATCCATTAACGATTGTGGATTGTGCACATAACGAAGCCGGATTGAAGGCGTTGTTTGCCTCAATTGAGGTAAAAGGTCAGCTTCATATTGTGTACGGAACCAGTTCAGATAAGGATTTGAAAGGAATCGTTTCTGTACTTCCCGAGTCAGCAAACTACTTTTTAACGGAGTTTTCGAATCCAAGATCGGCAACGATAGAGCAGCTAAAGCAAGGTTTTTCTAATTTCCCTGAAAAAAAGTTGAAATTTTTTCTAAAAGTAGATGAGGCAGTAGAAGCAGCACAACTTATTGCAAATAAAGAGGATACAATAGTAGTTTGCGGTTCGTTTTTTTTAGCTCACGATTTTTTTTCAAAATTTTCTTTGAAATAGCTTGCAAATACAGATTTGGTGTCTATCTTTGCACCCACCTAAGACAACGGTCTGGGTCACAAAAAAAGAAAAATATTTTATGGGGGATTAGCTCAGTTGGTTCAGAGCGCCTGCCTTACAAGCAGGATGTCGGCGGTTCGAATCCGTCATTCCCCACGAAAGCCTTGCAGAGATGTGAGGCTTTTTTGTGTTTAATACTATTCGCCGACCTCCTGCTTAGATTTTGTTCGGCGGTTCCCTGCCTGTCTTGACGACAGTCAGACAGGGAATCCGTCATTCCCATGAAAGCCTGTAGATTCTGCGAGGCTCTTTTGTTATCTTACTCATTCATTATGACTAAATATTCTGTCTACCTTATACAAAGTGAATTGAATCAGTCTTACTATGTAGGAATGGCGATCGATGTTCATTTAAGGCTGAAAGAGCATAACGCGGGGAAATCTAAATATACAAAAGCCTTTATGCCTTGGAGACTGATATACTTTGAAGAAATAGGAGATGCTTCGGAAGCTCGAAAACGTGAAAAGTATCTTAAATCAACGGCAGGAAAGAACTTTTTAAGAAAAAACGGAATAATTTAGGCGGTTCCCTGCCTGTCTTGACGACAGTCATGCTTCCGTCACTTCAGAATGCCCAATTCAAATATCGCCACCACAAAATTTTACAAGTTTGTGAGACTTTTCTGTTGTGTGTAGTTCTATTATTTCAGCTATCTTCAAAGTAAAATCAGAAGGCTTAATATTTTAACAGCCCCAAGCTATGAAACGTTTTCTTAAAATATTATTGGCTTTTCTTGTGCTCGTGCTGTTGAGCGTTGTGACTGTAGTTTTGGTTGCACGTCATAAAAAGCTGAAAGTGACCAAAAATACAAGTGAAACAGTTTATGAACCAGAAATAACGAAGTTCAATTTCCCCTTGCTTATTTCAATGAATGATATTGAGAAATTGGCCAATAGGAAAATAAAAAAGGTTTTGGTGGATAGCCGTTTTCCACTGAAGAACCAGAATGATACACTGATATTGAAAATTACACGTCTTGGAGATATCGATATTAAACTTCGAAATGGGTACTTTCAATCTTCTGTTCCTTTGAAAGTTGAAGCACAAATCATTAAACGTGTTATTGGAAAGAAAAATGTTCTGTTATTTAAAGAAAAACCGCTCAACTTTCGTATTGATGCCTCTTTGGAATCTTCTTTTGGAGTTACCCGGAACATGAAGTTGAAAACCAAAAGCAGACTGAAAGAAGTGATATGGGTTGAAGAACCAAATGTGAGGTTATTTGGGTTCGATATTAACCTGAAAGAAAGAATAAATGGATTACTAGAAGAAAAATCGACAGAGATAACTCATAAACTAGATAGTTTGATGTCGAAAAAGATCAACATAAAGAAACAAACGGTTAAAATTTGGAATAAAATTCAACATTCAATCAAAGCGACAAAAAAACAAAAAGACCTTTTTGTACGGGTTCAACCTAAAGCATTGGGGGTTTATGTAGACAAAAGCCTTGGTGATACCTTAAAACTGGATTTGATTGTTACTGCAAAAGTTTACCTCCGATTTGGGGAAGATACGGCAACCATACAAAAAGTGAAATTTCCGAAAACGATCTCACTTATTTCTAAAAAAGAAACTACAGCGTCAAGTAAAATTCATGTACACTGTCTTTTTCCTCTAAAAAAGTTGAATGAAATCGCAAAACGAGAGTTGCAAGGTAAACGCTTCAGTGCTAAAGGTCTCGATTTGTTAATCAAAAAAGTGGAAATTTTAAGTGGCAAAAAAAACATTTATGTGAAAGTGAAACATGGTGGGACAGTACGTGGAACACTGTTAATGCGAGGTTTTCCAGAGTTTTCTGCTGATGACCAGCAAATCGCAATTCGGAAAGTTTCTTTCGAAAACAAACTGGATGACCAAATTTTGGGTTCCGTAACGGACTTGTTGCATGAGCAGATGGCAAGCCTCGTTAAACAATATACTACTATTGACGTCAGAGAGTTGCTCGAATCAATTCCTGAAGTCAGCGAGAAAGCATTGAGCAAAAGCAAATTGGCAAAAAAGGCCGACATTGGTTTAATGGAAATTGTAATAGAAGACCTGGAAGTTAAATTGGGGAAAGACAACATTCAGTTGTTGATTTCTGGTAGTGGCGATTTTGATATTTCATTAAAAAAAGAAAGTTTTCGTGGCTTTACCCCGAAGTAATTAACAGATTACACTGTTAAAGAAATTTGATTCCAGTTTGTATCCTGTTTATTCCGTCCAACAATTTTACATTACCTTCATCCCATCAACTGTTGATTAAATAGAATTTCATTCATGAAACACCTTTTGTGGCTGGTTTTGCTTTTCCCGATATTTTCCACAGCGCAAAACTGCGATACCATTTATCTTACTAAAGACAATTGTTACAGACGAGTAGATGTAGAATACAGAAACTGTAGCTATGTCAATATTGATACTGTTTTTACTGTTTTTGAAAAAGGAGGCTTACGATCGAAAGAGGAGTATTGCCTAACTTATATTGATCCTAGTGATAATAAAGTTCTTCGTAAGGAATGGAAAGCGAATGATACCATTCATATTCTTTGTTATTACAGATCGGGAAAATTAAAATCAATAGATAAACAAAAACTCTCCCATGATCCGCCGTATTTCTATAGTAAACAGACGATGTTCTATGAAAATGGTAATGTCAGAAAAGAACACGAATACCAAACGTTGACGTTCTCAGAAAGAAAAACGTATTACCCCAATGGGAAAATAGAGTCGCGCTATAAAACGTTTTCATATGCCATTTCTGTTGGCGAATGTATTGAGTATTTTCAGAATGGTCAGATTTCGAGTGTCCTGAATTTTTCAATGCCTGACAGTTTGTTCAAAGATCATCAAAGAACAACGCTTTTGAGTGAAAAGTTCTTCGATGAATCAGGAAATGAGGTTCCAATAGATTTTAATAGGTTTTATACTTCCACGGAATACCTGGATGAAGAACAGATATATGCAGATACCATGATGAATGGAAATTATCCGTCAAGTATTTTTAAAGATCAGGAAGCTTATGCCAACAGTATGTTTCTTTTGAAGAGTGAGATATTAAAACATCTGAAACTCAAGAAGGACTGTAATTGCGCGAAAGGTGTTGCTGTAGTTTCTCTTGTCATTAACAGTGAGGGGAACATAAATCTAAAGGAAGTACTTTACGTTGATGATTACATTACTACTCAAATTAAGAAAAGCATTGCGAAAATCAAACACTGGCCTCCGGCAACATTTTCCAACGAAGCAGTTGGTACTTACGTTGATATGGATTTGATACTTGATTTTTGAAAGACATGTTAAAAAGAGTGCTTCTTTTTCTCGTAGCAGCTTCCGTTATTTCTTCCTGCGAAGGAATCGTGGGAGACGAAGCAGATGTTTACGATACTAAAACACAGCAACCCTTGAAAGATGTGAAAGTGATTCATTATCTGGATGACAGACCTCACGATACTACTTTCACTGATAATAAAGGAACTTTTGATGCTGGAATATTCGTTGGTTGTGTCCCTGAATGTCCTACGGCAAAAGTAGTTTTGTCAAAAGAAGGTTTTCATACGGTGACTTACGTTTTCAAGGAAAAGAAAGGTAAAAAGAAACCGAAGCGTATTGAAATATTTATGAAAAGGAAGAAATAATGAACTATACCATTCAAACACACGAAATAGCTTCTGTCAAAATTGCCGAAGTATTAGCCGATGAAATAATGGTTAAAACGTCAGACGATGGTCTGCAACTCCTTGGTGATTTGTACTACTCCGGATTTGATGCGATTGTTCTTCATCAGCAAAACATTGCACCTGATTTCTTCGATTTAAAAACTGGAATGGCTGGAGAGATTCTTCAGAAATTTTCCAATTACCGAATGCGTTTGTTTATCCTTGGCGATTTTACTTCTGTTTCTTCGAAAAGTTTGACCGATTTCATTCGGGAAAGTAATAAGGGGAAGCAAGTGAATTTTGTGAGTTCCTTGGAAGAGGTTTTAGTTCACATGACCTAAAACAAAAAGGACTCATCAACCTTAGTCGACAAGTCCTTACCGAATAGTTGTTTGCTTTATTCAACTATCAATCGAAGCGTTTCTCCAGTTGTTGTAGAAAGAAGATAAATTCCGGAACTGTAAGTTGAAAGGTCCAGTGTATGTGTATCTTGAATTTGAAGACTTCTTACTTCTTCTCCCAATACATTTTGAACTGAAACCGTTGTTGGTGTTTTAGACGTAATGGTAACTTGTCCTTTTGCTGGATTTGGTGCAAGTGTAAGAGTGGCTTGTGAAAGTTCTTTCAGTCCTAAAGTTGGATCACTTTCATTATACAATTCTAAGATTTCATCATCGGTCAAAACTCGATTGAAAATGCGAATATCATCTATTGAACCCGAGAAAAAATTATTGTAAGGATTGGCTGGATATCCGCCTAAATACAAATCTGAATTGGCGTCCAATGTTCCGGAAATAGATCCAGTGTCTGCCTGAGTTATACCATCAATTGACAATATTGACATTTGTGATGTACCATCGTATCTGCCTGCAATGAATTGCCAATCTGCGAAGTTATTGGCTATTAAATTGTCGGCACAAGCATCTTGCATCCCACCTGAAGCTGTGTAAAGCATTAATATCCCTTGACCATTGCAATAACCAAGATCCGTATTGTTTGAGAAAAACGAATACCCATTCCATGTTCCATCTGTGAGTCCTTTTCCCGCAACCAGGGCGTTTGTTGGATTTAATATGCCGAACTTAACCCAAAACGCAAAGGTGAACGATTCGGTGTTCGTGAATGAATTTGATACTGCGTCCGGAATAATAATTTGAGTAGCATTTGAGGTATTGAAGGCATACGCTTTATTTGGATTTCCAAAACGGTCATCTGTCAAAACAGCACCGTTTACAGTTCCATTCACGGATCCAACTTCGTCGTTAGCGTTTCCGCTGTTGAATGAGTATTTCGCTACCAACCCACTGAGTTCTTGTGCATCACAAGACAAAGCACCAAAGCAAGTTAGACCAGTTATTAGTGTAATTATTTTTTTCATAAATGAAGTTTTAGAAATGATGAGAAGTGTTCTGTTTGAACGGAAAGAAACCTAGGAGCCTCGAGGGAAGCCCCTGATTTCATGTTTTCGTTAAAATGAACTACCAGTTTACTTTTTGATTTAATTTTTCCGTTGTTCCTGCTGTACCCGGTGAACCGCTTACAGGATGTTTTGAGTCTCCAGCACCACCTCGTCCTGCAGAATTTGTAATGTTAAGTGTGTATGATTTTACACTTGGGTCTATAACAACAGTAATGTTTCCGCCGTTTGTTCCATTGGTTGCCGGACCAACATTTGCAGCTTTTCCATTTTTTCCGTTTGCCTGAAAATTCACGCTACTTGTTTGACTGATTCTGAAATGCTTCAATTTATCGCCGGTAGTTTTACTAAAAATGCGGTATTCCAACAATTTTTCCCCTGTAACAGCGTGAGTAACTGCTTTAATTTCTATTCTGAAATCACCACCGTTTCTAGGTCTGCCATATGGATCGATATCTCCATTGTAGTCAAGCGTAATGTTTTCGTTGTAAACCATGTCAAAACTCTGTGTAACACTTAGTGTTGGATGGAATTTCGATTTTACAGTCAATACCACTTTGTCACCGGAAATAGCTTCTTCGTCGGGAACGGTAATGGAACTTCCCACCAACGTGTTCATTGTACCTGAGAAATTCGTGTAAGTTGCTGGTAATCCCGTTGCAGAAACAATAAATTCATCGATGTAGCCGCCATTTGCTGTAGAGATTTCTGATCCATCTTTCAATGTGGCAATAACCGTGTAGGTGTAGCTTTTTCCTTGTTGAAGTGTTTTGGTGGCAACTTCAACGCGGATTTTAGTAACCGCTTTACCCTGTGTAGTGTATTTCGCTCTTTTTTCAGCCTCCAATTTTTCAGCTGCAGCTTTTTCTTCCGCACGAACGGCATCAACACCTTGTTTTGCAGCGCCAACATGAGCTTTCAACATGGCTTTTACTTTGTCGCTATCTAAGCTTTTCAATTTCGATTTGTCGTTACAATAAATTTCCCAGGAATTACATCCTACTTTATCCAATTGTTCAGGAGCCGAAAAAGCGTCTTTGGTACAAATGGCGAATCCATCAATGAAATAGATATATGGAGTTAAACCACCACCGCTGGCGAAGTAGTACATTGGAAAAGCCACTTCATTTGGTTTGAATGAGCCATTTCCAAGACTATTTCCGAATTCGATAATCTGGTTGTTGGCATCTTTCTTTATTTCTCGGAAGAAGTCATCACGTGGGAGTTTGGTAGATTCTTGGTATGGATCTCCGGCATCTCTTGTAAATCGACAATGAGCGTAGTTTGAGCCCGCGTTAAAAAACGCTTCAGCCATTACGTATTGATTTCCTCCCGTTGCAGGGGTAGAAGTTGTGGTAGATGTTTGTTCGGTTGTTGCGGATGTACCCTTTACTTTGTTTTTCAGTTCTTTCAAAGATTGAGCTGACAATCCTGTAGTACATGTAATTGCAAATACAAGTGCGAAAATGTTTTTCATGTTTCAGTATTAAGTTTAGAGCGAATATCTTCAACTTCAAACTTCTGAAACAAGGCAAGTTTCCGAACGGTTAATTCGACTTTCCTAATGGATTAGGAAGAGATTTTGAGCTCCTTGAGAACTTGTTCGAATTCTTGTTTACGCTCTCTGGAAACGGCTAATGACATTCCGTTGTCCATGAAAATCAACGAATCACCACGAACATATTTCTTGATGTAATTCAGGTTAATGAGGTAGGAGCGATGCGGTCTGAAAATGAATTGTCTGTTGTCTAAAATGTCTTCGAAAACACGCATGGGCTTACTGACTGTAATTTTGGTTCCGTTTTTCATGAACACTTGTGTATATGCCCTGTCGGCTTCGAACAACACAATGTCGGCTACGTCGGCAAACATCATCCCGTCGTTCATCGGGAATGCAATTTTCTTGATTTCCTCTCCGCTGTAGGTAGATTTCATCAAATCGAGTCGCTGATTGATATTCTGTTGTTTTCGTTTTTGAATGACCTTTTCAACTGCATTTTTCAGCGGATCAATTTCAACTGGTTTCAACAAATAATCAACTGCAGAAACTTCAAAAGCACGAATGGCGTATTGGCTATATGCTGTAACAAAAACGATTTCGAAATCAATTTCCTTGAAAAAATCCATCAACTCAAAGCCATTGTACTCAGGCATTTCGATATCCAAAAATACTACATCTGGATTCTCTTTGTTGATCATTCGAACACCTTCAGGCACGTTGCTGCATTGAGCGACTATGCTGATTTCCGGACAATATTCTTCTAAAAGTGCAGAAAGTGTTTGTCGTGCGCCTGCTTCGTCATCAATTAGAATTGCTTTAATCATAATGCAAAGAGAATAGATTATTTGTAAGCGTCCAATTCATTTTTCCCAATGGTTGATTTAGTTTTCCTATTTACGCAATGGGAAGTGTAATGATCACTTTTGTTCCTTTGGCTTTGTCGTTTTCAAACAGGTCAATGATTTCAAAAGTATAGTTTGTTTTTGAGTAAGTATTCAACAGATCAATTCGTTTTTCAGTTGCTTGTGTTGCAAATGATGCGTTCGAATTGTTTTGACGTGTTTTAATTTCCTGTGCATGATCTCTGCCAATTCCGTTGTCCGTAATAGTGCAAAGCAAAGTGTCTTTTTCAATTTCAAAAGCTATCGTTAGTTCTTTCTCTCCTTTTTTGTGTAGCAAGCCATGTTTCAATGCATTTTCAACAAAGGGTTGCAAGATCATTGAAGGAATGACAATGCTGTATGGATCAACTTTTTCATCAATATCGATTGTGAAAACAAAATCCTTCTTAAAGCGTAATTTTTCCAGTTCCAGATAAAGATTCAAAATCTCGATTTCACTTTGAAGTGAGATCTCTTCTTTATCCGAAGCGTCCAATATTTTGCGCATCAAATGACTGAATTTCCCTAGATACAAATTAGAACTTTTCGTGTCGTTGAGAAGTACCAATTCTTGAATAGAGTTCAAAGCGTTGAACATGAAATGCGGATTCATTTGTGCTTTTAAAGCAGTTAATTGTGAGGCGGTTAGTTTATTGAGTTGATCTGCCTTTCGTTGAATAAATTTGACACGGTAATAGAAAACCAACCCAAACAACCCAACAGTAACGATTGAAACAAATAGATAGAACCACCACTTTTGCCATAACGGAGAAGCAACTTCAAAACGAAATTGTTTGATTTCGCTGGGAATTCCATTTTCATTAACGGCTTTAACCTGGAACTGATACTTTCCGGGAGGAATGGTATTGAATCGAATGGTATTCGAGATTGCGGGAACAGTGGTCCAAAGAGTGTCAACTCCAATTATTCGGTATTGATAGGTGTAATTTCCCCTGCTTCTAAACGAAATAGAAGAGAGTTCAATGGTCAATTGACTATTGTTGAATGGAAACAATTCGGTGTTGTTAATATTGATCAATTTCCCATCCATCTTTGCCCGATTTATTTTGATCGCAGGAGGGTTTCTGTTCACCCAATTGCTGTTTTCCGGAAATTGGATCAAACCTTTATTGGTTGCTAAAAATACTTTTCCGTTGTTGGTTTCAATAGCGTTAACATCTCTGGTGTTGATTCCGTGAAAGGAAGAGAACTGAGCGATTTCACTTTTGCGCTTATCAATTCTATAAAGTCCATTTATACCGCATACCCAGATGAATTGCTTGGTTGCTGTAACGCACTTTAGGTCATTCTCCAGTTTGGAATTCCCGCTGTGGATCCGTGATTTTATTTTGGAGTTAGAAATAAAGAACAATCCTTGCGAAACACTTGCGATGCAAACTTGATTGTTATGTAAAATCATTTCCGAAGTATAAATCGACTTCCCATGACTTTTTAGTTCCTTCCATTTTCCATTCTTGAATGAAAACAAACCTTCGTTCAAACCGTAATAAAACGTTTGGTCAGATGGATTGTATAGGATGTCATGACCACCTCTTTCTCCAAATTCAAATTTCGATTGATCCTTTAAATCACTTAAAAGTGCACTTCCGTTAATCTCTGAAATAACGAAATGCAATTTGTTTTTAACGATGCTGATTCCCTTTGTATTGGGCACAGGATAACTGAAGCTAATCTTTCCGTTTTTTATAACGCTCAGCGGTCCGTGCGATATATAATACGAATTCCCGTAAGGATAAATGAACTTTACACTTGTAGATTTAATGGGGTTATTTGATTTGATTTCAAGAAACGCTCTCGTTTTTCTATTGAATAAATAGACTTTCCCCAGATAGCTTCCGATGAGCATTTCGTTTTTATTGATTTTCAGCAATGCTGTTAGATTGTTCTCGGGAAGAGGGGAGTTCGAGATATCATATTTGATCAGGTTCATATTCGGAATGATGAATATGCCGTTTTGTAAAGTCGTAATCCAGAAATTACCCTCATTGTCTTGCAGGAGTGAACTTACGTTTTTGCCTTTTTGAATATAGGAAAGTTCATCCAGACTCTTCATCTTTGGAGTATATGGTGCTATTCCATTTGCAGTACAAAGCCATGATTTATTGTTCTTATCCGGGTAGATACCATAAAGTCTCGTGTTTGTTTTAGACAAGGAAAAGGAGTTCAATGGTTTGCAATGCGATCCAAGTATCTGAAAAATAGATATGGAATTCGATCCTGTTTCTTCGCTCTTGACAAACAAGTCCTTCCCTTTTATGAAGAAACTGTTTATTTCTGTTCGAAACGATTCTTTTTCAATTCTCCGAACTGTTTTTTTTGAAATGGAATAACAGTAGATGGCATTTTTTTGATCAGAAAAATAAAGGTTGTTGTTATGAAGCGCAATGCTGTTGATTATTTTGATCTGTTTTGATTGATACCGTATTTTTTTCGAGAACAGAATTTTTCCCTTAGCATCAATGTGATACAATGTTCCATCGATGATTGTCCAGCACGTGCTTTTGGAATCCAGCGTAAACAAGGCATGAGCAATGTTGCTTTTAATTCCTTTTGTAACAATGACCAATCTGTTTTTAGAAACGCAATAGATCTGTCCTTTAAAATTCCGTGACCAAATACGATCCTTGTTGTCGAGTTTTAAATCTGAAATGGAAAACCCGTTTTGCTCTTCATTTTTGAATTGTTTATAGGTAAATCCATCATATCGAAAAAGCCCGGCATCGCAACCAATCCACATGTAACCAAAATCGTCCTGTAAAACTTGATAAACTTCATTGGAAGGCAAGCCGTTTTCGTCATTCAGATTGTACGACAAAGGATCTTGAGCGTATACCATCGGACTTAAGCCTCCCAACAGGAAAATCAATAGTAAATGAAGAAAAATGGATTTGATAAACATAAACATCGAGCGAATAATATTAGCGGTATTATTTTGAATGCGCAAAATTTCTATTGGACTTTCACGTTTGGTAGAAAACCAAATGTAACAATATGAAATACCTAATCCTTTCAATATCTGTTTTGATACTATTCATCTCTCAGGGACAAGAAGACACTACAAGTGCTCTCGACCAATGGCAATTCGGATATAGTTTTTCTGGAGATTATTGTTATCGCAAGTTATACGATACGAATGGAGCACTAGGGAGTATTGTTGATGAGCGAAACAAAGATGAAGCCCCCAAGTACAGCTATACAACGGGTGTGAATGCCCTTTACAATTTCAATGACCAAATAGCCCTTGGATTCGGCTTTCTGTATTCAAATAAAGGCTACAAAATGGAAATCGATAACTTGACTTTTTCAAGTGGTGAACAAACCGAAATAGTGAAGCTCAAAACACTTTACAACATGCAATATTTCGATGTTCCAGTTAACATTAATCTATCATTCGGAAGTAAGAAAATTCGTTTTGTAGGAGCAGCTGGTATTGTCGCTAATTTCTTTATTGGCGAAACTGATAGAACAGTCCTTTACTTTCAGGATCACCGTGAGTATTTTACGAATTCGCCAGGTTATGATTTCAAGAAAGTGAATCTAACCGCAACAGTCAGTGCCGGAATCAGTTATCAAATGAACAAACTTACTACTTTGCGTTTGGAACCAACTTTCCGTTATGGTTTAACAAGAATCCTTGACGCACCAATTTCAGCGACAATCTTTGGTGCTGGCTTGAATCTGAGTTATTATGTCTCGTTCTAGAAAGCTTTTAATTATTTCCAGCAACAACCCAGTTGCAGTGGAGGATTTGTAATCCTGCGCCAAGTGACGATTGTAATAATAAGGAGAATGTCAGGTAACTGAGCTTCGGTTATCGAGCGTAGTCGAGAATCGAAGTTACTTTTTCCCTGCAACAACAGCACCAACACCAACGCCCACAATAACTAGTGAAATTCCAATCAGGTGAATGATTTCCAAATGTTCTCCGAAAACAATCCAGCCAAATGTCAAGGCATAAATGGCTCCTAAATACTGGAATGGCGCAATAACAGAAGCGTTCGTTGCAAGGAAAGCCCGTGTCATTAAAACTTGAGCAATTTGCGTGAAAATCCCAATGAGCAACAGTAATAGCCACTCAATTCCATTTGGAAAGACACCTTCAAACAAACACCAGATTCCGGTTATCGGTAACGCGAGCATCGGAAAATAAATGACAATATTGATGGTTTCTTCCGTTTCCTTCAATTTGGAAATGGCGTTGTAGGCCACTCCGGAAAGTGCAGATGAAACAATTCCGATAATGATCCAAAGCGGATCAATAAACACTTTCGAATCTGTAATGAAGAATCCGGTAAATCCGATAATGCAAACTCCCGAAAAAGCGAGAATACTGGTTAAGTATTGAAGTGAATTTACTTTTTCCTTAAACAGATATGCAGCAAAAAGTGCAGTGAAAATGGGTGATAAATACTGAACGGTAGAAGCAATTGCCAGTGGTAAATGATGAAGTGTGAAAAAGAACAATAAAAGTGCAATCATTCCTGATGTTCCACGAAGCAACAGCCATTTTCTGTTGTTTCCAAGTAAGGGAAGTTTTCTGTAACGAATGATGGCGAAACTGATTGAAAAAGAAATGAGTGACCTGAAAAATACTAACTCGTGCGCAGGATATTTTTGTAAATTAGAGATTGGAGCTGTTTCGGGGTGACCGAGCATTTTTACAATCAAATTGACACAGAAAAATGAAATTCCGGAAAGAATGATGTACAGAATGCTTTTACCCATGCAACAAATTTACAATCTCAACGTCATTTTAACGTTATTCTTTAATAGTTTAGCTAAACATGAAAAAGGCCCTTTTTATCATAAGTCTGTTTTTTGGACTGGTTTCTTACGCGCAGCCCAACGTTAGTAAATGGCGCGTTTCCGGAGAAGTAATGCTTCCTTCAGCTAAAAGCAATAAGGCTTTTCGTGGGTTCATGAACGGATTGGTGGTGGCAAATCCAATGCTTACCTACCAGTTTTCAGAACATTTTTATGCTTCAATTGCACCGCGATACATGTATTATACCGTTTCTGAATTTAAAGTGCCACAGAAAATGAATGGTGGACTTCATGTTGCCGGTGGACATTTGGAATTGGGTTATACTACCTGGCAAACCAAGAATTTCGCAATAGAATTCGGATGTAAAGTGGGTGCTGCTCAATACATGTTTAGAACAGATTCAACAAGAACCTTGGGAAATCGTCAGCTCACAGCAATGTACTATGAGCCGAACGTTCAATTTGTGCTCATGGCAGATGAAGCGGTGGCATATCGTTGGATCGTTGGTTATAATTTCAGCGGTTTTGCTTTTCGTCCGGATATGATTCAATCTACCTGGGGCGGATATAAACTGGAAGATCTTGGCGCATCAACGCAATCAATCATTGTTGGCTTCGGCATCTCATACTACTTTGGAAACCCGAGGGCAGATACAGATCTGAACGAAGTGGAGTGGTGACTTCGACAGGCTCAGCCGCCACCTTTTGATAATGGTTTATTCATCCTTTAGGATGTAGATGAAGGTCATCTCGACTTCGCTCGATGACCTTTAAAAGTTCTGTCTGATAAAAGAAATTTTCTTGAAGTATGGGTTTTTCCTGTATAATTCTGTCTCGTTTTCAAACAATTCTGAATTAAGGGACTTCGATCAAACTTGTTTACGGTCATCGAGTGATGTTATTAACGCTAATGAAGCAAAGTTGTTTAAGGTTATCGAGCGATGTTGTTAACGCTAATCAAGTTAAGTTGTTTAAGGTTATCGAGCGGAGTCGAGATATTAAACAACAAATCAAAAACAGACCACTTATTTGCAGTAAAACAACCCTATTCTTCCTCAATTCGTTCAATTCACCCTAAAATCACGTTCACCGAAAACTTTTTTTATTACCTATTTATATGAGCGTTTAACCGACGTTTAGGTACATTTCGCCGACTTTTTTAATTTTTTTAGAAATTGATATATCAAAAATTAAACACGTGTTTAATTATGAGTTAATTTTGTCGCGGAAATTAAATTATGACGAAAGATTTAAGCACGGAAGAAAAAATTAAAGAAGCGGCGCGTCGCGTCTTTATGTCGAAAGGTTTTTCTGGTTGCACATCACGAGAAATAGCAAAAGAAGCAGGAATTAACGTTGCTCTGTTAAACTACTATTTCACATCCAAAGGTGAATTGTTCAGATTGGTTTGTTGCTCTGTAATGGAAAGTTTCATGGAATCCATGATTCACGTTTTCGCATTAGAGCTATCCCTTGAACAGCAAGTGCGCATCTTCATTGAAAAAGAATACGATTTTATCCTAAAACACCCCGAAATTACCCAGTTCATTTTTAATGAAGTGAGTAAGGAAGAAGGCATGAACGACATTATTGATCATGCTGGTGTAATGAGTAAAATCGAAGAAACAGGAGTTTTTCGTTTGGCGGAAGAGGCGCAGGCGAGAGGCGAAATGAAAAAAATCGACTTATTGAGTTTGACACTCCTAATCATGTCGAATTGTCATTTCCCTGTTCTTGGAAAGCGACTGATCCAGAAAATTCATCAGGTTTCTGATGCGCAATATGAACAACATTTATTAATCCATAAACAATATGTGATTGAGATGATCATCGGTTATCTCTTTCCCGTAAACAGTAAATAACAAATAAACGCTAGTACAAAATGAAGTCGATTACGTTAACATCGTTGGCACTTTTAGCGATTTTTGGAGCACGAGCTCAGGCCTTAGACCTGGAGACTTGCCTAAAAATGGCTGACACTGCTAACTTGTCTATTCGAAATGCTCGATTGGACATGACGGCGAATGATGAGCAAAGTAGAGCCTACAAAGCGGCGCGTCTACCAAAAGTGGAAGCGATTGCTGACTATAGGTACAATGCCATCATTGCTGGTCAGTTGGTTCCTGCAGAATTTTTTGGTGGAGCACCAGGAACATATGCCAAAGTGCAGTTTGGTGTGCCATTTAACTTAAGTAACACCGTTCAGTTGAATCAGGTGATTTACAATCCGCAAGTGAATTACGGGTTGAAAGTGCTTGAGATCAATGCAAAGGTGTTGGAAGTTCAGGAAATCATCCAAGAGCAGGAAATCAAGGAACAAGTGGCAAATACTTATTTCTCGTTGCAGGCGGTTACAAAGCAATTGGCCTTTATTAAAGGAAACATTATTGCAATGGACAAGCTGATTGCGAATATGCAAGCAATGAAAAAAAATGAACTGGTTGTACAAACCGAAGTCGACAAGTTGATGATCAATCGCCTGAATTTGGTAAATGGAGAGCAAACACTTGAGGCAACGAAGATGCAATTGGAAGATGTGATGAGGATTCTGATTGGGTACCCAATGGAGAAGAATTTGGAACTGGCTCCTGATACCGTTGTTGAACAAAGCGTTTTGGCTGATGAAACGACTCTTGTTCGCCCTGAATTGCAGTTGCTTGATGCACAAATTGAAATGAATCAGGAGGAACGTAAAGGAACAAATATGGCTTATTTACCAAGTCTGGCCTTTTATGCGGCTTACAATTATACCGTGAGTTTAAAACCTGATGAAGATGTTCGTCAGGGAATTCCAGCAGCTTTTATTGGTTTACGTTTGGATTGGACGCTTTTTGACGGTTTCGAAAAGATGAACAAGCAAAAAGTGAATGCTATCAATTACGACAAAATGCAAAATCAACGTGAGTTAGCTGAGCAACAGTTAAACATGGCTTCGTTGAATGCGAAACGTCAGATCGATATCAAGAAAACATCATTGGACCTGGCAAAAGAGAAATTAACCTTGGCGCAGCGTGTTTATGATCAAACGGTATTGCAATTCAATGAAGGAACAATTTCATCAAACGATTTAATCTTGGCAGATAACAGTTTACAAGAAGCACAATCCAACATGGTTGCTGCTTATGTTCAACTGCGTCAGGCTGAAATCGCATACTTGAAATCAATAGGAAATATAAAATAATTCAAAAGTCAAAAGTTAAAAGTCAAAAACGGAAAATGACTTTTAAATAGACGAACTAAAAAATAAGATATGAATAAGCGCGTCATCATAGTTTCTGTCATTGTTGTTGCATTAATAGCACTGACGGTTGTGAAATTGAAGTCCAATGTTGCAAAGGTTCAAGAGAAGATTTACGTCTTCGATCCAAAGACAGCAATCTTGGTTGAAACAGAAAGTCCAACAGAACACACCTTTGAAAACTCGATGAGTTTCTTGGGAACTTTTGAGCCGGCTCGTCAAAATACCATTGGTTCTGATGCAAGTGGAAAGGTGATTAAATTGATGGTTGAAGAAGGTGATTTTATTCGCCAGGGGCAACTGATTGCGAAAGTAGACGATGAAATGTTACAATTGCAATTGGAGTCGGCAGAAGTTACAATTGAAGGTCAGAAAAACGACGAAAAACGTTACGATAACTTGTCGAAAGAAAACGCTGTTGCTGGTGTTACTGTTGAAAAGACAAAATTGGGTGTGAAATCAGAGGAATTGCAGAAAAGACAAATTCAAAAGCAAATTCGTAGCACCAACTTGAAAGCTCCGTTTTCTGGAGTGGTAACAAAGCGTATGATTGATTTAGGATCGGTTGTTGGACCAGGAGCTAATCTGATTGAGTTGACCGATATTTCTTCATTGAAACTGACGGTTTCCGTTCCTGAAAGAGATATTTTGAAATTCTTGAATGGTCAGAAAGTTTCTGTAACTGCAGATGTTTATGGAAATCGTGCTTTTGATGGAAAAGTGACGAATGTAGCAGTGGTTGCAGATAAGTCACACAACTTTAAAGTTCAGATCACTGTAAACAATGCAAAACAAGAATTGCGTGCTGGAATGTACGGAAACGTAAGATTAACCAATTCAAAAAGTGTTAGACGTTTGGCCATTCCACGTAAAGCATTGATCGGTTCTTCTAAATCACCAAAAGTGTACGTAGTTCGTGGAGGAAAATCGGTATTGGTTTCATTCAACGCAGGAACTTCTGATGGTGAATTCATCGAGGTGGTGAGTGGAATCACAAAAGCAGATAAGATTGTTGTAAAAGGACAAGTGAACTTGCAAGACAAGTCATTGGTTAAAATTAAAAAATAAGGAAGTATGACACTTACCGAATTATCGATAAAACGCCCGTCGTTTATCATCGTAATCTTCACCATTCTGGTGGGTGGTGGATTACTCAGCTATAGCACACTAAGCTATGAGCTTCTACCGGATTTCACTCCGCCTATGTTAACCGTTCAAACGGTTTATCCTGGAGCGTCGCCGGCAACTATTGAATCACAGGTTTCCAAGCCTCTTGAAGATGAATTGAGTTCATTGGAAGATATTGTTGAGGTAACTTCTTTCTCGCTGGATAACGCGTCATTAGTGATGTTGGAATTCAGTCCTTCTGCCGATGTAGATGAAGCTTTGGAAAAAGCACAACGAAAAATCAATCAGATCAAGTCTAAATTGCCGGATGATGCTGATGATCCAATCATTGGTAAAATCGATCCAAATGCGGCCCCTGTTCTTCAGGTAAGTTCATTGGCGTCGAATATGTCTGATAAGGATTTCATGACCTTGATGGATGAGGAATTGTTGCCTCAAATCAAACAAGTGAAAGGTGTTGGTAGTGTACAGGTTCTTGGAGGTGAGAAACGCGAAATCCGTGTGAACGTCGACAAAGAAAAATTACGTACTTATGGGTTGACTTTGGCTCAGGTGAATCAAAGTATTGCAGCCTCAAACGTTGAGTTTCCTACAGGAAAATTGAAAGGTGACGATGAGCAGCTGACGGTTCGCTTGGCTGGAAAAATGAAAACTGTTGGAGCACTTCGTGAATTGATTATTTCCAATGTGGGTGGTTCAAATGTTCGCTTAGGAGATATCGCTGATGTGTACGACGGTTCCGCAGATCAAGTAACGGTTTCTCGTTACAACGGAAAGAATGGTATCGGTTTGCGTGTAATGAAACAAAGTGATGCAAATGCGGTTGAGGTTTCGAAATTGACTCAGGAGCGCTTCAAGCAAATGGAGGAAAAGTACAAGAAGGAGGGTGTGAAATTCACAGTTGCAACAGATACTTCTCGTCCAACAATTCAAGCGGTTGATGCGGTACTTCACGATTTGGAAATTGCGATACTGATGGTAGCAGCAGTGATGCTATTGTTCCTTCACAGTTTACGAAATGCACTAATTGTATTGATTGCTATTCCTGCTTCCTTGATTTCTACATTCATTGCAATGAGTTTGTTGGGATACACCCTGAACTTGATGACGCTTCTTGCAATGTCATTGGTAATCGGAATTCTCGTGGATGACTCGATTGTGGTGTTGGAGAACATTTACCGCCACTTACAAATGGGGAAAGGAAAACGCAAAGCAGCGTTAGATGGTCGTACTGAAATTGGATTTACGGCTCTAGCTATTACACTTGTTGACGTTGTAGTATTCTCTCCAGTTGTATTTATCGACGGAATTATTGCCGACATCTTGAAACAGTTCTCTGTTGTAGTGGTTGTTTCTACGTTGATGTCCTTGTTTGTATGTTTTACGCTTACACCTTGGTTGGCGTCTCGTTTCGCAAAAGAAACGCATTTGGATCCGAAGAAAAATTGGTTCCATATTCCATTGGCTTGGTTCGAACGTCGCGTTACTGCCTTTACGGAAGCTTATGTCAAATTGGTAGGATGGAGTTTGCGTAACAAGAAATTCGCTATTCCGGTAATCATCATTTTCTTCTTCGCTGGTATGGGCTCTATGGCAACAGGAATTGTTGGACAAGAGTTCGTTGCTGAAGGTGACCAAGGAAAATTCATGTTGAAACTGAAGTACGAGCGCAGTGCTACTTTTGAGGAGAATAATACAACCACAATGCAAATTGAACAGCTGTTACTAGCTCAAAAAGAGATGGTAGGAATGGTGTTCTCTAACGTTGGTGGACCAAGTGCAGGGATGGGAGCGGCAGCGTTCGGATCGGAGAACAAATCTGAGATTACGATCCAGATGAAGCCTGATATGCAGAAAAAGCACCCTACCGAGAAGTACATGGAAGAAGTGCGTAAGAAAATTCAGATGAAATTCCCTGGAATTGAGGTGAAAGCCATCAATATCGGAATGGTGGAATCGGAAGAAGCACCTATTGAAATGTTCCTTTCTTCTACAGATAGTGAGTTGTTGATGAAAGAAGCTCGTCGTTTGAAAGAATACATCAAGCATGTGCCGGGAGCTAAAGATCCTGCTATATCTACAGATGAGGTGAATCCAGAAGTTCGCGTGGATTTAGACCGCGAGAAAATGGGACAACTCGGCTTGCCAATTGCAGTTGTTGGGCAACAATTACAGTATGCGCTTACCGGAAATGATAAATCGAAATTCGACGACAAAGGAACGGAGTACGAGATCAATGTGATCATGGACAAGTTCGACCGTAAAAGTTTGGGCGATATCAGTTCCATGACGTTTTTGTCAAATGACGGACGTCAGGTGGAATTGAAAGAATTCGCTGATGTTTATGTTGAAAATGGTTACGGTTCTTTGGAACGTAAAAACCGCGTAAGTAACACCACTTTGCGTTGTTATGTGAACGGAACTGCTCCGGGAAATGTAGCTGATTCGATCAAAGCATACATGGAAAGAGAGCCTTTGAACGATGAGGTTCGTTTGTATTGGGGAGGTGAGATCAAACGTCAAGGCGAGTCAATGGGAGCTTTAGGATCTGCAATGTTGATTGGTGTAATCCTGGTTTACTTGATTCTTGTTGCCTTATACGATAACTTCATTTATCCGTTGGTCGTAATCTTCTCCATTTTGGTGGCGCTTCCAGGTGCATTCCTTGCGCTGAATCTGGCCTCCATGAATATTGGAATATTTACCATGCTTGGAGTATTGATGTTGCTCGGTTTGGTGGCCAAGAATGCCATTTTGATTGTGGATTTTGCCAACCATTTGAAAGCAGATGGAAAATCAACTTACACGGCTTTGTTGGAATCGGTTCGTGAACGTATGCGTCCAATCTTAATGACAACTATCGCGATGATTGTAGGTATGATTCCAATTGCAACGGCCGCAGGTTCTGGTGCAGAATGGAAAAACGGATTGGCTTGGGTATTGATTGGTGGATTGACATCTTCCATGTTCCTGACAATCGTAGTTGTTCCAATCATGTACTACCTTGTCGACAGGTTGAAAGAGAAACTTTTCCCAAAATCCAAAGTGAGAACTCACGGGGATGAAAATAATATGTCGATAGAATCTGCAGTATAATTTTTGAGAGGAAAGACAAAAAACGGAAAGAGGAAAGTTGGGTAAACCGGCTTTCCTTTTTTTTGTACTGAAACGCTTTCCGTTTTCCTCTTTGCATCTTTCCTCTATTTCGCCTTATCTTTGCAACAGTATTTGGTTTTATGGTAAAAAGATTACTCAACCTTTTCGTAACGAGCTTACTGGCAACATTTGCCCTTATGACCTTGGTTTGGTTTTCTTCTTCGTCTAAATCGTTGAATTCGAAGGAAGAAAAAGCACGGCGTGCCAAGACAGAAAAGCTGAAAGTATCAACGTCTTTGTATCGTTTTACAGATGAAGATCGTCAGCGTGATATTCCTTATGTTCTCTATCATCAGCTAAAATCAGATTCCACCAAGCCTGTTCGACTGATTGTTTTTAGTCACGGCTATGGAAAAAACTACCAAAAGAATTATTTGGGTTACACTTACCTGACAAAGAATTTGGCGCGAAGAGGATTTTGGGTATTGAGTATCCAACACGAATTGCCAAATGACCCGCCGCTTCCGTTTGGTGAAAATATCTATGACCAGCGCTACCCAATTTGGCTTGGAGGAATGCAATCGATAGAAAAAACAATTGCCCATTTCAAGGAAAGTCATCCAACAATTGAAATCAGTTCAATTGATTTAATCGGACATTCAAATGGTGGAGATATGTCCGTACTTACCGCGACCAAAAATCCAAAAGATTACCGAAAAATAGTGACTTTGGATAACCTTCGTTTTCCTTTTCCACTTCAGAAATATCCCGAAATGTTAACCTTGCGTTCAATTGATAAAACACCGGATGAAGGTGTTATTCCTCCCAAAACTGCGCTTGATACCATTGGACTGAAATTAATTCAACTGAAAAAGGTTGGGCATAACGATATGACGGATTACGCTGAATATTCGCAGAAAAAACAAATCCTGAAACACGTTTACCGATTCTTAAAATCCTAATAAAAGAGTAACGAACTAGAATCTGTCTAGACTCTAGATTCCTGAAGTCTTTTAGTCTAAAAGGTGCTTATACATCCGTACCGTATTCTCCAATCCCAAATAAAGCGCGTCAGAAATCAAGGCATGACCAATGGAAACTTCATCCAGTTTTGGTAATTGTTGCTTGAAGAATTTCAGGTTCTCTAAATTTAGATCATGACCGGCATTAATTTCCAATCCAAGTTCAACAGCAAGTTTTGTTGCTTCAACATAAGGTAAAATAGCCTTGTCAGGATTTGTGGAATACTCCTCAGCAAATGGTCCGGTGTACAGTTCAATTCGATCAACGCCGCATTTTGCAGCATATTCAATGTTAATCAGGTTCGTGTCCACAAAAATCGAAGATCGAACGCCTAATTTTTTGAATTCCTGAACCAATTCTGAAAGTAAAGATTGGTGTGTTTTCGTATCCCAGCCAGCGTTGCTTGTAAGAACATGTGGAGGATCAGGAACCAACGTTGCTTGTGCCGGAAGAACTTCAGCAATCATTTTCATGTAACGATCATCAGGATATCCCTCAATATTGAATTCTGTTGTTACCACTTTCGCCAAATCGTAAACATCTTGTGTTGTAATATGACGTTCGTCAGGACGCGGGTGAACCGTGATTCCATCTGCGCCAAAACGCTCACAATCAATAGCAACCTGAACTACATTTGGCGTGTTTCCACCGCGCGCATTTCTAATCGTAGCAATCTTGTTGATGTTCACACTGAGCTTTGTCATCCTTCCTGAGTTTTCTACAAAATTAAAGTTATTGAACAGACAATGAAATATTCGAAGATATACTTGCAAGTCTATACAATCTCAAGAATTTCAATTTGAGTGTAGAAGGAGAAATGATGGACGCCTTATAATTTTTAGAAAGAGAAACGAACTATAAAGTGGGAACCATGAAGAAGTTCCGAAGTGTAACGGAGGAAATCACTGAAATGGTCACTTTCTAGGAGTGTAACGCGTCTAAAAAATATACAGCGTCGAGTTTCTTTTGTTACTTTTCTTTAAGGGAAAGAAAAGTAAAGGAATAATAAAAAAAACACAATGAAAGCGGGTCATTCAATGAATTATAGTTACTTTGGCGTATCATGATTGCAAGAGAAGTTATTACAGACGAAATTCCACCATTACTGCACACAGATACTGGTGAAAAGGCGTTAAGTTGGATGGAAGAATTTAAGGTTTCGCACCTTCCTGTTCTTAAAAATGGAAATTTCGTTGGACTAATTTCTGAATCCGATATTTTGGATAAAAAGGATTTGGATCATTCACTTGATGAGTTATTCGATCATTTGCCTCGTCCTTACGTTGGTGAAAATGCACATGTTTATGAAGTGCTTTCAAGAATGTCTGAACATAAGATCTCGGTTCTTCCTATTTTGGATGAGAATGAGAAATATGTTGGATGTACTTCGGTTCACCAGTTAATGACTTTGATCGCTAATACATCAAGTATTAAGGAAGTAGGTGGAATTGTGGTTCTGGAAATGAACAAACACGATTATTCATTGGCGATTATTGCTCAGATCGTTGAAAGTGAAAATGCAAAAATCCTTTCAACCTACATTATGAGTTCAGCGGATACTACAAAAATTGAAGTGACACTTAAGATTTCTGAAACAGATTTGTCGCGTATCATCCGTTCTTTTGAGCGTCATGATATGTTGGTGAAAGCGAGTTACCAGCGTTCTTCAGATATGGATGATTTGCAGTATCGTTACGATGCTTTGATGAATTACTTAAACATGTAGGATGAGAGTAGCCGTTTACAGTAAAAAAGTAAACAAACAGTCACTCGGATTGTTTAAACTTTTGTTCTCAAAGCTCAATCATTTCGGTTGGCAAATAGTTCTTGAAAAACAATTAAAAGAACAATTGGTGAACAAGGGAGTAATTGATTCCAATGTCGATCATTTTTCATCACACCTTGATTTTGCAACAGGAATAGATCTTGCATTTAGCATTGGTGGAGATGGAACATTCATAAAAACGGTTTCGTATATCCGCGATTCGGGAGTTCCAATTATCGGAATTAACTCAGGTAGATTAGGTTTCCTGGCAAATATCGGATTTGATGCTTTTGATGAAGCCATGCAGTTGGTTTACGAAAAACGTTATGACTTCCAATTAAGAAGCTTGTTGAGGGTGGAAACCGAACGAAGTATTTTTGGATCAGAAAATGTAGCATTGAACGAGGTTGCTTTGCACAAAAAGGAAACGTCAAGCATGATTACGGTTCACGCTTATATCGATGACATGTATTTGAATTCGTATTGGGCAGATGGATTGATCATGTCAACACCAACCGGTTCAACTGCTTATAGTTTAAGTTGTGGCGGACCAATTGTAACTCCTGGATGTCAGGTGCATATTCTTACGCCAATTGCACCGCATAATTTGAATGTTCGACCTGTTGTTGTTCCGGATAAAATGCCTGTTCGACTAAAAGTTGAAGGAAGAGAACGAAACTACTTATTGTCGCTGGACGGCAATTCAAAAAACATAAAGCAAAGTGAAGAAGTAATTATTCACAAAGCCAGCTACATGATAAATGTGGTAAAATTAGAACACACTAACTTCTTAGATACCATCCGCAATAAAATGTGGTGGGGAATTGATAAACGCAACTAGTACTTACTATGAAACCCAAAAGAACGTCCTTAGCAGATATTGCTGAAAGTTTAAGCATCTCGAAATCTACCGTTTCGTTTGTGCTTAACGGAAAAGGAGCCCAGTTTAACATTAGTCAAAACACACAGAAGTTAATTCTTGAAAAAGCGAAGGAATTGAATTATGTGCCCAATTTTTTCGCTAAAGGATTACGTGAAGGAAAAACGCAGACCATTGGTTTGGTTCTGGCAGATATTTCGAACCCATTTTACTCGGAATTAAGCAAGTCAATCCAGGAATCATTGTATGATCAAGGGTATAGCTTGTTTATTGTAAGTACGAATGATGATCCGGGAATGGAAATCAAGTTAATGCGAGATTTGATTCTTCGCTCTGTTGATGCCCTGATCATTGCGCCTTGTAATGGTATCCCTGAATTGAAGCCCGTTTTGGATGAAACTCCGATTCCGGTTGTTTGGGTAGATAGAATTGGTGACGAGTTTGCGGATTTTGTAGGAATTGATAATACAGAAGAAGCGAAGAAATTGGTGAAACTGTTCAAACAGAAGCCAAAGAAAATTGGAATTATTCACCCGGTTCTTTCCGATGTAATGACCATTCGTTTGCGTATTGAAGGTGTAGTTACTGCATGTAGTGCTGAGAATATTCCTTACGAAATTTCTGCTGTGAGTGATGAAAATCAAAGTGCTGCGGATGTGATTAAACAAATGGTTGCAAATGGAGTAGATTCAATCGTATCACTTAATAACAAGGTGGCACTTTCTACTTTGGGAGCGTTAAACGAATTGAATATTTCTGTACCGAATCAGATCAAGTTAATCTCTTTTGACGACAGTGAAGCGTTTTCATACTTCTCCCCACCGGTTACGGCACTTCGTCAACCAATCAAGGAAATTGGAAAGGAGACGGTGGCGCGTTTAATGGATCGTTTGAAAGAATCTACAGAACAACGCAAGCATTTGATTATGGAATGTACGTTTGTTGAACGAGGTTCACATTAATATAAATAGAGGAAAGACAAAAGACAAAAGAGGAAGAGATAAATAAAAAGAGGAAAGTCAGATCAATTCGGCTTTCCTCTTTTCGTTTTCCTCTTTCGGCTATAGCCTCTGGCTATCAGAATTTAGCCGCTTTCACAGTTCTGTAAGTCTTCACTTTCACGTTGTAATCTTTTGGATACTTAATCGTATAACCGATCTCCAGATTCTTCGTTTCTCCTGGTTGAAGTGTGATTTTGTAAGCTACTTCTCCTGTCACATCATCTCGTTTTCCACCTCCAAGTGTTTCAACGCTTACAGTGATTTCACTGTTTTTTGAAATCGGAACCTGATCAAAGACATCTACTGTTACAGGAACTGTTCTATTGTTTCTTACTTGAATGTCGTAGTAGTACGTATCACGTTTTGTTCCTGCAGAAACCTTCTTCGTGCTCATTTCTGATTTCAGTTTTCGAAGTACCTGAATTTTTGGATCTCTACCAAACGACAGCGATAATGTGTCATTCACGTTTCTGGTATCAATATAACTTGTACCAACGTAGTTTCCTCCAAAGTAAACTGAAGTTGTTCCGGGAACCAATTCCAAATCTTGCCATCCAACAATATTCGCCAGTAAGAACGCACTTTGATCTAATTTTGGAACACTTACCTGAGAGAATGTTGCAGGAACAGAAATTTCTTTGATCTCAACCAAATAGGGCTTTGCATCAGACGGACAAGTGAAATTGTTTGGAACCACGAACTCAGCAGTCATTTCGCTAATGTAAATGTCTTGTGTATTCACGGTTGTGACTTTCTTTCCAAGGTTTGCAGATAGTCCATTCTGCATTACATTTTCGAAGTTGTAAGCCATGTTGTTGCTTTCAAACAGTTTTGCTCCTGCATCTTGTTTGTCGAGCATGTAGTTGTCGTATGAGCGCTGATTTGCCCAGTTAATCTCGTTTTCAACCTGACTTCTGTAACTTGCTTGTGATTGAGATTGTGGTTGAATATATCCATTTCTGTCTTGCTCAATGTAATTGTTGTACTCTAAGTAGAATGGATTAAGAGAAGGAGCTGTTGCAGATAAGGTTGGATCTGCCGTAGATAAAGTCAATTGCACATCTTTCCATTCGTTTCCGGTGTTGTTGTATACTTGCGCCTTGTACTTCAATTTTACTGGCTGATTAATGTCTACAGCGGTTAGATCATAACTTGCTACCCAGCCACAATCGCTGACATTGTACTTTAATACAGAGTTGACACTTCCGGCTTCATTGGCATCAACCAAAATAATGATCTGGTTACTTCTTTGGTTTTCTGTGTAGTTCAAATCAGTCAATTGCAGACGTGTACCATCAATTTTAGTACGAAGTAAGGACTGTTCTTTCTTCAATTTGCTGACAATTTTATTGATTTCCAGTGTACGTGTTCTGTAATATTCTCCAGCTGCTTTGATCTGATCTATAGTCAAAGTGGTATTAGCTCCCTTCAAATCTCTGTTTGTATTGAGAACACCAAGTTCGGCGTTGTAAGATGATTCTGTATCAATATTTAACTGCAAGGCATCTTTCATACTTTCAAGTGAATCCTTTAGAATTGAAATTCTTGGATTATAAGATTCTGCGGCTAAAAAGTCAATTTCAGTTGAAATGGACACCAAACGAAAATTGTTGTCACCTGTAAATTGAATGGAATTTGGATCTGCGAATGCAGAAATTCCACTGAAGATCAGTTTGTTTCTGCCTTTTTCAAGTTTAATGCTCGCCTCATGAGTCATTTCGCCCGAAGTAATGTAAAGCTTTACTTTTTTGATCTCGCTTTTGATGATTTGTTCCTTAGCTTTCTGCGCATTTACCGCAAAAGAAAATAGTAGGAAGAGAATTGTTATTGGTTTCATAGAAATTCTTTTTGCCAAGATACACTTTTATAGATAATCGGTTCAACATCGCTTTAATTCTGATAATGCTGAAGAGACGCCATGCGTGGCGCCTGTACTACACGAGGTTATTTTAACAAAATGTTAAAATAAATGCATTTTCGTTGTTTTATGAAAATCATTTTTTAGTTTTGACGCTTATTAATATAAAAATGGAAAACGATTTATTACTCAACCTTGCTGAAGCCTTTGGAACACCACTTTATGTATACGATGAAGCGAAGATCATTTCGCAATATCATCGATTGAAGAACGCTTTTGGTAAGCAGGAAGTAAAACTTCATTATGCAATGAAGGCTTTGAGTAATTCTGCCATTCTGAAAGTGTTAAAAAATGAAGGTTGTGGTTTAGACGCTGTATCCATTGAAGAGGTTCATTTAGGATTGCGTGTGGGATATCTACCTCATGACATCATGTATACACCAAACGGTGTTTCGTTCAGTGAAATTGAAGAAGCTGTAAATCTTGGTGTAACCATCAATATTGATAATCTGAGCGTACTAGAGCAATTCGGAGCGAAATACAAGTCGCGTGTTCCTGTGTGTGTTCGCATTAATCCGCACATCATGGCGGGAGGAAATGCCAATATTTCAGTTGGACATATCGACTCCAAATTTGGAATTTCAATTCATCAGGTTCGACATATTCAGCGCATTGCTGATCATTATAAAATGAAAATTATTGGTTTGCACATGCATACCGGAAGTGATATTGTTGATGCAGAAGTGTTTTTACGTGGTGCAGAATTGTTGTACGATACAGCTTCCCTTTTTGGCGATCTGGAGTTCATGGATTTCGGTTCCGGATTCAAAGTGGCTTACAAAGAAGATGACTACGTAACACCAATTGAAGAAATAGGAGCAAGGATCGGAGAATCGTTCATAGAGTTTTGTAACAATTACGGACGAAAAATTGAATTGAGATTCGAGCCCGGAAAATTCCTTGTTTCAGAATCCGGAGTTTTGTTGACTTCTGTTAATGTAGTGAAACAAACCACTTCAACCGTTTTTCTGGGAGTTAACAGCGGACAAAATCACTTGATTCGTCCAATGTTTTACAACGCATACCACAGAATTGAAAATATCTCCAATGAGAACGGTCCGAAAAAATTGTATTCCGTAGTTGGATACATCTGTGAAACGGATACGTTTGCTTATGACCGTCCAATCAATGAAACAAAAGAAGGTGATGTACTTGCCATTCACAATGCGGGAGCTTATGGTTTCAGCATGAGCAATCAATACAACTCACGTTTGCGCCCGGCCGAAGTACTTGTAAGCAACAATGTTGGTCATCTTATTCGCCGACGTGAAGTTCTCGAAGATCTTATTCAAACCGAAATCGAATATATCCCTGAATCTGTAGCGCAAATTTCACCGATGCTCAACTAAAATCTGATAAAATGTATTGGTGTAAGGGAGCTTCGGCTCCCTTTTTTGTTATCTCAACTCCGCTTGATAACCGTTAGTCTGAGTAATCAAGCTTTAGCATAGGTCATCGAGTTCCGAAGTTTGGAAATGAAGGTGACTGAGCGCCTGTCTGCCGAACAGGCAGGGAGTCGAAGTTACGCATCAAATAAAGCCTGAATGTCAAACTTTTTCATCTTCATAAAAGCATCCATCACACGTGGACCTTTTTCAGGATCGCCCATCAATTGTCCTAAAATAGTTGGCACCACTTGCCACGACATTCCGTATTCGTCTTTCAGCCAGCCACACTGAGATTCTTTTCCATTCTTACCGATCAATTTATACCAATAGTGATCAATTTCTTCCTGCGTTTCACAACTAATAACAAAGGAAACCGATTCATTGAATTGAAAATGTGGTCCGCCATTTAATCCCATGAACTTTGTTCCGTTCAATTCAAAAATGGTAACCATTGGATTTACACTTACAATTTTAGAATTCGGAAAAATCGAACAGTAAAAATTCGCAGCTTCTTCAGCTTTATGGTCATACCATAAACATGGATAAATCGGATTTGCCATATTGGTTAATTTGAGATTCGATGTGTAAAATACAAATTAGTCTTTAGTCTTTTATCTTTTGTCGACAGTCTTTATGTATTTTCGTCAAAAACAATTCGACATGGGAAAAGCAATTGGTATTGGTGGTATCTTTTTTAAGTTTCAGGATGAAAAAGCAATGAAAAACTGGTACAAGGAAGCCTTGGGATTGAATCCGAATGACTATGGAATTTTATTCCGATATAATGGGAATTCTCATCCAAGTGCCACGTTGCAATTGGGAACTTTTCCTGCAACAACCGGATATTTTGGAAGCCCTGAGCAACAAGCCATGATCAATTTCAGAGTGGATGACATGGTTTCTTTAAAAGCTCATTTGGAAGGAATGAATGTTGTAATCGTTAACGAAATTCAAGAATACGATTTCGGGAAATTCCTGCATATCGAAGATCCAGAAGGGAATAGAATTGAACTTTGGGAACCTGTTGATGGTCCTTTCGATAGTGAAACACAAGTTGAAATGCGCTAATTATTTTAGCCGAAATCCCAAACCAACTCCAACAGTCCAAAATCCATTAGTTGTACTCGTTTTCGAATTATAATACAACGGAATTTGTATTGCCGCTTTCTTATAACAAAAGGTCATTCCTACACCAAGATTTGGGGTGATAGGCGCATTCTTAATTACAGAATGATCTTCTTTGTATCGCAAAGACGGAAGCATTCCGAGCATCACTTTTGATTTTCCTTTACTAAAACTGAGATTCGGTCCAGTGAAATTCAGATAAGCACCGTTATCAACGTAGCCCATAACTATGGTTCCATCATATGGATTAAATGCAATTTTAGAAGCGTTTTTTGTGGTCTGAGCATTTCCCTGAAAAGCGAAAATAAATGCTAGTGTAACAAATCCAATTCGTCTGAATAACTGTGTCATCGATCAATTTTTGGCAAAGCTGAAACTTTCTTTTCGTTGCGAAAAGAGACTTGTTTCAAGAGCAGATAAAAATGTAATGAAACGGCAATACTTTGAGATTCCAGATGAGATAGAGCTTTTTTTATTGAACCGCAGAGAGAAGGAGAACACAGAGGAATTAAATCTCCCTGTTTTCCTTCTCTCTGTGGTTTAGTTTAATCTAAATGACTGCGAATATCATTTTAGCTCGCGCGTTTCATTTCTTAACCCAAGTCAATGAACCGCCATTTTTACCGACATAATTTTGTCTCAATTATTAATTACAAAAGTTGAAGACGTTGAAGTCGTTGAGCTTTTAATCTTATTGAACATTTTATATGAAAGCAGTTTGTTGTTATCGTTATGGTGGACCAGAAGTATTGAATCTGGAAGAAGTTCCACAACCGATTATTGGAGAAAATGAAGTTTTAATTGAGTTAGTGAGCAGTAATGTCAATTCCGGTGATATTCGAATTCGAAAAGCAGATCCATGGGCGGTTCGTTTGTTCTTCGGGTTCACAAAACCCAAACGACCAATTTTGGGAGGAACGTTTTCCGGCAGAGTTGTTAAACTTGGAAATGATATGAAAAAGTGGAAGGTAGGGGATGAAGTGTTTGGAACATCCGAATTACGTTTCGGGACCTATGCGCAATTCTTGACGATGAATGAAAATGCATTAATGGCGTTAAAACCAGAAAATGTAACGTTCGAAAGCGCATCCTCAGCAGTCTTTGGAACGACTACCGCTTATGATTTTTTGAGAAAGACCAAGATAAAACAAGGAGATAAAGTACTTATTTATGGAGCATCAGGTTCCGTTGGAAGTGCAGCTGTTCAATTGTCGAAATACTTTGGAGCTGAAGTTACAGCCGTTTGTGGAGCTGGAAATGCGGATGCTGTTAAATCGCTTGGTGCTGATGCTGTGTTGAATTACAAAACGGTGAATTGGAAACAGTTTGAAGGACAATTTGACGTGGTTTACGAAGCAGTTAATAAACTGGATTATTCCATTTGCAAAAAACTGTTGAAACAAGAAGGCAAACTCATTCTCGGTGCTGCCGATTTTGGAACCATACTTAAAGGTGCTTTTCATCAACTTTTTTCAAAGCATAAAGTGTTGAGTGGAATGATCAAAATCAACAAAGAAGATATCGAACTTATTGCAGACTTGTTGAAATCTGAAAGCTTAACGCCATTAATTGATCGTTCATATTCGCTGGAT
>CBFGNV010000048.1:0-31244 GCA_965650275.1 uncultured Fluviicola sp. | reverse complement strand
GGCGGAAGCGCTCTCAGAGGTGCATACGGTTTGTATGCCACCACCTAAGACTGTTAGTTTAATCTGCACAACTATTGAAGGGGAAATGATGCCGCCACCTGTTGAGGGAATCTACAAAATTGATCCGATTGATCCGCCACAGGAAATCTTAGAAAAACCGGATGACGTTATCGTCGGAACTATGATAGGAACAGAAGCTGAGTTCCCAGGCGGGCAAGAAGGATTACGACAATTTCTATCCAAAAACCTTGTATATCCGTCAGATGCATTGGCAAATCGTATAGGCGGAAGAGTATATCTCCAATTCAAAATTCAGGAAGACGGAAGCATTTCAAATGTAAAGGTAAAACGAGGAATTCCGGATTGCCGGGAATGTGATGATGAGGCTGTTCGTGTAATCAAATCCATGCCGAAATGGAAACCAGCTGAGAACAACGGAAAACCTGTATCTAGCACGTATAATTTACCGATTAGATTTAATCCTTAAAAGATTCCTAAAAAAACTCTCAAAACATCCCACAGATGCACAGATAAAATGCTCACCTACCGGTCTCGCTTAATTGGCGTCTGGTAAGCGCCAACAAAATCTGTGCATCTGTGGGAAGAATTCAATAAAATTTAGGCAAAAAAAACGTCCACCATTGGTGGACGTTTCCGCTTCTATTATTTCTCCAATGCCAAATCCAGCACTTGTTTCATTTTTACAACGTAATGGAATTTCAATCCTTTCAGGTAATCAGGAGTAATATCCTCGATATCTTGTCGGTTGCGCTCACAAAGAATGATTTCTTTGATTCCAGCTCTTTTTGCAGCAAGAATTTTCTCTTTGATTCCGCCAACTGGAAGTACTTCACCACGCAACGTAATTTCACCCGTCATTGCCAGATTCTTCTTCACTTTTCTTCCTGTGAAAGAACTTGCAAGTGAAGTCAACATGGTAATTCCGGCACTTGGACCATCTTTAGGCGTTGCTCCTTCCGGCACGTGAATGTGAACATTTGTTTCGTCGAATTTTTCTTGTTCCAGACTTAACCAATCGCTGTGTGATTTCAAGAACTCCAATGCAATAACAGCACTTTCCTTCATTACATCACCTAAGTTTCCTGTTAAAGTCAACTTTCCTTTTCCTTTGGTTAATGAAGATTCTATGAAAAGAATATCTCCACCAACGCTTGTCCAGGCTAAACCGGTTACTACACCAGGAACTTCATTTGTATCGTATTTTGTTCGCTCACGACCAGGCCCCATCATTGCAGGTAAATCCTCAATTGTGATCTTCACTTTGTATTCCTCTTCCAAAGCCACTTGCTTAGCTCTGTTACGAACCAACTTTGCAATTTGCTTATCCAGTGTTCGAACACCACTTTCATTCGTGTAGTTTTCTACAACCAATTCAAGTGCCTTCTTATCGATGCTAAAGTGTTTCTTCGTAATTCCGTGAGCTTCCAATTGCTTAGGCAGCAAATGCTGTTTCGCAATCTCGATCTTTTCTTCGATCGTATAACCGTTCACTTCAATGATTTCCATTCTGTCCAAAAGCGGAGCCGGAATCGTAGACAAACTGTTTGCCGTTGCAATAAACATTACTCTTGATAAATCGAATTCAGTTTCAATGTAATTGTCGTAAAACGCATTGTTTTGTTCCGGATCCAATACTTCCAACATTGCGGAAGAAGGATCGCCGTGATTGCTTTTACCCAGTTTATCAATTTCATCGAGTACAAAAACAGGATTTGCAGAACCAGATTTTTTCAAGTTTTGGATCACTCGACCCGGCATTGCTCCAATGTACGTTTTTCTATGTCCGCGAATTTCAGCTTCGTCGTGCACACCACCAAGTGACATGCGTACGTAATTTCTACCCAACGCTTTTGCAATTGATTTTCCAAGCGAAGTTTTACCAACTCCCGGAGGTCCATAAAAACAAAGAATTGGCGATTTCATGTTGTCTTTCAACTTCAAAACCGCCAAATATTCTATAATTCGCTCTTTTACTTTCTCTAATCCGAAATGATCTTTATCCAAAACCTTCTGAGCGTGTTTCAACTCTAAATCATCCACAGAAAATTCATTCCATGGCAAATCCAAAAGTGTATCCAGGAAATTCAGTTGAACTGTGTATTCAGCACCCTGTGGGTTCATTCTTCGCAACTTATCCAATTCCTTTTTGAACAACTTAGCCACTTTTTCATCCCACTTTTTCTTAGAAGCACGAACTTCCATTTCACGAACGTCTTGCTCTTGTGGATTATCACCCAACTCATCCTGAATAGTACGAATTTGCTGATTCAGGAAATACTCACGCTGCTGGCGATCCATATCATCACGTACTTTCGACTGAATCTCATTTCTCATTTCGAGTAACTGCGCTTCAAGCGTAAGGTGTTCCATTACCAAACGTGCACGTTTTCTAAACTCCAATTCCTCCAACAACTCTTGTTTCTTCGGAACATCTGCGTTCATATTTGAGGAAATGAAATTCACCAGGAAAACCGGTGATTCAATGTTTCCAATTGCAAATGCAGCTTCAGAAGGAATGTTTGGCGAATCCTTAATAATTTGAAGTGCCAGATCCTTAATGGAACGATTCAGTAAATCAAGTTCCTTGTCTTCTTTTTTCGATAATTTCTCTTCGTTATCAGAAAGAAAACGAACCTTCGCTTTCATAAAAGGTTCCGTTTGATAAGGCTCCGTAATTTCGAAACGACGTTTTCCCTGAAGAATAACCGTTGAAGTTCCATCAGGCATTTTCAACAAACGCACAATTTGCGCTACCGTTCCTATGTTGAATAGATCGCTGAAATTCGGATTTTCCTTGTCCTGATCTTTCTGTGAAACAACCCCAATAATTTTCTTTCCTTTATTTGCATCCTGTAACAAACGCAAAGACTTATCTCTTCCAACGGTAATTGGAATCAATACTCCAGGGAAAAGTACATTGTTTCGAAGCGGCAAAATTGCCAGATCATCAGAAAAAACTTCTTTGTTCATCTCTGCTTCATCGTCTTGTGTCAACAAGGGAAGCAATTCAGAATCGTCTTCTGATGCCAATATTATAGTATCTTGAAATGAATCTCTCATAATTCTTTATTTGCGACAAATTGTCAGAACGGAGTTAAACCAATAGCTCCAACATGCGTTCTTTTATGAACTGCACTATTTCGTCAAGCGCTGTGCCAATTCAAATAAACTGACGCTTTGTCATTAACGAATATTTATCGCTGAAATTTTCGCTGATTGAGGTCAGAAAATTTTGAAATTCGTTGAGCATACTTTGCCCAAAGCAAACTCCCTTTATAGGTTCCCACCGTTGCCCGCTGTTTAAGGTGTTTCCATTTTTTTCGTTCTCTTCTTGAAGAACCGAGCATTCCATAAAAGCCAAAATGCGCTTGAAAGATTGCCCACAAGTGTTTGAATTGTCCTCGCATCAAAAAGTTCACACCTGCCAATCCGTCAATACTCATTCGGCGGAAAAGAACCCACCAAAGCATTGTTGGTTGATTTTTATGAATCATCAACAAGCTGTTTCTGAAATTCAAAAAGGTTTTTCTTGGGTTGTTGTAGCTTAATGTACTTCCACCAACATGATAAACCACGGACTTTGGTTCTACTACAAAATGTCCACCTAAACGCTGAGCTCTCCAGCACAGATCAATCTCTTCGAAATGCGCAAAGAAACGTTCATCGAAACCTTGTAATAAATTAAACACCTCAGCACGAATAAAAAGACATGCGCCGCTTGCCCAAAATATAGGAACCGAATAATCGTATTGGTGATTGTCTTTTTCAATTTGATCGAAAATTCGACCGCGGCAAAAAGCAAAATGGTATTTATCAATGAATCCACCGGATGCTCCTGCATATTCGAATTCATCTGGTCGCTGTTGCGCCAAAATCTTCGGTTGGCATCCAGAAATTTGCGGATTCTTCATCAATTCAACCATCGGTTCTAACCAACCAGTTGTCACTTCAACATCACTATTAAGTAATACGAAATACTCGGCATTTACACTTTTCAGCGCATCATTATAACCTTTAGCGTAACCGCCATTGCTGGAATTAACTACAATTTGGACTTCAGGAAAATGTTCTTTTGTCCAAGCCACCGATTCATCGGTTGAAGCGTTATCTGCCAAAACGATGTGATACGGTTTAGAGTGTTCAACCACTCCAGGCAAAAATTGTTTAAGAAGCTTTATGCCATTCCAATTCAGAATAACAACCGCCACAGAAGAGTTTGTCATTAGAACTGTTTATAATAAGTTCCGCTATTTTCTCCATGTCGACCTGAAACGTTTGGATCATCAATATTTCCTTCAGGAGTATTGCGTTTCACCAAAGCTTGCTGCCACATTCTGTTTTGCAATTCACCCACCATATCAGAATGCAGTAAACGGTAATTGTTGTTCACTAAATCCGGGTTATAGAATACAAAACGACGATTACGATATACTTTAATAGCATCATACTGCCAAATTTCATACGGATATTCAGATGGCGAAGACTCGCGTGCAGTAATTTGGTTTGGTGGTCCATACTGAAGATAAACCCTTCCACGATCGGTCTCAAATCCATCCTGGAAATTCGTAGCGTACAATTTTTGAACTAGCTGAACATTCTTCTTATAATCCATCCACGCATCATACGCACGCGTACCCGCAGTTACCACCCAGAATTGCTGAATGTGTTTTCTAGCCGCCTCTTTATCCTTTGCTTTTAAAATGGACAAAATGCTTTTTGTTTCCGACATTTTAGCAATTGGAAGCAAACACGCCAGGTAATATCCTAGAGAATCGTCGGTAATAGAAGCCTGGAAATTTGGATCAAGAATGATGTTCTCGATATCCACTGTCATTTCGATATCGTTAATTCGATCAAAGAAATAAGTTGTTTTAGTTGGTGTTGGAAGCATCGTAGCCTTATCGATCAAACTCAATTCCAACTTATACGATCCGCTTGGCAGATTCTGAATATCTACGCTTCTAATATATGAAACAACAGACTGTGTTTTTATTCTCGAAACTTTTGAAAAACCAGGCATTTCTTTGCCATTCGAATCAACAACTCGCTGCATCACACCAACCAAAGAATCCCCAAACATATGCGAGTTGTACATTTCCACGTAATATGGAATAGCTTTATCTTCAGGTCCATAGAAATTAGACAACCGTGGAATAATTTCATACCCACTTTTCACCAATGGACTTTCTGCTGTACTCGGTTTTGCTTCTTCGGCAATAAGCAAATCAGAAAACTGCACCTGACCAGCACGATTAGGAACTACAATATTCAATGTTCCGGCAATTGAAGGTGCGTTGGAGTTGATATCCATAATCGTAACCTCTGCTGTATAATTTCCCGGAGTAAGAATAAACTGTTGTGCATCGTAAAAATCGGTAATAATAGAATCGCGAAGAATAGGTCCGTTTAACGCATACGCCATATCCTTCACACTTTTTCCAGCAGCATCTTTAATTACAGTTTGCACTCCAACTGTAGAATGCATCCCTAAAGAATCTGTAATGTGTTTAAGTGTGTATCCAATGTATTGAAACTGAATATCAACCAGAGCACCTTGCCCCTGAACGTAGTAAGTTCTATAGTCGAGAACAACTTCAACCTGCTTTTGAGCAAGCGCTTGTTTCGAAAATGGCAAGATTGATACAAACAGAAACAACCCTATCCGTGCGACTAAATTTTCCATGAATTAAAGGTACGAAAATGATTGTAACCGATATGGCATTGAAGACACGATTGATTTAACCGTAAAAAATATTGATTTAAGAGTTTACTGATATTCAATAGAATAAATGGTGACGTTTAGTAAATCTTTAGTTTTTTTTCATTTAACACTTGCCAAAAAGGAAAATAGCACTACTTTTGTCGCGGAGAGTTGGCAGAGTGGTCGATTGCGGCGGTCTTGAAAACCGTTGTACCGCGAGGTACCGGGGGTTCGAATCCCTCACTCTCCGCAGGAAATTGAATCCCGAAGACATTAGTCTTTGGGATTTTTTCTTTTATAGCATTTCGGAATGGTGAAAAGGAAAAAGCACGAAGTTTTCGAAGAAAACGAGGGATTCAATTTGATTAAGCGGCACCCGAAGGGGATATTTAATCCCTCAAATTTGCTAAGCTTTTTTTTGTTTTAAACACTATTCTTTATGACTACTTACTTCGTTTACGCAATCGCGAGCATTGAAAAAGATTGGATTTATGTAGGGATGACCGATAATGTGATTCGCCGCTTTAACGAACATCAAAAAGGTTATGAGAAAACTACAAAACCATATAAGCCGTTTACCTTAATCTACTCTGAAGAATGTATTGATCGTTCGAGCGCAAGAATTCGAGAAAAATATTGGAAAGCGGCTTCAGGAAAGAAAAAACTACGCTTCATCAGAAATGAAATGGTACCGGGGTTCGAACCTGCCTGACTTACGCAGGAAGGCAGGTCCCTCACTCTCTGCCTGAAACGGCAGACAGGTCCGCAGGAAATTGAATCCCGAAGACATTAGTCTTTGGGATTTTTTCTTTTATAGCATTTCGAAACCCGTTTCGGAATGGTAAAAAGGAAAAAGCACGAAGTTTTCGAAGAAAATGAGGGATTCAATTTGATTAAGTGGAACCCGATGGGGATATTTAATCCCTCATTGAGTTAAATGGCCGCAACACAAAAATCTTCAATGACCGAAAAGGTTATTCATTATCTTTGAAAAGATCCTGAAAATATGGACAACCAAGAAGGTCAGACATCTTCCTACTTAATCTTTTTTCAGCTTCGACTCTAGTTTCGATTCAAAGTCTTTATCATGCAGAAACCAAATTTCAAGATTACTGAACCCACATTTGATTACATAAAGAATATTGAATTACCAAAGATTTTTGAATCAAACTCGAACAATCCACCAATTGATGAAATACAATTAACCATTGAAAAAGGAGACAGATGTTTCAAATTTGAAACTGAGATAAAAATCGTTAAGGGTATGGCAAAATACCAAAGCATAGCTTACGGCTTCAACGAAGAATTTTCTCTCAAAAATAGCATTCGAACTTGGCAAGTGCCAAAAGGGACGCCAGATGTTCATATCACCTTGGGCGGTAATAGTTCAGGAATGAGAACATCAGGTGAAATAAGTCTCATCGAAGAAAACTACAGAAAATTGCAGTCAACATATTTTAGAGTGGTTCTACCCAAACCCAAACAGAGAGACGATGTTGACAATTTTCTTTTAGGTGAATGCTATAATTATGAAAATACCGTTAGTAGAGGTTTTACTTCTTTTTCATGTAACAATAATCTTTTTCATCTTTTCACATATTACAACGAAGAAAGACCATCATTAATTATTGACTCTATGTCATTGATCAATTCATTTGAACTTGAAACCTCAATAGATGCCATCTTATTTTCTCTTGGTTTAATTTCGGGTTCAGTAGCAGGTGAAGAAATGTTCATTCTGCAATCAGACTCAAATGAATTTACAAATATTTCAGGATTTCGTTTTACATGGTTGAAAGACACAATTGAAACAGGAATGAAAATAGTCGATCCCGATTTGTTTTCACAATTACAAAAGCTAGATAGAGTAACTGGACATATTACGCCTGAAACCTTTTCAAGATTAACGACAAACGCCGTTAGAGATGTTAGATTTATGCGAGCAATTAAAATCATCTCTTACGCCAACACATACCCCCTTGAGATTCAAGCATCTTCATATTCAGTCGCTCTAGAAACGGTTAAAAACATATTACTCGAAGAAAATCGTGAAACAACAAATCCTTTCAAGAACAAAAAAAATGCTCAAGAAACAATCAAAAAACTTAAGGCGCTTATTGATGAAATGGATGATGAGGAGTTCAACAATAAAACTGTGGTTCTAAAAAAACTCGATCAATTAAATCAAATGACAAATCGAGATGGATTTACATTAGCTTTCGACCTATTGAATTTTAAGCTAACTGAATCAGATAGGTGGGCGCTAGATAGACGAAACGATTTTTTGCACGGAAGAATTCCGTTTGAAGAAGAATCAAACGAAATCCAAACAATAGAACTGCGAGCCCTAACATATAAATTGCATTTCTTGGTTGTTGGACTACTTTTGAAACACTCAGGATTCACTGGAATGGTAAGAAACAACCCAATGTATTTCAAACTACTGCAAGGAATTCATGAAAAAGATGATTTCTTATTCAGACACATCTAACTAAAAAATATTCATGAAAGCTTCAGACATCATTTCTCTTATTCAAAATAACAACCTCATTGAGAGGACAATTGTCGTTGAGCGAAATGACTTCTTAAAAACAGCAGGAAACGTTGACACCAACATCTATTTCATTCAGGAAGGAAGTTTGCGTGTTTTTGTTTATGATGGAGATGAAGAACGAACCATTCGCTTTGGGTACAAGAACAATATTCTGGTTTCGCTGGATTCATATTTGATTGAAAAACCATCGGAATTCATCATTCAGGCAATTAAGAAATCAACTGTTTATGTGATTCCGAAAACAGCATTTACGCAGTTCATTCAGCAGGATGAAAATCATTTACGATTGTGGATCAGCATTATGGAAGATTTGGTGATTCAACAGATTGAACGCGAAAAAGACTTGCTCACCTCATCGCCTAAGGAACGCTTTGAACGTGTTTTGCGAAGAAGCCCGCAACTGTTTCAGGAAATTCCCAACCGACACATCGCCAATTACCTGCGCATGACTCCCGAAACACTTTCCCGCTTGAAAAAGTCTTGATTTGAATCAATGTTTATGCTTTTCCAGCTTCGGACCTTTGTCGAAAATAAAAGGTTATGAAAATTGGAAGCAGCGAACTGATCAACGATTTGAAGTCAAGAACGGAAAAGGTATTGACACAATCTGAGAAATTTCTCGCGTTAACGAATGAAGAACTGAATTACAGGACTTCGCCTGAAAGCTGGAGCATGCTCGAATGTCTGGAACATTTGAATTTATATGGTCGATTTTACCTGAAGGAGATTAAAACCAGAATGGAAGAAAATCCCAAGAAAAGTGATGAAATTTTCAAAAGTGGATTAATTGGAAATTACTTTGCCAACAGTATGCTTCCCGCTTCATCCACAAAAAAGTCGAACAACATGAAAACCTTCAAGAACATGAATCCGATCAACAGTTCATTGGGTAAACGTGTCATTGAAGAATTCATTCAGCAACAACAAGAAATGCTTCGTTTACTGGATTTTGCCAAAAACCGGAATCTGAACAAAATAAAATGCGGTATCACCATTTCGAAATTGATCAAACTGAAATTGGGTGATACGTTCCGATTTGTCATCTATCACAATGAGCGACATCTGATTCAGGCGAAGCGGGTTTTGTCAGCTGCTGCCAATTAAATTCAAATAGTATCTTCATTTAACAATTATTCCAGGGAGCGCTGGTGTTTTTTGCTTAACTTTTAGTTGAACGAAAATTGCTTATGGATCTCAAATCAAATGAACCCTTTTGGCTGGTCAAAAATGGCTTGATCGAAACCTATCCTTCGCTTAGAAAAGATAAAGAATGTGACGTTTTAATTGTTGGAGCCGGAATCACAGGTTGTTTAATTGCACACCAATGCATTCAGGATGGGTACAATGTAATTTTGATCGACAAACGCGAAGTCTGCAATGGGAGTTCTTCGGCTACAACTTCGATGCTCCAATATGAAATTGATACTCCACTGCATGAATTGATCGAATTGATTGGTGAAGAAGGTGCCGTTGCAGGTTATGAGGCCTGTTCCAAAGCTATTGATGATCTTGAAAAAATTACGAAAACAATAAAATCAACTGCTGGTTTCCGAAAGAAGAATTCACTTTATTATGCTTCACGCAAAAAGGATGTAGCCGGACTGAAAAAAGAATTCGAAGCGAGAAAAAATGCCGGCTTCAAAGTTGAATGGTTAGATGCGGATGATATCGAAAAAAAATATGGTGTTCACGAATCACATGGCGGAATTCTCTCACATCAAGGCGGGAGTGTGGATGCTTTTAAATTAGCGCACGAACTTTTAGATTATAACAGTAAAAAAGGACTTGACGTTTTCGATAAAACCGAATTGATCGGAATAGAACACAAGAAGGGATTTAATTTGTGTTCAACGAACACCGGATTTACCATTAAAGCATCACGAGCTATTTATTGCCTTGGATATGAAACAGTCAGTCTGATCAAAGAACCATTCGTGAAACTACTTAGTTCGTTTGCCATCGTTTCGGAAGTTAATAAAGAATTGTATGAACAATACAATGACCTTTTGATTTGGAACACATCAACGCCCTACTTGTATATGCGAACAACAGACGATCACCGTTTTTTGATTGGTGGTGAAGATGAAGAATTTCGTGATCCTGCGAAACGTGATGCCTTAATTGGTCAAAAGGAGAAAGAGCTATTAGCGAAATTTCAAAAAACCTTTCCTGGAAAAACGTTCTATTCCGATTTCGCCTGGGCAGGAACATTTGGAGAGACGAAGGATGGATTACCCTACATTGGCCAACATTCGGATTTCAAAAACTCCTATTTCGTATGCGGATTTGGCGGAAATGGAATTACCTTTTCTGTAACGGGAATGGCAATGGTTTCTGATTGGCTGAAAGGTAAAGAACATCCATTGTCCCAGTGGTTTCGCTTTGGAAGATAGTATCATTTACCTATACAGCACCTGACAATTATCACAACTGAAACTGCGGCGTTTTTTGACTCCGGTATATTTCTTTACAATCGGCAATTCACAACGAACACACCAGTTTTTGGTATGCGCCAACCAGTTGTTTCTGAGCTCGAATCGTTTCTTCCATTCAAGGAACTGAAAACTGTATATTCGTGCTTCTTCGATCAATTGGTCTAATTTCTCTGATGGTAGTTTCTCCACTAACGACTCAGGATGTACCTTGACTCGGTAAAGCACTTCGTTCTTTATGATGTTTCCAACACCTGAAAAAATATCCTGCTCCAAAAGCGCATCGCAAACCATCATTTTTGGAATCTCTTTCAGCTTAAGTTTTGCTTTTTCAGGATCCCACAAGTCGCTCATTACATCAACACTCCAATCGTAGTGCGAATCAATATCGTCTTCCAAAAATTTGACAGAACAGGAATAGAGATGTAATGCTCCATTCTCAAAAATGAATGACAAACGTGGTGACACATCGGGTTTCTTTTCATCTATCCGGTAACTCCCAAACATCAGAAAATGGATTTTCAGCGTAAATCCACCGAAGCAAAGCAGGAAGTGCTTACCCCAACTTTTAATCTCCAGCACTCTTTGATCCAGCAAACGCGCTTGGTCGATCTTACTATTTCCACTTACCTCCAAAATTCGCTTTCCAGAGAATTTCAGGGCTTCTTCTTTCAAAATAACAATCGATGGACCTTCCGGCATAATTCAACAGATACAAACAATTGATGATGCAGCGAGATGTTGCATCATCAATTGAAAGGAGATTAATAATCTATACCTGAATTTGGATTTTTCCATATCATTTTCTAGTCATTTGACCAACTGAACAAGCCTTTCACAGGTTTTGTCGCGTCATCCACTTCTTTCTTGCGTTGAGCGCTGAGTTCCTTGTTAGCCTTCTGCACAGATTTTTCAGTACGATCCGTTCCTTCAATTTCTTCACACAATAACCCATCGGTTTCCTGTACGTGTTCCATCGGATGTTCAATGACCTGCCATTCTTCACCCATTTCCGGACTTTTACCTTCGTTCCAGGGGCCAGTGAATTTCTCGCCATCCGACATGTTGAAATACTTGTTACTGAATCTTGGATCACTTTGAAGGATTCCAGGAGGAAAGTTTGGCTGAACGCTGTCAAGCGCAGCTTCGAACATTTGTAAATGCGCAACTTCGCGTGTCATTAGAAAACGCAGTGTTTCCTTCACGTATTCATCGTCAGTGAACTTCATCAGATTCTCATAAACCAATTTGGCTGTGGCTTCAGCCGCAATATTCGACCGCATATCAACCGTAATATCACCCATTCCCATGATATATGTCGATGACCAGGGATTACCATTACTATCTGTCAAAGCTGGAGTTCCACCGCTTACCAGGAAGAAGTGCGGATCAACCAACGCATCATGAATATAGGTTTCCTTGGCTGCCGAACCATCAAGCAATTTGTTCAGATCAGATTCATCAGCAGCATTTTTCAATTCACCATTGACACCAGTCAAAAGCATTTGAATGGTTGCACCAACAATCTCCAGATGACTGAATTCCTCAGTAGCAATATCCATCAACATGTCGTACTTATCCGGATGTGGCTTTCGACAACCAAAAGCCTGAACGAAATATTGCATTGCGGCTTTCAATTCACCATTCGGACCACCAAATTGTTCCAATAACAATCTGGCAAAACGTGGATCTGGCTTTGATACACGCGCTTTAAACTGCAATTCTTTAATATGATGAAACATACCCTCTTACTTTTAGTTTTAATACTTATTGACTTGAAACCGCTGGCTTCTGCACAAATTTGATGAGCTTCTCTTCCTAAAGCGTTATACCAATCACTCTAAAAGTTGCAGGAATTCCATTTCGCGAAGGTGAACGAAGTATTCTTCAATCCAATTTTCAATTATATTTGATCATCAAACACACAACGAAAACAATGAAAAAACTCATTCTACTTTCTACTCTTGGACTCTTTATCTACAGTTGTTCAGGAAACCAAACCAGTACAACTGATCCGGGCGCAACAACTACAACTGAAGAAAAAAAGGTTGGTCCTCCGAAAAAAATGACCTACGATCAGGCACTTGCATACACAGGCGAAGAACGAATTCCGGTAATTGTTGAAGGTTATGTTCAAACATCTGTGATCTCGAACTTTACAGCTACAACTCAAAGTGTAAATGTTTACGGTCACAGAAACCAAACAACCGGAAAATACCTTTACACGAGTATGCCCATTGGAAATGGCAAAAATCAAATGAAGCAGCTTCCCAAGGAATACCATCCTTCTGATGTTGTTATCATGGATAAAAGCGGAAAGAAAATTGGTGCTAACCAACGTGTACGCTTAACAGGAACTTTATATGCTATAGAGTCTTATTCTAAGAAAAAGGATTATACCGTTTATCTTGACGTTACAGGAATGGAATACGTTGACGAAATTTCCGAAGACTACGCAGCAATGAATCTTCCTACATTGACTGAGAAAGATGCAAAAGTGGAGAAGAACTATGACAAGGCATTCAAGATTGAAGGAAAGCTAGAAGTTCCAATGTTTGTATTGATCGACAACGAAACAACTGTTGATATCATTACTGCAAACAACGAAAAAATCAGCTTAAAAGTGGTAACTGGAACAGGCGAAAGTCAAATTGCCGAATTAAAGGAAAACTGGTCACCAGCTGACATTAAAATCACGAACTCTAAGGGAGCAAAAGTAAACACGAATAAGAAAGTGACAGTTTACGGAACACTTTCGATGGACGGATTGCACGTAGAACAGATTGTTCAGTAGATTTTCCTGGAAGAAATTTAGAAGCCCTGCATCTCGACTACGCTCGATGACCGCAGGGCTTTTTCTGTTACGATTTCTTTGAAAAGCATTATCTTCATGCGATGAAACACCTAATTCCATTTTTATTTCTTTTTGTTTCGTCTACCGGTTTTGGACAGGTTGTTGTTGGCATGCCAGAACTGATGGTTTTCTATCGTGGGTATGATAATCCCTTAGAAGCTGCTCCACAGATCAAAGTCAAAAAGATCAAACTGGAAAGTCCTGATTTTGAGTTTACGGTTTCTGAAGACAAAACAATAAAGAATTATTCGTGTACGGCAAGAGTTACGAGTTCCGTCAGCAGGGGAACAATTTACATGCTCAACGCTAAAACCAACGAACCCATCGACACATTTGAGGTGACAATTAAAACACTTCCTGATCCGAGTTTATATTTTGGAGCAGCTGATCCAGGTGGAAAAATAAACAAAACTGAAACAAAGTTCTTTGCAAAGTACCGACCAGAAGTACCAATGGTTTGTCAGTTTCAAATTGTTTCGGGAACGATTATGATGCCGGATAAAACATTGCGCTACTTTTCAGGAAACCAACTATCAGAATCCGTTTCAAAAGAAATTCAGGCGCTTCCTGATGGAAGTACGATCTGGGTAGAAACTTACACCATTGGTCCTGATGGACGCTGGAGAATCGTGAAATCAACATTTCAGATATGAAAGCTATCGCATTTTTGATTTTACTTCTACCAACGATTTCTGTTGGTCAAGGAACACTCAACTTGTCAGAGATGAACTTATTATGGACTAACTACCCTAATAAAATTGAACTGGCGACCGGACAGTACAAAAAGAAAGTTCGGATTGTTGGGGAAAACATGAAGCTCACTCCAACAGACAAGAATAAATATACTGCTATTGTCACACCAACTGACAAAGACGCCAAAATCCACATCCTTTCAAAAAAATGGAAAAGACACATTGAAAACCTATTCATATAGATTGCGATCATTGCCTCCACCATTCTTTTCGTTAGGCTACACGAAAGAAAACGATACGTTGCAAGCCAACGACACCATTTTGAGAATCAGCTATTATTCAGATATCAATTTTTATGATGAATCATTCAAAGTCTTGGATTACACCATGACAATTTATGAATATGAGGTAGCCGAATTCAAAGTTACAGGAGATGTATTAACTCCTGAAATCCGAAAGATCATGAATGAAATTCCAAAGGAAGATCTGCCCAAATCCATTTACATTACCGCACATATTAAAGGTCCAGACAATGTTATCAGAAGCAAGGCTGGTCGATTTATACTTAGCCGATGAGAAAACTGTTTTTCATAGCCATTCTTATTTCTATCGTGCAGCGTCAATCATTCGCTCAAGGCGTATTGAACCTTCCTAACAACAACGTGGTTTATCGTGGTTACGATAACAAACTCCAACTCGGCAATGGAAATTATAAGAAAAAGTTCATTATTACAGGTGATGGAATCAGTTTAATGTTAATAGACAGCGTAGCCAAAACATACAGAGCCCGTGTTTCAGGAAGCAAAAAGGAAGCAACGGTTCTGGTATTGTCAAAAAATCTGCGTGACACATTGGAACGTATAAAATTCAGGGTTGCAAATCTTCCACCTCCTCAACTATTCCTGGGAAATGCAGCTGACGGTGAAGAAGCCCAATTGGATTCAGTGATTTCCTGTGGTTATGATGATGGTAAAATTCTTGCGCCAACAACCGCTACTTTCACTATGCTCTACTATGAAATCATCATAGCTGGTGAAAAAACAACCTACAAAGGAAGTGGTGGAATCATTTCAAAAGAGGCTGTTATTGCGATACAAGAAGTATTGGTTAAGCCAAGAGAACAAGAATTTCTGATTATAACTATTCAAACAGCGGTAAAAGGTCCAGATGGAGTTACCAGAAAGAAAAGTGGTACATTTAAATTGAAGTAAAACAAAATGCAAATTCGAATAACAACCACCTTTCTACTTTGTTTCCTTGCAGCTTTCGCTCAGGAATCAACTGATACACTCAATCAGTACAATGAAAAACACAAGAAAACAGGTTATTGGGTTTGTTATCTGGATTATGATTTCAATTTAACGACATTTGAAAAATTTCCAGGATATTACGGATACGAGTACTATGATAACGGAAAAAATACGGTTAAGAATTTTTACAAAGCAAAGTGGAGAAGGGCATACCAAATAACTTATAAACCTAATCACCCTATAACCGACAGCACTGCTATTAATCTGATCGACGGAACTGTAACCTATTCAAATCGCGATACTGTTTATCACGTTGAAGTATATAAGAACGGAATTCCTGTCACAAGGAAACAGTTTATGGAATATGACTATTATCGTGATTCCATTAAAATTGAACCACATAAAATCCTTTATTACGACAGCATTTATAATAACAACAGAGAGACACTGCTAATCTACAATTACGAAAGAGGAAAACCCTTCTCTAAAGAATATTTTCCAAAGCCAAATAGAAAAAGCGAACCAACCTATCTATTTCCTCACACCGAATTTGGTCCATTACATTTTCCAAGAGTTGGTTATTACTATCAACGAAAAAGCTTTTTAGAGCTGGGTTACTCGTTTCGGAATACAAAAGGTATTATAGACTCTAATAGAACAAAACACTTTGAAGACGATAAATTCTCTGGATTCTCTATTTCCGCGCTTGGAAACTTTGGAAAATCAGAATCGTATTTCGGTCAAAAAGCTGTTTTCACCTATAATTTCCTTTACGCCTTCGCTACTGAGGTTGGAATCATCAATTACACCAACTTTGATTTTACGCAGAATGACACACGAGCTACCCTTGGAGCAGGGATAAGCGTCGGAGGTTTTCTAAGCATTATGTATCATTACTCCATTCCACTAGCCGACAGTCATTTTTCAAACATTTCGAGGCATTCGATTGGAATTGTACTATTCTAACTAAAAGTTCGTTCTCGCTTTAATGAATAACAGAATTTCATTATGATTCAAAAAACGTTTCTACTTCTGTCGGTTATCAGCATACTTTATGCCTGCTGTAATGAAAAAGATAAATCGCTTTTTTATGTTATTCAAACTCATAATGCTGAAGAAAACAAAGACCTATCTTTCTATAGCGATAAAAATTTCATTCTTTATAACGACACTACCATTTACTTCTTCTTTAACAATCAAACAAATTATATCGGCTGTGGAACCGGAATAGATTTCACCAAACCATCACAGCTGGATCTGTATCCAGATTCTCTTAGCATAGTTAAATTTATAGACCTAAAACACTTTCTTGATTCCATTTCCAAAATACATTCACATCATAACAAGCAGTTAATTTTTATCTCTTCACCAAAGGATACGATTAGAAACAAGGCTTTCATGGTCATTCGAAACTATTACCAGAATAAGAAAAACACTTTGGTCGGTATTCGAAAGTCGACTGAAGAAGAAACTTACGTTTCGACCGCAAAATTCACGCGTAAACCTTATGATCCTTCAAAGTGTAAATGGAAAATCGGTTTCTCAAAAACAATTCCCTCTGATGAACAAACTCTTCGATTTCTTCCACCGATTGAGAAATAAAAAGGTTCTCTACTAAAATTCAACAATATCTTTTTCACCATTAAGAGATTAAGGGACATTAAGAATTATAGCACATGTCCTTAATGAATCTTAAATCCTTAATGGTTTAAATAAAAAAATGGTCGCTATTTCTAACGACCATTCCAAAATAATATCTCGAAATCTTAATTTCTATATAAAGTAGCTTTCACTGCTTTGATCAAACGCTCTACATTTGGAAGAGCTGCATCAATCAATGTTGGTGAGAACGCAAATGGCGTATCTGTTTGCGTTACACGCTGCACCGGTGCATCCAGGTAATCGAATGCGTAACGTTGCAAGTGGTAAGCGATCTCAGAAGAGATAGAAGCCAAAGGCCAGCTTTCCTCCAAAACAACACAACGATTTGTTTTCTTAACCGATTCAACAATACACGCGTAATCGATCGGACGAATAGTTCTCAAATCGATGATCTCAACTGAAATTCCTTCTTTCTCCAAAACTTCAGCAGCTTCGTGAGCCACTTTCATAATCTTCCCGAAAGAAACAATTGTTACGTCGGTTCCTTTACGTTTAACATCAGCAACTCCAATTGGAATGATGTATTCACCTTCAGGAATTTCACCTTTATCTCCGTACATTTTCTCAGACTCCAGGAAAACAACCGGGTCGTTATCACGGATCGCAGCTTTCAACAATCCTTTCGCATCGTATGGAGTTGAAGGGGTAATTACTTTCAATCCTGGTACGTGAGAATAAAAAGCCTCGAAACTTTGTGAGTGCGTTGCAGCTAATTGTCCCGCAGTACCATTTCCACCACGGAAAACGATAGGACAACCGTACTGTCCACCCGACATTTGCAACATTTTAGCCGCAGAGTTGATGATTTGATCGGCAGCCAAAATTGCGAAGTTCCAAGTCATGAACTCAACAATAGGACGTAAACCATTCATGGAAGCACCTACAGCAATTCCTGCAAAACCAAGCTCAGCGATTGGAGTATCAATTACTCTTTTTGCACCAAACTCATCCAACATTCCTTGCGAAACTTTGTATGCTCCGTTGTATTCAGCAACTTCTTCACCCATTAAAAACACACCTTCATCACGGCGCATTTCTTCTGACATTGCTTCACGCAGAGCTTCTCTAAATTGAACTACTTTCATCTTCTTATCGAATTGTAATAACTGACTTGGTTAAAGTCGGGTGCCAAAAATAATAAAAGTTGAATTACCAATTACCAATTGTCAATGTCTAATGACGAATATTTCACAAGATGTGATAACCATTTTTAATTTAGGAACAAGTTCATTTCATTCGTAATTAGTAAATAGTAATTGGTCATTGATTCTATGAAATCGTTACATTTGTGACCGTTTTTACTATTAATCGAAAACACACACCCTTTATTCCCAGCAAATTCAAGGATTTGCAACGTTTTTTAATTAATTATTATAGTATGAAAATATTAGTTTGTATTAGTAAAGCGCCAGACACAACATCTAAAATTGCATTTGCTAACAACAATACGCAATTCGATGAGAATGGTGTTCAATACATTGTGAATCCTTACGATGAGTGGTATGCACTTGTTCGCGGATTGGAATTGAAAGAAACGCTTGGAGGTTCTTTGACAATTATCACTGTTGGAGCTGCTGCAGACGACGCTGTTATTCGTAAAGCATTAGCAATTGGAGCAGATGAAGCAGTTCGCATTGATGCTGATCCAAAAGATGCTTACTATACTGCTGCTCAAATTGCAGAATACGCAAAAGCGCAAAACTTCGATTTGATCCTTACTGGAAAAGAAACGATCAACTACAACGGATCTCAAGTTGCTGGAATGATCGCGGAAGCTTTGGACTTACCTTTCGTTTCATTAGCAGAGAAATTAGATATCAATGGAACAACGGCTACATTGGAACGTGAAATCGTTGGTGGTGTGCAAGTTGTAGAAGCTCAATTGCCATTAGTAGTTTCTTGTGCTAAAGGAATGGCTGAACAGCGTATCCCGAACATGCGTGGAATTATGGCTGCTCGTACAAAACCATTACAGGTTATTGCTCCTGCTGCTATTGAAGAATTGACTTCTTATAAAGAATACTCTTTACCAGCTGCAAAATCTGCAGTGAAGTTGATTGATCCAAACAACATGGATGAATTGGTTGCTTTGTTACACAATGAAGCGAAAGTTATTTAATTCCAAATTTTAGAGACATGAATATCTTAGTATATATACACGCTGCGCAACAAGTTTCAAAAAGCGCAATGGAAGCTGTAACATACGCTTCTAAAGTTGGTGGAAACATTACAGTTGTTGCAACCGGTAAAGCAAGTGATGCTGATTTAGCTTCTCTTGGTTCTTACGGAGCTTCAAAAGTATTGGTTGACAGAAATGTTAGCGAAGATGACGCACAACAAATCACACGTTTAATTGCAAAAGCTGCTGACACAACGGGTGCTGAACTGGTTATCTTCTCACACGATTTAATTGGAAAAGCAGTAGCTCCACGTTTATCAGTTCGTTTAAAAGCAGGACTGGTTTCCGGTGCAATTGAAGTTCCAAATACCGCTAACGGATTTGTTGTTAAAGTGAACGTTTTCTCTGGAAAAGCTTTTGGTCACGTTTCTGTAAACTCAGCTAAAAAAATCATCTCGTTGTTGCCAAACTCAATCCAACCAGAAAAATCTGGAAGCGATTGTGCAGTTGAATCATTTGACGGAGCAGTTGGTGCTGCAGCAATTAAAGTATTGAGCACGAAAAAGCCAGAAGGTGAAATTCCATTACCGGAGGCAGAAATCGTTGTTTCTGCAGGACGAGGAATGAAAGGTCCGGAAAATTGGGGAATGGTTGAAGATTTAGCAAAAGCACTGGGAGCTGCAACAGCATGTTCTCGTCCGGTTGCTGATATCGGTTGGAGACCTCACCACGAACACGTAGGACAAACTGGTGTTGCTATTCGTCCAAACTTATACATTGCAGCCGGAATTTCCGGAGCAATTCAGCACTTGGCTGGAGTTAACGGTTCGAAAGTAATCGTTGTTATCAATACTGATTCTGAGGCGCCATTCTTTAAGGCTGCTGATTATGGTGTTGTTGGTGACGTATTTGAAGTGTTACCGAAGTTAACAGCCGCTGTGAATAAATTCCGCGCTGGACAAAACTAATATAAACGCTTTTGGTTATTTTTACCAAACGGAACAATAGGGAAGTAAACAGATTTGCTTCCCTTTTTACTTAATTATCAGATTGTAAGTTTGTCGAATGGACAAGATTAAATTGGAAATTGTAGGACTATCGTATAGTCAAACACAAAGCGGAGCTTACGCATTGGTTTTGTCTGAAGTTGGCGGAAAACGCCGCTTACCAATCATTATTGGTGGTTTTGAAGCTCAGGCTATTGCCATTGAATTGGAAAAAATGACTCCAACCCGCCCCTTGACTCACGATCTTTTCAAATCATTTGCCGTTTCATTCGGAATCTCTGTTAAGGAGGTAGTCATCTACAATCTTCAGGAAGGCATTTTTTACGCGAAATTGGTTTGTGAGAAAGATGGTCAGTTAACAGATATTGATGCTAGAACTTCTGACGCGATTGCACTTGGTGTTCGTTTCAAAAGCCCAATTTACACGTTCGAATCTATTCTTTCATCCGCAGGAATTTTGTCGGATGAATTCATGGACGAAGACGATGATACCAACGAAGAAACTATTGATGGCGACAGTGAATTTGCCGCTGCTACAGTTGAAGAACTGGAAGAACAATTGACGCAGGCCATCGACAATGAAGATTATGAACTAGCTTCAAAGATTCGCGACGAAATCAACAAACGAAGCAAGTAAGCTTCAAAAAAAAAACGCACTGCTACTATGGGGAAACTGACCATTAAAAATCGGTTAATTACCATGAGCTTCCTTCAATTCTTTGTTTGGGGAGCATGGCTTACAACAATTGGCACCTACTGCACCAAAGGAATGGAATGGACCTTCCCGCAGTTCGGAGCAGTTTTCTCCACACTAGCTTTATCTTCTTTATTCATGCCATCATTGGTAGGAATTATTGCCGACAAATGGATTCGTGCAGAACGTTTGTATGGAATTCTTCATTTGCTTTACGGAGGAATGATGTTTCTGGTGCCTTTCGTTAAAACGCCAGATCAGTTATTTTATGTGATTTTTGGTGCAATGATCTGTTACATGCCAACCATCTCTTTAGCCAATTCCATTTCCTACCGTGTACTTACATCCAATAATTTTGATGTTCTAAAATCGTTTCCTCCTATTCGCGTTTGGGGAACTGTCGGATTTATAGTAGCAATGTGGGTGACCAATCTTACAGATAGTAACATTACATATTACCAATTTATTTTTGCTGGAATTGGCGCAATTATACTCGGACTATACGCTTTCACTCTACCAGCTTGTACACCAGAAAATCTTAACTCTGGTAAAAAAGGATTTATCAGTTTATTGGGATTAGATGCATTTAAGCTGTTCACCAATTACAAAATGCTTCTGTTCTTTTTGTTCTCCATGCTGCTTGGTGCTGCTCTTCAGCTTTCCAATATGTACGGTGAATCTTATTTATTCAGCTTCCCAAAAGGATCCGTCATTGGAGATTATTCAGGAATCATTTTGTCCATTTCACAAATCTCAGAAACCTTATTCATCCTTACCATTCCTTTTTTCTTGAAACGATTCGGAATCAAACAAGTGATGATGATGGCAATGCTGGCTTGGGTGATCCGTTATGGATTCTTTGCATTAGGTGATACATCAGCTGGTTGGATCTTGATCATTCTGTCGAACATTGTTTACGGAATGGCCTTCGACTTTTTCAATATCTCAGGTTCTATGTTCATTGAAACGAATACAAATCATTCCATTCGTTCAAGTGCTCAAGGCTTATTCATGATGATGACCAATGGATTTGGTGCATATATCGGAACAATTGCAAGCAGTTGGGTCATTGACAAATACTTCATCATGCCAAATGGCAACACGGATTGGAGTGGAGCCTGGTATGTTTTTGCAGCATACTCTCTGGTAGTTGCTGTTTTGTTCTTTGTGCTCTTCCGTCACAAACACAATCCGGAAGAATTGAAAGAAATTTCACACTAGTAAACAGATTTAGCAATTTATTTGGAATTAATCGTATCTTAACATTACGTTAATACCATATGAAAAAACTACTCTCCCTATTAACCGTTTTTTGCGGTGCCTTTTCCTTTGCCCAAACCTTTAATGGTTCTGGTGGAAGCATTCCAGACAATAACACATACATTAACTTCCCCATCGCAGTAAGTGGTTTATCTCCGGCTAATCTGAACACAACAAGTTTCGGGTTAGAATCGGTTAAGATGAACATCACACATCCTTACGACGGTGATTTACGCATCAAACTCCAATCACCTGACGGAACGCTTTATGTACTCACCTCTTCGCTTGGTGGAGATGGAGACAACTATACAAATACGACTTTTTCAGATACAGCGAATGTTTCGATAAATGACGGAACGGTTCCGTTTACGGGATATTTCCAGCCAATCGAACCCCTTGCAGGTTTCAACAATGGTCAAAATGGAAATGGAACCTGGACACTGAATATTAAAGACCAAGACGCCGGAGATGTGGGATCTCTTGTTTCCTGGAGCTTGACTTTTGGCAGCTATCCTGCTGGAATGTCTGATTTCGTCTCTTCAAATCTTCCGATTATCATTATCAACACAAACAATCAGGGAATTCCTGACGAGCCTAAAATTCAGGCTTCGATGAAAATTATTGATAACGGTTATAATCAAACGAATTTTCTAACTGATGCACCGAATGCATACAACAACTTGATCGGAATTGAACAGCGTGGATCATCCTCAGGTGGTTTTCCTCAGAAATCTTATGGCTTCGAAACGCGTGATATTAACGGAACTCAAAAAGACACGATCATATTGAATATGCCTGAGGAACACGATTGGATCCTTTACGCGCCCTACGATGACAAGACTTGTATGCGAAACATCCTTACCTATGAACTCGCAAACGAAATGGGTAATTATGCATCCCGCACCATCCTTTGTGAGTTGTTCATCAACAATCAATACAAGGGAATTTATACGGTGATGGAAAAGATCAAACGCGATGCTGATCGTGTAAACATTTCAAAACTTCAACCTACAGATATTTCAGGCGATGAGCTAACCGGAGGGTATATTTTTAAGATCGACAAAACTACAGGTTCCAACAACGACGGTTGGGTTTCTGATTTTCCGTCGGATTCAGGAAATGATCTGAACTTTTTATACCATTACCCTAAAGCAGATGAAATAGTTCCACAACAGGAAACATACATCCAAGGCTATGTTCACGATTTTGAAGCGGCACTTGCAGGACCGAATTATGCAGATCCAACATTAGGATACAGAAACTTTACCGTTCCTTCTACTTTCATAGATTTCTTCATTTTGAACGAGATCTCGAAAAATGTTGACGGTTATCGCTTAAGTACTTTCATCCACAAAGAAAAAGATTCAAAAGGTGGAAAATTACGCATGGGACCAATGTGGGACTTCAATCTTGCATGGTGGAATGCGGATTACTGTGACGGAAACATTAGCACAGGCTGGGCTTACAAATTCAGCGATGTATGCGGTGGACCAGGTAACGGAAACCAAATTCCAACATGGTGGGAACGAATGCTCGAAGATCCATGGTTTCAGGACGAATTGAAATGTCGTTGGACTACTTTGCGCCAAGGACTTTTATCAAACGACTCCATTTATGCCAAAATTGACTCCGTTGCAGCTTATTTAGAGGTAGCGAAAGACCGACACTTCGACCAATGGCCTATTATGGGAGTTTACACATGGCCGAATCCAAGCCCGATTCCACAAAGCTACGCTGAGGAAATTGCAGCAATCAAATCGTGGACAGAATCAAGAATGATTTGGCTGGACGCGAATATTCCGGGAACATGTCATTTAGAATTATTGGAAAACGAAATTGCAAGTTTGACTGTTTATCCGAATCCATTTCAATCGAATTTGAACGTAAGTTGGTTCTCTGCCGGGTTAAGTGACGCAAAAATCACCGTATTCAACGCGCAAGGTCAGCAGATTACCGAGCAAAGCTATGTGCCACATTACGGAATGAATGAATTGACCATCGACTCATTCAACAGCGAATTATCGAACGGAATTTATTGGATCGAAGTGAGCGAAGGAAGTTCGGTAAGCAGAATCAAGGCAATTAAGAACAACTAGGAAAGAAATAAAACAACCTTTTCGCAGTTATAGCCTTGATTTTAGCTAAGCTTTCGTGGAATTTTAGCTAAATTCGATTCCCTAATGGGCAAACCTTTCAATTTGAATGAGTAAGCGAATTGCGATTTGGTCTTTCTTTACAACACTCTTGTTGGCGCTTCATTTGTTGAAGTTAAAGTCATTCGACCTTTCGTCTGATGATGATTTCATCCTTGGTCAGGCAACCGCAAATGGTGTCTCTGTTGGAAAACGCATTCAACAATCGTATTTACTTATTGGTGTTGGACTTGCATTTTGTGCCATCCTTTACCAAATTCTGAAACGACTAGAGGAAAGAATCAATCGGAACAAATTAGTAGGTTTCGTAGACCAGATATTGCAACTGGGAATTGTTCTGGCAATCATCAGTTTCTTTAATCCACTGTTGATCGAAAGCACTCAACTGATTGGATTCTTCGCCTTGGTTTTATTGATTTTTGGAAGATTTAAAAACCTGAATTCATCATTGCTCGAACCTTCCATGTGGATCGTTTCCGGACTTGCATTCATCGCAAACTTTGCTCTTTTCCATTCTGCAGTCATTGGAGGATTAGCTGCAATTCTTGTTTTGGTATTGATTCAACTGTACACATTCAATACTGTAGTAAAATGGATCAGCGCAATACTTGTTTCTATTCCGGTTGTTGTTTTTGCTGGAGTTGAAAGCACGTTAATTCTAAATCAACGAGGAATTTTCCTTTCAAATTACTGGATCTTACTGCTACTTTGGCTTGTTATTTTTAGCGCTAGTTTTTTCTTCTACATTCGAAAAAATCAGGATTCGACAGAAAGATTCATTTATCGATTACTTGTTCCGCTAGCCATTATCGGACTAGGGATTGTTCAGGCTTATGCTCCGTTGATTGTTCAATCCAATGAAGCTTTTGAAACAGCAAACATCCTGAACCCGGTAATGCAATTCCATTTGTTTGGTGAAATTCCGGTTCTGGATAATTTATCGAGTCATTTGGTTAGTGATTTTTTCTGGTCATTTCTGTACAGCGGATTGAACGGCTATCATGCCGATGCCAGTTTGCTGATTTATGACGGATTCAACTACATCTTCATTCTACTGATCATTTACTTTTTCCTTAGAACCGTTATCGGAAATAAACCCGTTGTTGTCCTAATCCTGTTTTTGCTTCCGGCAGTTTTGTATTTCATTCCCTATTACTATTCCTACTCACTACTGCCTGTTGCCTTCTTCTATCGTTATGTTCAGACGAAGGAAAAACGAGAAGTCATTTACTTCCTTCTTGCAACCTGCGCAGTTGTTTTGTGGCGATTAGATTTGGGAGTAAGTTTGGTTTTCTCGTTACTGACGTTCTTACCCATCTGGTTTTACTTTAACAGAGAAGGAAGTCGAACTTTAGTAAAATGGATTGCCATTTTTGGTGGAATCGGTTTTATTCTCGCTACTCTATTCGTCATCAATTATCCAAGCGAATTTCAGCAGTTGAAAGCTTATTTCGGAGCCAATCAGGCACATGGTTTACCAACAGTTGCTTATCAGGAAATCAATGCGTTCTATCTTCACTTCCTTGTTTTGCCAATTTTGGTCGCAGCAGTAACCTTGCATTCTTTGGCCATTTTCAAGAAAACAGAACACAAAGCTGAAGTTGCAATAACAATCATTCTTTGCTTCTTCTATTTCTTCAATTTACAGCGCGGATTGGTTCGCCACAGTTTCATGGAGAATAATGATACACAGATCTCATCGTTTGCATGGTTAATATTAGCTTATAAATTTTGGCTTTGGACAAAAGAGAATTCTACAATCAACGTGAATCCTTTCATGGCGATATCTGCTGTAAGTATTGTTCCTTTATTCATGAGTGTCAATTTCCTGAATGGAACACAAAACGTACTTCAACGCAATGTTCAGTTTTCAGTAAAGGATTTTCCTAAACTTGGAAATAAACGTATTGACAGAGTAGTTGCATCTCCAATCTTCGAACAAAACAACAGAGATCTCATCAACTTTTTATCGAAAGAACTAAAAGGAAAACAAACCTTCATTGATTTTTCGAATACGCCACTTCTGTATTTTTATTCCGGAAAGAACATTCCATCTTATTTTAATCAGTATTTACAAAACACTGTAACACCTGGACTACAAGCGACGAACCTGAAAGAACTGAAGAATTATGACATTCCATTGGTTGTGTTCTCACATACTCCTGAAACAGTTTACGACAACACGGATTATGTGCCGAATAAATTGCGTTATTATAAGATCACCGAATATCTCTACAAGAACTACGAGCCCTTTGCTCAAATCGGAGCATACCGAATTTGGAAGAAGAAAAATTGGACTTCGAAATCACTTGCATATCAGAAATACCCAATGCATGATGAATATTGGAACCTCGGACTAATTCCTTACTACTGGAAACCATCCAAGGAAGAAAAATTCATTTCGCTCAAAGGCAAACATGGGCTGGCTTATATCTTCGAGAACAAACTATATTGGCATCATGAAGCTCATCCCAACGAGTTCATCAAGATCAACATTACCTCTTCTTCTGATCAGCAAATGTACTTTGGCTGTGCAGGATTTAAGATTCAGATGTCGCTTAGAAAAGGAAAGCATACCTATTTCATTCCTGTTGGGTATAGTGAGCAGATGAAAGCCAATCATGCTGACTATATTGATTTCAGTAGTGAGGCCAAAATTTCGGTGAACCATTATCAATTCGTAAGTTTGGTCAATCGATGAATACCCGGACCAAAATAGCGCTTGATACATTGATGGGGACCTTCGTGGCTTACCCCTTGAACTTCCTCGTGAAACTGGTAGGTAAACTAACCCGCTTCGACCATTCACTCGACATTGAGATGAACAAAATCGTAGTTTGTAAGTACAAAGGAATGGGAAGTATTATTCAGGCTACTCCTTTGCTTCAAACACTTCGGAAGCGTTATCCGAATGCTAAAATTGTATTCGTTAGCTCTGAAGAGAACAGAGGGATTTTGGAAAAAACGGGCTTGGTAGATGAAATTTTCACCGTAAAAGACAAAGGTCTTTTTTCCCTTATCGGCAGCAGTATCAAAGTGGTATCAAAGCTCATTCGTTTTCGCGCCGATGTTTATATCGACCTTGAAATTTATTCAAACTATAGTTCGATTATTACAACACTAAGCATGGCCAGAAACAGATTTGGTTATTACTTACGATCGAACAGATACCGAATGGGAATGTACACCCACATGATGTACTTCAACACAAAAGTATCCATCAGTGAAGCCTATCTGCAATTCGCCAGACTTTTGGGAATAGAAAACGTTCAAAAAGAATTGTCGGAATTGGTGGTGAATGAATCCGGGAAACTGAAGGATTTACCTGAAAAGTACATCGTCATTAATCCAAATGCTTCCGATTTACGCTATGAACGCAGGTGGCCTGCTGAAAGCTTCATTGCACTTATTGGAAAAATACGAGCAGAACAACCGGAACTGGCAATTTATCTGATTGGCGGAAAATCAGAAAGCGAATACGTTCACGAGATCCACAAGCATTTTGAGAACGATCAACTCGTAAATGATATCAGCGGAAAAACGAACCTCCATGAATTGGTGGAAATTCTGCGAACAGCTAATTTATTGATCACGAATGACACTGGCCCAATGCACGTTGCAAACTCTTTGGACACAAATGTTTTGGCATTATTCGGACCGTGTTCTCCAAAGCAATACGGTTTAGGAAAGAATATTAAAACGATTTACAAAAACGTGTATTGCAGTCCTTGCGTGCATGAGTTTGTTGTTCCACCCTGTAAAGGTGACAATCAGTGTATGAAATTGATTACAGTCGATGAAGTGTTTGAAGCCTATATCGATTTCAATTTATCCAGAACAGAAACACCTATTCAGTTTGTGGGAGAAAGTAATCTGGCTTTGGGAATGGTTAGGAGATGACTTCGACTCCCTGCCTGTTCGGCAGACAGGCGCTCAGCCACCTACTGGCATTCCGTTAAATCAAAAATCACTGAACTTCGGTCATCGAGCGTAGTCGAGATGAACTATTTATTCATCATCAACACCGCATTGGGTTGCGGATAAAATCCTTTTCGGATCATTTTCTTTTCCTTCTTGTTGATCTCCAATTCTTCGTAAACCAACTGATTTGGATAATTCACCTGAATGGTAATCGTTGATTTTGATTCGCTGGTAATTCTATACGTTCCCTCACTATTCGAACTTCCCAATTGTTCCTGAATCTTATTCCCGGAAATGAACGTGATAGAAATTTGCGATTGTTCTACTTCAACCAATTTCTCTCCGACCTCCATATAGTATGACGGAACAACGCCTGAATAAGCCACTCGCAATTTCTTTTTCAGCTCCTGAGCATGTGCAACAGAAGTCATAATCAGAAATAAGAACGTGCAAAAAGCAATTTTACTCAGACCATTCATTAACAGAGGTTTTGGGCAAAATTAAAAGAAAAAGTAACTATTCAACATTTTGAAAGAATTATCAACTGCCTACAAAAGCATCACTTCTTTATCCGTAATTTTGTAACTGTCTGCCATTGGAGGCACGGCAAAGCATAGATTTATGGAGCAATATCACAAATTACTACAGCACATTTTAGACAACGGAACATTAAAAGGCGACAGAACCGGAACGGGAACTTTGTCTACTTTTGGTTACCAAATGCGTTTCGATTTAAGCAAAGGTTTTCCTGTACTTACAACTAAGAAATTGCATTTGCGTTCGATTATTCATGAGTTGTTGTGGTTTTTGAAAGGTGATAGCAACATTCAATACCTGAAGGAAAACAATGTTTCCATTTGGGACGAATGGGCTGACGAAGATGGAAACCTAGGTCCGGTTTACGGTGTTCAATGGCGTTCATGGCCAACTCCAGAAGGCGGAACCATTGACCAAATTGCAAACTTGATTGAACAAATCAAAAAGAATCCGAATTCACGTCGTTTGTTGGTGAACGCATGGAATGTTGCTTTGGTTGACCAAATGGCTTTACCACCTTGTCACACCATGTTTCAATTCTACGTTGCAGACGGAAAGTTAAGTTGTCAGCTTTACCAGCGTTCTGCAGATACATTTTTGGGAGTTCCATTCAACATCGCTTCGTACGCCTTGCTTACAATGATGGTAGCACAGGTTTGTGATTTAGAACCAGGAGAATTCATTCATACACTTGGTGACGCGCATTTGTACACGAACCATTTGGATCAGGCAAAATTGCAATTGGAAAGAGATTTCCGCGAATTGCCAACAATGAAGATCAATCCGAATATCAAAGACATTTTCGGGTTCACATACGAAGATTTTGAATTATTGAATTACGACCCGCATCCAACGATTAAGGCACCGATTGCGGTATAATAGACTAAAAGATGTTGGACAAAAGACTCTAGACTAGTTCTTGTATACAAAAAAAGAGATTGAATATTTTCAATCTCTTTTTCGTTTTATTTCATCTTCATTCCATTAATAACTCACGCCTGAATTTCATATCAAGCATTCCGCATTCATAAAGTCTATTGTCTTTAATCCTGAAGCGCAGCGGTCTTAATGTCTAATTCGCCATTTCACTCATAAACTTAATGCGCATCAGGCGCAACTCCTCTTCGGTATAATCACCGTCGAATTCATGATAAGCCGTTTTCAGATCATCTGTCTCTGCTTCAGAGAAATAATCATAGATTTCCTCCTGATTTTCCTGATCCAGGATATCGTCGATGTAATAATTGATGTTGACGCGTGTTCCTGAAGAAACAATAGCTTCAATTTCCTCAATTACCTCATCCATCGATTTCCCTTGTGCCCTTCCTATATCTTCCAAAGGCAGCTTTCTGTCAATGTTCTGAATCAACTGAACCTTTAATCCGGATTTATTTATCAGTGATTTCACCACCAAATCTTGCGGACGCTCAATATCATTGTCAGTAACGTAAGTTGCGATCAATTCCAAAAATGGTTCTCCATATCGCTGAGCCTTTCCTGTTCCAACACCAATACAATTGGTCAATTCATCCATTGTGATCGGATATTGGAAACACATATCTTTCAATGTTGGTTCCTGGAAAATCACGAACGGTGGAATATTGTTTTGTTTCGAAATTTGCTTTCTCAGATCAACAAGTAAATCATAAAGCACTTCATCAAAAGCACCTCCTTTTCCACTTAAAACAGCACTATCATCATCATCACTTGCCGAATAATCGTGTTGTTTCAATAATGTATACGGTTCAGGTTTCGCTAAGAAAGCTTTTCCTTTTTCAGTGAACTTCAGTGTTCCGTAAGTTTCAATGTCTTTATACAGGAAACCACCCACAACCGTTTGGCGAATTACGGCATTCCAGAAATGTTCATCTCTTTCTTTGCCACAACCAAACATTGGATCTAAGTCATGCTTATAACTCTTAATTTCCGCCGTAACAGCACCAGAAAGGAAAGCACAAACATGTTTCGACTTTTGCTGTTCGTGCATCAAGCCAACCACCTGAAGCAATTGTGAAACAAACTCCTGACCTTCGAATCGTTCACGTGGATGTTTACAATTATCGCACATTTCATTACACCCTTTCTCATCGAAAGTTTCACCGAAATAATGCAAAATAAATTTACGTCTACAAACAGATGTTTCAGAATAAGAAACAATTTCACTCAGCAACTGTTTTCCAATTTCTTGTTCAGCAACAGGTTTGCCCTGAAGAAACTTCTCCAATTTCTCGATATCCTTATAACTGTAGAAGGTGATACATTCACCAACTCCGCCATCTCGTCCTGCCCTACCCGTTTCCTGGTAATAACTCTCCAATGACTTTGGAATATCGTGATGAATCACAAAACGAACATCTGGCTTATCGATTCCCATTCCAAATGCAAAG
>CBFGNV010000047.1:0-31908 GCA_965650275.1 uncultured Fluviicola sp. | reverse complement strand
AAAATTTTGCTTAATCCACAAACCACTTTTAACTTTTGCTTTTTCAATTTTGATTTAATTACCGTATGTCATTAAGTATGATTTCAAAAACGGAGTCAATTCGCCATTAAGTACTTTGTCCGGATCATTTACTGAATAATCTGTTCTATGGTCTTTCACACGTCTATCGTCAAGTACATAACTTCTGATTTGTGATCCCCATTCGATCTTCTTTTTCCCAGCCTCAATTTCTTCTCTAGACTCTGCGCGCTTACGTAATTCAATTTCATAAAGTTGAGAGCGCAATAACTGCATGGCTTTTTCTTTATTGGCTAATTGCGAACGTGACTCGGAGTTTTCAATGATAATTCCGGAAGGAGCGTGGCGCAAACGAACGGCTGTCTCTACCTTATTTACGTTTTGTCCACCTGCACCACCTGAACGGAAAGTCTCAAAACTGATATCTGCGGGATTAATGTAAATCTCAATCGTGTCATCTACGGAAGGATAAACATAAACCGAAGCAAATGAGGTCATGCGTTTTCCCTGAGCGTTGTAAGGACTCACACGAACCAGGCGGTGAATTCCATTTTCACCTTTTAAATATCCAAAGGCGTATTCACCTTCAATTTCCAGAGTTACGGTTTTAATTCCAGCAACATCACCTTCCTGAAAGTTGAGCTCTTTTACTTTGTATTTGCTTTTCTCCGCCCACATGATGTACATACGCATCAGCATTCCAGCCCAATCACAAGCTTCAGTTCCGCCGGCACCGGCAGTAATTTGAATAACCGCACTTAGCACATCTTCTTCACCAGAAAGCATGTTCTTTAGTTCAACCTCCTCCAGAGTAGTTAACAACTGGCTGTAAGCTTCATCACAATCCGATTCCTCTGCTGCACCTTCACGCACAAATTCCATTAAAACCTCAAGGTCATCTGCACTTGACTTCAATTCTGTATAGGATTCAATCCAAAACTTCAAACCACGAATGATCTTCATTTCGGCCTCCGCTTTTTTTGAATCATCCCAGAAACCAGGATCTTGTGTTTTGAGCTCTGCTTCCTGCAATTGAAGTTGTTTTTCCGGAATCTTCAAATAAGCTGCAATTGCTTCAATACGTTGATTAACTTCCTTAAGCTGATCGTTGTTTATCATAACCCAAAATTAAGAATTCTGAATGAAGTATGCTCAAGACAGAAGAGAGAAGACGCTAGACGAAAAATGGATTAATGACTTAGGAGCAATTTACATTTCCATTATTATTCGTCTTTTGTCTAAAGTCTTTGGTCTTAAAGTCCAAAAATAATTACATTTGCTCGCAACTCGATAATCGGGTTTTTAAGTTGAATACAGAAATAAGAGAAAAATGAATATTCCTGCTGAATTAAAGTACACAAAAGAGCACGAGTGGGTGCGTGTTGAAGGCGATGTAGCTGTTATTGGTGTTACTGACTTTGCTCAAAGCGAGTTAGGTGATATCGTTTACGTTGAAATTGAGACTGTTGGAGAAACTTTAGACAAGGATGAAGTTTTTGGTTCTGTAGAAGCAGTAAAAACAGTTTCTGATTTATTTATGCCAGTTTCTGGTGAAATTCTTGAGTTTAACGAAGGTTTGGAGTCGAATCCTGAAGCTGTGAATGCTGACGCTTACGGAGAAGGTTGGATGATCAAAGTGAAATTATCAGATTCGTCTGAACTTGATGGATTGATGGACGCAGCTGCTTACAAAGCATTGGTTGGTTAATTCTTCACATTTATAAAAGATAATGAATCCTTTCCGCTTCGGTGGGAAGGATTTTTTGTTTATTTGTTGAAATACGAAATAGTTTATGAAAAAGTATCTTTTCTTTCTTGGAATAATCACTTTGCTGATGTCATCGTGCACTCCAGTTACTTCAACGAATCTTCCAGGTAAGAAATTGGACCAGATTCCCAAGAACATGCGCGGTAAATATGAGTTGATTTATCCGGGTGAGATAGGCGCGATGATGGGAGATTCTGAAGACAAGACCATTGTTACGCTAACGTCCGATCAAATGATCTTCAACGGTGCAGATGGTGAATCCATTAGTAAGTTGAATGATTCGTTGTTCATTACTAAAGTTGGTAAGCAGGTATACCTTTCCATGGGAGCTGCCCCTGAGTTCAATGTTTGTAAAGTGGTAATGAATGGAAAAGACATTGAGTTTTATCCGATGTACAGTTCTGAGTACCTTACAACGGATGTTTTGGCGCCGTATTTCTCGAATGTAGAAGAAGTCATTGGTGAACCTGATGAAGAAACCGGAGAACCGGGAATGTCTACGTTCAGAGTTACTATTGATGACAAGAAATTGGACTCTTATTTTAAGAGCGATTATCCAAGCAAGGATCCATTCAAATTGGTCAAAATCAAATAAAGAGAATTGTTTATATCGAAAGCAGTGCTTTCTTTTCAACATTATTAACAAAAGAAGGGGGATAGCTTAGCATTCCCCCTTTCTTTTGGCTGATTCTTTCATGTAATTTTGCAACATGAAGTCAATTTGGGTTCTTCTTATTTCCACATGCCTATCCGTGCTTTCCTATGCGCAAGTTTTGGATAACTCCAAAGGAGCTGCTTTCACCGATGTTCCCTACTTCAATACCCAATTTGTAAAAGCTTCTAAGATCAAAGAAATTAAAGGGAAGTATACCTTTAAAAAGCAAGGAGATATTATGCGCGAATCAAAGTTCGTTTATGTCTATACGTTTGATTCTTTAGGTCGATTAACAAGACAGTACGAAACAGCTTCCGGTGATATTGTTTCAGATACTATTGTTCGCTTTTACATCTACGATGATAATGGGAATCTACGTTGCAAACGGATCAGTGAAAAAAGTGGATTCCTGTCAACGTATTACACGTACAACGATTTGAATCAGGTGATCAAGGAAGAAGTTTGGAGAGATATCGATACACTTCACTCATTACTGACGCCAGATATCAATAGAAGTTTGTTGTGGAATTCTGAAACCATGACCTACAACGTGTATAACGGAATGCATAAAAAGAAAATTCAGAATAGTTACGGGAATACCTATATGGAAGAAACCCGCTATTTTGATAGTCTTGGATATTTGTCGAAAGTAGAAGAGATGTATACCATTACCAGAAATCAGTTGAACACCTTTTACACCTACACCAACAAAGGCTGGGTTGAATCAATTAAAACATACAGTAATATTGATGAGGTTCCGGTGAGTGAATTTCGTTTTACTTATGACAAGTACGGAAACCTGAAGTCGAAGGAAGAGTATAAAAACGGAAAGTTTACGACGGAATATCAGGTAATTTATAGTGGTGATACTGGCCTGTTAGCGAATATCCTCATTCGCGAAATAAGTACCAATTTCATTTCCATCATTCGCTTCGAAGAACCTACTTTTTTTGAGTGAGGTATCCCTAAATTTGGATTTCAATGATTGACATTCGAAAACACAATTTTATGTTTTTGTGAAATTGTGTTTGAATTGAGCTTCAACTCATCTTCCAACCAATTTCTCAGATTAGGATCTTGGCTATTTGCAGTTAGAACTATTAACAATCGTTATTTCTATGAAAGGGGGAACTTCCTTTTAAATTGCTGATCAAAACCGCGAGAAAGAAGAAGACAAAGGTCTTTTTTTGGTTTATGTAGCAGAAATAATTTCGTTTTAATCTGTTTTTGGTTCTATAAATTAAGCAAGAATATATTTTGTAAATCTTTGCGACAGTTCCTTCTTTGCGTTCTATTTGTTGGTTTTCTTCCTTAATGTTGTGATACAAAAAAACCGTTACCAGAAAACTGATAACGGTTCAATATGATTTGTTTGAGATTAATCTCTGTAAACTCCAGCTTCAAACAACTTACGGTTATCTCTAACCTCATGTTTCTTCATCAAAGCCTGACGTGATTGACCAATTGCCTGGCTTTTCAACGTTGAAAGCAATTGAGCTCTTTCTGCATTGTAGTCTTTAGCGGCAGCAGCTTTTGTAGTCTTCTTAACTACAATAACGTAAACTCCAGATTTACCAACCAATGCTTTTGTAGTTGCTTTATCTTTCAATGCGAAAATTCTACCAATAATTTCTGGCTCATATCCTGCACCTTGAATACTTGGGTTTCCAAAAGAAACTTCAGCTGACATTACCTGAGTTTTTAATTTAGCAGCCAATTTTTTCAAGTTGTACGTTGATCCAATGTCTTTTATGAATTTGTTCGCTTTCTTTTCCTTGATTGCTTCAACACGCATTTTAGCATAACAATCCTCCAATTTCGGAACACCTTTTTCACAAATTGAACTTACAATTGCAATGATGTAACGATCCTTGTCATAAATTGGTGTACCACACAATTTACCAACTTCAGCATCTTCACCGAAAGTTAATTTCAAGATTGCGTTTTGTGCCATCTTTGTTTGGAATCCTGATGCCTTTGGAGCTTCATCAACCATTGTTAATGGACGTGCATATTTCTCTTCTTTCTTAGCGATAGTGTCAAACAAATTCAATTTCGCAATGATATCTGATTTTGATTTCAATTTGTAATTGATCTTCGTTAACAAATGAGAAGCGTAGGCTTTTGTATCTTCTTTTGTCAATTCAGAAGGAACAAGTGTTTTCTGAACGATAGCCAAAACGGGGTGTTTTGAAGATGTACGATCCAATACTTCAATAATGTGGAAACCAAAATCAGTTTGAACAACATCAATAGTACCAACCGGTTTTTGAACTGAGAAATCAGCAAATGGCTTCACCATTTCATTATCGTAGAAGTCTTCGTAAACTCCACCTTTTTCTTTTGATCCCGGATCTTCAGAGAATCGTGTTACAAAATCAGTGAAATTATCTTTGTTTACCACTTTCAAGATACTATCTGCCTTAATTTTTGCTTTCGCAATTTTAGCGTCGTCTCCTTTTTGAGCAGCAATAAGAATGTGACGTACTTTAAGTGAGTAGTTATTGAAACCAATGATTTTCGCAATTCTTGTTGCACCGTTGTCATCGTATGGACCAACAACCTGACCAACTGAACCAGTTTTGAAAACAGTATCCAATTGAGCCGGATATGTCATTCCTGGTTGTGCTTTTTGATCACCTTGCATACGGAAAGAGATATTCTTAGAGAATAATTTCATTCCTTGCTCATTGATTGGATCTGAATTTGTTACAACGAACGCCGAATCATCTGTTGAAGCTGCAAAAATTCGTTTCAATGAATCCATTGATCTGTTGAACGACTTGATGTCTTTCTTAGATGGCTCCAATGCGATATCGAAATAACGGATAGTTCTTCCAGCCAATACTTCATATTCTTTCTCTTCTTTGTGCTTTTCGTAGAACGCTTTAATTTCTTTTTCAGTGATCTTAATATCAGCGTCTGGAATGTCACGGTAATTTTTGATAACGAAAGAAATAGACTTCATGTCTTTTTGAGCCTTATATTCGTTTTTCGCTTCAAGCGTTGTAACGTACATCCCTTGATTCAAGATCTGGTTGTATTTCTCCTGAACACGTGCATTGCGAATTCTGTCTTTTGTTTTCTTCCACTCAGCAAGTTCAGGGCCTTTCAAAGCTTCTTTCGTATCAAGGAATTTTTGGAACTCCTGAGATTTGAATTTTCCTGTTGTAGGATCAGAGAAATTTTGTTGAATATCACTCATCAACGTAAATCCTTTTTCACCAAAAAGGTAAGCATTGAATTCGTTATCTGAAACAGCTAATCCAAGAGCGTCATATTCTTTCGCCATGATCAACGAGTCAACCACCATATTCCACGCTTTATCTTCTGAAGCTTCACGCTGCATTTCGTCGTATGGTCTTTGTTGCTGCTGAGAAGCCATCTCGTCTTCACGAGTTACTTCAGCTCTTTTACGATCAAAAATTTGTCCGTCAACAGCATCACCTTCAATAGTTCCGATATTTCCTACCGTAGTGTTCGTTCCAAGAATATCAAAGAATCCCTGAGCGATGAAAAGGACAAGAGAAAGTCCTAAAACTCCTACTAAAAGGTATTTGCCTCTTTCTTGGATAGTACCAATAATTGCCATGTGTAATTTTTCTTTAAGGGTGCGAATATAATTAGATGAACTGACAATTCAAACAATCACTGATATAATCCGAATGTTTTCTGTCGATTAGTTTTTTGAAAGCAAAATCTAAAATGTAACTTTAACCGTAGTTGAGAAAAACCATGAACATGAAATTAATAGCATTAGCAGTTTTAGGATTTGTTTGTTTCTCTGCTTGTTCTCAGCAGGAAGAAGTTCATACAAAAGTAGTTACACCGAAATCGGCATTAGATAGTTCCCAGGTGGCGTATTTTGCCTCCGGGTGTTTTTGGTGTGTTGAGGGTGTGTACGAAGAAGTTGAGGGAGTTCTTGAGGTAGAATCAGGATACGCTGGCGGGCAAACAATTGACCCAACTTATGAAGAAGTGAGTACTGGAACAACCGGACATGCGGAAACAGTTAAAGTTTATTATGATCCGACAAAGGTTTCGTATAAACAGTTAGTAGAAGTATTCTTTGGTTCGCATGATCCAACAACATTAAATGAACAAGGTCCGGACTCAGGAACACAATACCGTTCTGCCGTTTTTTATCAAACAGACGAAGAGTTGAAGATTATCAACGATTATATTGCTGAATTAAAGCGTGATTTGTACAAAAAAACACCAATTACAACAGAAGTAAGCAAGCTGAAAGATTTCTACAAAGCGGAAGCTTATCATCAGGATTACGAACGTTTACACCCGAATAGTGGATACATTCAGGGAGTTTCAAAGCCGCGTTTGGAGCGTTTCAAAAAAGCGTATCCGCAGTACATCAAAAAGAAGTGATTATAAGTTATAATCGCAGAATTTAATTGATATCCTGGGTTTAGTTGGTTTTTATTCAGCCCATCCTGGATTAGCCCAAACTCTGGGTTCTCCTTATCTCTGTGTTTGACATTAAAAACCACAGAGATAAGGAGAACGCAGAGAAGAACTGCATCAGCCTTAGGCGGATGTCATTTCATATTAAGATTCCAGTTCCTTGTACACTTCTTCCAAATTCTTTAGTGGAAGCGAACAACTTCCATTTGCGCAAACACGAAAGGTTTCTTCGTTGGTGTATGAAAGTAAAATAAAAGGTGAAACCAAATCTTGTACTTCTTTGAAATGATTTTTTGGAACTTCTATTTTGCTAATTCCGTTTTGTAAGCGCAGAAGCAGCAGTGCCCAGTTGGAGTATCCTGATCCGTACATTTCCATTCCGTCAGCAACATTCATGAGCATTTGTTTTGCCTGTAGTTCAAAATCATAGTTGTCTACAAGATAACTTAATGTGAGTAAATTCTGAGCCATTGTTCCATTCGTTGATGGAATCACATTATCATTCAACTCCATTTTTCGAGCAATCAATTCGGTTTCGTGAGAAGTGAAAAAGTACATTGCTGTTTTTTCATCGTAGAATAATTCACGAGATTTCTCTTCTAATTGAAGGGCTGTTTCAAGCCATGTTTTATCAGCGGTTATTTGATACAACTTCAAGAATGCTTCCATGACAAAGGCATAATCGTCCAAGAATCCGTCAATGAACGAGCGCTCGTTTTGTCGTGTATGCCATAATCGACCGTTTTCTGTAAGTTGATATTTTTTAATCCAACGACCAATTTCCAGTGCCAATTTCAAAAATGATTCGTCTTCCAATGCCAAATAGGCTTCCAGTAAGCCGGTAATTGTCATGGCGTTCCAAGCCGTCAAACATTTCGTATCCGTTCCGGGTTTGATTCTCGAGTTCCGTGTTCCAAGGAGCAGATCCAAAGCCAATTGGATGTCTTGTTCAGTTAATTCAGGATGCTTCTTTAAGAAGATTTCCCACGTTTCATTTCGAATCAAAACCCAATTATCGTGTTCCCAGTACCCTTTGTTCTGTGGATTGAAAAGCTCATTAAACCAGGAATATCGTTCTCCTAATATGTGTTTCAGTTCATCCTGCGTCCAAACGTAATATTTCCCTTCTTCACCTTCCGAATCTGCATCTTGCGCAGCAAATAAACCACCTTCTTTGCCTAACATATCATTTTCGAGCCACTTCAACGTTCCTTGAAGAACAAGCTTATATTCTTCCGCCGGATAATAACGATAAGCTGTTGCATACGTATTCAGCAATTGACCATTATCGTAAAGCATTTTCTCGAAATGAGGAATTTTCCAAAGCATGTCCACTGAGTATCGTGAGAATCCTCCAGCTAACTGATCGTAGATTCCACCCCAGGCCATTTTGTGCAAGGTTAGAGAATAGTAGCGTTGCAAAGTTTCGTTCGAACTCAGTTCGGAATAATGGATCAGGAAGTCATAATTGTTTGGCAATGGGAATTTGGGAGCGTGTGTCGGCCCACCATCGTTCATATCCATTTTAGGTTGCCACCTTCTAACCAATTCTTCCAGTTTTCCCGCTTCGATTTCTTTCACGGAAGATTTGATAGTGATATTCTCACTTTTAGCAATTCCAGCGGTTAATTCCATTCCGTACTCGATCACTTTTTCCTCATTCTCTGCGTACATGTGATGAAGATTTTTGAGAACATGCATCCACTGTTCTTTCGGGAAATAAGTTCCACCGTAAACTGGTTTTCCATCAGGTAAAGTGAAACAATTGAGTGGCCAGCCACCACGTTGTGTCATTAACTGAACGGCTGTCATATAAACGCCATCAACATCCGGACGTTCTTCTCTGTCTACTTTAATGCACACAAAATGTTCATTCATCAGATCGGCAACTTCTGTGTCTTCAAAACTTTCGTGTTCCATCACATGACACCAATGACAAGCCGAATAACCGATAGAAACCAATACCAATTTCTGCTCTTTTTTAGCCTTGTCAAATGCCTCTTTTGACCATGGCATCCAATGAACAGGATTATTCGCATGTTGCTGTAAATACAAACTTGCTTCGTTGATCAATGCATTTGGTTTCGCCATGAATTTGAGATTTCTACAAAGGTAAGATTAATCTATCTCCTCCCTTGAGAAGAAAAAGGGTAGCTTTTGATACAACAAGCGTTAGCGCAGTTAATTAAAGGAGGGTGGAATTGAATGAACACTGAGCACCACCCCTCTCAATCTCCCCTCAAGGGGAGAAGTTGAAACCACATTTAGTCCTAAAATCCTGAAGTCTTAGAATCTTAATATCTAAATTTGTACTGTGGAATCAAAACAAAAAGTACATTTTCGCGACCTGGGATTGATTGACTATCAGGAGGCGTGGGATTATCAGGAAGAATTGTTTGCGGCAACTGTAAATCGAAAGATTGAAGCCAGGAATAATCCGGATACACCACCAACCGAACATCACTTGCTTTTCTGCGAGCACCCACATGTGTACACACTTGGTAAGAGTGGAAAATTGGATCACTTACTGGTGAATGAGGAAGAATTGGCCGAACAAGATGCTAAGTTCTACAAAATCAACAGAGGTGGAGATATTACGTATCATGGTCCCGGACAATTGGTTGGCTATCCTATTTTTGATTTGGAACATTTCTTTACAGATATACATAAATACATGCGTTTCTTGGAAGAAGCTGTCATTCAAACTTTGGCGATTTATGGAATCGAAGGGCATCGTTCTGAAGGAATGACAGGCGTTTGGCTCGATGTAAATGGTGCCCGACCTCGCAAGATTTGTGCTATGGGTGTAAAATCTTCGCGCTGGGTGACTATGCACGGAATCGGTTTCAACGTAAACTCTAACCTGAGTTATTTTTCCAATATCGTTGCTTGCGGAATTGAAGATAAAAGTGTAACTTCCATGCAAGCCGAGTTAGGAAGAGAGGTTGACATGGATGAAGTAAAGTCACATTTAAAACGTATTCTTTCGGAACTTTTCGGCTATGATTATCACCAATAGCTAAGTTATGTTTCGTGCCCTAAAAAAAGCCCTTAAGATCTTTGGATGGACCTTATTGGTTATACTGATTTCGCTTAATCTCTTCGTAGTTTTAAGTGGAAGATTTTATTTATACAAAGGTGTTTACTCTACTTACCTTCAGGGCCAATCGTCACCAACCATTTACGACAAGGATAAATTCTACAGTTCGACCGTAAAACATGGTTCATCAAACATGAAATGGAAGTTTCAGGAAGTTGGTGAGGACGGATTGGATGAATATATAAAGTACGCTGAAACCTGGTGGTCAGCATCAATTCTTGTGGCGCAAGGAGATAAAATTCTATTTGAAAAGTATTGGGGAGAACATCATCCAGAAACGGTTTCCAATTCCTTTTCAAGCGCAAAAACGGTAGTTAGCATTTTAATTGGCTGTGCAATTGAAGACGGAAAAATCAAAAGTTTAGATGATCCCATCAAAAAATACCTTCCTCAGTTTACCGGTAAAGGCAAAGAAAAGATCACTATCCGCCATTTATTGATGATGTCATCCGGATTGGATTGGGGTGAAAGTGGAACGAATCCGTTGTCGGAAAACGCTGAATCTTATTATGGTACTGATTTATGGGGTTTGGTTCATCGTCAGCAAGTGGAGCGTAAACCAGGTGAATTATTCCTTTACCAAAGTGGAAATAGTCAGTTGTTGGGATTCATTTTGGAGAAAGCAACTGGTGAAAAACTATCGAATTATGCTTCCAGAAAACTGTGGCAGCCCATTGGCGCAGAATCTGATGCCTATTGGAGTTTGGACAAGGAGAATGGAGAGGAAAAGTCGTTTTGCTGTTTGTACAGTACAACCAGAGACTTTGCCAGAATTGGTGTTCTGATTGCTCATAAAGGTGAATGGAATGGGAAACAAATTATTCCGCGCTGGTATTATGATGAAATGGTGAAGAATCCAAAACTGAATACGGAAGAAGGAATTTTGAATACGCGTTATGGTTTACATGTTTGGACATACAACTATAAAGGTCACGAGGTAGTTTATTGTCGCGGAATTAAAGGTCAATATATTATTTCTGTTCCGGATCAGGATTTGGTCATTGTTCGAACCGGACATAAACGCGCCCCAGACATCAAGTTTCCAGAAGGAAAAATAAGTTCTGCCAAACGAAAAGAACTACTTCCAAAAATTGGACATCCTTCTGATTTGTTTGAGTACTTAGATTTTGGATTTGCGGTTGCTAAGAAGAGCCATCTCGACTCCGCTCGATGACCTTTAATACTAATCATTTGTAATTAGTCATTAGTAAATAGTAATTAAAGAGCATTATCTTTGCACCTGCCTACCAGAAAAGGTAGGGCTCAAATTTTCCCAAAATGCGTGAAGAACTTAAAGGACCGGTAGTTGAAAATGTAAAAATGGTTGTTGTACCCGAAACGAATGAAGAAGGTGGAACACAACATTATGTTTATCTATTGAATCTGCGCGATGACATTATGGAAGGAATCATAATTACCAGCAAAGGTTACGGTATTGATCCCACTTCAGGTGAGAAGATCGTTACTTCTACTTTGCGTCATAGTCTTGAAGTTTTACTGCCTAATGAAGCTGCGAAAATTGAACCTATCATGGAGGAAGTTTTTGGACTGACGAATGAGTATTGGGTGAGTTTTTGGGCAGATGACGTGATGTATGATAAAAAATACATCTTCCTTCCGGAAACCATTAATGAGAAAAATCTGACTGACATTCCGAAGCTTGGAGGCAAAGGAATCATGGTAGGATAATCATTTCTTTTTTGTGTATTTTTCGACAAATAAGCAATGTTTTGTTGAATTCACATCTTTGTATTTTTTTAACGCAACTTGTTGAATTACAAACGCTTGAATTACTAAATATTTAGTAGATAGTAGCTCCTTTCGATGATAGCGCCGAAATGTTAATTGAAACGGGTGATTTGTTCATCGGTTTAACTGTTCATTAACGTAACGTATTGTTTCTGTTTAGATTAGGTGTCCAATACTACAGATTTATGAAACTACGCTACTCGTGCAAGGCAATTGTCCTCTTCTCATGTCTACTTTTCAATTATTTTGTGTTTGGCCAATGTCCTACTGCGGCCGGAGATGCAACAATTAACTGTGGCTCTTCAACTGCTTTAGTTGCTCAAGCTGCACCCAATAACGGATTTACATGGTCCAGTGCTCCATGTCCGTCTTTGCCTACTGGTGGAACAAATGCATTTCCAGTAACTTGTGACGATTGTGTAACCGGTCAGGTTCCAATTGGATTCACCTTTAACTATTTTGGAGGGAGCTATACCACGGCTGTTATTCAATCAAATGGAATTGTTGGTTTTGGACCTTTCACGTTTACAGGTTTCTCTTCGTTTGCGATTCCTGCCGGTGGAGCTCCGAACAATTATATTGCCGGTATGTTTGCCGATATCGATATACGATATGGTGGAACGATTACCTATCAGACGATTGGAGTTGCTCCAAACCGTCAGTTTATAGTAAGCTATACAAACGTAGTTCCTTACAACGTAGGAACGGGCGCTGGAACAGGAACGGCTTCATTTCAAATTGTTTTAAATGAAAACGGATCGTTCAATATTATCATTTCTCAATTATCAGCTAACTGGAATGCCTCTACTTCAGGAGCTCTTGCAACTTCTGGTTGTGAAAATGCAGATGGTACGGTAGCTGTTCCAATTCCTGGAAGAAATGCTACTGATTGGCCTGGAATTACTCCAGCACAACAAGATTGTAATACGTTTGCACCTGTTACATGTAGTTTCTTGCGTTGGCAACAAGGCGCAACTATATTATCAACGAGTCCAACATATAATGTGAGTCCAACAACTTCAACAACATACACTGCATATTGGAATTGTGGTGGCTCTACGTGTACAGACGATGTAGTAATTACACTTAATACTACTTTAACAGCTGGGATGCCAACGAACAATTCGAGTTGTGTTACGCCAAACGGAAGTGTACCTTTTACTACTACTGGTTTTGCTAATGGTACCTACACGTTGAACTACACATTGAACGGTGTACCTACATCATCATCGATAACAATATCTGGGGGTACTTTCACTTTGTCTGGTTTAAATAGCGGTAGTTATGCCAATTTCTCTATTACAAGTGGAGCATGTTCAGCAACTTCACCGGGAGCGATAGCAATTACGAGTCCTGCAACTCCAACAACAACTGGTGCAACCATTTGCCAGGGATCTGCTGCTGCAACAATTACAACATCTTCTTGCGGTGTTCCAGGCATAACAACTGCGCAGGGTGCAACATTTAATTCAGGCGCACTAACAGCTGCTGATCCAACATGGATGCGTGCTTATGGTGGTACAACATGTTCTGCCTCTACAACTTCCGTATATTATGATGTTTATTCATTCTATGTGTCAACAGCAGGATCTTATACTTTTACAGGTTGTTTCCCTGCAATAGATGGTTATGGATTCATCTATCAGAATGCATTTACACCAGCTTCTGCATGTGGAACCCCTGCTAATTTTGTTGTTGGTAATGACGATAGTGCTCCTTCTTGCGGGGCAGATCCGATGATGACAGCTACGTTAACTCCTGGAGTACAGTATTTTTTAATTAGTAGTTCATTCAGTACTGGTGCTACAGATTCATATTCATGGACATTTACAGGACCAGCTGCAGCAACAATTTCTACTTCACTTGGTTCGTCTATTGAATGGTATACGGCACCAACCGGAGGTTCTTCAATTGGTAGTACTTCACCTTTTAACCCTGTTGGAGTTGCCGGTTCAGGATTACCAAATACAAATACTCCTGGAACATATACTTTTTACGCAGCATGTAGCAGTGCTCCAACTTGTAGAACAGCAACAACTTACGTGATTAGTGCTTCTTCTGTTCCGCCAACTTCTATTGCTGGAACTGGAACAATTTGTAATGGTCAAAGTGCTACTTTGTCTGTAGTTGGTGGTACACTCGCTACTGGTGCTAACTGGAACTGGTATACAGGTTCTTGTGGAGGAACATTGGTTGGAACTGGTAATAGCATAACTGTAACACCATCTGCAACAACAACATATTACGTTGGAGCAAGTGCGGGAACTGCTTGTCCTGCTTCCGGGTGTACTTCAGGAACGCTTACTTTACCTCCCGCAGGAACTGCATTGGCGAATAATGGTGAAAGTGCAACTTGTTTGGTTAATCAAAATGGATACATCCATTTCTACCATTCAAGTGGACGTTTAATTTGTTCTATCAATTCCAATGGTCAAAACTTAGGTAACGTTACGGCAACGGCATATGTTTTTGGAGCACCTGTTAATGTTCCTGCATGTAATGCTGCAAGTTACATGGTTACAGCGTTGGGAAGAGAGTGGTTGATCAATCCTCAGTTCCAACCAGCGGCTGGAGTTGATGTTGTTTTGCATTTTGATAATGGAGAATACACTACACTTGCTCCTGCAGCAAATGCAAATATTAGTGCCTGGGACGATTTGACTGGTATTGCTGATTTAAAATTGAGCAAGTATTCCGGACCATTAAACATGGATAACAATGCGCTTAACAACTGTGTTTCGGCAGGAGGTAGCGGAGGAACAACACTGCACAATCAGGCAGCAAATGGAAATACATCCACAATGTTACCAGGATTCAGTGCGTCAGCGAGATTCGCGAGATTCAATATACCTAGTTTCTCAGAGTTCTGGTTGCATGGTATGTCAGGAACAAGTCCATTACCAGTTGAGTTATCAAGCTTCTCAGCAAGTTGTTTGGATGGAAGTAAAGCTGATATTGTATGGAAAACAGAAAGTGAAGTGAATTGTGCTTCATATGTGATTGAAAGCTCAAGAGATATTAATACCTGGTCTACAGTAGGTGAAACGGTTTGTACCGGAACAAATTCTGTAGGTAATACCTACCATATTACCGATAATAATCGTGAAGTAGGTAACACTTACTACAGATTGATTCAGGAAGATACGGATGGTAACAAAACCATTTACGGACCAATTATGCTAACATGTTCATCTGAAGGTTGGAGTATAACGAGTCATCCGAATCCGGCTGATGAAGTGGTCACGTTAATGATCAATTCAGAGCAGAAGAAAACAACTTGTGTAATTGAATTGTTCGACTTTACAGGTAAGTTAATTAAAACCCAGGTTGTAAATTCTACCTCTTATCAAACGCTTGTACCATTGGATGTGAAAGAATTAAGTGCCGGACCATATTCAATCAGAGTTACATCAGATGAAAACAAGGTAGAAACCTTAAAAGTTATCGTTCAACATTAAGAAATACATTAAAAAGACTATCAATGAAAAGATCAATATTATTACTAGGTTTTGCCTTTATACTAAATGGAGCAATAGCTCAGGAACAGGCAACTCCGGACATTCATTCTAAAGAATACGTTGTTGCGAAAACAAATGATTTTTCAAGTTACTTTACTCTGGATGAGGCCGGTCGCCAGAAAGTGATGGGAATTATCTACGAGAACAATCAAAAGGAGTTGGATCTTGAAGCTCGCACTGTTGGAATGATACCTGACGAGATAAGAGAGAATCAGAAAATTTTGAGATTGGAAGTAGAAACGAACTTGAAACAGGTTGTTGGTGAAACTGCCTGGCTGAAATTCGAAGAATACAAAAAGGTTTCGGTTTATTTTTAATCGATTGTAGACATAAAAAAGGGGCAGTTAATTAACTGCCCCTTTTTATTTAAAGAATGTTGATTATAATGTTCCTCTTTTCTCTTGTTCTCTTTCAATAGACTCGAACAAGGCCTTAAAGTTACCAGCGCCAAATCCTTTTGCCCCCATTCGTTGAATAACTTCGAAGAAAACCGTTGGACGATCTTCTACCGGTTTTGTAAAGATTTGAAGTAGGTATCCTTCTTCGTCAGCATCGATCATAATTCCTAATTTCTGCAATTCGTTGATGTCTTCTTTGAATTTGTTCATATGATCTTTCAAACGCTCAGGAATTGCATCATAATATGCTTGTGGCGGAGTTGATAAGAACTCAATTCCACGTGCACGCATATCAGCAACGGTTGTAATAATGTCGTCTGTTGCTACAGCGATGTGTTGAACACCTTCTCCTTCGTAAAAATCAATGTATTCTTCAATTTGAGAACGTTTCTTACCTTCAGCTGGTTCGTTGATTGGGAATTTAATTCTTCCGTTTCCATTACTCATTACTTTCGACATTAATGCCGAATATTCTGTTGTAATTTGCTTGTCATCAAACGATAGGAAATTTACAAATCCCATAACATCCTCGAACCATTTTACAGCTTCATTCATTCTATTCCATCCAGTGTTCCCAACCATGTGGTCGATGAATTTTAATCCAACCGGAGCAGGATTATATGCTGTTTTATGCTCTACATAGCCAGGTAGAAATATACCCTTGTAGTTTTTACGCTCTACGAATACGAAAACAGTCTCACCGTACGCTCCGTAAATACCTGAACGAACAACTTCACCATGCTCGTCAGATTCTACCATAGGCTCAAAGAAAGACTTAGCACCTCTTTTGGTAGTTTCTTCATACGATTTTCTTGCATCTTCAACCCAAAGTGCAATCACTTTTACTCCGTCACCGTGCTTTTTAACGTGCTCACCGATTGGTGAATCACTTTTTAATGCTGTGGTAAGAACAATGCGAATTTTGTCCTGTTTAAGAACATAAGATGCTCGGTCTTTCACTCCGGTTTCTAATCCTGCGTAAGCCAAATCCTGAAATCCGAAAGCTGTTTTATAAAAGTGTGCTGCTTGTTTTGCGTTTCCTACGTAAAACTCAACATAATCAGTTCCCAATAAAGGCAGGAAATCTTGTGCGCCTTCAAAAATTTTCTCTAATCCGTATTCTACGTTTTTAATCTCGTTACTCATGTTCAATTTTTTTTTAAAATTGAATTACTAATTACAAATGCCTAGTTACAAATTGATTGCAAGTTGCACTATTTCGGACTATTTAATTCACTAGTAATTCGTCATTATCAATTTGTAATTATCCTAAAGCCAACTATATGCGTAGTCAGCCAATTCGTTATCAATTGCAGCTTGTGTAAGCTTTAAAGGCTTGAAAGTATCAACCATTACAGCTAATTCCTGTGTTTCTTTTTGTCCAATACTTCTCTCGTAAGCACCCGGATGAGGTCCGTGAGGGATTCCACCAGGATGAAGCGAAATATATCCCTTTTCTACATGATTTCTACTCATGAAATCGCCGTCAACATAGTATAATAGCTCGTCAGAATCGATATTGCTGTGATTGTATGGTGCAGGAATAGAAAGCGGATGATAATCGTACATGCGTGGACAGAATGAACAAACCACAAAATTATGTCCCTCAAATGTTTGATGAACTGGTGGTGGTTGGTGAATACGTCCTGTTATCGGCTCAAAATTGTGAATCGAGAAAGCATATGGAAAATTGTAACCGTCCCAACCAACAACGTCGAAAGGATGCGACGCATAAACCAACTCATGCAGCATGTTTTCCTTTTTGATTTTAATGGTAAAATCGCCCAATTCATCATGTGTTTCTAACTCATGCGGCGCACGGAAATCTCGCTCACAGAAAGGAGAATGTTCCAAAAGCTGCCCAAATTTACTTCGGTAATTTCTCGGCGTGTAAAGTGGAGAAAATGATTCAACAATGAACAATCTGTTGTCTTCTGTATCGAACTCGATCTGATAGATCATTCCACGTGGAATTACAAGATAATCTCCGTATGAAAAATCAATATTTCCAAGCAAAGTTCTCAGTTTTCCGGTTCCTTTATGAATAAAGATCATCTCATCTGAATCCGCATTTTTGTAGAAATACGAAGTCATTGATTTTTTAGGAGCGGCAAGTGCAATATTCAAATCGTTATTGAACATTACAATCGTTCTGCTTTCAAGAAAATCATCTTTTGGAGTTACATCAAATCCTTTGATCATACGGGATTTAATGTTTTTTCCGTCAGCGGCTTTCGGAGTTAAATCGATGGCGTTTTTAACTTCCTTCACCATCGTTGGTCTGTGTGTATGATAAAGCAGAGATGAAAAACCGCTAAATCCTTCGGTACCAAAAAGCTGCTCATAGTACAGGTCACCACTCGGTTTTCTGAACTGAATATGTCGTTTATGAGGAATGTTCCCCAGCTTATAATAAAAAGGCATTTCCTAAATTTTTAATGAATATACAACTTATTGACGGTTAGATGCAAGCATTCAATAACCGTAAAAAGAGCAAGGAAAGAGCTTTGCTCACTCAGGCTTTCTAATTTGAAGCCATTGCAGATGTATTGGTAATTCTATCCACATAAGAGATGTACTAATACAAATGTAGGAAAAACCGAAAGTGAGATTCCAAAATTGTGAAGAAAAACACGAATTCCTTTTGAATTGGGCGATGAAAACAACTAATTTTGCGCAGACTTTTATTTGATATCTATGAAGAAAATTTTGGTTTTAGGGTCGTGCGGACAAATCGGTACTGAACTGGTGCTGGCGTTGCGCACAAAATTTGGAAATGACCAAGTTATTGCCGCAGATATCAAATCAAGTTGTCCCGAAGCCTTAGAAAATGGACCGTACGTTGTCTTGGATGCGATGGACAGGCCAGCGGTTAGAAAAACCATTATTGACGGAAAAATCGATGAAGTTTATTTGCTAGCAGCTCTGCTTTCTGCAACGGCTGAGAAAAATCCTGATTTTGCCTGGCGTTTGAATATGGAGGGATTGTTCACTATTCTTGATCTTGCAAAAGAGGGACATATTAAAAAGGTATTCTGGCCATCCAGCATTGCTGTTTTTGGTCCTACAACACCGAGAATCAACACACCGCAGTATACGGTTATGGAGCCAAGTACTGTTTACGGAATTTCCAAGCAAGCCGGTGAGCGCTGGTGTGAATATTACTTCAATAAATTTGGAGTTGATGTAAGAAGTATTCGCTACCCTGGATTGATCTCTTACAAAAGTTTGCCTGGTGGTGGAACTACTGATTATGCGGTTGATATTTTCTATAAAGCGAAGGCGGGACAAAAGTTCACTAGCTTTCTGAAATCGGATTCGGCACTGCCAATGATGTTCATGGATGACGCAATTAGAGCGACTATTGAATTGATGGAGGCTCCAAAAGAAAATGTAAAGATCCGATCAAGCTATAACTTGTCTGCACTCTCATTTACACCTGAAACATTAGCACAGGAGATTAAGACTGAAATCCCTGATTTTGAAATAGATTATGAGCCCGATTTCAGACAGGCAATCGCAGATTCCTGGCCTGCAAGTATTGATGATACCGAGGCAAGATCGCATTGGGGGTGGAAAGAACGTTATGATTTGAACAAAATGGTTCGCGTTATGTTGGAAAATATTAATTTAGCGCTGATTACACACTCATAATGTACAATTAGTCGTTTGTTATTGTGCGTTAATCGAATTTTTCAAAATTTTGTAACGTTTATTGTGAAATAATTCTATCTTTAGATTGCGCTACAAACTAATTATAAAACTATGTGGAAGTTAAAACATCTTGGAGTTTTACTTTTTTGTTTACTTTCTTTTGGAACTGCTCTAGCCAACACTACTGGTGATCAGGACGAGAACATCAATAAAAAAGATGATCAGGGAAGAAAACAAGGGAAATGGATTGTTTACGGAAAGGATCGACCTGAATCTGGAATTCCTGCAACTGGAAAAGTGGAGGAAGGAAAGTATGTTGACGATCGTAAAGAAGGAATCTGGATCAAGTATCATGATGATGGAGTCACTCCAAAATTGAAGGGAGAATACGAAAGTAATCGCCCTAAAGGTCAATATACCAAGTACTGGCCAAATGGAAAGGTTCGCGAAGTTGGAACTTTTGAGAAGAATATTCAGTTGGACTCCCTGGTCCGAATTTACGAAAACGGTGTTCGTGAGTATGAAGCTAACTACAATGCGCTTGGAAAAGAGCAAGGTAAGGTTAAGTTCTACCACCCGAATGGACAAGTAGAGTTAGTCTACACGGCTAGCAATGGTGTTCCAACTGGAACAGCTACTCGTTATTGGCCAAATGGTGATGTTAAGGAAGTAATTACTTACGATACTGAAGGTAAAGTGGTGAATACAATTAATAAGGAAATGGTTTCTCCACCAGAAACAGTGAAAGATCCAAATATGAACTCTGGAGTTTCTGCTCCTAAAATCAATGGAACACCTAAAACTGGAGGAAATCCGTGGAATCCGAATGGATACAATAAAGTGTTCAATGACGATGGTGAAATTTGGCAAGATGGTAAGTTCAAAGATGGACGTTTATGGGATGGTAAAGTTTATGACTATGACCGTGACGGAATCTTATTGAAAGTGCGCGTGTTCAAAGGCGGTGTTTATCACTCCGACGGACAGTTGTAAAAGACAATATTCAATTTATATAGAAAGAGCTCCATAATTATGGGGCTCTTTTTGTTTTGAGTTCTAATGAAGCAACCGAAGGCTGAAATGGATATAACTGTAAGGCCGTGACACAAGTCCTTAAGCTCCCTGTAAAACGTTCTCTATGACGTGATACCATGGTTCGAAATCCGATTACTGAAGGGTGTTAATCTAGTTGGAGTAGGAGCAATGTAATTGGAGATTCCCTGAAATTGAAGGACCTCTGCTTCACAATTTTATAAAAACATAAAATTGTGTTTCGGAGAGTGATCAATCCATGTATTCATATGATTTTCGTTTTAGCCAGACCGAACCTGAATTTCTGTCGTAAGTCCAATAGATTAGATTATGGCATACTCGAGAATAAAAAGCCCCGACTCCGTTTTGGAATCAGGGCTTTGGAATATTTATCAAAGGTCTTACGCTTTCTCCCTTGGATTGCGTCTGCCGCGGTGGACAATCCTCGGTCTTCAAAAAGCTTAAGCCTTTTTCTTCTTCGTCTTACCTTTTGTAGAAGTTTTTGCTGGCTCAGTTTTTACAGGCTCTGTCTTCGCAGGTTCTGTTACTACCGGCTTCACGATTTCTGGCTCTGGAGTATCCATTTTTGGTTGGATAACAACTGGCGGCTCAGCTTTCAACAAATCAATTACAAATACCAAATCAGAGTATGGAGGAATTGGTCCACGAGCTGCAGTTCCGTATGCATTGTAGTAAGGAATAATGAATCTACCACGTCCACCAACTCGCATTAGTGAAACCGCTTCATCATAACCTTTGATCATTTGTCCAACGTTGTGCTTAAAGTCCAACGGTTGATTACGGTCATACGATGCATCGAATTTTGTTCCGTTCAAAAATGTTCCGGTATAATGTGTACTTACCTGACCATCTGTTTGAGGAGCAGCTCCGGTTCCTACTTTTTCCATCACATAAATTAATCCGCTTGCAGTTTGCTGCGCGTTTGGATATGTTTTTTGAATCTCTTTCAATAACCATGCGCTGTACTCAGCAGTTGTCATTTTTGATGCTTGCTCAATACGTGCTTTTTCAGCAGCAGCAATTTTGTCTTTTTCAGCTGAAATCGCCTGATTCTTTTCCATGAATACTTTTGTTGCATCCCATTTCTTAGCATCAGCACCTTTACGAACGATACGAACCGAATCCATAACGTCGTTTTGTTTGATTGAATCAACAACTGCCTGACCAAGAATAACATGACCAAAAACAGTGTGCTTTCCATCTAAATGAGGAGTCGCAACATGCGTAATAAAGAATTGACTTCCGTTTGTTTTTCCGTCGTTGCTGTAGGCAGCTTTCGTTTGAGGATCAGAATTCGCCATTGATAAAATTCCTGGGCCGCTGTGTTTCAAATCAGAACGCGTTTCATCATAAAAACTGTATCCAGGACCTCCGGAACCATTTCCAGCTGGATCACCACCCTGGATCATGAATTTCTTGATTACACGGTGAAATTTCAATCCGTCGTAGTACGGCTTCGTAAAAGCTTTGTCGCCAGATTTGAATTTACCTTCCGTCAAACCAACAAAGTTAGCAACGGTCATAGGTGTTTTTTGATATTCTAATTCCGCTAAAATCAATCCGCGATTCGTATAGAATGCAACGTACATTCCATCTTTCAAATCATTAGGAATTTGCATTTTCAGCTGGGCATAACTCGTAGCTCCAATAAGCGTTAGAACGAGTGTAAATAATGTTTTCTTTAACATAGTATTTTCTTGAAGTGAACGAAAATAAATCAATTTTCTATAAATCTTTCATTTTTAGGCAAAATTGATGCCATGGTGTAGACGTTGAAATTTCATTATAGTTGACTAGAACATTAAAATTCCGCTCAATCGGGTGTAATGTACCTCACCTTTGTCAATGGTTTGGATGAAACGATTGTTTATTATGTTGAGGTTTTCAACACCCTTGGGAAGGATGGAAGTTCCATTTAGGCGATAAAGATTGTGTAGAATCTGAGGTGAAGCCTTATATACGTTTGCTCCTAAATAAGTCAAACCAATATAACTCGGATACGTGAGTGGTTTGAATTCAGTATTTATCAATGTTCCACCACGCGAATCACAGGTTGCTGCCAATCCGTTATGAAAGGCACTTGCATTTGTGTAACGCAGATTATTTGCGGGTTTCAAATCTTGGTTTATATAGAAATAGGATTTACCGGTTTTCACTAAGCAGAGTCCGTTTTCAAATGATCCAATGATCGCATCCTCTTCAATTGTATTACCAGTGGTTTCATCCCAGATCAACCAATGATTTTTCTTTGTTAGGAATGCCATGAATTGTGGTTCGAGGCAGATGAATTTTCTGGATGAAATTGGTGTAGATTGTTTTTTCCAGTTTTGAGTGTAAAATTCCCAATTCCCTTTCTCAGGTTTAAGTGCAATCCAATTGTTCGGAAGTAATGTAAAGGTTTCGATTTTACCGCTTTTAACAACAGTATCACCATTGAAATCAATCCCGAAAGTCTGTTCTTTAACGTCGATCCAAATCAGATTGTTCCACAACTTGTTCGGAATTGTATTCTTCAATTTGACCAACTTCTGTTTTTCCTTATAAATGGTTGTCGTAGATTTTTTTGTGACTGAAACAGTGTTCGTGATGGGATCAACGAATAGTTCGTGGTCACTTTTTCGGATCAATTGCAAATTTTCATCGTATAAGTAGTACAAATCGCTTTTGGCAATCAGGTGTTTTCCAACTACCGTTATTGAATTGTGATTTTCCGGCAACAGCAGATGATTACTGAAATCGGTTAATCCGAATCTGCTGTTTTTTTCAGTCAGACAGTATTTATCACACAAAACATCTACCACATCAAATGTAGTGGTTGCTTTACTGAATCCTGAACTATCCAAAATTTGAATTTCCTTATCGATTTTAGCGCGCAGGTATCCGGATGGTAATACTTTAAGCGATTTCACATTTTCTGCAACCACTTCCAGTTTTTCGTTCATCAGGTTTTGTGTTCCCTTTTGATCTACCAAAAGTAAGTTGGGCGATTTTACGATTACGTTTCGGATTCCTGGAATTTCCTGTAAGCTTTCTGTAAGATATCTTGATGATTCGGGAGCTTCGTCTGTTAGAAACAAGGTGTCAGAACCAATGATTTTTCGCGTGATTTTATTGAATTTGAAAGGAATAAGAATGGTGTCTTTTGAAATCACTCCCCATTTGCCGTTTCGCTTAGCAATGGCGGTTGTTCCAACAAATTCCTGAACAAATTGGAAGGGTTCTTTGAAGAGATCCGATCCGTCAGGATTAATGAAGTTCCATTTCCCTTTTTTGGCCACATAACGATTTTGGTTCGAAGCAAATTCGTACGGATCGTAATTTTCTGTTGTTTGGTAAAAAGAAGTATCTCTAACTTGAGGTGAAGCTTCCCATGCTTCTGCTTCGCAGTAGCGCGTAAAAGGCACACTTACTCCTGACAAATAAGTAAAATACCGTATTTTTCCTTCCGTATCAATAATTCCACCGCTGGTTGCTGTGGAGAACTTCGTCCAGGTTTGGGTTCGGAAATCGTTGCTATCAATATATGTGCAAACGAGATTTGGGATTTTTTTGCCGTTTTCCCAAGAAACGAATTCATAGGTTTTCACGCTTTTGACTTGCCCGTTCGAGACGGTTATTTTCTTTGGTGGATTGACCAGTAGTGAAAAAGGTCCTTCAATGTAAGCCAGATCAGGATATTTAGGCTTCATTTTAATCGAGTCATTTGGCTCCTTTAGTCCCCACGAATAGCGGATCTTCATTTCTCCGTTAACTTCAACTTCGGAGCTGTCGACATACCACCCAAGTGGGAAGAGCCGTGGGTCAAAAAAGCGTTTGCTGGCGGATGAACTTGCTGTTCTGATTCTCACGTTGTTCGAGCCATCAATTCTTCGTTTGATGTTGTGGCTTTCATCCAATTCAATAATTGTGAAGGCCTCATCTGTTAGTGCCTTGTATCTGTTGTTTTGTTGATTGGCAATACTGTAATAGATCATTGGAAGGACGAACGCTTTTTTCTTCAGAGAATACAAACCTGCATTGGAGTTCAAACTTACGTTGAGCATTTGACCATTTTGATGAATGTAATCGTAGAAACCGGGAAGTACGAATTTACCTTCAAGATCAAGTAAGGCAGTTGTTCCGTTGCTTCGATAGACATTAAAGTTTTTCTCATTTTCATAGAAATAGCCTAGTTGAGGAGGAAGTAGTGCTTTTCTTGTTGTTTTATTTATAAGGTTAGCACCGGTGGGACCATCTACTCCAAAATACTTGTCGTTATAGGTATAGATCCTGCTGTATGGGCCTTCAAAAATCACTTTCTTGGTTGCCAGATCATAGAGTCTCCCATAATTATTGTTGCCGGAATACACTTCACCCGTAGAAATACTAAAGCCAGTTACCGAAAACGGAAAATTCCAGATCCCTGTTTCGTCAATTACGGTTCTTTGCTCGTTTGTGTCGATTAACACCAGGAATCGATCTGAATAGGTGTAAAATGAACCTATGATTGTTTTCAGTTCGTCTCCACTCGGATGAAAGGCAGTAATCAAACTGTCGTGACCAAGTCCGAGAAATTCGGCAGAATTCAACAGAATAACGTCGTTTTTCATCGTTGGGATAGCTTTCCCCGATTGAAGGTTGATCAGTTTTCCATTGATGGAATCGTTGAGAATAATCCAGTGGTTTCCTAAAACTTCCGGAAGCTCTGGTATCGTGTCGAACAATATCTCAGGTTTATCAACCACTCTTATGAGTTGCCATCTATCCTCTTTTCGAACAGAATAAATTCCAAAACCGTGTTGTACAATATCTGTAAATTCAGCAGCAAGCTTCTCTTTCCCTGATGCATCAATAATTCCATACAAACCGTTTTTCATGAAATAGCTGGTATTTCTGAGGTCGAATGAATGGATATAATGGTATTCCGTGTTCGTCAGCACTTTTCCATTCGTGTCTAACAAGGCCCAGCTGCCATTCTTAAATCCAGTTAAAACCGAAGTTTGAGCTACGAGATTGGAGGCTGAAAGGAAAAAACAGAGAACAAGAATGAGACGCATTGATTCGTTGAATTAGATGCACTTATCCAATATTCCATCAAGGTCTTTACCTGATTTGATCTTGAATCCGGTTTTCTTTAACGTAAAGGAATGCCTTGCGGTTTTTGGCGACTGACGAATTTGCTCCAACATGTTGTTTCGAACCGTAAAGACTTCTTTGTTTTTCGTAATTGCGATGATACAAGCAGGAATGATCTTGGAGATTCGGATCAATCCCTTTCTTTTCATTGGAATAATGCGTTTGTCTTTTGGACTAACAAAAAAGAAACTCGCATACTTCTCATCATTTGAACCGGCAATATCTAAATCTACTTCAGTGGCAATAGATCCATCGTGATACATGATGTCCCAATTGTACACACCAAAACCTTTAATATCAATAGAACGAATCAGTTGATCGGCATTCGCCAGTTCCTTGTATTCTTCCATATCCTTTTCGTCCTGATGCATGTTGTTGCGAATGGATTTTGCATTTGAAGGTGGATTGTCGAAAGTAACGGGACGTGCATCAACAGTGTAATTGAATTTTTTCCCTTCCAGTTTCAGGGAATAATGTCCTTTGCTGGTTGCTTGAGCAATTTCCGCTTTCACCACTTCAGATTGAAGTTCGTTGATCTGTGTCTGTGTCAATTCTGTTGCCGGAACCTCCCAACTTAAGATATCGTCAGATGTCAATTCCGGATATCGTTTTGCATCGAATTTTACTTTCAAATCCAGGTTATATGGTTGTTTAATAACTACTTTTTCAACGACATCTTCAACCGGAGCTCCTGGAACCGGACTTGCTTTTTTCGTTGTTTCGTAAGCCCAGTCACCCGATTTTTCATCCAATTTGTAAAAATTAAACGTTTCTTGTGGATTGCTTGAAGCCAAATTGATCTTTAAGCGTTTATTCGGTGCGATATTTACTGTTTTGCCACTTTGCTCACCATCGATCTTGAACATTCCACCTGAGATCAAATCCGATTGGTATCCTGCAGAATCGTATGCCATTGGAATTCCCGAAAGTGCAATTTCACCAAGCGTATGATATTCGTTCCATTTCAGCTCTACTTTCCCTGTAACAGGTTTTCCGTTTTCATTTACAAATGCCCCAGCTGGAATTTCGATCGAACCTCCATTTGGAAGTGTAACTGTAGATGCTTTCGTTGCCGAAACATCGAACGTTTGAACCCCAGGTTCAAGTCCTTCTATGGTCTGAATCACGGACTCAGAAGTTTCTGACGGATTTTTATCACCATTTGCTGCAGAGTTGGAAGAAGTACAAGAAGCGATTGTGAATACAAAAGCTGCTGCTAAATAGCTGAAAGTTAGAATTGTTCTCATAAGTGTGTTTTAATGGGTAATGTAAAACGCGGTATTAAGTAACAATTTTAATGAAAAGATTTTCAATTTCGTTAGATACACCACAGGTTTACAGTTTTACCATTAAATTTGCGCCATGGAACAAAAAGAAGATTTACTAAAAGAAGTTATTTCTCACGCTAAAGAATACGGATTTGTTTTTCCATCATCTGAAATCTATGATGGTCTTGCTGCAACTTATGATTACGGTCAATTAGGTTCAGAATTGAAGAACAATATCAAACAGTATTGGTGGAAATCAATGGTGCAGATGAATGAGAACATTGTTGGAATTGATGCATCAATTTTCATGCATCCAACTACATGGAAAGCTTCCGGACACGTAGACGCTTTTAATGATCCGTTGATTGATAATAAAGATTCAAAGAAAAGATATAGAGCTGATGTTCTGATTGAAGAACATATTGAGAAGATTCGTCAGAAGATCAATAAGGAAGTAGACAAAGCATCGAAGAAGTTTGCTGATGCGTTTGACGAAGCTCAATTCCGTGCCACCAATCCAAATGTATTGCGTAACGAAGCAAAGATTACTGAGATCGAAGACCGCATGCGTGTTACGTTAGAGAACAACGACCTAGATGGAGTGAAAACCTTGATCGAAGATTTAGAAATTGTTTGCCCAATTAGTGGTTCTCGTAACTGGACAGAAGTTCGTCAGTTTAACCTGATGTTCTCTACGGAAATGGGTTCAGTAGCTGGTGATGCTTCAACGATCTATCTTCGTCCTGAGACAGCACAAGGTATTTTCGTAAACTTCCTGAATGTTCAGAAAAGTGGTAGAATGAAGATTCCTTTTGGAATTGCTCAAATTGGTAAAGCGTTCAGAAATGAGATTGTTGCGCGTCAGTTTATCTTCCGAATGCGGGAATTCGAACAAATGGAAATGCAGTTTTTTGTTCGTCCTGGTGACGAAATGAAATGGTACAACCATTGGAAAGAAACACGTTTGAACTGGCACAAAGCACTTGGTTTAGGAGATAATTATTACAGAGAACACGATCATATCAAGTTGGCACATTACGCAAACGCGGCTAGCGATATTGAGTTCGATTTCCCTATGGGATTCAAGGAGTTGGAAGGAATTCATTCCAGAACTGATTTCGATTTAAAGCAACACGAACAATATTCAGGTAAGAAGCTGCAGTATTTTGATCCGGAATTGAATCAGAACTACGTTCCGTATGTAGTTGAAACTTCTGTTGGTTTGGATAGAATGTTCCTGGCTGTGATTAGTGCATCTTTCAAAAATGAAAAATTGGAAGATGGTTCTGAAAGAGCTGTTTTAAGTTTACCAGCTCAGCTTGCGCCATACAAGGTTGCCGTTATGCCTTTGACAAAGAAAGATGGTCTTCCTGAAAAAGCATTGGAGATTTTCAATGAACTGAAGTTTGAATACAATTGTCAGTACGACGAGAAAGATTCACCTGGAAAACGCTACCGCAGACAAGATGCGATTGGAACGCCTTACTGTGTAATGGTGGATCACCAAACATTAGAAGACAATACGGTTACTATTCGTGATAGAGATACGATGAAACAAGACAGAGTTTCTATTGATGAACTTTACGGAATTATTCAGCAGAAGGTAAGCTGGAGAAGTTTGTTAAAACGAGAAATTTAGTCGATACTGATTGGTATTTCAACCGATTGTGATATATTTGATCTGGGTTCCATTGGGACTAATTCGTTTGAATTAGTCATAAAATACTACGAAAATGAACTTAGAAACCATTATTCAAAACATCAACAATTGGGCTGATTTAAGAAATCGCCATAGTATTAAAGATTTTCTTTCCTTGTTTGAACAGGGAATAGGATTTTACTTTAAAGTTCCAGATGATTGTAGGACAGAGGAAGATTTCGAAAGTGGTTATCATGCTTACCCTGGAAGCACGGATGATGGACAGTTGGTGTTTTATCTGATTCATGCATCAAGAGATACCAAAGAACAATTCGAAAAAGGGATTCTTCCGTATATGGTTACATGTGAAATAACGAATGATACGTTGACTGTCGGAAACGATTCACTTCCAGTTGCTGAAGCAAAACAATTGATTCAGAATTGGACCAATTATCACGTTGGATGGATTCCTGAGCAGGTTATCAGTGCTGATGGAATCTATCAAGCCTTTTTTATTCCTGAAGAAGATATTCGGACGAATGAGAGATTGAAAGCATATTTCGCCTTAAAACCGTCAAATGATCCAGAGTCAAACCCATTTTTGGCGGATTTAATTATCAGCGATATGAAAGACGTGGTAATATCTCCAAAGAACGCTTATGCCGATTTAGCTCGTCCTGTTCCGCCATTTAAACCTGGTGTGTTGTCTGAAAATTCTTTTTTCCTTTTGGAATGTACGGTGAAGGATGACTACATACGACTTGGTTGATAAGCTGACTTTGCTGTCACCAATTGGACTCTTGATAGGTCTTATTGCTGGTTTGTATTTTTATGCTTCGCTGAATGTCGTTCATCGTATAATCACTTTTTATCTTGCTTTGGCATTCGGAATAGATCTGATTAGTCGTGGTTTCAGCTATTATGGTGAAGTAAATTTGGTACTCATGCCCATCTTCAATTTAATTGAGTTGTTGATATTCGGTTTGGTGTACCTTCATTTTTTCAGATTTCAAAAAAAGTACCTTATTGGAGGAATATTGATTTGCTTCTTAGCGCCTTTTGCATACGACGTCTATTCCGTGATTAAATTCAAGGAAGAAATCACCAATTCGTATTCAAGCTTATTTGGGGCATTAGGAATTCTAATCTTGGCTTTTCTGTTCTTTTTCGAGCGCATCAAGGCGTATACTGAAATGAATTGGAGTGTTTTTCGTTTGAACTCAGCTATTCTTATTTACTTTTCTGTGAAATTGGTCTTTTACATCCCATTTGATTTTTTTATACATGTTCATGCCGACTTCAAATTCTATTTCTGGCTGCTTCATTTAGTGCTGCTTATTTGTTTTTATTTATTTCTGGCTAGATCGATATGGAACAATGGCAACGTCCAGAAACAATAGGGTATTGGATTCTTTCTTCATTAATAATCGTTGTGCTGTTGGCATCGTTTATTGTACTTCTGGTTCGGGTAACATTTAGAAAAATCATAGATGCGAAGAACAAGGAATTTGAAACGCAACTTCAACATCGCACTCTTCTGCTGGAAACCAGTTTACTTGTTCAGGAAAAGGAACGTACACGGATTGCAGCGGATATTCATGACGACCTAATCGGGAAACTATTTAGAGTGCAATTTGCAATTAGTACTATGTCTTCGGAGAATGAAATTTTAATTAGCGAGTGTATTTCAACTGCTCGCAGGATTTCTCATGATTTGCTCCCACCCCTAATAGAAACATCCAACACCTTTGAGATTATCTCTGGTATTGTGTCTCCATTTCGTTCGGAATTAAAGATTGACATATCTGTAGTGGGTAAGTTTTACGAAGATGTCCTTCAAGAAGCAAAGATTCAGGTAGTTAGAGTTGTTCAGGAGGCTCTTACCAATTCAATAAAGCACGCATCTGCAACCGAAATTGGAGTTGTTTTACGATTTGGAGAAAACGGTTTTTCGCTTGTTATGCGAGATAATGGCTGTGGATTTGAAACTCAAAGAGAAAGTTTGGGATTAGGAATTCGAAACATAGAAACGAGGATTTACCACTTAAAAGGATGTGTTAAGTTAAAATCGAAAGAGGACAAGGGAACCACATTGATATTTTTTATTCCAAATAAAATTGTGAATCATGAATAAACTCAAATTAGCAATTGTAGATGATGATCTGCTGGTATTGGAATTGATAAAAGGCCTTTTTGAATCGGATGAACGTTTTGAAGTGCTTCATTGCACTGATGATGGTGAAAAATTCCTTACTTATTTGGCCGAATCTGTAAATCACCCAGACCTTGTTCTGTTGGATCTGAAAATGAAAGGATTATCAGGAATAGATATTACAGAGTTCATCAAGAAAGAAAAATTGAGCCTTCAGGTGGTTATCTTATCTTCTCACTACCAGAGTTCACATATTGGATATATATTCAAAATTGGAGCCGCTGCTTTTTTACCCAAGGGAATTTCTCCTGTTGAATTGAAAGAAATTGTTTTGAAAGTAGCACAACACGGTTATTATTTTGATGATAATCAAATGGCTCACATGCGTGAGCAAGTAACCGTAAGAATACCAAACCAAATGAGTGAAAACGAACTTTTATCTGCGCGGGAATTGGAAATCATAAAACTCATCTGCGAACAGTTTACCGCTAAAGAAATTGCCGATAAATTGTTTATTACACAACGAACGGTAGAAGGTCATAAGAATAATATGTTTGTGAAAACAGGGGCAAAGAACATTGCTGGGTTGGTTATTTATGCCATTCAGAACAAATTAGTGGATCAAGACTCATTGCCAATTTTCTAACGCATACATCAATAAATACGGACATTACAGTCGTTTTTCAAGTTAAATTCGGGTCACGATTCGTACCAGGTAATTTCTACCAAAACCGCAATTCAGGTAATTTCTACCTAACCCATACTTTCAGGTGTTCCCAACTTTGTCAGGCAGATGATTGATCTGATATTCACTGAAAGAAACCAAATCCCAGGAAGGTTATTCCAAAAATCATAAAAGTGGTTATTCAGCTGGATTCCGAGTAATTGTTTGCAAAAACAATCCACTAAAAGTTGGTGGATCTATAACAATCTCTCATTTATGAGATAAAACTATTCATTATGAAAACATTAGCACAATTAAATGCTGAATTAATCCAATTATTCGATGCTGCAAGCAAAAATGTAGACATCGAAATTTCAGAAGCCGATTTCAATACCTTAAAAGATGGGAAATACGCATTGTGTTTTGCAAAAAAGGTAGGTGACGCTTACAATGTTGTATGGCAGTCTTCTACGGCGTACCTTCAGTTGAACTCGTTTCAATGGACTCCAATGTACGAACTGTTCGGGACAAATAACTTCGAAGGAGGTGTTACTGTAAAAGCGAGTACGAAAAACCAACAATGTGGTCTTGGTCAAACTTGTACACTTAGTGAGAATGGAGTATTGAGTCCAGCAATTGATGGTGGTTCAGCAACAGCATTACACTTCGATAACGAATATGGTCCAATTCATTCTGGAGTTAACCAATTGGTAACTGGAATCGATGGTAAAAAATCGA
>CBFGNV010000046.1:0-34675 GCA_965650275.1 uncultured Fluviicola sp. | reverse complement strand
TGATGGGAGAATTGCGCGAAGAGTAGTGTAATAAAAACAAGGGAAAAAATGGTCAACAGGAGTTTCATTGGAAAAGTATTTTCAAAGAAAGTGAAATTATTGAGCACCACGTCAATTTCGTTACAAATCCTGCTCCACAGGATTCACTCAATTTGACGTGGCGCTATGAAAAGTTGTCCAGAACAACCCAGATGTTTTTGTTACGTTCTATAATTATGAAACTGAAACTACTTTACTTCCTTTTTTTATTTGTGCCTCTGGAATCTTTTTCACAAACAGACTCCTGCCTAATTTTTATTCCGAATAATATTTCAATGAATTGTAGTACGGGTGAGGATTTTTTGTTGATTCCGCAAACGAATTGTGAATATCGACATTGCCGTCTTCAGGTTTTTAATCGTTGGGGGACAAGTTTACATGACTCTCAATCGGTTAAACCCATATTTGACGGAGAACAATACGATCAGGGGACTTACTACTATATATTTGAAGGTGCATTTAAGAGTGGGGAAGAGTTTTCGATGACAGGATATTTTTCGATTTTGAGATAATATTACCAAAAATTGGTTCTAAAGTTCCCACGTCAAGCTAAGTGATTCCGCTGCTAGGTGTAATCATTGTACTTAACTTATTTACCCACGTCAGGCTGAGTGATTCCGCTTGTAGGCTGAACAGTATTGTAGTTGACATGTTGATGTAAAAACCGATTATATAATTTACCCACGTCAGGCTGAGTGATTCCGCTGGGAAGCGGAATAGTATCGAAGCCGATGTGGGTAAATAAAAAAGTGACCGAACTTTTCAGTCGGTCACCCCTTTACACGAAGCAAATTTTGTTGAGTAATTGAAATTTCTCCAGGGTTTGCTTCAATTGTTTTGCCTTTGTTCTTTCACGGTAAAGCGAATAGTGAAACAACATTAGCGGTATCTCTTAGAGCTAATAAGCTATGGTACGAAAGTACGACAATTGCTAAATCGTTTTTTGGTAAATGAGCAAAACGCAGTATCCGTTGAAAGTTTTATTGTGCGTGCCGAATATTCTTTCGGACTTTAAAATTTCACGACGAAACCCTATTTTTGTTCGATAAACTTACTTTCCGTTAGTGATGTTATTACTTACCACTGCATCGCCGAATTTTTCAACATTTACAAGCCATGCTGCAGCATTCTTTACGTATCGTCCTGTCCCCGCGCTATCCCAGTTACAGTACAATCTGGTGAATCCACCGTCGATTATCAAACGGTGTTGCTGATCGTCCAAAATTGCAGTAACCACGTTTCCATCTGTACTCCAAATTAGTGGTGTCATCACGCTGTTTGGATCGTGAACTGTAGAAATGGTAATTCCTTCAAAAACGTTTTCCAAACCAGTTGTAATCAAGTGATCTTTGCGCATTCCGGAAGTGGATGTTTCTGTTTTGAACGTTACGGTTTGATTTCCCATGTAGTAACCACTCATGGTTACGCCAACAAGCGCGTTTGCCAGGTAATCGGCATCAGCATGGTACGGATCGTTATCACCCCAAATGTAAATTCCTTTTCCGGATTCATAGAACTCACGAATCACTTTTACGTGTTCAGGAGTAAGCATTTGAGTTGTGGAAGAAATCAACCAAAACTGACATGCTTTGTCTAACGATTTTTTCAATTCTTCCGGACTTGGCGGTTGGTTCGAATAGCGGTAAACAGAGAATCCTTTTTCTTTCAATGCTGCTTTCGGTTTTTCGAAATCGAAGTTTTCACCTGTGTACAATTGAAGTACAACGATTGTTTGTCCTTCAAAAGCACCATCAACTGCTAAATCGTATTGATTTCCGGAAGCATTTCCGAAACCATCTCTGTTTGAAACGGCTACTTCAACGTTTTCAATGCGCTTTTGACCCGTTTGGTCGTCTTTCACTTCTCTTGTTACTGTTTCTGTAACTGCACTTTTTGCTGCACAAGCATTGTATTGTGCGAAGCTGATGTTTGTTGATGCCCAGATTGCAAGGGCTAGAATCGTAATTTTTCTCATGATTTCTAGTATTAAATTGTTTTAATAAGCCTCTCAGATCGAGTATTCCGACACTTAGTCCTAATGTGTCAAATTGTTATAATAAGCCTGTCAGATTGAGTGTTCCGACGTTTAGTCGGAATGTATCGAAATCACAGGCGCGTTATTTCTTTGTTTTGAATTCGTCGCTTACTACTTCGTCACCAAAGCGTTCGAAGTTTGCTAGCCATGCTGCTGCGTTTTTTACATATCGTCCAGTTCCTGCAGAATCCCATTTGTAATACAATCGTGTAAAGCCTCCGTCAATGATCAAGCGGTGTTGCTGGTCGTCAACAATTGCAGCAACTGTTCCACCGTCTGTACTCCACATTAAGGGTGTTGTTAATTGATTTGGATCTACGACATGTGAAATGGTGATTCCTTCGTAAAACTTGACAATTCCTGTTGAGATCAAATGGTCTTTGCGAATTCCAGTCGTTCCACCTTCAGTCATTAATCCGATATTTTGGTCGGCGTAATAATCTCCGGTTAACGAAGCCCCGATCAGGTAATTGGCAATGAAATTCGCATCAGCATTACATGGATCGTTATCGCCCCAAATGTAAACGCCTTTTCCAGTTTCGTAGAAGTCCTTGATGAGTTTTGCGTGTTCGTCGTTTAAATAACGTGTTACCGCGGAGATTACCCAAACCTGATTCGCTTTTGCTAAAGCTTCTTTCAAATTAGCAGGATCGGGAGCTCCCATGTAAACGAAAGTTTCAAATCCTTTTTCCTTTAATGCTGCTTTTGGTCCAGAAAGATCAATCTGACATAAATCCAGAATGACAATTGTTTGTCCGTTGAATGCACCATCAACAGCGAGGTCATATTTGTTACCAGTTGCGTTTCCGAAGTTATCGACAGCTGTAACAGGAACTTCCTGCTGAATGGTAATGGTTTCACCAGTAGTGTTGTCTTTCTGTTGGATGGATTTTGTTTCTGTGACTTCACTTCTCGCTGCGCAAGCATTATATTGAGCAAAGGATAGTGAAGAAGTTAATAACGTTAAAAGAAGAATTTGAGTTTTCATAGGATCAATTGTTCGTTCGGAAAGGGATTACAGACCGAATGAAAAAAGGTTCACGATGACATCAAAAAATAATTGGTAGGGACAGGTCGCGACCTGTCTCTACTACAAATTATTTTTTTCGGGGAAGACGAAATTTCGCACCTGCTTTGAAGGTTTTGGAGAAAACTCCGTGGGTTGGATAACTTCTACTTTTAGAAATGTTGTTTACGATCAACGCAACGATAAACAGAATCAAAACTCCGGATAAAACGGGGGAGAGAACATAGAAATAACCCAATGCTTTTACTTTTTCGGTTCCAATTACGGCAATCAGTGCTGTTGCTCCACCGGGAGGATGAATGGTTTTTGTGATTTGCATGGCGACAGTTGCAAGAGCTACAGCAAGTGGTGCTGAAATCCAGATTTGGTCGGGAAGAAGCTTGTAAACCGTAACTCCAACTAAAGCAGAAATTAAATGTCCACCAATAAGATTTCTTGGTTGAGAAAATGGACTTTTCACTGCTCCATAAATCAAAACCGATGAAGCTCCGAATGAACCAATCAGAAAAATTTGTTCAATAGGAAGAAAGCTGTTTTTATTCAGAAATGCAATTGTGCCGATTCCAATAAAAGCCCCTAGAAAAGTTAGAATTTGATTCGTCCAATCGAAATGAAATTCCTTGTAGAATACATAGCGTGTTATTCGGGCTTGTCTTTTTAATTGTTTGTTCATCGGATTTATACGAAGTTAACAAATCATCATGGAAGGTTTACAAGATATTCTGTAATTTCACGTATGCTTCAATCTATCGACAAATCGTATTTAGCGCAGACCGGAAATCTTGAATTGCTTGCCCGACAAGTGGTGGAAGGATTTATCACAGGTTTACACAAAAGTCCGTTCCACGGATTCTCGGTTGAATTTGCCGAGCATCGTTTGTACAACAGCGGTGAATCAACACGACACATCGATTGGAAATTGTTTGCCCGATCTGAAAAACTTTTCACCAAAAAATACGAGGAAGAAACCAATCTTCGTTGTCAGTTGGTTTTCGATGCTTCTTCATCCATGTATTACCGTGCAAAAAACGAATGGTCGAAGTTGGAATTTGCGCTTTTGGCTGGAGCTTCCATTGCCGAGTTGATGAAAAAGCAGCGCGATGCTGTTGGAATCTCTATTTTCGATGAGAAATTGCGTTTGAATTCACCTGCAAAATCGTCACCTGCGCATCACCGTTTCATCATTAATGAAATGGAAAAGTTGTTGGTGAATTATTCTGAAGACAAGAAAATTGGAGCGAATGCCATTCAGGCTTTACACGATATTGCAGAGCTTTGCCACAAGAGAAGTTTGATCATTGTTTTTTCTGATCTATTGGATGATCCAAGCAGAGTAGAGGAATTCATGCAGGCAATTCAGCATTTGAAGCATGCAAAACATGAGGTGATTATCTTCAATGTTGTAGATAAAAAAACAGAGTTACTTTTCGATTTGGATAACCGTCCGGTGAATTTGGTCGACATGGAAACAGGGGAGAAGATGAAGCTTCATCCTAACGAGGTGAAGAAAAATTATGCGGAAAGTGTTCAGAAATACTTTGACGACATTGCACTTCGCTGTTCACAGTACGCTGTAGATTTTATGCCTGTTGATATTGAACAAGGACTTTCAGAAGTGCTGAGTACTTTTTTGATCAAACGTCAGAAGTTGTATTGATTAGTAATTACTAATTACGAATTACTAGTAATTTGTAATTATCAATGCTGGTGCGCTGTTTCTAGCAAATCCAAAATGGTTTTTACCGGACTAAAAGCTTCACTTGGTACTTCAACAAAGATCGAATTCCAATAAGCCATACTTCCGTTCCAAAGTCCTGGTAATTCAATGAATCGAATATCTTTTCCCTGATATTTTTTGTTTACGATGAAGTATTTTTCGTTGTCACGATAAGCTTCAAAATCAATTGCTGAGCCGTCGAAATGTTTTCCCTGACAAACCATTAAAACAGGATTGAAGTGCGTTGACTGAATCATCACACGGTATTGGTCGCCCGACATACTGATCTGCGCTTTTTCAACAATTTGTTTTGTCGCAATACCGTTATCGTTGATCCAAAATGGTCCGCCACCTGGTTGTCCTTCATTTCTAACCATTCCGCAAACGCGTGTTGGTCTGTTTAGCAATTTTATTTTATCTGCTTTAGCTAATTTGGAAACATGTTCCGTATCGAAAAGCTGATAATGTGCATTAAGATCATTGAATTTTTCATCAGACCAATCAGCGAGTAATTCTTTGATTTCTGATTGAATCTTGATTAGGCATCCAGCCAAAATACGATGTGTATCAATAGATTTTTCTGAATGATTGAAGTGCTGCACATTATCGATATTTTTTACAAAGATCAAATCAGCATTTAGTTCCGAAAGATTTTCAAGCAAAGCACCATGTCCGGCTGGTCGACGCAATTGTTCTCCATTTTCGCAAATTGCAGGAGTTCCATCTGTATTAAAAGCGAAGGCATCCGTTTCAGAATCCTGAGCGGAGAATTTAATTTCACTTTTATGTCCGGTCATTCCATACATAAAGTCGAGATGCTTCTCTATTTCTTTTTCAAAACGTTCAGTTACTGTAAAATGGAAATCGGCATGCTCATTACACACTTTTCTTCCTTGCAATACGTGCTCCTGAAATGGATTAAGGATAAATGGTCCGTATTTATGAAATGGAATTAATCCTTTCGGCAAATGGGCCAACCCCATTCCTTTATTGTTCAAAATATAAGCTACAAATTGGTCGATACTCATAGAACGATTTCTCAGTTCTGTTTGAATTTCTACCGGAAACTGATTGAAAAACGCAAAGTCTTCAATGTGGTTCAGGAAGCGTTCTACATATCCACGATTTGTTTCATTCGGTTCAGAAATAAAATCAAATAAAAACTGAAACATTCGTGAACCTGATCCGGAAGAAGGGACAAAAAATGTTTTCTTCGAATCGTCTTTTAGGAAAATTTCCTGTAGCTCCGTTTTATCCTGTTCAGAAAGAATGACAATTCCTTCATTTGGTGTGCATGCGCGTATTAGCTGTACCTCCGGCTGATTACCATTGGTATTTGCAATAATTCGTTCTTGTTGTTCTTCAAAAGTAGTTCTATGCATAAAGCATGTTCTTTGGTTTTTCGTTTCTTTGCAGCATGACATCAAGGCCTCTGAAAAGAAATTACTTTCAGTATCTGTTAAAATCGAAAGGAAGACATGGAATTCACTCTGCCTTTGTCTTTGAGTTTGTAGACAAGTGCCTAACGACAAAGGTTGACAAAAATTTTATCCTGACACGAAAAAAATGGATAAAAAATAGTCTGAAACAAACCGAGAAATTCAACATAATCGATTTAGGTGCAGGATCTAAAAAACTGAATAAACAGAGAAGCATTGCTGAGTTGGTCAAAACATCCTCAACAAGAGGAGTTTATGGTGATGTATTGTGGAAGATCCTTCATTTTTATAAGCCAGAACGTGTGCTGGAATTGGGAACATCCGTTGGAAGTGGTGTTATAACCATGAAAGCCGCATCCCCCGATTCACATATCACAACCGTTGAAGGCTGTGAGGAAACGTTAAGACGTGCTTACCAGCAATTTGATCTGTGGAAATTGGATAAAGTATTCCCTGTTTGCTCGGATTTTGATGGTTTTTTGAATCGACCAAACGATGCTGTTTACAACCTTATTTTCATCGACGGAAATCATGAGTCAACAGCTACCAAGCATTATTTGGAGCTTTTAATGAAGAATAGCGACGACAACACGTGTTTCATTTTGGATGATATTCGCTGGAACAACGATATGTGGCAAGTCTGGAATGAATTGGTTGATGATGAACGTTTCCATTTGAGTATTGATTTAGGTCGAATGGGTTTGTTGTGGCGAAGACAACATCAGGCAAAAGAGCATTTTGTTTTACGACCGTGGATTTTCAGGTCCCGAGTCGTTTAAAAACACATAGACAACATAGTTTAGACACATAGACACATAGTTTTTATTGTCATTTTGATTACATTATCCTGAAGACTATGTACCTATGATTTCGCTATGTGAGCTATGTGTTAAAGCTACTTCATTTGCGCCGGACCCATAGTAATTACATAACGAAGAATTTGCTCTTCACCAGCCGCATCAAGAGTGTTTCCGTTTTTTCTATTTGCTTTTTGAACCATGTCAGGAACAATTTTTCTCCATTCATCTTCAGGTTCAGAAGAAGGGAGCATTAAATCATGACATAATGCGCAATTGATTTCATACAGATATTTTCCTTCGTTTATTTGATCCAAAGTATAACCTGGAAACATACCTTGCACACGATCTACGTCCGCTTGAGTTGGCGTACCATCTACATTTGTAGGTATTGGAGCAGTGGTCGATTCTCCCGGAGATGGAATCTCTTCGATTTTTGTTTCATCATTATGTTTAAACATTCCACAAGCAGTAAGAACTGCTAAGAATAGTACAGCTAACAACGTTTTTTGAGTCATGATGCTTTCAATAGTTAATTTCAAATATATGAAAACGTTTAAATAGGTGGTGATTTAACGCAATTTTGGACTCAGAGGGGATATTCCCTAAATACCTGATTTTCCAAAATCCCCCAATTCAGGAAATTTGGAAAAATCCCCGGAAATTGAAACTTGAAACTTCATTAATTTCTACCTTTAAACCATGAAAGTTTACACCAAAAAAGGCGACACAGGAACGACAGGGTTAATTGGCGGAACACGCTTGCCGAAGCATCATTTGCGCATTGAAGCTTACGGAACAGTTGACGAATTGAATAGTTACATAGGACTTATTCGTGATTACAACGAAAACGAAGAACGAAAAGCGCTCTTGATCGAAATTCAGGACAGATTATTCACCCTTGGTTCGCACCTGGCTTCGGATCCGGAGAAATCCAAAATGGTCTTACCCGAACTTTTTGCTGAAGATGTGGTGGTTTTGGAGAATGCAATTGATGCGATGGAAGAACAATTGGAACCGATGAAATTCTTCGTCCTTCCTGGCGGACATCCAACAGTTTCTCATTGTCATGTGGCACGTTGTATTTGCAGAAGAGCTGAACGTTTGATCTCTCATTTAAATGAGGAAACACAAGTGAATCCAATCATTCTTTCCTACATGAACCGTTTGAGCGATTATCTTTTTGTTTTAAGCAGAGCGTTCACAAAAGAGTTGAATGTGGAAGAAACTCCTTGGGTACCAAAAAAGTAAGTTAAAAGTCAAAAATCAAACGTGAAAAGACAAAACTATAAATCTGAAAGTCAGGTGAATTTTTAACTTTTGAATTTAAACTTTTGACTTTTTGTGATTGGGGGTTGCTTGTTTTGAAAATAAGTTTATTTTTGCCCGAAGAAACAACAATAAGCAATTAAGAAATGTACTGGACACTAGAACTAGCATCATATTTAGAAGACGCACCATGGCCAGCTTCAAAAGACGAATTGATTGATTACGCAATTCGTGCTGGTGCGCCCCTGGAAGTAGTAGAAAATCTACAGGATTTGGAAGACGAAGGCGATATTTATGAAAGTATCGAAGAAATTTGGCCTGATTATCCGTCAAAAGACGATTTTCTCTTTAATGAAGATGAATATTAATTCACAACAATAAAAGAATCCCTACCCGTTTTGGTAGGGATTTTTTTTGCCCAATTCGGAACTGCTAAATAAGCTTAATTCTCATCCTTCTTTGACAATGTTTCTGCGTGTTTATGAGTAATTTAGCAAGGCTTTAATACTTAATAAAAACGATATGAAAAATCCAATTCTAACCAAAATTATCAGTGCTCTAATTCACTTTTTGGTTTGTTATTTATCGTTCACGTTTTACATTTCGAAACTCGATACTGATATAAAGATCAACAGCTTCGCGTTTTTCTATTGGACGATCCCGTTCTTACTAGCTTTAACAGTTAGCGGTGGAGCAATTCTTGGGTTGTTTAAAGGCAGGTCTTCCATGTTCCGATTCTTGATGATTGTTGTCAGTTCCGTTGGCTTATCCTTGCTTTGGCAGTTCTCAGTAACCAAATTGGTGGGAACCGGAGCAGGAGCTTTCGATAATTCGATTCTGTACACTTGGGGAATTGCTGCATTTGTTCAATTACTTTTTTTACAGTGGCGCTTACCAAAGTCAACAGAAAAAAAGGAACCTGCGGTTGTTGTACTGGGTTTGTTATCGTTTCCATTGACAGCGGTTTTATCTGTTCTCGCGTTGTCATTATTCCATTTTGCACAGTTGAACAGCAATAATCCAGAACCGGAAACGTATTTGCTTTCCTCTGATTTCAAAGGCGAATTCCGAGTGGTTTACAACGAGAAGAATGGAGTTGAGCCTAAAGTAGAAGATGGAAGAAGAATCATGAAAGTTCCGGCAAATGGAATTCTAATAGTGAAACCAGAGTTTAAAAACGGAACAGTTGATCAGGAATTTTTTGTGGTCGATAAGGCAGGAAAGCGAAAACAACTGAACAATATTGTTAAGTTCGAAAATCGTTTGAAAGAGGCTCCGGGAGTTCTGTACTGGGGACCAGGAATATCTATCCAGAGTAGTAAATACAAAGACACTCAATTACAGTATGTAGATTTCACCTTGTATCAAAAAGATTCAAAAGAAAGAAATCAAGCAGAATACGAGAGCTTCCAGAATATGTTTGATTCATTGACGGTAGCGTTGGTGAAAGCTGAGAGAAAGTAAGATTTCCCGCAGAGGAGCGCAGAAGAACACGGATGTTATTTGATGAGAGGGGGTGTGTAAAAAGATAACCTTAATTTTTTTATTGAAATGATTCTTCCGCTGAACAAACAAGTTGTTTAAACATCTCATTCCCGTCATGTTGCAGTACTATATTTACAATTGACTCATAGTGTTTGTGTCTAATCAGTTTTAATCCTTTATTCATCTGTGTTCTTCTGTGCACGTCTGCGGGAGACAAAAAAAAGACGCTCTCCATTTTCAGAAGAACGTCTTGCCTTTAATAAAAGAGCCTTATGGCTCAGGGTTTACTCTTTTATTGAGCTTCGGTCATCGAGCGGAGCCGAGATGCCGAAGTCACCTCCAACCTCCACCTAAAGCTCTGTAAATATTCACTTTTGCGTGGAACAAATCGCGTTTCGTTTCAATCAACTCAAACTTCGAAGCCAAAGCATCGCGTTGTGTTAAAAGAACTTCCATATAATCTGCTCTTGCTGAAGTGAACAAACTGTTTGCAATATTGATCGATTCATTCAAAGCATCAACTTGTTGATTTTTCAAAGCGTAACTCTGTCTCAAATTGTTAATGTTCGACATCTGGTTCGCCACTTCAATGTAAGCATTCAAAATCTTCTGCTCGTATGTGAACGCAGCCTGAACCTGACTTGCTTTTGCATTGTAGTACTTCGCCTTGATCGATGCTCTGTTTACCAACGGTGCAACCAAGTCGCCAGCTAAACTTGCCAACATGGACTCTGGGGTACGAATAAGGTAAGCCGGATTGAACGCTTGAAAACCAACTCCTGCTCTAATCGTGAAAGAAGGGTAGAACTGAGCACGCGCTGCTTTTACATCCAATTTGTTGGCTGCAAGATTCAATTCTGCTTCTTTGATATCTGCACGGTTTTCCAAAAGTTGTGATGGAATTCCTTCCGCTATGCTATCCATTTCGACAGTTGCGAACGATTGTGCTGTTCTAACAACAGGTTGCGGATATCGACCCACTAAGTAATTGATACGGTTTTCCGTTTCAACTATCTTTTGCTGAATGTCGTATTGCAAGCTTTTCGTGTGATAAACTTCAGCCTCGAATTTCTTAACTGCCAGCTCTGTAACACGAGTTGCTTCTTTCTCCAAACGAACCGTATTCAAGGCATTGTTTTGAAGCTCGATATTCTGCTGTACAATCGCCATTTGATTATCCAATGCTAGCAATTCGTAATACGAGTTTGCAATCTCAGCTACCAGATTCGTGATCATGAAATCTTTACCAGCCTGGGTTGCAAGAAACTTATTGTAAGCCGACTTTTTCGCATTTCGAAGCTTGTGCCAGATATCCACTTCCCAGGAAGCCGTAGCTCCAATCATGAAATCGCCCATTGCTTTTGGATTTGCTTTGTCTTCCACAATTTGAATCTGTTCTTCTGCTGCGCCTCGTGTTGTATACTTTGGCGTTTTATCTACTCCTGCACCGGCAACTCCGTTCACTGAGGGCATGTATTCCCCTTTTCTGGCCATCACTTCGTTATTAGCCATCAGAATTTCCTGCATAACAATATTCAATTCCTGGTTGTTGTTCAACGCTGAATCGATGAGTGAAACCAAATTCGGATCATCAAAATATTGACGCCATTTTAAGTCGCTAATGTTCGTTGTATCCTGCGAGCCGTTATAGCTCGCAGGTACATTTGATATGTTTTCGTCTCTTGGATTTGTTTTGTCCAGGTTTCCACATGCTGTAATGAACGACAGGGAAACACTTGCTATTGACACGTATGCCAATGTTCTTAATTTACTGCTCATTGTCTTCACTTTCGTTAGGTGTTGATGGGAAACTATCTATTGCGTGTACGAAATCTTCAGTCAATGACGATTCGTCTTCGAACTTGATCAACTTCTTACCATTTGCAAGACTTGCGAAGATGTAGTACAATCCAGGAACGATAATTACTCCGAATATGGTTCCGAATAGCATTCCTCCAAGTGCAGAAGATCCAATTGTTCTGTTTCCGATTGCTCCGGCTCCGTGAGCTAGAACCAATGGAATCAAACCAGCAATGAATGCAAATGATGTCATCAAAATTGGACGGAAACGTACTTTTGCTCCTTCAATTGCCGCTTCAAGAACTGTTGCTCCATGTTGCTGCTTATGAATCGCAAATTCCACAATCAGGACGGCATTCTTACCGAGTAGCCCGACGAGCATGACAAGTCCAACTTGTGCATAAATGTCATTTGCCAATCCTAAAGTCTTCAGTAATAAGAAGGATCCGAAAATTCCGGCAGGTAACGAGAAGATAACCGCCAAAGGAATGATGAAGCTTTCATATTGAGCTGCTAGAACGAAGTAAACGAATACCAATACAATGAGGAAGATCCAAATTGCTTCATTTCCACGAAGTGTTTCGTCTTTTGAAAGTGCTGCCCAGTCGATGTCATAACCTTGTGGAAGCGTTTTCTTAGCTACATCCTGAATTACTGCAATGGCTTCACCAGAACTGTATCCTTTTGCAGGAGCACCACGAATTGCCGCAGTATTGTACATGTTGTAGTGATTGATCTCGTTCGCACCTTGCGTTTTCTTAATGCGCATGAATGCTGAGAACGGAACCATTTCGCCACGGTCATTTTTCACGTATAAGTTTAAAACATCCGTAGGTAACTTTCTGTATTCTGGTCCAGCCTGAACGAATACCTTAAAGAAACGTTGGAATTTGATGAACCCTTGTTCGTAAGTACTTCCCACGAAAATGGAAAGTGTATTCATCGCATTTCCGATACTAACTCCTTTTTGCATCGCCAGTTCGTTGTCGATTTCAATTTCATACTGCGGATAGTTCGCGCTAAAGAAAGTGAACAAACCTGTCAGCTCTTTGCGTTTACCCAATTCCGCCATGAAATCGTTTTTCACTTCTTCCAGCTGCTGATAATCACCAGAGTTGGTTTTGTCTAACAACTGCAATGCAAAACCTCCCGCTGCACCATAACCTGGAACTGCCGGCGGATCAAAGAATTCAATTGTTGCCCCTGGAATTGCTTTCGCTTTTTCCTCCAGTTCATAGATGATTTCATTTACGGTGTGTTTACGTTCATCCCAAGGTTTCAGGTTGATCAAACATGTTCCCGCATTCGAACCACGACCTTCTGTCAAAACCTCGTAACCAGCAATGGACGAAACAGATTGAACGCCATCCACTTTCTGAACAATCTCTTGAAGTTGACGGGAAATATCGTTTGTTCTTTCCAAAGTTGATCCCGGAGGTGTTTGAACAATCGCATAAATCATTCCCTGATCTTCACTCGGAATAAATCCTGAAGGAAGTGTTTTTGTAATTCCGAAAATTCCGAAACCAAATGCGAACAGGATTGCGTAAGTCACGAATTTTCTGTTTACAATCAATTTCAATAAACCTACATAACGACCAGTCAATTTATCAAATCCGCGGTTGAATGAATCAAGGAAGCGATTCAACAAATGTTTCTTTCTTGCTTGTCCATGATTGTTTTTCAGGATCATTGCACAAAGCACCGGAGTTAGGGTAAGTGCCACGAAACCAGAAATCACAATTGAGGTTGCCATGGTGATCGCAAACTGTCGATAGAAAATCCCCACCGGACCAGACATGAAGGAAACCGGAATGAATACTGCCGTCATCAATAAGGTAATCGCAATTACGGCACCGCTGATCTCGCGAATTACTTTCTGAACCGCGCTAAACGGACTGAGATGAGGTTCTTCTTCCATCTTGGCGTGAACAGCTTCCACAACCACAATGGCGTCATCGACCACAATACCAATGGCAAGTACTAGGGCGAAAAGGGTAATCATGTTGATCGTCAAACCGAAGATCTGCATGAAGATGAAGGCACCAATCAATGAAACCGGAACGGCTATTGTTGGAATTAATGTGGAACGCCAGTCACCGAGGAAGATAAACACTACTAAAGCTACCAGGATGAAGGCGTCACGCAATGTATGAATTACGTTTTCTGTTGAAGCGTCAAGGAATTTGGAAACGTCATAACTGATCTCGTAATCCATTCCAGGAGGAAATGTTTCTTTCATTTCTTCCAAGCGTGTTTTTACGTTTTCAATTACTTCACTCGCATTACTACCGTACGTTTGTTTCAATACGATTGCTGCAGACGGGTGACCGTTCAAATTCGAATAAAGGTCATAATACTCACTTCCCAACGATACTTTCGCAATGTCTTTCAAGCGAAGGATTTCTCCGTCTGGATTCGCTTTGATAATCACATTTTCGTATTGTTCTGGTTCGTTGTATCGATCGGAATAAGCCAATACATATTCCAATGCTTCCGCACGGCTTCCGTCACCACGACCAATTCGTCCTGCTTTTCCGATCACACTTTGATCCATCAATGCTTCCATTACTTCATCTGGTGAAATACTGTAAGCACGCATTCTATCCGGATTCAACCAAATGCGCATAGCATACTGACGACTTCCCAGGATTTTCGCCTGACCAATTCCGTTGATACGTTGCAACTCAGGAATCATGTTAATTCCGGCATAGTTGAACAAGAATTTCATGTCTGAGTTCTTATCCTTACTGTAAAGGTTAACGTACATCAACATCGACGGCATGATAGGCGTAATTACAACACCCTCACGCTGAACCAGGATCGGAAGTCGGTTGGTAACCTGCTGCACGCGATTGGAAATTTGTACCAGGGCCTGATCGGGATCTGTTCCCAGGTTGAATACTACCTGGATGTTGGCTTCACCAGCACTGGTAGCATCAGATGTCATGTATTTCATTCCCCAGGCTCCGTTGATGGATTGCTCCAGCGGAATGATAACGGATTCCATTAGTGATTTGGCACTTGCTCCGGGATACGAAGCAGAAACCATCACCATTGGAGGTGCAATGGAAGGGAACTGTGATGTAGGCAATGTTTTGATCGAGATGATTCCCATGAAAATGATCACGAGTGACAAAACGATTGCCAATACAGGTCGTTTTATGAATTTAGTAAACATATCTTACTGTTTTTTCGGTTGATAATTACTCAACGTAAACATTCAATTTCTTAATGATGCTCTCAGGTTTCTCGTACTTGTAAGCAATCTTTTGCCCGTTTTTCACCTTACGAATTCCTTCCACCAAAACACGTTCACCAGGATGTAATCCTTTTTTGATCACGTACAAGTCTGGCATTTCTGAAGCGATGGTGATTTCACGCGTGTGAACCACATTTTTGCTATCGATAACATAACAGTATTTCTTCTCCAAAACTTCGAAAGTTGCTTTTTGAGGAATGATCAAGGCTTTCTTCAAAGGTGTTGTCATTTGAATGTTTCCTGTTTCACCGTGACGTAAAAGCGCTTCTGGATTGGGGAAAGTAGCTCTGAACATGATTGTTCCCGTTTCGTTGTTGAAGTCGGCTTCAATGGTCTCTACTTTTCCAACAAAGTCGAACAACTCGTTATTGGCCATTAGCAAACGAACTTCCGTGTTTCCAGTGTTTTTGACTACAGATTTATAGTTCAAGTATTCCGCTTCCGGAACGTTGAAGTAGACCCACATTTTACTGTTGTCTGAAAGGTTCGTTAATAAATCACCTTCATCGATCAAACTTCCCAATCGTGCATGAAACTGGTCAATGTAACCGTCGAATGGAGCTCTAATTTCAGTGAACTCTAAATGCACTTTCGTTAAAGCTAATTCAGCTTTGGCTTTATCGTATTTCGCTTTAGCCATTGCTTGCTCACTTTTCGAAACAACATTGTTATCAGCCAATTTGGAAGTGGTTTGGTATTCTATTTTTGCAAACTCAGCTTCAGCTTGTGCCTTTTGCATTTCTGCTTGATACAACTTTGGCATAATTTGGAACAACAATTGTCCTTTTTTTACAAATTGCCCTTCATCCACATAGATTTTTTGAAGATAACCACGTTCTTGTGCTCGAAGTTCAATGTGGCTTATGGAGTGAATTTGACACACGTAATCTTTAATGATTGTGGTGTCTGCCTGTAAAGCGCTAGTTGCTAAGTACTTTTGAGCAACCTCTTTCTCTTCGGACTGCTGATTACAGCTAGTTTGCGTTAACAAACCTACTAATCCAAACAATAGCAGGAACTTGTTCATAATAAATTGTATTTGAGTATTTATATAAGCAGCGGGCTATATAAGCAAACAGGTAGTTTACTGTACAGCAAAACGAAGTATATCCAGAAAGGGCTGCGAAATAAAATAGAAACTAAAGGATATACTCCTTAAAGTCTACAGTCTGAAATTTTCAAACTCAATAAAAAGGGGAAGTTCATTCTTACGACTGAAATTATCGCTTAGAACTAAAGAATTTACGGATTTACCATTGTCAGCATCTGCGCTGAAAATGTACGTAATGAAATGGCGGTAGATACATTCAAGAACCTGATCCTTGTCATCGGCTTCATCATCCAGTTCCTCACCATTTTCAATGGTGTATTCCTTTAACTCTGTGAAGTAAGATGTGTAATGCTTGTGTTGTTTTGGAAAAGAAACCTGATCATAAGAAACTGCTTTTTGTCCTGGTGTTGAAGCAAATGCAACATTGAGTCTGAGCACAGACGCCAATACTGCAAACAACATCAGTACAGAAAAAGTAGACTTACAAATGAGGTTTCTCATGGTGCAAATGTATATTCTTTTCTTTATGTGAAGAATTAATTTATTCTTAATTCACTTGTTAAAAAAACTAATTATTTAAACGTTGAAGCGGAAATGCATGATATCACCGTCGCTTACAACATATTCCTTTCCTTCAACTTTGAACTTTCCTGCTTCTTTCACAGCAGCCTCTGATCCAAGTGTTGTAAAGTCATCGTACTTCATTACTTCCGCACGAATAAATCCTTTTTCGAAATCTGTATGAATAACTCCTGCAGCTTGTGGCGCAGTAGCTCCAACTGGAATTGTCCATGCACGAACTTCTTTCACTCCAGCTGTAAAATATGTTTGCAGATTTAATAGAGCGTAAGCTGTACGAATCAAACGATTTACTCCCGGCTCTTCTAAGCCAAGTTCTTCTAAGAACATTTGACGTTCTTCGTACGTTTCCAATTCTGTAATATCAGCTTCGATCTTCGCTCCAACAATCAGGATTTGTGCTTTCTCATCTTTCACAGCCTCACGAACTGCTTCCACGTGAGCATTTCCAGTCAAAACAGAAGATTCTTCAACGTTACAAACGTACATAACCGGTTTTGAAGTAATCAATTGGAATTTCTGAACCATTTCACGCTCCTTTTCATCCAAATCCATTGAACGAACTGATTTTCCTTGCTCCAAAACAGCTTTAATAGCTAAAGCCAGGTCGTTCTCTTTTATGACTTCTTTGTCTCCTGATTTCAAGGTGCGAGCTAACGATTGGATTCTTTTTTCGATAGATTCCAAATCTTTTAATTGCAATTCGATATCGATGATCTCTTTGTCGCTTACCGGGTCAACACGTCCGTCAACGTGAATGATGTTCCCATCTTCGAAACAACGTAATACATGAAGAATAGCATCCGTTTCGCGGATATTTGCTAAGAATTGGTTTCCTAAACCTTCTCCTTTAGAAGCTCCTTTTACCAATCCTGCGATGTCAACAATTTCCATTGTGGTAGGTACAACGCGCTCCGGATTGACCATTGATTCTAATTTTTCAAGACGTGGATCGGGAACAGTAATTGTTCCAACATTTGGTTCAATGGTACAGAACGGAAAGTTTGCACTTTGCGCTTTTGCGTTTGATAAACAGTTGAACAAAGTTGATTTACCTACGTTTGGTAAACCTACGATACCACATTTTAAAGCCATGAATTCTGAATTTTGGTCGTACCTTTTTTGGTAGACGGGTGCAAAGATAATTGAATTAAGAGGAAAAGATGCAAAGAGGAAAACGGAAAGATGAAAATGTAGATGTCTAAAAGACAAATTTTCTTTCCTCTTTTGACTTTCTTCTTTCCTCTGAACTATTGTTAACTTCGCGAAAATTCAAAAAATGTTATACCTGTATATTTCATTAGGCGTTTTTGCGCTTTTCATGTTGGTGCTTGCTTTAATGGGTTGGAGCCAACCAACAAAGGCATCTGCATCAAAAAGTGTTTTAATAAATGCTTCGATTGAAGACGTTTTTGCAAACTGCGTTTCATTTAAACAATTTGTGATTTGGAGCCCATGGTCGGCGAAAGATCCGAAAATGGAAACTTCTTTTTCTGATGAAGATGGAGTAGTGGGAGCCTGGATTAAATGGAAAGGAAATAGAAAGGTGGGAATTGGAAGTATGACCATTTTGGAAATCGAACCAAACAAATCGATTACCATCGAATTGATTTTTGGATTTAGGGCAAAATCAATTGTGATTTTTAATTTTGAAAAACAAGGGGAAGACACTTTGGTAACCTGGTCTTTCGAATCGGAAATAGGAAAAAATCCCCTTCAACGTGCAATGATTCCAACGATGAATAAATTCATTGGAAGGGATTTTGAACAGGGACTACAAAACTTAAAAAAGCACTGCAATGGTTAGAATTACGTTACTTATCGCATTCATTTTTACTTCGGTTACTTCGTTAAAAGCGCAGGATGCTGGGGATTCAACGGTAATTCGAAAACTATTTGATGAAGCTTTGAATAATGGTAAATCGTATGAAGATTTACGTGAGCTGTGTAAGAATATTGGTGCGCGACTGAGCGGTTCATCTCAAGCTGAAATGGCCGTTGAATGGTCGAAAGCAAAAATGTTGGAATACGGTTTTGATGAGGTTTTCTTGCAACCGGTAATGGTGACGCATTGGGAACGTGGAACGAAAGAATCGGCTTGGTACAAAACGAAAGCGGGTGATATTGTTCCAATGGAAATGGTGGCACTAGGAGGTTCGATCGGAACTAATGGAACGTTACGTGCTGAAGTTGTCGAATTCAAAACGCTGGATGCTTTGAAGAAGGCTTCAAAATCAACTGTTGAAGGTAAGATTGTGTTTTTGAATCAGCCAATGAATCCTGCGGATATTGTCACATTTACGGCTTACGGTGGTTGTTATGCTATTCGCGGAAATGGTGCGGTTGAGGCTTCGAAATTGGGAGCGGTGGGCGTTTTAATCCGTTCACTTGCTTTGCCAAACGATGATCATCCACATACGGGTTCAATGCACTATGAAGATGCCGTGAAGAAGATTCCTGCTGGTGCACTTTCTACCAATGCGTCTAATGCACTTTCTGAAGCGCTTGCTAATGGAAAAATTGAAGTGATTATCGAAATGGATTGCAAGGACTTTCCGGACGCACCATCGAATAATGTGGTTTGTGAAATCAAGGGAAGTAAGTTTCCAAATCAAATCATCACCATTGGCGGACATTTGGATTCCTGGGATCAGGGCGAAGGTGCGCACGACGATGGGGCAGGAGTGATTCATTGTTTGGAAGCATTACGCCTTATGCAAACGTTGAAAATCAAACCTGAGCATACCATTCGCGTTGTTTTCTTTATGAATGAGGAAAACGGAAACAAAGGCGGACAAGGTTATGCTTCATGGACGAAAGAAAAAGGTGAATTGCAGATTGCAGCGGTTGAAAGTGACAGAGGAGGATTTACGCCACGTGGATTTGAATGCGACGGAAGTGAAATGTACCTTAAATTGATTCAGAGTTTTGCTGCGATTTTGAAACCTTATGGCTTGCATCATTTCGAAGTTGGATACGGTGGTGTGGATATTAGTCCGTTGAAAAAATCATACGAGGGGATTCCACTGTTTGGATTTGTTCCCGATTCACAACGTTACTTCGATTTCCATCATGCGAAAAGTGATGTTTTTGAAGCTGTGAATAAAAGAGAATTGGAATTAGGTTGTGCAAGTATGGCTGCTTTTGTTTATCTTTTAGATAAATACATGGCATATGAATAATTCACTTTTCGGTAGACCAAACTATTCAGACGCGCCAGCATACGCAGCTTACTATTTCGATTTGACTGATTGCTGGGAAGATTTGGAAGTTGCGTTTCAAGAAAGTACAGATCGCTTGTTCCGATTCTTACATTCTATCCCCGTTGATCAGCAAGACGAAAGCTATCAGCCCGAGAAATGGTCGATCAAGCAAGTAGTATTACACATGATGGATACAGAACGGATTTTCCAGTACCGTGCATTTCGTTTTTCTCGTTTGGATGCAACGGAGCTGGATGGTTTTGATGAAGATCGATACATCGCAAATAGCAATTCTCAAAACAGGAGCCTGTCACAGATCATTGAAGAATTTGAAACCGTGAGAAAGTCGACGATTCTTCTATTCTCAGGAATGTCTGCAGAAATGCTTGACTTCCGTGGACATGCAAACGGATCAGTTGTTACCACACGCAGTATAGGTTGGATGATTATTGGTCATGCCATGCATCACAAGGCGTTTCTGAAGGAGAAATACCTGAAGCTGAGTGTTTAAAATCTCACTTTTGAAAGCAGATTTCCACGTTTTCTGTCCTTCGATATGAGGATGTAAGAACCGTTGAGGTAATATCCGTTTTGAAGAACAAAAGGTTCGCCACTTGGTTTTAGATCTTCTCTGCATTTGTAAGAGAAGGTTCCATCGCTTTTAACAGTCGCAACGTATGGAATACCTTTTTCTGGATTCGTATATGGTTGACGTTCGGTAAAACCTTGTTTGTTTTCATTCTCTTTTATATCGTTGAAAAGCAGTTGGATTTCATCATTCACCAATGTTGCTTTGAAAGAAAGATAACCTTCGTCAGAACCCGTGATAACCGCATATGCTAGAATTGTTAGTGCTGGAGGTAAAAGATAGAAGGCTATATTATTGACGAATTTCAGTCTGAAAAACTGTGATTTAGCAACCAAATTATCCCAAACCAAGTTCCCGTTTTCATCAAATTTGGAGATTAAAATAGAACCGTAATAGAATTGTCCTTCTTGATTAATGGTTTGCCTTTCTTGTAGAATATAGGTGTTTCCTTTTGAATCCACAAGATAATCATGAAATGTATAAAACGGTCGAACCGAAACACCTTCTGTAATTTCAGCTCCTTGTATTGTTTTCAGTCGTGTTGCTTCCGAATATTTGGTATAAACAGGAGTACCTAATTTTCCGTTTTCTACTGATACCCTGAATAATCCTACATATCCATTCACTTCTTTTTTCTTGTAGTTTTGATAGATACCAGCTAATACCAAACGGTTTCCTACTTCCTTTAACAGCAATTCAGCACAAGAGTAGCCAACTGGAATTTCAAACGAAGAAGATGAAATTGGTTCTTTTTTCGAAGCGTTGTACATCTTCAGATATACTTGGGAATGAAATTTCTTATCGCTTTTATTGAATGTGTTGTGAAAAGCATAAGTGAAAATTTCGTATTGATTATTGATCGCAACACTAGATTGAACAAAATCACCTTTTTTCGCGATATGCTCGGTTAATGTTAACGTTTGAAGTGTTTCAGAATGTTCATTAATCAAAAAAGATTCAAAAGTGAGTTCAGTGTTTTTGAGGTTTTTACTCGTTCTTCCAAAAAGCAGACAATCTTTATTTTCATTCATTGTAAAAAACACGAAATCGTCTTTATCCCAATCTTTTATGCTGTATTCCTTCTTTGAAGAATTGATCAATCCGTTGAAGTCACAGTCATAAACGTTCAGGGTATGTGCCTTTGTCAGGATTACATATTGGCGATAAATCACCTTTATGTTGGAACCGATCATGAAAACACCTGCGAGATATTTAGAAATACCAACTTCCTTTTCGACTGCAATCGGATATTTTGTTTTTTCAGCCATTGAAACGGTGTCGTATTCAGCGATGAAATATTGATCACGTTCTTCAATAAGCATTAAAAGATGACCATTTTTGGTGCCAATGACTTTTTCAAAAGAAGCGCTGGAAACGGCTACCGGATAGTTAGAACTTTCAGTTTCTTGTGCAAACGTGGAATTAACTAGTGTAATGAAAAAGGCGAAAAGGAGGATTTTGTGCATTCTAATAATTTTGGTTTTGTCGTTGTTGACTTGCAGCTGCGAAGATATAAAAACTTAAAAAGTTAGATCGCAGTTAACCGATTTTGCTGGCATGTGTTAACAAAATCTGAATAAAAATTCAACTCAAAAGCTGAAAAAAGCCTGAAACCTACTAACTTTGCACGAACTAAAGAAAGAACCATGCTCAAGGCGTGGTTTTCAATTTATTAGACATGGCAGATATATTTGAAAAAATTGAACGTAATCGTGGTCCAATCGGACAATACTCTAAAGGTGTACATGGTTACTTTACATTCCCGAAATTAGAAGGTGAATTGGGAAACAAAATGATTTTCCGCGGTAAGGAATGTTTGGTTTGGTCGTTAAATAACTATTTAGGACTAGCGAATCATCCTGAAGTTCGTGAAGCTGATGCTAAGGCTGCGGCTGATTACGGTTTAGCTTACCCAATGGGTGCGCGTATGATGACTGGTCAAACAAGCGAGCACGAAAAGTTGGAAAATGAGTTGGCTGAATTCATGGGTTACGAAGATTGTATCTTGATGAACTTCGGTTACCAGGGAATGGTTTCTGCTATCGATTGTTTAGTTGACAGAAGTGATATTATCGTTTACGATTCTGAATCTCACGCTTGTATCTTGGATGGTATGCGTTTACATACAGGTAAGCGTTTCGTTTTCCAACACAACGACATGGAGAGCTTTGACAAACAAATGAGAAATGCAACTCGTTTGGCTGAAACAACTGGTGGTGGTATTTTGGTGATCACTGAAGGAGTTTTCGGAATGGCAGGTGACCAGGGAAAAATCAAAGAAATCGTTGAATTCCGTAAATCTGGAAAATACAACTTCCGTTTATTTGTTGATGATGCTCATGGATTTGGAACTTTAGGTGAAACTGGTCAAGGTGCCGGTGAAGCTCAAGGTGTTCAAAGTGAAATCGATATCCTTTTCGGAACATTCGCAAAATCAATGTCTTCTATTGGAGGGTTCATTTGTGCGAAAGAATCAATCATTGAGTATTTCCGTTACAACATGCGTTCTCAAATGTTCGCGAAAGCATTGCCAATTACAATTACAATTGGTGCTCGCAAGCGTTTGGAGTTATTGAAAACGAAACCAGAATTGAAAAACAAACTGTGGGAAATTGCAAATGCTCTTCAAACAGGATTCAAAGAAAACGGATTTGATATTGGTGCAACAAACTCACCGGTGACTCCAGTATTCATGAAAGGAAGTTTGGCTGAAGCAACAAACCTTACATTCGATTTACGTGAGAATTACAATATCTTCTGTTCTATCGTTATTTATCCGGTAGTGCCTAAAGACGTGATTATGTTGAGAATTATCCCAACTGCAGCACACACTTTGGAAGATGTGGAATACACTATTGAAACATTCAAGAAATTGAAAGACAAGTTGGATTCTGGTGCTTACCAGGCTGATGAGTTGGCTTCAGTAGAGGTTGATAAGAAGTAATTATCAAATTATAATAGTTGAAATCCCAGTGCTGAAACGCTGGGATTTTTTTGTTCAATAAACCTCAGAGAAAAAGAGAGCACAGAGATTTAATTCCCCTGTGTTCTCCTTTTATCCGCGGTTAAAAATGAAAATCTAAAACGTTGTGTTTAATCTTAATTCCAAACAGAAAACCCTAACCAGCTTCTTGAGTAAGTATCGTAAATCCAAACGCGGTTGTTTGCATACGAAACTCTAAACGAGTAAGGAACATCAAGTTCTTCGACGCAAGAATAGTAGTTCAAGTTAACTGTTCCTGCAAATGCCCCGTTAGATGCAGAATAGAACTCCATCGTCATGGATTCAGAATTGAACAAACCAATTTCTTTTCCTTTAACTCCGGTGTAAATTGGACTGATCATATTCAAGGCATCCTGACTAGAGTTTAAATTCAATGAAACCACTTTGGCCTTCTTCCCTGGTTTTTTGAAGAAATGTGCCGAGCCTCCTTGAACGAATAAGATTCCTTTTTTACCACAGTACGCGCCAACCTGCTGCGTTTCCATTCCGTAAGTTTCTGTTTCAGTAATAATTGTGGGAGCTACTGCGGTTGTTCCTAGGCTTGGTGTAATAGCAATTGAATAAGCGTCTTTGTTTCCATACCCAATTCCTTCCAGACATTTTTTACTTGGGTTATACCAAAATCCACGGGCATCAATTCCCAATTCAGTGGTGTATACATAATTACCAAGAACATTGAAAGCTTCAAGCGGGTATGTTGAGTTACCTGCAAATGCAGTGTAGTAACGTTGCCCCTTTTCATCAAAGGTTACTCCAAGCCCATTGTTCCCTTCTTCAGATACAATTTGCAAACTCATGTCGCAATCAACAGATGATTTAAGTGATTGGGCGAAAGTTGCTGTTCCAAAGAACATCAAAAAAATAGTTCCTAACGTTTTCATAATGATGTGTTTTCGTGTGTGAGTATTTGTCTAAAGTAGATAATTTGGGCTGATGGGATTGCAAGAGTTTTAAAAATACAGCAATTGTAGTACGCGAAAAACTAAGTGATTTAACGGTGGGTTAAGTCTGTATTTATATTTTTGTAATCAAGCTAAAATAATCTTGTTAATGATTGCTGTGCTAAGGAACATATTTACGCCCCCTAAACTAGAGACAGACGATTACGATCAGTTGTCTAAATATTATTTGGCGTATCGCGCAACAATCTTCATCACGGCTATTGTATCGATTCTGCAAATTGCACTATGTGTCCTTGGGATCTATAAGATCGCGCTAATCACATTGGTTCCGCTGATTTGTTTGCTGATCGCAGTGTATTATATCCGTACAACACAGAATTTTAAAGCTGTTGGATTCTTCATTTCTTTCGTTGGAATTTTAGCCTGTCAGTTTGGGATTTGGATGGTAAAAGATCATCCTCATTTTGCAGATTTGCTTTGGATGGTAATTGCAGTACTGTTCGCCTTTCTATTATTACGACCAATTTATGGGATGGTGTTTACAGGTATCAATACTGTTTCTGCTGTTCTTTATGTAATGATTCGCTTGAATAGCCCGGAGTTGGTTGAAAATGCTGAATTGACGCAAGGACAATTGCTCATTCAGGCAATCAATATTTGTTCATGCTTTTTAATCATTGGTTATTTAATCTTTCAATATTCGATTAGTTCAATTCATGCGAAAGAACAATTGGATAATGCCCAGAAAACCTTACGTCAACAATACGACATCATTTCACAGCAGAACGAAGAAAAAACAGTAATGCTGAAAGAAATTCACCACCGTGTGAAAAACAATCTTCAGATCATTACCAGCTTACTGCGTTTACAGTCACGAGAGTTAGAAAGTCCTGAAGCCATAGCGAAATTCAAGGACGCAACCCATCGTGTAATTGCCATGTCGATGATACATGAGAAAATGTATCAGACAGATGAGCTTTCGTCGATGCGCCTGAACGAATATTTAGATGGACTAACCCGAGATTTATTTTCGTCGTACCAAAGTGGTTATGATGTTCGAATTGACATCAATTGTACAGTTGAATCTGTTGGATTACGCTCAATAGTTCCCTTAGCGTTGATTTTGAACGAATTGATTTCGAACTCACTCAAATATGCTTTCGACGAATACGAGGACTGCTCAATCAGCATCAATTTCCATCATTTGGAAGGAACAAAATGTTGTCTGGAATACTCCGACAGCGGAACTTGGAAAGAACCAAACAAAAAAGGCAGCTTTGGCTTGGATCTGATCGATTCACTGACCCATCAGCTGGAAGGAACTTTGAAAATGACCACCTATCCAAAAACCACATTTGAATTTGTGTTTAGCCCTGTTGAAGACTAGGTTTCTGTTTAATTACGAATTACAAATATTTCTATTTAATTATTGTTTTCAAGGTCATTGAGCGAGCGTTTTAACCGAGCTAAAATTCGTGTCATTCGTGGCGGGTGTATCCGACAGTTTAACGCAAAAAAAAGACGTCCAAGCAAAGCGAGGACGTCCCTAATATTTATTCGTGGATTAAGACTAGTCAGCCAAAACCCCTCTTGAGATAACGATTTTCTGAACTTCAGAAGTTCCCTCGTAAATCTGAGTAATCTTTGCGTCACGCATCAAACGCTCAACATGGTATTCTTTTACGTATCCGTATCCACCGTGAATTTGAACTGCTTCAACTGTTTGTTCCATTGCCACTTTAGAAGCGTACAATTTCGCCATAGCAGATGATTGATCGAAGTTACGTCCTGCATCTTTATCAGCTGCAGCGCGGTAAACCAATAAACGAGCAGCTTCAATTTCTGTTGCCATATCAGCAATTTTGAAAGCGATAGCTTGGTGCTTGTAAATCTCTTTTCCGAAAGCCTTACGCTCTTTAGAGTATGCAGCAGCCAACTCAAATGCTCCACCAGCAATTCCTAATGCTTGAGCTGCAATTCCAATACGACCACCAGAAAGCGTTTTCATAGCGAATTTGAATCCAAATCCATCTTCACCAATTCTGTTTGCCTTAGGAACCTTAACGTCATTAAACATTAAAGTATGTGTATCACTTCCGCGAATACCTAATTTATCTTCTTTTGCTCCAACAATGAATCCTTCCATTCCACGCTCAATGATCAAAGCGTTGATTCCACGGTGACCCAATTCAGCATTGGTTTGACAAATTACAATGTAAGTAGATGCAGTTGAACCGTTAGTAATCCAGTTTTTAGTACCATTTACCAAGTAATAATCTCCCATATCAACAGCAGTTGTGCGCTGAGATGTAGCGTCAGAACCAGCTTCTGGCTCAGATAAACAAAATGCTCCGATTTTCTCACCTGTAGCTAATGGAACCAAGAATTTTTGTTTTTGCTCTTCGTTTCCGAATTTTTCCAATCCCCAACAAACCAAAGAGTTGTTTACAGACATACAAACGGAAGTTGAAGCATCAACTTTAGAAATTTCTTCCATCGCTAATACGTACGACATAGTGTCCATACCGCCACCGCCGTATTTTGGGTCAACCATCATTCCCAGGAAACCAAGTTCCCCAAGTTGCTTAACTTCTTCAACCGGAAATCTTTGATCACGGTCGCGCTCAATAACTCCAGGCTTTAACACGTTTTGTGCAAAGTCTCTAGCAGCGTCTCTTACTGCTTTTTGTTCTTCTGTTAGCTCGAAATTCATTTCGTATGTGAGTTTATTTTATCTTTGTTATGGGACAAATCAATTTAAATCGAACGATTACGCAAGTCTTTACAAATGAATGTTTTATTCCTTTGTTTTCGTTCAAATTTCGATTTTAAATTGTTTTCCCTGTTATGTAAAGAAGGCAAATTTACCTATAAACTTGTTAACTACACTTATGCGGACATATAAAATCATCGGATTAATGTCAGGAACCTCTTTGGATGGACTTGATATTGTTTATACTGAATTGACTAAAAACGATTCAATAACTTGGTCGCACAAAATAATCGCATCCGAAACAATTGCGTATTCAGATCATTTGGTCGGTAAATTGCTGGAAGTAATTACTGCTCCAGGAGCCCAAATAATGAAATTGGATGCAGAACTAGGATATTTCTTTGCAGATGCAGTAAATAAATTCATTGCCAAATACGGAATCAATAAATCTGAAGTGGATGCAATTGCTTCTCACGGACAAACCATTTATCATCAGCCAGAGAAAAAGTACACTACTCAAATTGGAAATCCGGCAATAATTGCTGTTGAAACAGGGATTCAGACTGTTGGTGATTTTAGAACGAAAGATGTGCTTTATGGTGGACAAGGTGCTCCCTTAGTTCCTATTGGTGACCATTATTTGTTTGGAAATGTCGCAGAGGCATTTGTTAACATTGGTGGTTTCGCGAATATTTCCATCATCAAAAATGGAAATGTGAAGGCTTTTGATGTTTGTCCCGGAAACTTGCCGTTGAATAAATTGGTTCATTCCAAAGGTTTGGCTTACGATAAGAACGGTGAAATAGCTCGTTCAGGTGAATTAAACTATTTCCTTCTTGATTTGCTGAATAGCCTGCCGTTTTACGAATCTGAAGGTCCTAAATCATTAGGAACAGAATGGCTGGAGCAACACTTTTATCCGGTTTTAAAGTTTGACAAAGAGATTGAAAGCAATCTGGCAACAGTTGTAGAACATATTGCCAATAAAATTGGTGACGAGTTAAACAAAAACGAAGTTTCGAAAGTGCTGGTTACCGGTGGCGGAGCAAAAAACGCGTTTCTGATGGAACGTTTAGCACGTTACTATAAAGGCGCATTTGTTGAAATTGATGAAAACCTGATTGATTTTAAAGAAGCGTTGATCTTCGCATTGCTTGGTGCTTTGCACTTAGAGGGTGAACCGAATTGTTTGGCTTCGGTCACTGGTGCCTCTAAAAATGTTTGTGGCGGAGTTCTGCATCAGCCTTGATTAGCTGTTTGATTTACAGTCGTTTGTTCAAGTTGAAAACTTCCTGATGTGAGTTTTTTAACGACTAACACCTTTATTTAAGGATGATCTACCGTCCTTATGACTATTTTTGCACCTGAAATTTGTCAAACTATTAAGATGAAAGATTTACTTCACAAGTTCGAAACCAAAAGACCAGAAATCGTTTTTGAATGGAAAGACGCTGAAACCGAAGCTGAAGGTTGGGTTGTAATTAACTCATTGCGTGGTGGTGCCGCTGGAGGAGGAACGCGTATGCGTGTTGGTTTGGATAAACGTGAGGTAGAATCATTGGCAAAAACAATGGAAGTGAAGTTTACGGTTGCTGGTCCTCCAATCGGTGGAGCTAAATCGGGAATCAACTTCGATCCAAAAGACCCGCGTAAGGAAGGTGTTTTGAAGCGCTGGTATGCTGCTGTTACACCATTGTTGAAACATTATTACGGAACTGGTGGTGACTTGAACGTGGACGAAATTCACGAAGTAATTCCAATGACGGAAGATTGTGGGATCTGGCATCCACAAGAAGGTGTTTTTAACGGACACTTTCAACCAAGAGAATCTCAAAAAATCAATAGAATTGGTCAATTGCGTTATGGAGTTCTGAAAGTATTGGAAGATACTTCTTATAGCCCAGCAGTTGACAGAAAATTGGTTGTTGCTGATATGATTACTGGATTTGGTGTAGCACAATCTGTTGCTCACTATTACAGTATTTGGGGTGGACAATTAGAAGGAAAACGTGTAATTGTTCAGGGCTGGGGGAACGTAGGTTCTGCAGCTGCATATTATTTAGCTCAACAAGGAGCAAAAGTGGTCGGAATCATTGACCGAGTGGGTGGTTTGATTAATGAAAACGGATTCACTTTCGATGAGATCAAAGAATTGTACTTAACAAAGAACGGAAACGAATTGAATGCTCCGGGAATGTTGTCTTTCGATGAAGTAAACGCGAAAGTATGGGATTTGAAAGCAGAAGTTTTCGTTCCATGTGCCGCTTCACGTTTGATCACTCAGGATCAGGTAGAACGTATGGTGAAATCAGGAATGGAAGTGATTGCGGCAGGAGCGAATGTTCCGTTTGCAGATAAAGAAATTTTCTTTGGACCAATCGCTGATTTCGCAGATAATCAAATTGCTGTTATCCCTGACTTTATCTCAAATTGTGGAATGGCGCGTGTTTTTGCTTACTTGATGAGTAACGATTTGAAAGAAATCACTGATGCAGGAATTTTCGAAGATACTTCGGCGATTATCCGTGAGGCAATGGTGAAAACACATGCGGTGAATTCTGGTAAAACAGGAATTGCTAAAGCGGCTTTTGAAATCGCATTGAACCAATTGGTGTAGAAGGTTTTAATGACTCAACTGTTCAAAACGTTGAAGAAATGATTTGAACCTTTTGATCTTTTGAACTTGGTTTTAACCGAAGGAGTATGGCAAAAAGAGATGGAAATAGTTTGTTTAAGCAATTCTTCGAAAGCGAGAAATCGGGTGGACTAACACTCATTTTCTTTACCATTCTTTCTCTGATATTAGCAAATTCCTCTTTTGGTGAATCCTATATTCACTTCTGGGAGTCGGATCTTGGTCCGATGAAAATTGAACATTGGGTAAACGATGCCTTAATGGCGGTTTTCTTTTTGCTCATTGGTCTGGAGTTGAAACATGAGTTTAAAGATGGAGAACTGTCCTCTGTAAAAAAAGCCTCACTACCCATTTTTAGTGCTCTTGGCGGAATGGTTGTGCCTGCGCTGTTCTTTACGGTTTTCAATTTTGGTAAATCAAGCATTGATGGTTTTGGAATTCCCATGGCTACCGACATTGCTTTTGCTTTAGGAATTCTTTCTTTACTGGGGAACAGAGTTCCACTTTCCTTAAAGATATTTCTTACGGCCTTGGCGGTTATCGATGATCTTGGTGCTATTTTGGTCATTGCCATTTTCTACACCAAAACTATTTTCTGGATTAATCTTGGAATTTCTCTTGGGCTTTTTGGGTTAACACTGGTGCTGAACAAACTCCGGGTTGTTAATTTATTCATTTATCTCCCAATTGGAATTGCGATGTGGTATTTCATGCATCATTCAGGTGTGCATGCTACTATTGCGGGAGTTTTGTTTGCTTTCGCACTTCCTTCCTTTGATAAGAAGAACAAAATCAATCCTTCTGAAGTTCTTCAAAAGTGGTTGCATTTTCCTGTTCCGTTTATCATTCTTCCTATTTTTGCTCTTGCAAATACAGCTGTCATTATCTCTTCCGATTGGCAGCATTCAATAGCGTCTCCAGTTGGTTTAGGTATACTTTTCGGACTGATACTTGGGAAACCGATTGGAATCTTTTTATTCTCCTTTCTTGCCATCAAGTTTAAGTTGGCCGACAAACCTAAATCATCCAAATGGTCACACATCTGGGGAATTGGAATGTTGGGCGGAATTGGTTTTACCATGTCAATTTTCGTTACCATACTTGCGTTTGATTCTCCGGAAATGATCAGCAGTGCTAAATTCTGCACGCTCATCTGTTCAGGTGTTGCCGCTTTGTCTGGTATCATATGGCTGCGTCTTAGTTTGCGCGAACGCAAAAAGAACGTTCTAAAAAATCATAAAATAAGCGGGCGTTAGTAACCAAGTCTTATTTTCGTGTTACGATTGTAGATTTACCCAATACCTGTAAACAAATTAGTGTGAATATCTATTTGGTTTGCAGTCCTATCTAACGGTATTGAGGGTTTAACTTTGAAAGTTGTTATATAGACTACAATTATATCCAGATGAAAAAAATACAAATGAAAAAAATAAGTGCATTGCTGCTTTTTCTATTGAGTGTTCCTGTAATGAGTATCGCTCAAATTTCAACTGAAGGTGCTGATACAGCTAAGAAAGCTGCTGAGGAAGGTGCTGCGAAAGCTGGTGAACACGTTTCCTGGTTTGAGTTCTTAATGAAGGGTGGGGCGTTCATGATTCCCATTTTGCTTTTGTTGTTCTATGTTATTTATTTGATCATTGAACGATATAGATACATTAAGCGTGTTACAGCTTTTAATCCTGGATTAATCGGAAGTATTCGCAGTGAGTTGTCGAAAGGGAACGTGAAAGAATCGTTGAATGCTGTTGCTCATGATCAGACTTCTTTTGGGGCTGTGGTTACTGAAGGTATTATGACAGTTGGTCGACCGGTTTCTGAAATTGAGTCGAACATGGAGAAGGTGGTGAACATCGAAATTGGAAAAATGGAGAAAGGAATGGGGCAGTTGAGTATGATTGCCAGTATCGCTCCGATTTTTGGTTTCATTGGTACAATTGCTGGGGTAATTAAGATCTTCTACAACATCTCAACAGACGGTAACATTTCCATCAGTACAATTTCTGGAGGTTTGTATGAGAAAATGATCTGTTCAGGAGCAGGTTTAGCTGTTGGATTGGTGGCTTACGCTGCTTACCATGGTTTGAACGCGCTAATCGACAAGTTCGTTTTACGTGCGCAGAAAGTGAATTTGGAGTTCGTTAATATCATTCAAAGACCAAGCTAGTTATGGCTATTCAAAGAAGAAAAAAGGCTGTTCCTCACGTCGAATCTTCGTCGATGAGTGATATCATGTTCTTTTTGTTTTTGTTCTTCTTGATTATATCAACAATGGCAAATCCGAACGTGATTAAGGTTCCGCTTCCAGATGCGAAGACAACAACGAATACTCATGAAAATCACTTGACGGTTACAATCGATAGTGAAAAGCGGTATTACATAGATAAAGACCAGGTCGACATTGAACGTTTGGAGGGTGAAATTGTGCGTAAAACTCAGGAGTTGGGTGACAACATGGTTGTTATTCGTCCGGCGAAAGATGTTGAAGTACAATTGCTTATCGACTTGCTTCAAATGGGATTGAAGAACAATTTGAAGTTTGTAATTGCAACGAAAGGAGGCTAAGTTTAGTCGCTAAATAATTACGATATGGCTATTGAAAGAAGAAAAAAGGCTGTTCCGCATGTCGAATCATCATCGATGAGCGATATCATGTTCTTTTTGTTTTTATTCTTTCTAATCATATCAACACTCGCTAATCCTAATGTGATTAAAGTTCCACTTCCGGATAAGTCCAATCCGAAACCAGATGAGCCGGTAAAAAATCACTTGACCGTAACTATTGATAGCGAAAAACGTTATTACCTAGACAAAGATGAAGTTGATATTGAACGATTGGAGAGCGAGATTGTACGAAAGACGCAAGAATCGGGCGATGACATGGTTATCATTCGTCCCGCGGCAGATGTTGAGGTACAATTGTTGATCGACTTACTTCAAATGGGATTGAAAAACAATTTGAAATTTGTAATTGGAACAAAAGGAAGTTAAATTTATAGAAAGGAGAACATTATGAACATCGCAATGGAATTATCTAAAGACAGAAGAATTGCAGCATCTGTTTCACTTGGAACAGCGGCTATTGTATGTTTAATTCTTCATTTTTTTACTTACCAAATTCCTATGCCTCCGCTTCCTGAGCAATTGAAGTACGAGGATATGGAAGTGGAGTTTGTTGAATTAACTCCGGAATCATTACCTGAAAGCGCAAATTTCGGTGGTGGCGGTGGTGGAGATGAAGTTAACGCTCCAAAATCGGATAAGTTTACAGAACAAACTCAGGAAGTTCTTACAACGAAAGGAGGTTCTGGTAAAATTCCTTCCGGGCATTCAAACCATACCAATTCTCCAAACGGACAAAACCAATCTGGAACTGTAAATCCGAAACCTCACAATCCATTTGGTGATGGAGGAAGCGGGTCAGGTTCTGGTGGTGGAAACGGAAGTGGTTTAGGACATGATAATGGAAATGGTAATGGAGACGGTGATAATGGTGGTGGTAGTGGAAATGCTGCAAGAGTGCGTATCAAGAGTCCAAATACCGATGATATAGAGTCTGATGAGGCTTGTAAGATTACATTTATTCTAAAGGTGAATGCAGATGGTACTGTTCAAGGTTGGCCAGCGGTTGACAGAAACGGTACAACAACAACGAATTCAGCACTTATTTCTAAGGTTGCAGGAGTTGTGAAAGCACAGACACGTTACAATGAAGTGAAGGGGGCAAAAGTGGCGAGTATATCAATTGTAATTAGGCTTGATGCCAGATAAAATCTAAAGCATATGGGGTTTTTGTTAATCACCATATTTTTCATGTTTGCGCTTAGTTTATTGGATTTTCTCGATAAATCTGAGTGGGATCAATTAGATGTTAATAATGCCGCAAGGCTTTCATCTAACAAAAGATATGGCGTCTATAATCTTAGAACAACGCAGAGTTTCACGCTTGTGGCGATCGTTGGAATCATTTTGGCAATTCTAATAGTGTATTTCACGGGAACAGCTGTGGCTTCTTCTGGTGCGGATAGCGACAAGAATTTTGTTGACAAATCCAGTCAGTATGTCGATACCACACAGTTTGCGCTGAATGTTGAAGAGCAGGAGAAAGATCTTCCGCCTACAGCATTTAACCAAAGTGGGAACAATGGTGATAATATGCCGCAAGCACAGCAAGGTGCAGAAGAAAAAGGTGATCCCAATAAGTTTAAGGATAACTCCGCGCAACCAAAGCCTGAGAAACCGGCAAAGATGACGGATGAGGAATACGCGAAGTGGTTAGAGCAGCAATATTTTGACGAATTCAAAGACAATGCGGATGCCCGAAACAAAAAAATTGAGCAGACGAACAAAGAATTAAAAGAGCGTGAAGAAAGAAACAAGGCCAAACAAAAGCAGGTAAATGGTGGAAATGGTGGTGTTTCTGGTTCTAGTGCCAGCAATACAGGCCAAGCCAGCGTTGTTTGGAAGTTCAGCGACAATCGTGATGCATACGAAGGGAAACGTGAACGCGTTCCGGTTCCTGCCTATACCTGCGGAAACAAATCCGATGCTATAGTAAAAGTAAAAGTGAAGGTGGATGGTTCCGGAAAGGTTATTTCTGCAACGATTATTTCAACTAGTTTGGAAAACGGGTGTATCAAAAACAATGCTTTGGAGTACGCCAGAAAATCTCGTTTTGAAGTTTCTTCAATGCCAGAACAGGAAGGAACAATTACCTATACTTATAAAGCGCAATAATGAGCTTTCGTACGTACGATGACGCTTGTGAATGGTTGTTTTCGCAATTTCCCGCTTATCATAATTTAGGTGCAGCGGCTTATAATCCGGGATTAAAGAATACAGAAGAATTACTTTCTTTCTTCGAAAATCCGCACGAGTATTTAAGATTCATTCATGTAGGAGGAACCAACGGAAAAGGTTCTGTGAGCAATATACTGACATCCGTTCTAGTTGAATCGGGTGAGAAAGTGGGTTGTTTCACTTCGCCGCACATTTTGGATTTCTCAGAACGTATTCGTGTGAATGGTGAACCCATCGCTGAAAACTTTGTTGTTGATTTTTGCAACAAAGTGATTGGCCATGATTGGAAATTGGAACCCTCTTTTTTTGAGATTACCTGGGTAATGGCATTA
>CBFGNV010000045.1:0-35206 GCA_965650275.1 uncultured Fluviicola sp. | reverse complement strand
TTCAATAGTTGTGCAGTTTACACTAACAGTCTTAGGTGGTGGCATACCAACCGTATGCACCTCTGCGAGCGCTTCCGCCTTAATGGTGAGTTTAACTTTCTTGTTCCGGAATTTGGTGATATTGGATTTGATGGTGTCGTTTTCAAAACCGTTTCCACCAATGGCTAAATTGAAGACTTCTTCGTCCAGATCCTTTTCATAAATAACAACGTCGAAATTACCTTTTCCATCCGTTTTTACTGTTTTAATCAATTTTCCATGTTGTAGAATTTCAACTTTGAAATAGGGAAGAGGCTTTCCTGTTTTTTCATCGTTTACCGTTCCTTTAACATGCATTGGAAACTTCAATAAGTTGAAAGCATTTTGCTTATGCTCTGTTGCTGTTGGAGTACTTTCGCATGAAGTAATCACCGGACCAAGAAAACCAAGAATCCCAAGAAGTGATAATCCCACAGCGCGAAAGACAGGAACCTGAACCTGAGAAACCTTATATTCAAATTGACTTGGATAGAAAATGCCACAGGTTTTTCCGGGAGTTGAGCGTAGTTTTTTCTGAATTTCTTCATTGCTGGAATTTCTGAAATCGGTCAAAACGTGATCACAGCTTTTGCAATGATAGCCTTTCTCCTTTTTGTCCATGTCTGAATGTTTGTTCTTGCATGGAAGTGTCATTATCGGTTTCATCCTTCAGATTTTTGTGAATATACTACTCTTCACATTTTAAGTTCAGGGAAAATCTTATTTTGGTTTACTTTTTGATTAAACGGGTTTTATTACAGATTTAAACGTTAAACTCACGATTATGAATTCTAAGGTCTACCTGATTGTATTGCTTTCTTTTTTTAGTTTGAACTTTCTTCAGGCTCAAAATTTGAAACCGGATTTAGCGTCGTCTAAAGTGTTGAATATTCCACCGATTAATACCGATTATATTGGTTTAACGCGAATCTACGTTGTTCCTAAAATCGTTGATGGACAAAGTACCTCGCATTTCATTACCAACCAGATCAATACCGGAATTTATACCATTCAGTCAGGAATTGAAACTTCTGACATGTACTTTACAAGTGAAGTATATCGTGTGTGGAAAAAGAATGCAACTGCAACTTCAACCCAGAGTACGAGCACTGACAAACAAGGAAATACGGTTACAACAACAACGTATAAGTACGATAGCGAAGAAGAGGTGCGTTTTGAGCTGAACCTGTATTTGGCAAATGGAACCAGAATCTCAACAAATACGGCAAAGGAAAGATTGAATGTTTCTGGGACTTCTACTATCAGTTACCAACGTGCTTACGACGATTACAATGAAACCCGAAGAAAGAAAACATTTGAATCGCTTGAGAAGTTGACAAGAGAAGCTTACGACAAAATTGCGAATGAGTATTTGTTCACACAGCATACCGTTTTCCTCTACAGTATTGGAGTGAAATCACGTAAAATGGATTATTCGGATATGAACATGGCTGCCGAATACATGAAGAAATGGTTGGGGTCGAATCCGTCAGATATGTCTTCTTCTGATGTAATTGAAGCCAATAAACTTTATGATGCAGCATTGATAGAGTTTGAGCCTGAAAGTAAGAAAGCACGTGTCGACAAGGAAATTGCGGCTGTTTGTTATTATGCAAGAGCCTGTCAGGAGTTCACATTAAACAACTACCGAAAAGCGGAAGAGTATATATTGAAATCAGAAGAATTGGATCCAAGGATTCATCACAGTCAGGAAGGAATGAAAAATGCATTATCTTTATTGAAACAACGAAAAGTGTTCAATTAATATCTGAATCATGAAAACCACCCGATTAAAAAACAACTGTTTTGCACTTTTTCTTGTGCTCGGTTTTGCTCAGTTGTGTCATGCTCAAAAAATCAACTATCAATTGGTGGATTCTACTGTTTTCCGTTTCCAGCCGATGAATCAAACATATTGGAATGCGAAGAAAGTGTTCATCGCTGCTGATTCTGTATTTAAAACGGTAATTAGTTCTCAGTTGGATCTAAGCCATTATACATTAGTTAGTAATAGAAATGAAGCAGATTTGATTCTTGTATATAGTACAACTTTGGGTTCCATTGATGGCAAGAAATCCTTGCTTGCTTCTCCAGCGAATGAAAAGCGGTATCTTCCAACTGGCAAGGAAACCAGTCTGGGTAATGATTTTGATTCTAAAAAAACGGCATCCCAAAACGCTAGATCAAGGTACGCCAACAATACTTCAAGTTCAAGACGAACCACAACAAGGTCATATTCTTATACAGGCACAACTCCTATTTATACGCAGATCGAATTGTATGATTCAACTGGATATAGAGTTGAGCAAATAGTTATTCAGGAAGAGTTGGTGTTGGAAGGTCGATCCAGTATAAGTCAAGACGTTGCAAAGAAAGACCATGATCTCACCTTAGAAAAAAAGAAAAACGAGGTTCTTATAGAGCATCTTGAGCGAGGAGCACGTGTACTGAATAATAAGTATTTCTTTACCAAAACAAAGGTTCCGGTTTTTGTGATTTCTGTAAAAGGCAAACAGTTCGACGATTGGAACAGTGCCGTGTATGCCTTGGATTCATGGATTAATACTCCGGGAAGGTCCTTGGATGATCCGAGACTTCCTTTGATGGAAAAGATTTTTAAAGCTCAAGTTGCACGCGATTTAACCCAATATAAAGATTCAGCCTCTTTAACATCCGTGGCGTTTCATAATTTGGCCGTTTACCAGTATTATCATGGTCAACCTACTGATGCTGGAGCTTCGCTTACCAAGGCGCAATCGCATATTGTTTATACTGATCGATCACAACGACTGTTTCATGAGAATTTGATTCTCTTACTTTTTCGAAGTGCATCGTTTTAGAACACAGAATCACAATAATTGCGCTATCAAAGCCTCACTTTTGTAATTTTGTACCATGAACAAACCAAAACTGAAAGCAGTACCGATTGAAAAATTGAACGCGTTCAATAAGAACACGCTCATGGAGCAATTGGGGATTGAATGTGTAGAAGTTGGCGATGATTATGTTATTGCAACTATGCCCGTAGATCACAGAACTCACCAGCCAATGGGATTATTACATGGTGGTGCAAGTGCTGCTTTGATCGAGTCAATTGGTTCCATGGGTTCAACTTTGCTTTTAGATTTGTCGAAAGAAGCTCCTGTTGGAATTGAGATCAATGCAAATCATGTTGGTGGAGTGAAGAGCGGCTCTGTGAGAGCAATTGGGAAAATTGTTCATGCTGGAAAACGAACGCATCTTTGGCAGGTGGATATTTTTGATCAAACCACAAATGCGTTGGTTTGTACTGGTAGATTAACAATCATGGTTGTTCCGGTAAAATGAGTGAACATCTGATCATACGATTGCCCGGTAAACCCGTTCAACATTTTAGGGGTGAGTTTAAACAGGTAACAGTTGCACACCATTTCGAAGGCTTTGTCTTTTCAGATTTTACGCACTCGAGAATATACGCACTAGAACTTTCTGATTTAGCTGAAAAAGCCGATTTCGAATTCCATTTCAAGGAAAACGAACCGTACGTTATTTCGCCGCGTGATTATATTCTGGAGGCTAATGCTTTGCTCAATGGTTTTCCAGTTATGGGTGTCGATAAAGCCGTTTACAGCAGAGTTAAGAAACATCAGTTTGATAGTAAAGATGCAATTTCGGCTTTCAATCGTGCTTGTGAAATGTATCCGAATGCGTGTTGTTATTTGGTGAGTTCTAAGCTTTTTGGGACCTGGTTTGGCGCAACTCCAGAGTTGTTGTTAAATACGGTAGACGATCAATGGAATACCATGGCACTAGCCGGAACCAGAAGTTCAACAACTCAAGAAGCTTGGGAGGAAAAAGAAATGCTCGAACATCAATATGTTATTGATGCAGTTGTTGAAGCATTAAAGCGTTCTGATGCAGCTGATATTGAAATTGAAGAGACTCGAGAGAAAATTGCCGGACCGGTAAAACATCTATACACTCCAATTTCAGCTCAAGGTGAACCTCAAAAAGCATGGAATTTCGCTTTGGATCTGCATCCAACACCTGCAGTTTGTGGAACTCCGAGAATTGCCTCATTAGATCTATTGCTTTCCAGAGAAATGCATGAACGTGAAATGTACGCGGGAATGTTTGGCTGGGTAAGTAAAGAACGAACAGAATTATATGTGAATCTTCGTTGTGCTCAACTCTTTGAAAATGCAGCTTATCTGTATGTTGGTGGTGGTTATACAAAAGATTCCATTCCCGAAAAAGAGTGGGAAGAAACAGAGCATAAGGCGAATACGTTGTTGAAGGTGTTTAAGTAAAGTTTAAATGCCAAAAAGATGTTAAATGATTTAATGTCAAAATGTTAAATGAATCTGTGTGTTTTCTGTAAAATGTGACTTTCAAATGATGTTTTTCACTAACTTAAATAGGAAAACGACTAGTTATGAAACATTACGAAATACACACAAGAGCATTTTTCTTTGCTCTACAGACATTAAGAATGTGCAAAGAAGTTGCTGAAAAGCATAAAGAGTATATCCTCACGAAACAATTGTCTCGATCTTCAACCTCCGTTGGTGCTAATTTGAGAGAGGGAAAAAATGCAATAAGTAAAAAAGACTTCATTTATAAGCTGACTCTTTCTCAAAAGGAATGTGATGAAACTATTTATTGGTTAGAGCTTATGAAAAATTTCATCGATGTAGAAATCGACGGTATTGATGAGTTGATTAAGGAAGCAAATGAAATAATGAGAATTATAAGTTCGATACTGGTTAAAGCTAAAGCAAACCCTTCTAGAGCGTAATTTCTGATTTTGGCATTTTAACATTTTAGCATTTAACATTTGAGTTATTCTAGTTTCAATTCCTAACTTTAGATCATGATTACAAGCGCTAAAGAAGAAGTGCAACTCTTGGTGGAGTTGATGAAACAATCCAATATTACACACATTGTACTTTCTCCGGGATCAAGAAATGCACCTTTGACCATTGCGTTTGACGAAGATCCTTTCTTTACTGTTTTTGTCATTACAGATGAACGAAGTGCAGCTTTTTATGCCATTGGAATGGCGCAGCAGCTTAAGAAACCCGTTGCCATTGCTTGTACTTCGGGCTCAGCTCCATTGAATTACTTTCCAGCTGTTGTTGAGGCATTTTATCAGCAAATTCCATTGGTGGTTCTAACTGCAGATCGACCAACAGAATGGATAGATCATGGTGATGGACAAACCATTCGTCAGCAAAACGCTTTTGGAACACACGTGCTTGATTTCTACCATTTGGTTCAGTTCTTCAATTCCGATAAAAAGTGGCAGGCACAGCTGAGGATTTCTGAATTGTTGCAGAAAGCCGAATTTAAGAAAGGTCCGGTTCATATCAACATACCATTTACAGAACCGTTATACGAGCAAGTGGAAACGAATGGTAGTTACGATACGGTTTTGGTGAAGCAATTCCCTCCAAAAAAACAACTTAGCAATATTGCTAAGTTGGAAATTTCCGAACAGGTTAAGAGATCAAAAAAATGCATGGTGGTTGTTGGACAAAAAGACAAGAACCCTGAGATTGATAACTTACTTATTCAACTTGCTGAAGAAGAAAAAGTGGCCATTTTGGTTGAACATACCAGTAACCTGCATGCAGAGAATGTAATTGAACCAATCGATTCTGTTTTGGCAATTGTAGGTTCAGATCCTGCATATAAACCAGATTTAGTAATTCAGGTTGGCGGGACAATTATTTCAAAACGAATCAAAAAGTACCTTCGCGATTCTGGTGCGACCGTTATTGCAGTTGACCAGCAATTTGCTTTTGCAGATGTTTTTCAGGGTTTACGAATTTCACTTGATATTGAATTACAGGACTTCCTGAATTTCTTCCATGAAACAACTTCTCAAGCCGAAATGAGCGCTTTTGGTAAATTGTGGTCTGATGCAAAAGCGGAAATGCTTGTTAAACATCATAAATACGCTGAAGTAATATCGTTTTCGGATTTCAAAGTGGTCGAAACAATCATGAAGTCGATAACTTCACCTTCGAAGCTTCATTTTTCCAATAGTTCAATGGTTCGCTATGGATTGCTGTTTCCAAATTTGTTCAAGGGAGAGGTTTATTGTAATCGCGGAACAAGCGGAATTGATGGTTGTACCTCAACCGCTGCAGGTGCCGCAATAATTGATTCTAATTCATTACATGTTTTAGTTACTGGCGATCTGTCGTTCTTCTACGATTCAAATGCACTGTGGAATGCACATGTTCCTGAAAACCTGAGAGTGATTATCGTGAACAATGGTGGTGGTGATATTTTCAATATTATTCCCGGGCCATCTTCCACCAATCAATTGTCAAAGATTTTTGTTGCAGAGCATAATTACAATGCACAGAAGATCTGTGAAGGATTTAATGTTGCTTATTCTTCAGCCTCCAACCAAAACGAGTTGGAACTGGAACTTCAACAATTCTTGAATATTTCAGATAAAAAAGCCAAAGTGTTGGAAGTCCACACAATAGGAATTCAGAACAGCGCCATCTTAAAGTCTTACTTCGAGAATCTGGCTCGAAAATAAAGATACAAGTTACATCCTATAACCGATGTTTCTTTTATTTCCCGTAGAGCTGAGAAGTTTTAGTTAACAAAGAAGAGTTTTATTTTTCTTGAATGCGAGACCGGTAGGTGAGCCAGACGACAAAGTCGTCATTCGTGCATTCGTGGCAAAATTTAGATGAACTACAAGGAGAATGTGAAATAAAAAAGAGCCTGAACTGTAAAAACTACTACGAAAAACAGATCAAGCTCTCTCTATTGGTTTGAAACCCGTCTAAACAGGTATCAGGTTTTGTATTCCAAATTAAAGGAATCTCAATGAAATAAAAAAGGAATTGCAGAAAAATTAACTTTTGGTTCATTTTGGAACGGTGTATATGAATTATTCTTGTCAATAATCCTTAAAACGCATTGTTTTTTGTCTACCGCTATTAACTTTGTCCAAAATTAGAAATTAGTGGATTTTCATATTTTAACGACCGGTGTCGGAATCTTTTATTTAGTAGTATTAACTCTTTTAGAGATTGTGCTCGGTATCGACAATATCATTTTCATTTCAATCATTACCGATAAACTTGTTAAGCAAGATCAGCGTAAAGCACGTATTTTGGGATTGAGCCTTGCTTTGATCATTCGAATTGTTCTATTGTCCATTGTTTCATGGATCATGACTTTAGATAAACATCCGTTGTTCACGATTTACGGACAAGGATTTACAGGTCATAGCTTGGTTCTTCTTATTGGTGGTTTGTTTCTGATCTACAAGTCGGTTGGTGAAATGAGTTCCAGTGTTAGAGGAGGTGAAGAGCATGGTTCTAAAAAGAAGAAAACACGCTTGAGTGCAGTGGTTATGCAAATCGTAATGATCGATTTCATTTTCAGTTTTGATTCAGTTATCTCAGCAGTTGGTATGACAAACGATATTCGTCATGAAGCTCACGGCGATCCTTTGATCATCATTTTTGCGGCAGTAATTATCTCTATGTTGATTATGCTGGTGTTCGCTAAACCAATTGGAGATTTTATCAATGCTCGTCCAACTATCAAAATGATCTCACTTGGGTTCCTGGTAACCATTGGAGTATTGTTAATTGCAGAATCATTTGGTCAGCACGTACCAAAAGGATACATCTATTTCGCAATGGTTTACGCGCTATTAATTGAATTCCTCAACATTCGAATGCGACGAAATAAAGGCGAGGTGGAGTGATAGCAATTGGTAAATTGACTTTCGATGATCTTGAAAGTGCTGAAGAATATTTCGAGCAGGAATTTTTTGAGGTAAAACAACAGCTTCAGGCTAAACCTTTATTAAGAGCAACAGCAAAACAGCGTATTAAATCGTTGCAGGAATTGCAATTGTTTGAAGAAGCTCTGGAATTGGAGTCTTCATCTGTTTCCATTTCACTTCCCGTTTATGAGGGATTAAACATGCAAGAAGCCTGGTTGATCTTTTCAAACTCATACTCAAGCTGGAAATTGAAAAGCTTTAATGCTTCTACACCTTCAGAATTGTTAGAATTGTTGGAAGTTGGTTTCAACCTGCAAAAAGATTTCTATGCTCTAATTCCTGCTGTTCAATGGGAGGAAGAGGATCCCAAAGTGGGGGCAACTGAACAGTTGATGAACCTTCATTCCGGATTTGCAGAATGTAAGTCAAGACGAATCCGTGATTTTGAGCAATTGACTTTGGTACCGTTTGCCGAAATAAAAGCGAATGAAACTCTGTATTTGTTCTTTTTGGAATTAAAGCGACTATCTTTGCGTTTCCAATATGTTTAGTCCATGAATTCAGATGCATTCAGCAAACTTCGCGAACAGTTAGAATTACAAGAATGGCCAAATGTTTACTTGTTTAAATTCATCGTTCCAAATACTCCACAGGCCTTAGCACAAGCAGCCGCTTTGTTTACCGACTTGTCGGAAATCAATTTCAACGAATCGAAAACGGGTAAGTACATTAGTGTGAGTGCAAAAGAAATGATGATGAATGTAGACGATATCATTGAAGTTTACATGCATGCAGCAAAAATTGAAGGAATCGTATCGTTATGACAAAAAGAAATCAACTCATTGTTTTACTCATTAGTTTACTAATCAGTTCGTTTGCCATTTATCAAATGGGTTCAGTTCCCAGAAGGTCATCGTTGCGCTATGTGTATGCTATTGCTATTGGACTTTCGGCTTGTTTGATTCTTTATTTGCTTTATAAAAACTTCATTCAGCGTTTGAATAAAGGAGCAATCAATCATGCTGAATATGTGAAATTGTTTGAATTAGAGAATACCTTAGTAACGGGTGAATTGGAGTTCTACTTTACAACCGAAGATCCTAAAAATGTGAAATTCAGCATTTTGAATCAGGATTTAAGCGAGAAGATGAATTTGAGAGATGAATTGTTCAAAACTGGTGGACATATTGTCAGGTTCGATACGTCACAACTCGAGAATGGAATCTATTTTTACTGTCTTGAAACAAATAACCAAAAAACAATGAAGCGAATGAAAGTTCAGCATGACAAGCTGACGGTTTAATTTGTTTGGTAAGAGTTTTGAGTAAAAAGATTTTAAATTAACTTTGAAAAAGCGAAGAGCTATTTCAATTAAAGAACACAAATTATGGCATTAGAAATCACAGACGCAAACTTTGAAGAGCTTGTGTTGAAATCAGACAAACCAGTAGTAGTTGATTTTTGGGCAGAGTGGTGTGGACCATGTAGAATGTTGACTCCAATTATCGAAGAAATGGCTGGTGAGTACGAAGGTAGAGCAGTTATCGGGAAAGTAAATGTTGACTTGAACCCGGGAGTTGCAGGACAATTCGGAATCCGTAATATTCCAACTGTACTTTTCGTAAAAGGAGGTGAGATCGCAGATAAATCTGTTGGAGCAGTTCCTAAAAATCAATTGACAGCAAAATTGGATGCATTGATCTAATTCAATCCCAATCAAAGCAATAAAAAAACCTTGTCCTTGTGGCGAGGTTTTTTTGTTTTTACTCGTCACTAAAAGAAATTATTGATTTACTAAACGCAAAGAAATAAGAACGCAAAGATTGTTTTCCTCCTTTGCACCTGTCTGCCGAACAGGCAGGATCTCCTTTTCTTGGCGGTTAAAAAAGGAGAAGAACTCCTTGCGTTATGCCGTTCTCCACACTCTACCGATTTTTAGGTACAACACAACCCAACATTTAACGTTTATCCTTTCGAAATCCTTAAATTTGCAACGCGAAAACTTTCTTTCGCATTCGTGATTATGAAAAACTTTCTTCGTCGACTGAAATACTATGGAATAGGCTTTGCCTTTGGGTTAGTTTTCGTCTTCTTTTTCTTCAAGGACAGAGGTTGTTCCTGGAAACCGGATAACCGTGTAAAAAACACTATTTTGGGTCGTGTAATTGTAGTTCCTGAAAGTGATCAGGTGGCTTTTGATAAACTTGGTCTGGATGAAAAAGCAATTGTAAAATTCCTTGACGATGGTGATGTAAATTTCTCCGGAAGTAAGAAAGATGGAAATACAAAAGTGTATGAAGTTGCCAAGGAAATCAAAGGCAAAGAAGTGAAGCTGTGGTTTACGCTTCCAAAAGATGCATTTATCTCTGAAGTTCGAATTCCTAAGGGAAGTATTTTGGCTGTAAAAAACACGAAGGTTGGAACGGGGAAAATGATTCGTTTCCCATCTGTTGAAACCATTGTTTATCTCAACGAAGAAGATTCTTATTTCAATAAGGAAAAAGAAAAATACGATTTAGTAGATTCGAAAGAAGTAGAGAAATACTTGAAAAAGAATGGAATGATTGATTTCGAACACTCAAATCTGTCAACAAGTCCGTACCCGATTCAAAAAATCGTCTTCGAAACTCCAACCAAATTGAAAATCACTGCATCTAGCTATTGGTTTGAGGAACATATCACGGTGGAAGGTTTTGATACTGTCGATTCATTAGGCATTACGAAACGTTAACTGTTGATAAGTCCGATAAAACTGAGAATTACAGTGAATCATTTTATTACCTTTGTTTAAATGGAATTTTCTGCATCGCAAATAGCAGGCCTGTTGAATGGTCAAGTAGTTGGAAATCCTGACGTTACAGTTTCGGGTTTAGCGAAAATTGAAGAAGGCGTTACAGGCTCTCTTTCGTTTTTATCCAATCCTAAGTACGAAGAATATATTTACTCTACGGGTTCAAGTATTTGTATCGTAAACGAAACTTTTGAGCCGTCAAAAGAACTTCCAAATTCGCTTACGTTGGTGAAAGTTGAAGACGCTTACGCATGTTTTGCTAAGTTGTTGGATATCTACAATCAAATGAGCAAGAAACAACCAAAAATTGAGCAGCCTTCTTTCATCGCTGAAAATGCAGTGGTTGGAGAAGAGCTTTATTTAGGGGCGTTCGCTTACATTGGCGAAGGTGCGAAAATTGGAAATAATGTGACGATCTATCCAAATGCTTATGTTGGCGACAATGTTGAAGTTGGTGATGGAACTGTCATTTACGCCGGAGTAAAAGTGTATTCAGGCTGTATTATCGGGAAAAACTGTGTGCTTCATGCCGGAGTTGTTTTGGGTAGTGATGGATTTGGGTTTGCTCCTGATGAAAAAGGAGTTTTCTCTAAAGTTCCGCAAATTGGAAATGTAATCCTTGAAGATGATGTAGAAATTGGTGCCAATTCAACTGTTGATTGCGCAACAATGGGTTCTACAATTATTCGTCAGGGAGTGAAAATAGATAACCTGGTGCATTTGGCTCACAATGTCGAAATTGGAGCACATTCAGCTATGGCTGCACAGGTTGGAGTTGCAGGTTCTGCAAAAATTGGAAAACACGTAATGGTTGGTGGACAAGCTGGAATTAGCGGTCACTTGACAATTGCAGATGGAACCAAGATTGTTGCACAATCAGGAATTCCAAGTTCTGTGAAAAAGGCAGATACGCTTATGGGGTCTCCCGGAATTTCAATTGACGATTTCAAAAAATCGTATTTTGGATTCAGAAAGCTGCCGTTCATTTTGCAGAAAATCAACGAATTAGATCAAAAAATAAAATCATTGGATAAAAAGCCGGAATAAATTATGGCAGATAAACAACGTACCCTCAAAGAGGCAATTGAATTTAATGGTGTTGGATTGCACACAGGTGAAAAAGTAACAATGACTATTCACCCGGCTGATGCAAATCACGGTTACAAGTTTCAACGTATCGATTTAGAAAATCAACCAACCATTAAGGCGGATGCTGATTTGGTGGTTTCTACAGATCGTGGAACTACATTGGAGCAGAATGGTGCTAAAGTGTACACAACTGAACATGTTCTTGCAGCTTTATACGGGATGCAGATCGACAATGCACTAATCACACTTACAGGACCTGAAATTCCAATTATGGACGGAAGTTCTTCTCCGTTCGTAAAAGAAATTATCCGTGTTGGGAATGTAGAGCAGGATGCTGACAGAGATTACTTTGAGCTTACAGAAAATATTAAGTGGGAAGATGTAGAGAACGGAATTGAGTTTCTTGCTGTTCCCGATGATCATTACCGTGTAACTGTAATGGTTGATTACAAAAGCCCAGCGCTTGGAACGCAGCACGCAAGCATGTTCCAGATTGCTGAGTTTGAAACGGAAATTGCACCGTGTAGAACGTTCTGTTTTATGCGTGAATTGGAATTTTTGGCGTCTAATAACCTGATTAAAGGTGGTGATTTGGATAATGCAATCGTTTTGGTTGAACGTCCGGATATCAGCCAGGAAGAATTAGACCGATTGGCGAAAATGCTTGGTAAAGACACGCTTTCAGTTAATTACGACGGAATTGGTGTATTGAACAGTATTAAATTGAAATTTGAAAATGAGCCGGCACGTCACAAGTTGTTAGACATCGTTGGTGATTTAGCCTTGGTTGGTCGACCAATTAAAGCACATATTTTGGCAGCACGTCCCGGACATTCGGGGAACACGCGTTTCGCGAAAGTATTAAAAGAGCAAATCAAGAAACAAGAAAAAGGATTAAAGGATTTCGGATTGGAAAGAGAACCGTTGTATAACATCAACGATATCGAAAAAATGCTTCCGCACCGTTACCCGTTCTTGTTGGTAGATAAAGTAATGGAAATTGGTGACGAGCACATTGTTGGTGTGAAAAACGTTACAATGAATGAGCCAATGTTCCAGGGACATTTCCCGGGTAATCCTGTCTTTCCGGGAGTTCTTCAAATTGAAGCAACTGCTCAGGTAGGAGGAATCTTTGCCTTGAGTAAAGTGGAAGATCCGCATTTGTATTCTACTTATTTCATGAAGATCGACAACGTGAAATTCAAGCAAAAAGTAGTTCCTGGTGATACGCTGGTGTTCGATTTGAAATTGATCTCGCCAATCCGCAGAGGTTTGGTACATATGAGTGGTCAGGCATATGTGAATGGAAAAGTGGTAATGGAAGCTGAAATGCTTGCTCAAGTCATTAAAGATAAAACAGAATGATAAGTAATCTGGCTAATATCGCATCTGGAGCACAATTGGGTGCAAATGTTACTGTAGAATCGTTTACTACAATTTACGATGATGTAATTATTGGTGCTGGAACCAAAATTCATCCGAATGTGACTATTTATCCGGGTACCAGAATTGGTGAGAATTGTGAGATTTTCCCCGGTGCTGTAATTGGCGTTGTTCCTCAGGATTTGAAATTTGCTGGTGAATACACAACGGTTGAGATTGGTAACAATACAGTTATTCGCGAATGTGTGACGATTCATCGTGGAACAAACGACAGAATGAAAACGAAGATCGGTGACAATTGTTTGTTAATGACTTACGTTCACGTTGCACACGATTGTTTTATCGGGAATAATGTGATTTTGGCAAGTTATGTTGGACTTTCTGGTCACGTTACCATTGAAGACTTTGCTATTTTGGAAGGAATGGTTGCTGCTCAGCAATTCATGAATATTGGTGCTCACGCTTTTGTTGCTGGTGCTTCATTGATCCGTAAAAGTGTTCCTCCATATGTGAAATGTGCTCGCGAGCCGTTGACGTTTGCTGGAGTGAATTCTGTTGGTTTGCGTCGCAGAGGATTTACAGACGAGCAGGTACGTGAAGTGGAAGATATCTACCGCATCATTTACGTTCAAAACAACAACATGTCGAAAGGAATGGATATTGTGAAAGAAACAATGCCAGATTCTCCGATTAAAAATCAGATCTTATCATTTATTGAATCATGTGATAAAGGCGTGATTCGCGGTATGATCTAAGAAATACTCAAGTGGTACATCGTAACGAAATTATTGAAGTTGTCATCGAAGACTTGGCTTTCGGTGGACAAGGTTTGGCGCGTTTGCGTTCTGAAGAAGGGGATTTTATCGTCTTTGTAGAAAATACATTTCCTGGACAGAAAGTGCGTGCTCGCGTGGATAAGAAACGCAAGCGTCATGCTGAATGTAAATTGGTTGAAGTCATTGAACGTTCGCCAGTTGAAGTCATGCTTCCTTATCAAGAAATTTCGGGTGCACCATACATCTTTGTTCCAATCGAAGAGCAACAGAAATACAAGAAACAAAATACGCTTGACGTTTATCGAAAACTAGGTCGAATTCAAGATCCGACTTCTTTATTCGATGAATTTATTGGAGCTCCAGAACCTTATTTCTACAGAAATAAAATGGAGTACAGCTTTTCTTCCATCGAACATGATTTAGCTACAAACGAAGAGAAAGACGATGCTTTTGCATTGGGCTTTAAACGTCGTGGTACATGGTGGAAAGTAGAAAGCTTAGACAAGCCAAGTGGTTTGTTTGATGAGCAATTTGAAACGATTCTTCGTGAGTTGCGCGAGTTACTTGCAAGCTTCGAGTTACCTGCCTGGCATCCGCCAAAGAAAACAGGATTCTTCCGTCACATCGTTGTTCGGAAATCATTCCATCAGGATCAATTGTTGCTGCATTTGGTAACAAGTTCGGATGGTTTGGAGAAATTCAAGCCTCAGGCAGTTGTCGACTTCCTGAAAGAGAAGCTTGGAAACCGTTTAGCTGGAATCTGGCATACGATCAACGATAATGTTGCTGACAGAGCGAAGATTGAAAACGGAACAAGTTCGTTGCTTTATGGAGCTGCAGTTGTTGTGGAAGATTTATTGGGGCTTAAGTTTGAGATCAGTATGGAAAGTTTCTTCCAGACCAATCCAATGAGTGCTGAGAAACTCTATACCAAGGCAATTGACTACGTAGTTGAGAATACAAAGGAAAATGGTGTGATCATGGACTTGTTCTGTGGAACAGGAACCATTGGTCAATTAGTCGCTCAACGGATCAACGTTTCAGAAATTATCGGTGTTGACATTGTTGAAGAAGCGATTGAAGACGCTAAACGCAATGCAAAACAGAACAAACTGGATCAAATCAAGTTTTTTGCAGCCGACGTCGGGAAATTCCTGAACCTTCACCCAGAATATGCGGGTAAAATCGATACGATTATTCTTGATCCACCACGTGCAGGAATTGCTCCAAAAACGCTTTTAAAAGTAATTGCACTTGGCGCAGAATCAATTGTTTACATTTCATGTAATCCTGCAACACAGGCTCGTGACGCGGAAACATTGGAACAAAACGGTTACAAGACTACAAAGATCAGTTTGGTTGATCAGTTCCCACACACAAGCCACATTGAGGCAATTGCCGTGTTTAAGAAGAACTGAAAGTTCATTCCAATTAAATGATTCTTAAACGAAAAATCACTTCTGGAGATCAATTTCAAATTGAAGTCTTTACTATTGTTGTGGGAGGTGTACTGTGCTTTTGTTTTGGTTATCATTTAATTTCGAAATCGTTTTCACTACCCTACCTTCAAATTTTGGAATTTATTGGAGGAATCTTTTTTTGCTTGTTTGGTATTTTCATTCTTTCCAGAATCTTTAAATATGACTCCATTCTTATTCGAGATGAAAAAGCGCTTATTAAATCTATTCTCGGCTATCAAAAGAAGACTTTCGATCTGAATGAAATACGTTTTTGGTTGGAGGTTGAAGAGGAGCATAAAGGCAGTAAGTGGCATGAATTGACAATTGTTACCGACACTTTTCGATATAAAATTGTCTCTTCGAAATACGATAATTATCGCAGAATTAAAGAAATTCTGACTCAGTATGGAACAGTCGATCCTGACCTTTTGAATACTAAGAACCGAAGATTTAATTTTTACGGTGCACTTGTTTACTTTGGTTTCTCTATTTCCTCCGTTTTATTGACTTTTCATACGGTTGATACATATGGTGATAACGTCGAAATCAAGCAATTGACCTCAATTGATGACGTAATAATTATTAGACCAAAACTAGTGAGTTCAGGTAAAAGTGGTTATCATTTATTGATTAAACTCAAGTCTTTTCCAAAATTCAAATTTGACATTTCGGGCAATTTTATGAAAGCAACTGATGCTGAAGAATTTGTTGCAGACGTTAAGATGGGAGATACGATAGGGCTAGATGTGTTGACAGAAGTCTACGACTCTAAACTGTTAGGTAAGAGTATGCCAAGTTTTTCAGATAGATCCATTAATTACCTTGAAGTTCAAGTGTACGGATTAAGAGCTGGATCTAAAAAGTATCTGAAGCTTCAAAATTTAAACGCTGCAATAAAGAACGATAGTAAATTTGGTCTATGGATTTTCCCCATTCTGTCAATATTCTTTAGTTGTGCTGGAGTTTACTGTATTCGCAGTATGCCTAAGAAGACGTGATACTTAGTTGTTTTCAAAGGGATTTTTAACTTTTGATTTTTGACTTTTTCAGTTTTTGCTAATCTTGCTTTTTGGTTTAGTTTTCTCTTGAATTCGTAGTTGATTCCATTTTGTTTGAATTTGGTATAACTTTTGTTAAAACCAGACAAATCACTTTAGAAATTATACATTTCGAAGTCAATTTCAACAAATGAAAACACTCACTATTCTGCTATTATTTGTTCTGTCACAACAGGTTTCATTTTCTCAAGATACTTTACCGCGATATCAGTCCTTATTGCGCGTTAGTGCTGGTTTTGATATCCCAAGAGTTTTCTCAAGTGGTTCCGGGCCATTTCACTTTGATGCGCACTATTTTCTTAAAAAGCGATTTGCAATCGGTTTCAACTATGATTTTCAAAGAAGCTCTGTTTCCAGAAGAGATTTGATTTATTCGGATGAAGACACTGCATTTTATGCAGATTATTCTGGTCCCCTTAAAACAAATCAATTTCTAATTGAAGGAATTTATTATTTGGATTTTCCTGATGCCGAATCCCGATTTTTACGGAAATGGAAAATTTATACTTCATTAGGTGTGGGTATTGGTGTACAAAGAAGTGTTATGAATATAAGTACTCAAACACTCGATGCTCCTGAAGAAATTAATACAAAAACGGCCTATTTCGTTCCGCAATTTATGCTTGGAGCAGAATATCTTTTTAAAGAACACTTTGGATTGTTTATTGAAGCTGGTTATGGTCTTTCAGTATTACATGGAGGATTATTTTACAAACTCTAACCATTGATCATGAGAACATTACTATTCATTACTATTTTATTCGCTGTAAACGGACGTGCTCAGGTAACTGGTTCAAGCAACTCAAGCACTTTGGGTAGAGGAACCGGGACTGCGGTAAACATAGATTACTTTTCGCTGGCAACTAACCCGTCTAATCTTGGTTGGCAATCTCGTTTTTACAAACATAAGTTTGCCTTTAAAATATTCGACTTTTCTGTACTCGCTGCCACTCCTGTAACGCCACGTTATCTCTACAATTCTGCGATGGACGGAAACATCATAAACAAAACGGTTGTGGAGTCATTTTATAGTTATAAGGATGGCGGTGTTGGGTTTGATACTACGTTTTCTGTCGAAGGTCGATACGAACTTCGTGATTTATTGATGAAGCAATCGTCGCTGCGCTATAATCGAATCTTAGTTGGAGCGAGTTACGTAACAAAGTCTCACGGTACTTTCGCTGTACAAATAAGTAATGAAATCAATGGAAGTATTCAATTGTCGGAAAGAACAGCTAATATGTTGACTTTAGGAAAGGTGAATCCTTATTTTGATAGTTTAGTTTTGTCGACAGGTGAAGTAATTGCAAATAATTCTGCGGCTTATACGAATGAAACTCTTGGTAAAGTGGTTCATGCCTTTTCCAATGATTCGCTGACTATTGGAGAACAGTTGGACGGGTCTTATTTTAAAGGAATGAAAACCAGGAATTTTTCCATTGGGTGGGGAAATGCTTATAAGGAAGTTATTCCAGGTTGGGAAACCTTTATTGGTGTTACTTTAAACATTATTCAAGGTCAGGAGTTTTATGATTGGGAGTCGAAAGACGGAGAGTTTTACATGAGAATTGCAAGCGCTGGAGTTGTAGAGAATACGTCGAGAATGAAAAACCCTGGATTGGGTACTTCTGTAAATTTAGGAGTGAGTTTTTTGAAGAGTGAGCAATTTATTCTGGGAGTGAGCATTAATAATTTAGGCTTTATTCGTTGGAGAGATCAAGGAGAATCGAGTACGTCTGAATACAATTCTGTAAATGATAAAAACATGTTTCATTACCCATTCGGAACTTCAAAAGACATGAGTTTTTATGATCAATGGGTAGAATCGAATATGTTTATTGCGACAAGTCCAATTGAGAATTATGAAGAAGGGGGAACTTTTACGAGTGCAACCGCTTCAACGGTAAATCTTGGAGCGCAATGGAAGTTGAATAAAGCAGTTTCATTTTCTTCCGATATCATTGTTCCTTTAAATCCGAATGCAGTTGGAAGTATTCGATCACCCTATTTTTCATTGGGTGCACAGGCTACTGCACGCCTTATTGGAGTTTCTGCTGGAATTAATAGCAATTTCAATAAGTTGAATGTTCCGTTGGGAATTACGTTTGGGAGTGTTTACTCTGCAGTATCTTTTACTATAGCAACGAATGATTTTACTGTGTTGTTTCAGGAAGGAAGGACAAAAAACTATTCTTTATCAGCAGGAGTGGTGTGGAGATTGTTTTAGGAAAACTATTTCCCTTTCCCTTTTACAACGATCAAAATCGTGTAAAGCATGATCTTCAGATCAAGTGCAATCGTTCTATTCTTCAGGTAAAGTAAATCATACTTCATGCGTTGAATCATTTGATTCACGTTTTCAGCGTAACCGTATTTTACTTGTCCCCAGGAAGTAATTCCCGGACGAACTTTTGTCAATTCCATGAACTGAGGTTCGATCTTCACAATTTGATCAATAAAGAATTGACGTTCTGGTCGTGGACCAACCAATGACATATCGCCTTTCAATACGTTGAAAAATTGTGGTAATTCATCAATTCTCACTTTACGCATAAATCTTCCAACCGGAGTAATACGCGGATCGTTCGAACTAGACAATTGCGGACCTTGCTTTTCAGCATCCGTAAACATCGTTCTAAACTTAATGATCTTGAAAGGCTTTCCATTCAATCCAATTCGCTCCTGTAAGAAAAGAATAGGTCCTTTCGATGAAAGCTTTACGGAGATAGCGAAAATGATGTAGAAAGGAATCAGAATGACGATAGCAAAGAGCGACAATGCAATATCCATCGTTCTTTTAATGACCAATTGCCATGTCGGCATTACGTCCTGATTAACTTCCATCAGAAGCGCGCCGAAGATATTGTTCAGTTTTACCGATCCGGCCAAAATATCGAAAAGATCCGGGGCAATTTTAATCACTACGTGATGGTGGTTGATGCGGGCTACGATGTTTTTCAACCGTTCATGTTCCGTGCTTTCCAGCGCAATAATGACCTCTTCAATTTCATTGTCATTTAAGATCTTCTCCAGATTATCAACGTGTCCCAAATACTCTAATTCGCCGTCAAGTAAACGGTCAACACCATTCAGGTTGATATAACCAACGAAAATGTTTCCGCTGCTTTTTGCCAGTTGCTGAACTTCATTATAAATGGAAATTGCTTTATCTGATCCACCAATGATAACAGTTCTGAAACCTGCTTTCCCGGTATGAATTCGGTTTACTACAATACTTGTGATGATCAGTCGCGTGAAAATTGTAAGTACGAAATGCGATCCGGCAAGTGTAAGTAAAGCCTCGTAGTAATCTTTGTAGCTTTCTACTCTGTCGTCTATCAAAAGCGCAAAGAACAGAACTATAGAGCCAAAGATTGAGGCGAATAGGGTAAGGCCAATAATGCGTAAGCGATAAAGTCTGCGTACATCATGGTAAGTTCCCTGAATCAGGTAAAAAATAATCCATGCACAGGCAACAATCAGAATTCCCTGCCAAAAGGTATTGTTGATCTCGAAAGGTACATTTTCAATTACTGTCTTTCTGAAATAGTAAAACAAACCCCACGCAGTTGCGGCTGCAAAGAAATCTGTAATAACTAAAATGAAAGTAAGTAAGCGTGTCATGCAGTTTAGAAATAAACCAGTCTTATATTATCAATGTAAACATCTCCGGAAGTATAAGTTCCGTCGAGCGCCGCTTTGAGATATTGTTTAAATCCTACGGCATTAGTGGAGTAGGAAACAATTTCTCTTAGATCTAAATAGATTTTTTTCCATTCAACCGTTGAAGCACTTTGTGCATTCAGGGAGATGTAAGGATTATTCGTTGGCGTATTGTCACTTGCAATCCCAATTACGCCCTGAAGAATTGGAATTGTATTTCTATACTCAATTTCCAGGTACACTTCAGCACCGCCTTTTGGTAGATCTAGTGCCTGCGCCGAAATACCAACCCAAAGATCATCATCGCCGCTTAAGTGAATGTGTCCGTATTTTCCATCGAGCACAATTGCCGGATCCTGTTCCAATACCATTTCAGCTGTTGATACGCTATTGTCAGTATCAAAATCGGCATTATTTGTATTGAAATCTTCTAACCAGAACTGACAGTTTGAGTAGTATCTTGTTTTCGGATTCATAGTGATTGTTCCGCCAGATACTAGGTCGTGCATCTCTTCAAAAGGTTCAACAAAGGGATAAATTTTCTTTGTTCCGGAAATACCGTTGTTGCGAATGGTAGGATAAAGTCGAATGCTTTTGTTTGAGCCTTCCATCATTACAGGAACTTTACAAGGGAGCTCAAAAACACCAAGAAGTTTGTTGTCTACGTAAACCCAAACATCTGTAAAGTTGTGCGATAAATAACCGGGATCAACAAGCGGATTTGCTTCAATTGTCCATTCATTTATCTCAAGCCAAACAGGTGCCGGCTCGTTTTTAACACAACCGCCAAGCAAAAAAGCCAATACACTGAAGAATAAAAATTTTCTCATTACGATTCGGAACGCGAAATTAAGGTAAATATTGTGTTTATCGACACCTTCTTGCGATATAGATGAATCACATTTGAAAGGGTTGGAATCCAAATTGTTGTCAGAACTTAAAGCGAAGATATTTCCGGAAATATTCGGAAAAGTGCTTTTTTTTCATTGTTAGTGCTCCTTTTTGAAGAAAAATGTATTACTTTTGACCTCGATTCTGAGCTTAGAAATAAGTTGATAGATACACGGAGGTTGTAGCTCAGTTGGTTAGAGCGCTGGTTTGTGGTACCAGAGGTCGCGGGTTCGAGACCCGTCTCCCTCCCTGAAAAGAAAAGGTAACTGAGAAGTTGCCTTTTTTTGTTTGTACCATTTCGGGTCGAGAAGTTTATACCGAGCGCAATGAAATGAAGTCGAGGTGAGACCCGTCTCCCTCCCTAAAAAGAAAAGGTAACTGAGAAGTTGCCTTTTTTTTGTGCTATAGATTTAGCAAATCAAAAAATTGACGAAGAGATAATTCGTAAAATGAATCGCAAAGAAAAGAGAGCGCAAAGGCATAGATCTCCGCGCTCTCTTTTCTTTGCGGTTATTATAGAGCCTCGTCTTTCTTTGATTGAAAAAATTCCTACCTTTCCAATTCGAATTCAGTCCATAAAAATCAATGAAAATTCCGCAAGAGATTCTTAACGGTTTAGTGTTAAAGGCCAAGGCTTACAGAGAACATATGCATCAATTTCCTGAGTTGTCTTTTGAAGAGAAGAACACAATGGAATTTGTAGCTCAAAGTTTAGAGAAAATAGGAATTCCATTCACAAAGCATTTTTCGGGGACAGGAGTTGTAGGGATGATTCGAGGTGAACAGCATGCTAAAAATCAATCTTGTGTTGCATTGCGTTCTGAATTGGATGCACTTCCTATTTTGGAGCAAAGCGAAAAAGCATATAAAAGTACGGTTGAAGGTGTAATGCACGCTTGTGGACACGATGTTCATACTTCAATTCATTTGGCTGTTGCAGAATATTTGTGGTCGGTTAGAAATGAGTTGAAACACCCTGTTAAACTGGTTTTTCAGCCTGGTGAAGAGAAAAATCCTGGTGGAGCATCTATCATGGTTGCTGACGGTGTTTTGGAAAACCCGAAAGTGATGTCGATGGTAGCGCTTCATGTTTTCCCTGAAATGGAAGTTGGTTCAGTTGGCTTTAGAGAAGGATTGTACATGGCTTCGAGCGATGAAATTTACATTACCATTAACGGAAAAGGTGGACATGGTGCGATGCCGCATCAAACCATTGATCCAATTATGATAGGAGCGCATTTATTGACCGGCTTGCAACAGGTGGTGAGTAGAAAATGTGACCCGAAAATTCCATGTGTTTTGACTTTCGGACATTTTGAAGCGCTTGGAGCTACCAATGTAATTCCGGACAAAGCAATCATAAAAGGTACGTTCAGAACAATGGATGAGCCTTGGCGCGAAGAAGCATTGAAGATTATTTCTTCTCACGTCAACAATACATGTGCGGAATTTGGTGCAACTGCTGATGTAAAAATTTCTAAGGGTTATCCCATGCTCTTTAACGATGCTGATTTGACGCGAAAAATGAAAGCAGCAGTTTCTGAAGAGCTTGGAAACGATAAAGTGGAAGATCTTCCTATTCGGTTGACTTCGGAAGATTTTGCGTTTTATTCTCAGCAAATACCGACCTGTTTTTATAGACTTGGAGTGGGGAATAAAGAAAAAGGCATCACTTTTGGTGTGCACCATCCGCGTTTTGATGCAGATGATCGTTGTTTCGAGATTGGCATTAGAACTTTAAGTAAAGCAGCATTTTTAGAAGAATGAAAAAGATAATATGCATAAGTATTCTTTCGCTTTTCATGGTTTCTTGTGGTTCAGACGACAAGGATGCTAAGAAAGGTGAAGTGTATGAAATACGTGAAATTGGAACGCTTTCCACTACGGAGTATACGCTTGGAAAAGTCATTAAACTGGATGACGAAGGCGAGTGGTATAAGCTTGGGGATAGAAAAATTCTCATCTCATGTAAAGCGAAAGTGAAGGCTGGGGTGAATTTAAGTCTGATCAAAGAGGAGGATATTAAAGTGAATGGAAATACCGTTGAAATCACCATTCCTGCAGCTCAAATTACCAGTTTTGAAATGGATCCGAATTCCATTAAAACGGAAATGACGGAGGTTAGCGGATTTCGTTTTCAATTTACACAGGCGGAAACAAATGACATTTTACGAAAAGGCGAGAAGTCCATTCGAAAAGATATGCAGCAGTTGAATATGCTGAATGACGCTTCAAAAAATGCACGTGTGTTTATTCGTGATTTTTACAAACAGTTAGGGTTCGAACAAGTGATTATCCATGAACGAGAGCAAGATAAAAAAGATTAAAGAGATTAGAACGCTTGTCATTCGATTGGGCGCTTTAGCTATTCTTGGCTTTGGCGTTTATATCGTTATTCAAATGATCAAGGCTGGCAATACTTCTACAGATACGCCAATTGATGATACACCGTTACGTGTGGAGCAAGTGAAATCTATATTGGAATTAAATACCATTCGTTTTCGTGATGAAGTGGTGGTAGACACGGTTGAAATGTATGAAAGTGGCTGGAGTTCGGGTGCAGGAATATTAGAAAAACTCTCGAACTTCAATACGATGGATGAAGCCTTGAAGCCGTCGGCAATCAAAAGAAGGTTGACGTTGGTGGTGAAAGGTGAATTACTTTACGGAGTAGATCTTAAGATTCAGGATTTTGATTTTATCGAGAAAAACGATTCCATTATTTTGAGATTACCAGAGCCTACACTTCTGTCTGCAAACGTGAATCCTTCGAATACTGATGTTTTTGTTGAAAACGGCGTTTGGTCGGATTATGCGCGCAGAAAATTGATGATCAAAGCAAAGAAAAAAATGATCAAAAGCGGTGAACAACTTCATTTAACTACCAAAGCGAAAGAGCCTTTGGAGAAATGCTTGAAGCAACTCATCAGAACAGATAAACCGCTTAAAATAGAATACATTAAATAGTTATGGCAAAAGTGTCGCTGATCGTTGCAATGGACAACGAACGAGGGATTGGAAAAAACAATGATTTGATGTGGCATCTTCCTGCCGACATGAAGTTTTTCAGGGAAACAACAACCGGCCATATTGTAGTTATGGGCCGTAAAAATTACGATTCTATTCCTGAGCGTTTTCGTCCATTGCCAAACAGAGAAAATGCTGTTTTAACCCGCAATACTGATTTTACAGCTGAAGGCTGCATTGTTTTTCATTCGCTTCAAGATTGCCTCGACCATTACAAAAACGAATCTGATACAACAGTTTTTATTATTGGTGGTGGACAGATTTACAAGGAAGCACTTGAGCTGGGGGTCATTGAAGAAATGTATGTAACGCATGTGAATCACACCTTTGGTGCTGATACTTTTTTTCCTGAGATAGAAGAATCTAAATGGCATGTTTCTGAAGTTCAGTATCAGGAAGTTGATGAAAAAAATCCGTATTCGTTCTTGATTAAGAAATATTCATTGGTCTAAGAGGAATGTTAATTCGAGGTGACGGATTTTAGAACTTTAGTTAAGTTTGACAAAAATCACCTTATGAAAAACACACTTACCAAAAAAATCTTTTCCTTTTTTGCTTCCGCCTTTCTGGTTGGAACTTCTTTCGGTCAAACGGAATTGAAGGTTAATTGCTACAGTTTTAGTACTTACGAAAATGCCTTCTATTTGAATGGTGTGATAGGAGAGTATTCACTTTGTTCACCAGAACCAGCATTTTATGTCGCGGTAATTGATCCGTCGAGCTGTATGCCGTGGGGAACCAATTATCAGGGTGCAAATCCAAATCATTCTTTTGGAAATATGAATGAAAGCGGTTGTAGGCAGAGAGTAGAGTTTTTCTTCGTTTTTGAACAAAATGATTCTTTGCAATTGGACGGAATGTTAAATATGTTGCAACAGATTCCTGTCGGGCATTCCATCGTAATTTACACGCCGGTTGCTTATGATTACAGTGCTGTAAACGCGGTAAACTCAAATCTGACTCAGGAATTGAGTGCACGATGGGATTTCAATATAATTGAAGGGAATCAAATCATGGTGCTTTACGGAGAACAAGGTAATCCCGCTTCGCATGTAACTGAAACTACTGTGAATCCTGATGGATATATTGAGTTCACTCATAATGTATGTAATGCGTTAGGAGTGAAGGAAGATGCCGAAGTTGATGATCTATTGATCAGTACTTCGTTGAATAAGGTAGTTTTGAATCCTGAATTGACAATTGAAAATATTGAAGTTTTTGATGGTTTGGGTAGAAAAACGACCTTTGACTTAAATGAAAATGTAATCTCTTTCAACTCTATTGAAGCAGGTGTTTACATGATTCGAATGAATGTAAACGGAGAAATGCGTCAAGTGAAAGTAATGTTGGGGAATTAATAGATATTTAAAGAGGAACAGAGGAAAGTCAAAAGAAGAAAGATATGAGAAGGCAACTTCTCTACATCAATTCGAGTTTAATCAGAAGGTTAGGGAAGAACCGTCAAACGTTGTCCAGCTTCAAATTAGACTCTCCCTCTTTTCGCTTTCCTCTTTTTTAATAACTTGTTCAAGACTTTCCGCATTTGACCTTCGGCTTTCCTCTGTTAAGGATTATCTTTGTGCTCTATGATTCTCTGCATTGCCGAAAAGCCTTCTGTAGCAAAAGATATCGCTGAAATTCTCGGTGCGAAACAACGTAATGATGGGTTTTACGAAGGAAACGGTTATTGGGTATCATGGACCTTTGGTCATTTATGTACGCTGAAAGAACCTCACGACTATAAAGAATCCTGGAAATATTGGAAATTGGAAGATCTTCCATTGATTCCGGAACGTTTTGGTATCAAGCTCATTGACGATTCCGGGGTGAAGAAACAGTTTTCTACCATCGAACGTTTGGTTCAGAATTGCACGGAAGTGATTAACTGTGGTGATGCTGGTCAGGAGGGAGAATTGATTCAGCGCTGGGTACTTTCCAAAGCAAAATGCTCCGTTCCAATTAAGCGTTTGTGGATTTCGTCACTTACAGAAGAAGCCATAAAAGAAGGTTTTCAGAAGCTGAAGGACGGAAATTCATACAATAACCTGTATTCTGCTGGTAGTGCACGGGCTATCGGTGATTGGTTGTTGGGAATGAATGCCACGCGATTGTTCACAAAGAAATTTGGGAAGGGACAGGCTACGCTTTCAATTGGAAGGGTGCAAACACCAACTTTGGCAATGATTGTCAACCGTCAATTGGAAATAGATGCCTTTAATGTAGAAGAGTATTTTGAGCTGAAAACACTATACAGAAGTGTAGAGTTTACTGCAAATATTCCAAGAATTGTAAAGGAAGACAGAGCGAACCAGGGACTGGAATACTTGAAACAGCACCTTTTCGAGATCACTTCATTTGAACAAAAGGAAGGGAAGGAAGGAAATCCGCGTTTGTTCGATTTGACTTCACTTCAGGTGGAGGCAAACAAGAAGTTTGGTTTTTCTGCAGATGAAACATTGAAAAATGTTCAGAGTTTATACGAAAAGAAACTCGTGACTTATCCGCGTGTGGATACTACTTATCTGAGTGAAGATTTACATCCAAAGATGGAAGGCATTATGCGCGGAATGACAGCATATTCCAGGTTTACAGCTCCCATTTTAGCGAAACCCATTCCGAAGTTAAAAACAGTCTTCGACGATAAGAAGGTAACAGATCACCATGCGATCATTCCAACGGGAATTCAACCGAATGGAATTTCAATGACTGAAAATCAGATCTATGAATTGATCGCTCGTCGTTTTTTAGCTGCTTTTTACCCTGAATGTAAAGTTTCGAATACTACTGTGCTTGGAAAAGTTGAGAAGATCGAATTCAAAGCAACCGGAAAGCAGATCATTGAACCAGGGTGGAGAACAATTTGGGAGGAGTCTAAGGAAGACGATACCAAAAAAGCGGACAAGCCTGAACAGGTAATGCCTGAGTTTGAAGTAGGGGAAAGTGGTCCTCATGAACCGAGAGTTCATCAGGGAAAAACCAGTCCGCCAAAAGCATATACCGAGGCAACCTTATTACGCGCCATGGAAACCGCCGGAAAACAGGTGGAAGACGAAGAAATTCGTGATATGATGAAGGAAAACGGAATTGGTAGACCAGCAACGCGGGCCAACATCATTGAAACGCTTTTCAAACGAAAATACATCGAGAAGAAACGTAAGAACCTGATTCCAACGCCAATTGGAATGAGTTTGATCGGAACCATTCAGAATGAGCTTTTGAAAAGTGCTGAATTGACAGGTCAATGGGAGCGTAAACTACGTTTGATCGAAAAAGGTGAGTACGATTTGGAAACATTCAAAAGTGAGCTGATCGTAATGGTAAAGCAACTTACGGATGAAGTAATCTTTTCTCAGGCACCCATTCAATTCAATCTGGTAAGCACTACTGCGGAAGCACCAAAACCAAAGAAAGAGCGAAAACCTCAGGAAAAAGTAACTATTGATGATTTGACTTGTCCGAAGTGTAAAGCAGTAAAACTGATGACGGGTAGAACCGGAGTCGGCTGCTCCAACTACAAGGTTTGTGGCTTTATGGTTCCTTTCGAGTTGCTTGGTAAGAAGTTAACAGATAAGCAAATGACCGACTTATTGGTGAAAGGGAAAACCACGAAGATGAAAGGATTGATGATTCCGGGCGCTCATCAGGTTACTGAAGGCAGTATCGTCTTTGATTCCAGTTTCAATGTGACGGTGGAATAATTTATACTTTTAGAAGTTCCTCGTCTATCAATGGAATATTGAAGATAACCTTGGTTCCTGTTTCAGGAGCAACTTTGTCTATGATCTCATAGTCCACAGTCACACCATATTTCTGGAAGATCATATCGATTTTATCGGTTACCAATTTCCATCCGTGTGAAACATGACTTTCTCTGTAGTTGTTGATCTTTTTTGATGCTTCTCGACCAATTCCATTATCATCAACAGAAACGGTCAGCACGTTTTCGTCACAACTAGACGCTATGATCAGTTTTTTTGCATTGGAACTGTGTGCCAAACCGTGTTTAACGGCATTTTCAACAACGGGTTGTAAAAGCAAGGTTGGAATCACCCATTTTCCACATGATTCGCTGGTTTCAAAAATCACTTCCATTTCTCCATCAAACTGAATTTGTTCAAGTTGCAAGTACTTTTCAATGATGGACAATTCTTCTCTTAAGTGAATAAAAGACTGAACACTTTGATGCAGGAATTTACGAAGTAAGATCGCAAATTCATGTAAGGCTTTTTCCGCGTCTTCCTTTCTGTCAAGCACAATTAAATACTGAATGTTATTCAAGGTGTTGAATATGAAATGCGGATTCATTTTCGCCTGAATCGCTTTCAGTTTTAACTCCAGAATGTTGTTGCTTATGGTATTGGATTTGATTTCCTTTTTTCTACGAGCCTGAATTCTGTAATTAATAATTAGCGCCGATTTTGATAAAATGAACAGAATAGCGAAAATTCTGAACCACCAGGTTTCATAAAAGTATGGCTTGATTTGGAAGTGATAAGTGATAATTTTTGGATTTGGGTCATTCCTGCCATCAAGTGCTCTTACATGCAATGTGTATTCACCCGGTGGAAGAAATGAAAAACGCACATTTCCGCTCTTTTGCATCGCTTCCCACTGATTGGAACTCTCCGGACCATCTAATTTATACTGGTAGTAAACATTGAATTTGGGACAAAAATTAGCTACGTGAAAGTTAAATTCTACCGTATGCGTAGAGCGTTCAAATGTCGATTTTTTGATGTCGATAAGTTCGTTATTCACTTTGACCCATTTTACAGATGGCATAAGTTTTCTGAACCGCAATTCATCTGGACTAACAGTTACAACTCCCTCTATTGAAGGAAAAAAGAAGTGATCATAAGAGGTGTACACAAAGTTGTTTTGAAAGCCACCATTGAATTCCGTATTTAAAATTCCCGCTTCGTTTCCGTAAACAAATGGGATGAGATACGGAATTTTTTTGCGATAAAAATCATTCAAGCGTTTTTCGCTCACCACCCATAAACCGTTGTTTGAGGTCATGTAAAGGTTTCCGGAATCGTCTTTGGCAATGGTGAAAACGTCTTCGTTCAACATGCAGTTACGCATTGCATTGATACTCGTTACTTTCCCTTTTTCGAGACAATACAAACCGCCGTCGTAAGTTCCAATCCAAATCTTATGATCAGCATCTTCGTAAAGTGAACGAATTTCTTTACACTTCAAGCCTTCCTTTTCACCCCAATGATGAATGTGTTTATTGTTTTTATCAATCTCTTCAAGTCCGTATCTACCTCCAAGCAGAATGTTTCCGTTTTTCTTTTCGTAGATCGTAATGATTTGTCCCGGAACCTCTTTTCTAAAAACGGGCTTAATCGATTTTGCATCTTTTCCTGCCGAAATTCCGAATGAATTCGCAACCCAAATGGTACCACGGGAATCTTTATATGCGCCATGGATGATAGTGCTTTTCACTTGTGGGTAAATAATATCGCCGACATAGGTTTGATTTTTATATCGGTGAATTCCGTATCCCCAGGTTCCAACCCAAATTTCATCATCAATTTCCATCAGAGATGATGGGACGTATGGAGAAACAATATGTGGGTCTGCAGTTTCAATTCCAATTTTGAAAATGATCCCTGTAGATGATCCCACAAGTAACTTTCCTGAACGGGTTTGCAATATGGAACTGATAGATGAATTACTAAGCTCGGTAAATTGCATCAGACTTGCACAATTTTTAATCTGCAGTTTTAAAAGTCCTTTATTTCCAGTACCGGCGAAAATACAATTCTCTGTTTCACTATAGCTTAAACTTCTGATGTTTTCTGAGGGAAGGTATGTGGATTTATCATACACTTCACTATATCCATAGCCAATGTAAATGAGCCCTTTATTTGCTCCAATATAGATTTCATCATCGGGTGTGAACGTGATATCGTGGAAAAGGAAATCGGAGAAATTTTCATTCTGAAGTAGTTGGATTACTTTATTACCCTTTGTAAGCTTATAAGCTTTGTTTCTATCCAGAAAGTAGATTTCATGTGTAAACGGATTCTCTTTGATTCTCCATCCGCAGGCAGAAGATATTTTGGTGACCTTTTTGGTTTTTAAGTTGATGGTATACGTTCCGTTTTTACCTAATACAATGAAGCGTTTTCCATCAAAATGGATTGATCCGGGACCTTTAATCCCAGTTGATGTAATTTTCTTCGTTGTATTATCAGCAGGATTAAAAACACCAATTGCTCCATTTGGGAAAGCTCCGTAAATCTTTTCTTTGAAGTAACAAGCGGATACAAAATCGTTGATATGCTTTGAAACCGGATCGATCTGATTGAACTTTCCGCCTAATTCAATGCCGTATAACTTTCCGTATTTCTCGCTATAGAAAAGTCGGGTGTGTAATGTCTTTTTGTACTTAACGTTCCTAATGAAATTGGTAAATGTATTTCCGTCGTAAGAAACAATTCCGTTAGCGGTTGCCAGAATTAATTCACCATTTTTTTTAGCAATGATGTCCTCTATTTGATTTTGAGGTAATCCATGCCTCGTATTGTAATTGGTTATGGTAAATGGAATTTCAACAAACTGACTGTTATCTACAAATTGACCATGCTGCTGCCCCAAAACGGATGTAGAAATTCCGCTTACTAGAACCAGCAAGTAGAAGAATACAAACCTTAAATGGCAGGAGGATTTCATGAATAATAACTGTGGTTGACTTAAATTATACGTGAACGAGTCTTTTCAATAAGTAATCTTTTCGCGATTTAGAAACAGGAATAGACGTTCCGTCTTTCAGGATAATCATCCCATCGTCTTTCTTGAAGCGACTGATCAAACTGATGTTTACGATGTAGGAATGATGAACGCGTACAAAGATTTTTTCATTTAAAATGTATGAGAACATTTTAAGGTTTTTGGAACTCACAATCTTTCCGGTTTTGGTAATGATTTCAGTATATTTTCCATCAGCTTTAAGGAAAATAATGTCTTCAACATCAATGTAATCAATACCGTCAATACTGGAAATCCCAATTTTACCCTGATAAATTTCCAGATCAGAATTTTCAGACTTGATTTGTTCCTGAATTCGCGCTATACTTCTGATTCGCTGAATACAGTTCGTCAGTTCTTCTACATTAATAGGTTTCAGCAAATAATCGAAAGCACCATTTCTAATGGCTTCGATTGCATAATTTTCATAAGCCGTAATGAAAACCACTTTTGTCATTGCCGGAATATCATCCAATAAATCGAATCCAATTCCGTCTTTCAACTGAATATCGAGAAAAATAAGATCATATGATTCTGAATTTAGTAGTTTGCGGGCGTCTGCCACAGAACCTACACTATTCAAAATTTCAGCTTCAGGAAAGGTTTCAGCCAATAAAACCGCTAAACCATCTCTACTCAATTTTACATCATCTACAATCAGGGTTCTCATAGTCTAAATAGGTTCGTTCCAATTTTTACCAATGGTAATTCTGATGGTTGTTTTAACATCATCAATTACCGTATCATTTTGCTGTATTTCAAAGTCAATATCCCATTGAAATAGCTCGCGTTTTAATTTAAATCTTTCTCTAAGTAGTTCAAGTCCAAGAGATTTATGTCCATTGCGGGAAGTCTCTGAGAATCCGGGCCCATTATCTGATATTGTATAAATGTAGTGTGTATTGTTTTCATTCATTGTCATGGTTAGAATTGGGTTCAACTCATCCGTGTTTTTCAAACCATGAATAATAGCATTTTCTACAAATAACTGAAGGAACAGCGTTGGTGTTGGGATGCTGGTGTGAGGTGTTTTTAGATTATCGATCAATCTAAATTCAAATCCGTCATCGAATTGTAATTTTTCCAGATGAATGTAGAGTTGGGTTGCCTTCAATTCTTTATCAAGCGTTGTAACTGATTCTCTCATCAGTTCAAGAGAAGAACGCAGTAATGAAGAGAAGTCAGATAGGTATTTATTCGCACGGGCATTATTTCCTGACATAAACAAGAATTGAATGGTATTGAGACAATTGAATACGAAGTGCGGATTCATTTGCGCTTGAAGTGCATCAATTTCAAGAATTCTTACCTGTTGTTTCAGGTTTTCCGTTGCGTTCTTTTTTTTCTGGAAGTAACGCGTTATTCTAACAGTTAAATAGATAATTACAAGCAGAGAAACCATCAATAACAGTAGCAGCCATAACCATGCATTCGGATTTTCTTTCTTTACATCGAAATGTAAACTGGTGGCTCGTTTTCCCGAACTCAATTGTATTTGAAGATCGTATGAGCCGCTTGGAAGATTATCAAGTGTAATTTGTCTGCCATTTATGGCTGTCCAGTCATCACGATAACCTTTTATTCGATATTCAAACTGCAAAGAACGTTCAATAGAGAAAGTGGACAATGTAAATGAAACCTGAACAAAATCACCCTCTTTTATAGTCAGCTTTTTATCGATAGCGTTTTGTGGTTGATCATTAACGTTAATGTCTTCAATAAGGATATCTGCCAGAACCTTGTTGAAATGTGCGTTGTTCTGAGGCTTAATCACTAAAGGTCCAACCAAACTGGAGAAAATGATATCACCATTTTTGCATAAGTAGGCTTTATTTGGTGTTCGGGAGTTGAATTCTACATTTTGAATTCCACTTTCAAAACGGTAATGATTGACAAGGAAACTCGCTCTTTTAGTCTTAAACGACTTCACTAATTGATTTAGATTCACCTGAACGATTCCGTTGTTTGAGCTCATCCATAACTGCCCAAATCGATCCTCCACCATAGCCCAGCATTCATTGAGCGCTGGAGGTGCGTTTGTTAAAGATGTACAGGTATTTGTTTCTGGATTGTATAGTTGAATACCGTTTCCTGCCGTTCCGATCAACAGGTTGCCTTCATCTTTCGTTTTTAAGATCGATCTACAATCGATTGGTAGTTTTTTACCCTTCAACAGATGGGTCCAGGTTTTGCCTTTCAAACAATAAAGTCCTTCTGAAGTTGCAAAACAGAAACACTCTTTTGATTCGAGAACCTGATTACAGGTGGTTTCCGGGTTTTTAAACTTTTTGAAGAGTTTTGTCTTCTTTCCATCCCATAAATAAAGTTTACCGGGAGTTCCAAGAATCAAATGTTTAGCGTCGTAACGAAAACAGTAATTTATCGGGAAAGGGACACTTGTTATTGGCGAACTTTTCCTTGTTTTAGTGTTGTACCAGGTATGTCCGGTCCCAAATGCGAACATAACAATTGTATCTTTCGACCAGGTTGCATTTGCCCAATTACACACATTTGTGATTTGATGAACCAGTTTGGAAGAGGCAAGTTCAATTCCATAGGTTTCCTTGCATTCATCGTCAAACCACACAATTCCTTGTTTGTCAACAAATGAATGCGAGCTGTTGGAAATCCGAAGATTAGCTGTTTTCGTTGGATAGTAAAACGGAAAATGACGGAACATATAGATACCATCCGAATTTGTGGCTAACCAAAGATTTCCTGTATGATCAGTGTACGATGAGAAAAGTTCATTTCCCTGCATATAGGAATCAATATTCAATATTTCTCTTGAGCTAGGGGCATTGATCTCAAGTTCTTTGCCGTTATAGAAGAAATCGATTTCTTTCTCGATTGCACTCTGCTGAAAACTTCCTGATTTGGTTTTGTATGTTTTACAAACCTTACCGATTGTATAATTAGTTGTTGCTCTAAACCACTGATTATCCTTTTGAAACAGCAGTTCTGAATTCGCTACACAGAGATTCAGGATTTTCGCACCGGGATTCAGAATGGATATTTGTTTTGATTGAGGGTTTTGAAGAAGGATTTTGGATTTATTTCCGTCAGAAAGTAGATAAGTAAGTTTGCCTCTGTAAAACTGACAAGTAAGTATTGTAGAGCTCTCGGTCTTTTTGTTTTTCGTTAGGTCTAGTATTTGAACCAACTTGTTTTTATTCAATTTGAAAGCTGCTTTGTGTGAAAAGAAATAGATTTCATTTCCGTATTTCCGAATCGAAGGAATAAAAATATCTTTCGACCGAAATTTATATACAGAGATGATCTTCTTGTTGTAGTAAATAACTGCTTCTTTCGTGCTTGTCCAGATGAGACTATCTCCTATTGCAGTAATGGAGGTAATGAAAAGAGAGAGGTTTCTTTTCTTGATTGTTTGATTCAAAGAATTGAAACGTTTACCGTCAAATGAAACAATTCCGTTATAGGTTGATAACCAAAGAAGCCTGTTGTGTGTTTGGGTAATTCCGGATACATGGGATTGTGGTAATCCGTTACTGGTTGTCCAGTGAAAAATGGAATAGTGATTTTGATACTCCTTGAAATAAGGAGCATTGTCTGCTGGTTGACCCATGCAATTGTGCAAAAACACAACAAAGAAAAGAACTGTTCTGAAGCGTAAGAGCATCTTCAAAAGTATACAATAATGTTGATCGTCACCGAGTTCGTTTAAAAATTATAATCTTAGTTAAAAAATTAAACAACTGATAATCAATGAGTTGGCTATTGTTGCTGACTCGATAGTTTCCATGGTAAATTCAATTGTTCCTGATATCGGTTCAACTATCTACTAAAACTGCCCGATTATTACCTTGAACCAAATAGCGTAAATGTAGAAAGTAATTTTGCGGTTGATTCTGGAGGGGTAGACCCTATTGAAAAAGAATTCATTACAACTATTAGAACATGAACAAACGCGACTTCTTATCCTGGAAAATTGGTTTCCCGAAGACTGCTGTCGGTGCTGACATTTGTGTCGGTCTTTTTAAGATAACCCACTCCAAAGTGTTTTGTTCTCAACATACTGTTTTCATACATAAAAGCCACTAATCCATTTACTACTATGGACTATAACGAATGACATCGTACTTATGAATAAATCATTTCTTTCTTGTCTAACGCTACTCATACTACTCGTATCTGTTAAGTTTAATGTCAATGCTCAGGTAAATATATCTGGGATTATCAACCAATATACTGCTGTAACCGGAATTACACAACCAGCGTGTGCGCCATGTGATGTGGCTTGTGTTCATACCATTACAGTAACTGATGGTACAATGTTCCAACCAGGTGATAAAGCACTGATCATCCAGATGAAAGGTGCAACAATCAATACGGCTAATGCTGCCGGTTCGGGGAACGTTACGGCAATTAACAATGCAGGTAATTACGAGTTTTTTGAAGTTGGATCGGTAGCTGGAAATGTTTTGACCCCAGCTTATCCTTTAGTGAGAAGTTACACGGTAACTGGAAAAGTACAGGTGGTTCGTATTCCTCAATTTTCAGATGCTGTTAATATTACAGGAACG
>CBFGNV010000044.1:0-36232 GCA_965650275.1 uncultured Fluviicola sp. | reverse complement strand
CAATAGTTGCAACAATTACGTCCACATCTTCCATCAAGAACATGTCCTGATGTTTTGCGCGTGTTCCGGCATCTAATCCGGCGTGATATGCCAACGCATTTATTCCGTTCACCTGAAGTAATTCGGCCATTTCTTCCACTTTCTTACGTGAAAGACAATAGATGATCCCGGATTTTCCTTCTCGCTGACGGATGTATTTTATAATTTCTTTTTCAACTTGTCGCTTCGGACGAATCTCGTAAAACAGGTTATCTCTATTGAACGATGACTTATACAACTTAGCGTCGAGCATATTCAGGTTTTTCTGAATATCCAGCTGAACTTTTGGTGTTGCTGTAGCCGTTAACGCAATAATCGGAACATCAGAAATTCGCTCGAAGATCTCACGTAATCTACGGTATTCAGGTCTGAAGTCATGACCCCATTCAGAAATACAGTGTGCTTCATCAATGGCAAAGAACGAAATGGGAACTGAAGTTAGAAATTCAATGTTCTCTTCCTTCGTCAACGATTCAGGTGCAACGTAAAGTAGTTTTGTTTTACCTGTTTGAATATCCTCCTTAACCTTATTGATTTCGGTTTTCGTCAAAGACGAGTTTAAAAAATGAGCGATTGAGTTGTGGTCACTGACATTTCGAATCGCATCCACCTGATTCTTCATCAAAGCAATCAAAGGAGATACGACAATAGCGGTTCCTTCAGAAATAAGTGCCGGAAGTTGGTAGCAAAGTGATTTACCACCACCAGTTGGCATAATTACGAAGGTGTTTTTCTTATTAAGAACATTAGAAATAATTTCTTCCTGTTGTCCCTTAAAACTGTCAAAACCAAAAAACGTACGTAGGGCAACCTTAAGATCTGTTTGCGCCATATAGTCTGTCAATTTGTATAATGTGTATTAGTAAAGATACGTTGAATTCATGGAGAATCGATTCGTATTCTGCTTTCTGACTAAAAATACATGAATAAGTCAAGATAAACAAACTATTATGCAAAGATTATCACCTAATTTTCACATCCCGAAAGAGGATCAAGTGTTCAAAAGCCTAAAAGTTCAATTGAACGTACTTCATTTTTAAACATTTGAACGTATTGAACGTTTTTAAACCCTAACAAGCGTTGGATTTGTGTTTTGTTGTGTACTTTTGTGCCTCAATTGAATTATGAGTAGCGAAGAAGGTTCACAAATGTCGTTTTTACAGCATCTAGAGGAGTTGCGTTGGCGTTTGGTTAGATGTGCCATTGCTATTTTAATTCTCGCTGTTGCAATTTGGTGGAATCAGGAATGGATCATGAACAATGTGTTCCTTTCAATGGCTAAACCGGAATTTGTATCGTTTAAGTTCTTTTGCCAATACATGAACTTCATGTGTATGGACAAGATTCCGGTGAACTTTCAGTCCACAACAATGAGCGGACAATTCTCCTACGCTCTTTGGATGAGTATACTCGGTGGAGTTGTAGTTGCGTTTCCATTCATCTTCTATCAGCTTTGGTCATTTGTAAAACCAGGACTAAAGACAAATGAAAGAAAGATGGTTAAAGGAATTGTCTTCTATGTCAGCGTACTTTTCTTCTTAGGTATTCTTTTCGGTTATTTCATTGTGGCACCAATGAGTGTCCAGTTCTTTGGAACGTACCGAATGTCCGATCAAATCAAGAATAACTTCGGGATTGCTGATTTCATGAGTACCGTTCTTTCAACCGTATTCTATTCTGGACTTTTCTTTTTACTTCCAATTCTGTGTTATATCCTTGCAAAAATTGGAATTGTTTCTAGTGGTTTCCTAAAGAAATATAGAAAACATGCTATTGTTGTGGTACTTATTCTTGCTGCAATCATCACTCCTCCAGACATGATTTCACAGCTGATTGTGTCTCTTCCAATTCTAATTCTTTACGAGATTGGAATTCTGGTAACGAAAAGCGTTGAGGCTAAAAGACGCCGTGAAGAGATGAGAGAAGGTCAAAAATAACTTGACTTAACTGTTTACTTGCATTCAGCAAGTTATCCTTTGGTATTTTTAACGTGATAAAACCCTGATTTTTCGTAGATTTATCACGAATTATGCAGAAACTTCTCCTATTCCTCATTTTGGTTTGCACTTCCCTTGTTATACATGGTCAGCAAACTATTGTTTCGGGTACCGTAAAGGACGCTGAAACAGGCGAGGTTTTCCCCGGAGTTACTGTTCGTTTCAAGGATTCTAAAATTGGTACAGTTACTGACAGCATTGGAAATTATTACATTGCCACTTATTATGCTACAGACAGTATTCAGTTTTACGCACCCGAATACAAGATCATTAATAAACATGTCAATTTAGATCAACCACAAGTGATTGACATTACCATGGTCATTGACGAGAAGGAAATGAATGAAGTTGAAATTTCCGCTCCCGAAGAACTATTATCGACGAAAATCATTAAGCGCGTTATTGCCAATAAACCCATTAACAACAAGGAAAAGCTAGATTCTTACGGGTACGAACTCTACAATAAAATTCAGATTGACCTCAACAATATTGGTGATAAATTCACTGAGCGAGGATTAGTAAAACGTTTGGATTTGGTAATGAGTTACCTCGATTCATCAGAGAATGAAAAAGCGTTTCTTCCAGTGCTCTTGAGCGAGAATATTTCTGAATTCTACTACCAGAATAAGCCGACCAAAAAGAAAGAAACGGTTTCTGCAACACGCATTTCAGGAGTAGAGAATGTACAGCTAAACCAGTTTTTGGGTGAAATGTATCTGGATTTCAATATCTATGACAATTACCTGAATCTGTTCCAAAAAGCCTTTGTCTCTCCGGTAGCGAATTTTGCTAGAACTTATTACAAATATGTACTGATCGATTCGTCTTTCGTTGATAACGATTGGTGTTACCACATCAAATTCTCACCAAAACGCACTGGCGACATGACCTTTGAAGGCGAGATGTGGATCAACGACACCACTTACGCCATCAAACAGATCAAAGCCAATATATCACCCTCGGCAAACATTAATTATGTTCAGGACCTGTATCTGGAACATCACTTCGATCAGGTAGAGAAAGAAGTTTGGATGCTTACAGAAGAGAAAATGATCATCGACCTGAAGATCACCAAGGGAACGGATATTTATGGCTTTTATGGTCGGAAATACAGCTCTCGGAAAGACTTCCAGATCAACCAGAAATACAAGGATGATTTCTTTAAATCTGACAATACGGTTAGTTTTGAGGAAGGCGCTAAAACAAGGGATGATGCTTATTGGGCACAGCACAGACATAAACCTTTAAGCAAACAGGAAAACGGAATCGACCAAATGGTTGACTCGCTGAACAAAGACCCGTTCTTTAAATTTCTGAAGAACTTCACTTACATGGTTTCGAGCGGTTATTATCCGTTTGGAAAAATTGAAGTAGGATCTGTACATGCACTTGTTGCATTTAACCCAGTGGAAAGTTTCAGAACCGGTTTTGCAATTCGAACATCCAACGATTTTTCAAGAAAGCTGGAACTCGGAGGTAGATTGTACTACGGATTTGGAGATGAACGATTCAAATATGCCGCTACGCTGCGTTTGAACTTATCGCCCAAGAAACGAACCTTGCTCAACGGGTATTACGTTTACGATATCGAGCAACTTGGGCTTTCACCAACTGCCGCTTCGATAGGGAGTACTTTTGGTTCCATTTTCAGAACTGGTCCGTTGGATAAGTTAACCATGGTTGGGAAAGGTGGAATTACACTAGAGCGGGACTTGAAAAAAGATTTCATTCTTTACACAGGTTTGGAGTGGAAAGAATATACTGCTCTTGGATTGGCGAGTTATGAGCGCTACAACAATGAAGGCGCAATTGAAAACATCAAACGTATCCAAACTGCTGAAGCTACTGTGCGTTTACGTTACTGTAAAGATGAAGAGTTCCTTTCAGGAGCTTTCGACCGAACAGCTTTACCTTCACCTCATCCTGTGTTCAGTGTACAGGGAATTTTTGGTGTAAAAGGTGTATTTGGCAGCGATTACGATTACCAGAAGATCGAGTTCAGTATGGAACATTACAGAAACATTGGTGTTCTTGGTCGTTTGCGTTATGGTGTTTCTGCAGGATACATCAATGGAATTGCTGCTTATCCGTTTTTGAAAGTACATGAAGGAAGTCAGAGTTACTGGTTGTACACCAACTCATTCAACAGAATGGCTTACTTCGAGTTTATTTCCGATAAATATGTGGGAGCATTCGTTGAGCAGCATTGGCAAGGATTGTTCTTCGATCGAATTCCACTAGTAAAAAAATTAAAGTGGCGATTAGTAACAACAGGTCGAATGGCATACGGAAGTTTATCTGAACGTCACACAAGTGCCATGTTGATTCCGGATTTCGTTCGCCGATTTGGTTACACACCTTATCTTGAAGCTTCCGTTGGTATTGAAAACATTTTCAAAGTTGGTCGTATTGACGTTGTTTGGCGACTAACACATTTATACGAAGGAATTTCGCCCATTGGAATCAGAGCCCGGTGGTCACTTAATTTTTAATCAAATCAATCTCAAATGCACCTCTTAGGTTATTTCTATCAATATTACTATCTGGTATTAATTCTACAAGCTATCTGCGTTTTTCATTGTGTACGAAAAGGAAATACACAGCAATGGATTTGGCTGATCGTATTCTTACCGGCAATTGGCTGTTTGATTTATTTATTTACCGAAGTCATAACAAAACGTGACGTTGGAACAGTTACCAGTGCTATTGACACCGTTGTTCGTCCGACAGGAAGAATAAAGGATTTGGAACAAGCCTTTGAGTTCTCTACAAGTTTTGAAAACAGATTGACACTTGCAAAAGCCTACGCTGATGGTGGAAGAACCGACGATGCCATTCAACTTTTGGAGGAAGGAAAGCAAGGAATTTTTGTGAACGACCCACAGCTAAATATGCATTTGATTGGTGTTTATTCAACAAAGCAGAATTACCCCAAAATTTGCGAGATTGCACCACAACTTTCCAATCAGAAGATTTTCCACAAGTCTCGTGAACGCATTTTATATGCCTACGCTTTGGAACAAACAGGAAAGATAGATGCCGCTGAACAAGAACTGGCCGTTTTTCAAAGCAGGTATTCCGATTTCGAAGGGAAGTTCAGTTACGCTTCTTTTTTGGTAAGAAACAATAGACAAAATGAAGCAATTTCCTTACTAGAGGAAGTGAATACTGAATCGTCAAAAATGACAAGAGCAGAACGACGCAATCACAATCATTGGATCAAGGAAGGCTTGGATCTGCTTAGTGAATTGAAAAAGAAACAATAAACGGTAGGGGCGAATGATTATTCGCCCCTACCGTTTATTGCAATCTTTTGAACTGAATTAATTCCTTCCTCATTCAACATGTGCAGGAAATAAATTCCCGCCGTGAATTTAGATACATCAACAATTGTTTGCTTATCAGCAAGACCGTATGACATTAATTTTCCAGCTGAATCATAACACAACCATTTAATATTGCTCGTTGCATCAATAACCAACTGTTCACCTGCCGGATTTGGATAGACGTTCATTTCCGAATTACTCAATTCGTCAGTTCCAAGACTCATATATTGTGGCTCAGGAAAATCTGATGGATCAAAACCACTTTGGAAACATACAGAATCTCCCAAACGGTAATAACACACCATACTTTCGTTTCCTTCAACACCAACTGCGCATGTTGGACCAACATAACCTATTCCTTCAGCAATTCCAGCAGCTGTCATATTATTAACCGCTCCGTAAAGATGCTTTACCGTTTGACCACCAATTGTCAGATAAACAATATTCTCTACATTGCAGTTAGCTCCTAAAGCAGGAAATGGATCTCCAATATTAGCTCCAGCCATGGAATCATTCATCAAATTGATCGATTCAGAACCATTGTAATAGTATACGAAATTGTGGTCATTATCTTCACGAACAAGACCTGGTCCGTAAAGCTGATATGTTTCATATTGCGGAGTTGAAAACGTAATGGTACGTACGTATCTGAATTGTTTGTAATAATCCTGTCCGTTTATATTCGTATCACCATCCATGTAAGTTGTGGTGAAGGTTTCGTAACCATAAATGCCATTCCAGCCACCGCCATGATAATGCCACAATGAACTGTAATCAAGGTAAACTGAATTGGTAATCTGTGCTCCGGAATTCATCGAAATCAAAGCAAATAATAACAGGCTTAGGTAAGTTTTTATCATGATAAACTGAGTTTAAGTAGTAAACGGTAAGTATTCCCAATCGTTGCTGATGACTAGTCATTTTCATTTTAATTCTCATAAAGTATGGGCGAAATGCATTTCGCCCCGACAGTACTCTATAAAACGAATAATGCTTAACTTCACCACAGTGAAACTCTATACAGAAGATATCAAAAAGACCTATAAAGGTAGGAACGTTGTAAAAGGCGTTAGTGTGGAAGTGAGTCAAGGAGAAATTGTTGGTTTGCTTGGACCAAATGGTGCGGGAAAAACAACTTCATTCTACATGATGGTTGGTTTGGTGAAACCAGACGAAGGAAAAGTATTTCTTGACGATACGGAAATCACACAATATCCAATGTATCGAAGATCACAACTTGGAATTGGCTATTTGCCACAAGAAGTTTCCGTTTTCCGAAAATTGACCGTTGAAGATAATATCCTGGCCATTTTGGAAATGACAGATTTAACAAAACCGCAGCGCAAAGAGAAACTGGAACAACTGCTGGAAGAATTTTCGTTGACCAAGGTTCGAAAGAATCTCGGAAACCGATTATCTGGTGGTGAAAAACGCAGAACAGAAATCGCACGGGCATTGGCTACGAATCCAAAGTTTGTGTTGTTGGATGAACCCTTTGCAGGAGTAGATCCAATTGCCGTAGAAGACATTCAAAGTATTGTTTCTGACTTACGCAAAAAGAACATTGGGATCTTGATTACAGACCACAACGTTCAGGAAACACTTTCCATTACGGACCGAGCTTATATTCTGTTTGAAGGAAGCATCATCAGAGCTGGTTCAGCAGAAGATTTGGCGAACGACGAGATTGTAAGAAAGGTGTATCTTGGACAGAATTTCGTTTTGAGAAAATAGGACTTCTCAAAAATTACCAATGACGAATTACAAATTACAATTGGAATTGTCTTCGAAAGGACAACTCCTACTTCTCATTTATTCGTAATTTGTCAGTTGAAATTCATAATTAGCTATGAGATATTCCGTACAAACAACAATCAATGCACCCATTGACGAAGTCATTAAGCGTTTTGATAATATGGAAATGATGAAAGAATGGATGCCTAGTCTGGTTAGTTTCGAACATATATCAGGTGAACCTGGTCAGGTTGGAGCGAAATCAAAACTAACGCATCAAATGGGGAAACGTACCATCGAAATGATTGAGACCATAACTGAACGTGATCTTCCAAGATGTTTCAACGGAAATTATGTAGCTAAGGGTGTTTACAATGAGGTTGGAAATGCGTTTGAAGCAATTGATGAGAAAACGACTCGTTACGTCAGTGAGCAATATTTCCAGTTCAAGGGTGGAATGAAAGTAATTGGATTTCTTTTTCCGGGAGCATTCAAAAAGCAAAGCTTGAAATATCTGGAAGATTTTAAAGCATTTGTGGAACGCGATTATAAACTGTAATTTTTCGGTGATTTCGTGAATTCATAAAATCATGAATTCATGAATACGTAAAATTACGAATTTTTCAATTTTTTCAGGGGTTCCAAGCGATCCACACTTCAAAGAAATTCGACCTATTCGCCGAATGTCTCGCTAAACGCCCCTACAATAGAAATTATCGAAGATAGACACACAAAAAAAGCCTCTTGTGGGAGAGACTTTAGTTTTCTTCATCTAAGCTTTAAAACTTAGAATCAGTTTTTTGGTCTTACTTAGAAGCTAAATCAGCGTTCTGAGTCTGGTTTGCGCTAGTGTAAGCATCACAATGTCCTCCTTTAGAAGAACCACAAGAAGCTACTGCGGTCAACGCTGCAATCAAGGCAGCAAATGCAAAAAATCTTTTCATCTTCAATAGTTTTTTATAGTTCAACTAGTTGCTGTTCGTGATACAAATCTATTACTTTTAACGTTAATAGAAAACATTTATTATCCACATTGGGTTATTGAAATTGTTGAAAGACTGTTAAATAGTGATGAATCGCTACTTTTACTTCGTAGTTTGCATGTTTGTTTTATTCGCTAAATCAGCGTTTAGCCAGCAAACCGCGAACCTAAACATCGCAGACCTTAAAGCAATCACAAAAAGAACTAAAATTTCATTTTTTTCTTCTTCGGAACTCACAACTGAGCTAAACAACATTCGTTCACAGGCTTTCAAAAAAGGTTATATCGGTTTTTCTATTGATAGTACAGTTACTGTCGATAGCTTGACGAGGGATGTTTACGGTTCGGTCGGACCGAGATTCAAGAACATCAAACTTTTTTTTAGCGACAGCAGTGTTCTGGCTTTACGACGAATTGGAATTAATGCAAATCGCAACAGAAACGCTGAAATAGGCACCACTCCGGAAGCTGTTGGCGCGTATCTCAATTCCATTATTGTTTCTTTTGAAAACAAAGGTTATCCATTTGCCAAGCTCAAATTCGATTCACTTTTCGTAAAAGACAATACACTTTCAGCTATTCTGAATGTAGAAAGTGGTCCAATGGTGCGATGGAAAGGTGTGGAAATCGTTTCACAAAAATCCAATTTCTCTGAACGATTCATTTCGGCTTACTTTCATATTCAGAAAGGAGATCCGTTTAATCAGGAAGAATTGGATCAATTCCCAAATCGTATTTTACAACTTACTTATCTCAAAGAAACCAAACCTCATGAATTGCTTTTTACAACCGAAGGAGCGGTTCTTTATCTTTATCTCGAATCAAAACCGGTTTCGTCGTTCAGTGGAACTGTTGGTTTGCAGCAAGATCCGGTAAAATTCACCACACAATTTACGGGTGATGTTCGACTAAAGCTTCTAAACACACTTAAACGAGGCGAACTACTTGAACTCAACTGGCGAAGTATTCAGGCTGGAAGTCCACAACTAAAACTGGCACTTAACTTCCCCTTCCTTTTCAACACACCATTTGGAATTGACGGTGGATTTAATTTGTTTAAGCGAGATTCCACATTCCTTGAATTGAAAAGTACGCTTGGGGTGAATTATTTCTTATCACAAGGAAACCAACTCAAAGCTTTTTATCAGCGGTATTCCTCGAATCTGCTTAGCTCTACAAGTTCGAATTTAGCCAATTATGGCTCTTCGGTTAGCAACCAATACGGACTTTCCATTCAACACATTCAAGTCGATTATCTTCCCAATCCAAGAAAAGGAGTTACGTGGATTACGACAGCTTCGGTAGGAAACAGAACACTAACAAGGGATTCCATTACTTCCCAACACCTCATCTATAATTTTGGAGCGAAGGGGGAATTGTACATTCCACTGGGCAAACGCTTCGTTTTCAAAACCTCAGGAAATGCCGAAACCTTCTATACAAGTGCCATTCAGCAAAATGAACTATTGCGGTTTGGGGGGAATCTATTGCAACGCGGATTTCTGGAAGAAGAATTGTTAGCCACCACACGCGCAACTGCAACAGCAGAGTTCAGAATGCTGCTTGATAAAAACAGTAATATTTTCGTATTCTTTGATCAAAGCTGGTACGAACGGAATACAAGTGCTTACGTAAACGATCATCCCTACGGATTTGGAACAGGAATTTCCTTTGGAACCAATCTGGGAATCTTCTCCATTTCTGTCGCACTTGGTAAGCAGTTTGACAACCCTATTCTATTAAGAGATTCAAAAGTGCATGTGGGATATATAGCTTATTTCTAATTCTAAATTCCAAAATGTTAAATGTTAAAACAAAGGTTCTAAAGTTAGAATTGAGTATTGACGTTTTTAAAATCTAGAATTTTGGCATTTAGAATTCTAAGTGTTATCTTTAAATAAGCATGAAAGAATTAGCAGAGACAGAATACACGATAGCGGAGTTTGCGGAAAGATTTATCAATCAAACATCACAACACATTTTTCTTACAGGAAAAGCAGGAACAGGAAAAACTACTTTACTTCGAAAAATTGTAGAACACACCCATAAACAAACCGCTATTGTTGCACCCACAGGAATTGCAGCGTTGAACGCAGGTGGAGTAACCATTCACTCCTTCTTTGGATTACCATTCGGAGGATTCATTCCGGATTTCATTAATGAACCGGTTTTAGTTGGAGCAACAAAGTTGGAAACCAAAAACACGATTCGAAAACATTTCCATTACAATGCCGCGCGTAAACGTTTATTGCAAACAGTTGAATTGTTGGTGATAGACGAAGTTAGTATGCTGCGTGCCGATTTGTTGGATGCCATTGACTGGGCTCTGCGTCACGTTCGTAAGATCAATCGTCCGTTTGGCGGCGTACAAATGCTTTTTATTGGCGACTTACAACAGCTACCACCCGTTGTAAAACCAGAAGAATGGAATGTACTGAAAGAATATTACAACGGTATTTTCTTCTTTAATGCAACCAGTCTGAAAGAGAATCAACCCATTTACTTGGAGTTAGATAAGATTTTCCGTCAAGACGATCCAACCTTCATTTCTATTCTGAACGAATTACGAAACAACAAACTGAGTGAGGAAAGCAGAGCAGTTCTTAACGCGCATGTTCGACAAGATTACAACGCTTTGGAACACCAGGGAGTGATTACATTGACAACACACAATGCCTTAGCGGACAACATCAACACCAAAGCACTCGAAGCCCTAGACGAAAAGAAATTCTTCTACAAAGCGGAAATCAACAAAGAATTCCCTGAACACATCTTTCCGATTGATGAAGAATTGCAGTTGAAAGTTGGTGCACAGATCATGTTCATCAAAAACGATTTAAGCTACGACAAAAACTATTACAATGGGAAGATGGGAATTGTCTCTAGCCTTGGTGACGAAGAAATCATCGTGGAATTCCCTGAAGAGCGTAAAAAGATTACCGTTGACAAATACGAATGGCAAAATATTCGCTACGCTGTTAATCCTGAAACGAACGAAATTGAAGAAACGACATTAGGAACATTCACCCACTACCCGATTCGTTTGGCTTGGGCAATTACGGTGCATAAAAGTCAGGGATTGACATTCGATAAAGCTGTACTGGACATTTCAAATGTATTTGCTCCCGGTCAAGCATATGTGGCACTTTCACGTTTACGATCGTTGGAAGGATTGGTATTCCTTCGTCCATTGCAATTGAACGGATTACAAAACGACGAACAAGTAAGTGCTTACGAAAAGATCAAGGCTGATGATACTGTTTTGAACAACTGGCTGAGTCAAAGTTCGCGATACTACATGCATCAGCGATTAGTTGAGGCTTTTGACTGGTATGATTATCTGATCCTTTGGACAAACTTGCACCTTTCGATGAAAATGCTGAATGACAAAACGGAGAAAGGGAAAGATAAATCGTGGGTCGATATTGAGTTTAAAGTAGCCGAAGAAAAGAACGAAGCAGCAAAAAAATTCCAGAGTCAACTAAACAAACTCTTCAACAATGAGCAATTGGATCTGGATTTTATTCAACAACGCATTCATCAGGCATACGAGTTTTTCTACCCGGTTCTCGACAATCAGGTGTACCTGCTTCTGAAACGTTTAGCTGTTCTGAACACGAAGAAAAAGATCAAAGCCTATACAGAAGAACTGGAAGAGGTTCTGGAAAAAGTGGTAAAGATGGTTCAGGAATTGAAGAAACTAAAAGTGTTGCTTCAAAGTATCGTTGACGGAAGACCCTGGGATAAAAGCATCTATTCCGACAAAGAGATTCAACACTACCTGATTGCGAAAAACGCAAAAATCAATCAGGATTTGCGCAACGATCGCAATTTATTGATCGAAGAAGAGGATGACGATGAAATGCGGGTGCCACCGGCATTGCAGCATCTAATGAAGCCAAAGAAAGACATCTCGACTCCGCTCGATGACCTTAAAAAAGGCACGAAAGATTCGAAAGAAAAAAAGAAAACAACGCACGAGGTCACGTTTGACATGTGGCAGGATGGTAAAACAGTTGAAGAAATTGCGTCGGAACGTCAGCTTTCAAAAACCACGATTGAAGGGCATTTCGTTCAACTGATAAAACAAGAATTGGTAGAAATTACGGCTTTAATGGATTCCAAAAGAATCTCGGAAATTGAAGAATACTTTGAAGGTTATGAAGAAATGTCGTTGACACCTTTGAAAGAGAAACTAGGCGATAAAGTGACTTGGTCAGAATTGAAATGGGTACAGGCTTCGAAGATGCTTTAAAATAGACTTGAGACGGAAGACAATAGACTAAAGACTTATTAGTAATATGACACATAATTTTAGACGTTTAGAAATTTGGAAAATATCAATGGATTTGGTTGCCGAAATTTATTTGGTAATTGCTAATATCCCTAATGATGAGCGTTTCGGGCTAAAGTCACAAATTACTAGAGCAGCCGTATCTATTCCATCAAATATAGCAGAAGGGTCCGGACGAAATTCAGAGAAGGATTTTGGTCATTTCCTGTCAATGTCGATTGGCTCACTTCATGAAGTGGAAACTCAATTGATTTTATTAAATCGATTGTTCAATATAGAAACAGAAACGTTAGTTGAAAATTGTCAAAACCTTCAACGAATGATTTTTGGTTTCAAAACAAAAATATTATCTAACACAAACGAATGACAGAAGAGATGATAACTCAATCAAAGCGAGAATTGAGTCTACAGTCTCTAGTCTTTCATCTCAAGTCTTATTTATGAAACTAGGAATAAACGGATTTGGTCGAATTGGTCGACTTGCAATGAGGGTAGCTTTGGCTAACCCAGAAATAGAAATTGTAGCCATTAATGATTTGCTGGAAACAGACTACATGGCGTATTTACTTTCGCATGATTCTTCACATGGAAGATATCCTGGTGATGTTTCGTTTGATGCGAACGGATTGATCGTAGATGGAAAACACATTAAGGTGCAATCGAAAAGAGATCCACATGAATTGGATTGGACAGGAGTGGATGTAGTAATCGAATGTACAGGTTTGTTCTTGACGCAAGCGGATGCTCAAGCCCACATTGATGCCGGAGCGCGCAAAGTAGTGATGTCGGCACCCGCAAAAGACGATACGCCAACTTTTGTGATGGGAGTAAATCATCATCTCTTGAAAGCCGATCAGCACATTATTTCCAACGCATCGTGTACAACAAATTGTTTAGCTCCGATTGCAAAAGTATTGAACGATGAATTCGGAATTATTGAAGGATTGATGAGCACCGTTCATGCCGTCACAGCGACACAAAAATCCGTTGATGGTCCAAGCAACAAAGACTGGCGTGGCGGACGTGGAGCGAGTCAGAACATTATTCCATCGTCTACAGGTGCCGCAAAAGCAGTTGGATTAGTGATTCCTGAATTGAAAGGAAAATTAACTGGAATGAGTTTCAGGGTTCCGGTTCCGGATGTTTCTGTAATCGACTTAACCGTTCGTTTAGAAAAGTCATTTACATATGAAGACATCAAACGAGCGATGAAAAAAGCATCTGAAGGTGAAATGAAAGGAATTTTGGGATATACGGAAGAGCAAGGAGTTTCACAGGATTTTCTTCACGATCCAAGAACAGCCATTTTCGACGCTAACGCAGGAATTGCATTGAACGATCATTTCGTAAAGGTGGTTGCCTGGTACGATAACGAATGGGCGTATTCGAATAAGTTAGTGGATTTGGCGGTTTTGGCGGGCGCTTTCCCGCAAGTGCGAGACTCAGTCAGTGATCGATAAAGAAATTCTAATTGACAGTTTTTGTATTTTCGCGGAAATCATAAATATGAAGTATCTAGCTTTTATCACCTTTTTATCACTTACTTTCGTGGGCTTTGGAGGAAATTCGTATAAAATCGAAGTTTCTGTTTTGGATGAAGCAACTAAAGTTCCAATTCCAGGAGTTCGAATTCAATTCAAGACAAGCAAGAATTTACTTCTTTTCACTACCTACACAGATGAAAACGGAAGGGCACAATATGATGAATGTAAAGCAAAGATAGTTTGGATCAACGCCCAGAAAACCAATAATGACGATTATTCAGAATATGAATACTACTATGACCAAAAAGCCGAAGCCCAAATTCCAATAACAATTCGACTTACCAATTACGCTGTGTTTAGAGAAATGACAGCAAAATTGACGGTTGCCACCCCGATAGACAGTGCTGAATTAAAAAAGACGAAAGACTGTAACGATGAATTGGTTGAAGCAAGTTTTCCCGGGGGACAAACCGCATTGGCTAAGTTTCTCCAAGAAAACATCAAATATCCGGAACGCGCATTGGATCATGGAATCGGTGGAAGATGTTATCTTCAGTTTTATGTTGATCCAAAAGGAGTTATTTCAAACATTAAGGTTACAAGGGGAATTTCAAATTGTCCGGATTGCGATTACGAGGCCGTGCTTGTAATCACTAAAATGCCAAAATGGATTCCATCGGAATGTAAAGGAGAAAAAGTGGGAATATTTTATAATCTCCCGATTAAATTTACACCCGGATAATTCGATTTAATGATTAAACAGCTAACTTTTTTTACATTTCTAACATTATGCTTCCTTGGTTTTGCAGGGAAGCCCTATAATGTTGATATTAAAATATATGACCTCCACACTTTAGAAGGAATTGAAGGGGTATCCGTAAGAATAACGGACAATAGTGATAACATACTGTTTTCTGGACTTAGTGACAACGAGGGCATGATCCATTTCATGGATTGTAAATTGAAGTACTTCACAATAGAAACTTTAGATAAGGACCACATTTATTCTTCGGGGTATCATTATTTCATTAAAGATCGAGAGGAGGGAAAAACCCTGATGCTAGGACTTCGAAACTTAAAAAATGAGAAGTTACTCATTCAAGAAAAAACAGATCAAACACCAATTGATTCTGTAGAAATTGTGAGTTCCGAAAATTGCCTTACCACTTATGTTGAACCAAGTTTTCAAGGAGGTCAGGAAGCATTGAGGCAATTCATAGTCCGCAACTTTAGATATCCTGAAATTGCACTAGAGGCAGGAATTGATGGAACAATTTTACTAACTTTTTACATCAACCCCGAAGGAATCGTTTCACATGTAAAAATTGTTCAGGGTATTGACAAATGTCCTGAATGCGGTGATGAAGCCATTCGATTGGTAGCATATTTCCCGAAATGGAATCCAGCCACTTGTGATAGCAAAGCGGTTGGCTCAATTTTTAAATTCCCATTCAAAATTAAAGCCGGATAAATAAGGTCATGAAAAAAATCTTCGTTTTCTTCCTCTTCAATTCTCCTGCCGCTTTCTCCTAAACCGATTCCACTCGTTTGCAGTGGTTCAACGATGCGAAGCTGGGAATAACATGACTTGACACAGGACGAGTCACTAACACATGTAACTTATATCTTATTCTCAAACTTCAAAATAGAAGCTAAACTGCGCTGTTCAATCCTGTTCAATTGCACAAGAGCCTCTTCTATAGTATTCATCAAGCTGTCAAACGAACCATCTTCAAAAGGTTTGGTTGACAGCAAGGTCAATTGCTGCTTCTTTACAATCAATTTTATCATCTCCTCAGAACTTTCAATTGTTGGCAACACACAGAATTTATTTTTCGATAATTCGTCAAGAGCTTTGTTGAATTCAGGAATCTGAGCATTAACATTTCTCTGAAATCTTGTAATATCGGTGATATCTATTTCCTGTATTCGTCTAAGTTCCTCAAATTGATTGATGCAAAATTGCTTTAGCCCAACAGAAGTTCTGAGCGCAGTGACAATACATTTATGCTGATTAAATCGATCTATCAATTCGTCAAGCTGACCATTACGGATAGCGCTAACAGCAAGGGCATTACAAAGCGATCTATCCCAGGGTCCAAACTCTTTTTCGAAATGTTTCTCTTTTTCTTCTACCAGTGCTTTATACGCCTCTCCAATGTTCTTTTTATTAAATGTTCTATCACCAACTTCTAATCTGTTCACTTTTGCAGTTCCGTGATAAATATGTTGAGCGTGTTGCAATTGCTCATCAATTTTCTTTACCTGATTCATTAGAGGACTTAAATCCAATCTCAACCTCTTGAATAGTGTTTCAGGACTATCAAATTCGTCCTTAGCTCTTTTTATCAAGTCATCTGATTCTGGGATAAACAAGTACCTATCCGCAAAATTGTTCTGATAACTCTTTAAGACACCATTAACCTCCTCCTCTTCAGCGATAAACTGTTGAAAACCGGCTTCGTTAATCTCTTTTCCAAGTCTAACCGACCAATATTGATCGTACACAAGGCGCGTTAGACGCTGCTGCCACTTTTCAGATTGAATTAAAAATGCTGATGGAGATAATTTTGATATTTCAGCTTCAATAAAGGGTGATTTTGCGCTACTCTCACGTTGGTCATTTGGCGGATGACTATCATACATATGCCCTTTGAAAATTTCGGACGTTTGAAAGTAAAGTTTACCACCTCTTTGGTCATCAGGCAATGCAGTCTCATCTTCTTCCAAAGCAGATTGATTCAACACACAATCTCTTTCCAGATAAGAAAACAAATTGGTAGTATATATCTCTTTCGACTTCGCATGATAAGCAGTATGGAGCCATTTATTCCAGGTTTCACTTAGCGGTTCAAGTCTCCAAAGACCTGAGATAATTGGAATACTTCCGGAAGTAGAAACGGCAAACTTATCAGCGTTAAACTCCATTTCACGTGAAAGTGAGCCTTGAAGCACGTTAAGTAAATAATAAAATGAACGAAGGATAAATTTTAAGATGTATACCAAACCACTCAGTATCCATCCGAAAACTGCAATACGGATATCTGATTGTCTCCATTGAATCATTAATCGATCCCACGAATCGTGAGAGAAAATCATCCCATGAATTATTGTATTCGATGTTCCAATATAACTTCCAATTCGCATACTGCGCTGAGCAAAATGTCCAAACTCATGACTCATTACTGCTTTAAATTCCGATTGATTCAACCCATAAAACAATGGCATTCCTATCGTCAATTCCTTGCCAACCGGAACAATCAAACTCAATAAATTATTGGTGTAACGAACATATGCATTTACATCTGGGTCCAGATAAATTGCCTTTGGTTTAGGAGCACCTGTCTCTTCACAAATAGCAAGAATTAATTTCCATAGTTCGGGTTCGTCTGTCTTACTTATTTCAACTCTATTTTCGGGTGTATGATTTCTCAATTTCAAAACGAACTTCAAGACAAATGCTACGAGCATACCAGCTCCGGCAATTGCACCCAATTTCAATAAAATTGTCAATTTATTAACGTACACCATTGGATACATTAGTGCCCAATAAAACAAATAAAAAGAAGCCGTTACCAGGGCAAAAAATAAGGCAAAAAAAAGTAGGATTGATAGTATAGCCAATGCTGCTTTTAACTTATAACCTGTACTAATTGAAGTAAAACCAGGTGGGAGATTTTTCGGAGAAGGTATCATGTAATCAAATAATTCAGGTGAATTTCGTAAAATTCTTCAAATCTGAAAGGAAAAACGACAACAAATGGGTTACAAAAACCTGAAACATTTCCATTACCTTCACTCCTCAATTTTTTTCGAATGAAAATCCAATCGCTCCTTTTTCTTCTGCTCTTTTCATCTACCGCTTTCTCCCAAACCGATTCCACCCGCATGCAGTGGTTCAACGATGCGAAACTGGGAATCTTTATTCATTGGGGAATGTATGCGGTTGATGGTGTTGGTGAAAGTTGGTCGTTTCATAACGGAACGGTTCCCTACGACCAATACATGCGCCAAATGAAAGGATTTACCGCTTCCAAATTCAATCCGACCGAATGGGCCCAGTTGATTAAAGAAAGTGGAGCAAAATATGCCGTGATTACAACTCAACATCACGATGGACTGGCACTTTGGGATACTAAACAGTTGACACCCTATCCTACAAAAGCAGAATGGTTGAAAGCATTTCCAAATACAAACTATCCGACAGGAAAAAGTGCGCTTTGGAATGCGAAAAAACCGTTGAGTACCGTTTACCAAACTCCGGCAGCCAGGGATGTAATCACACCTCTTTCTCTTGCAATTCGGAAGGAAAACCTGAAGTTCGGAACGTACTATTCCCTACTCGACTGGTCGCACACGTCTTACCCGAAATTCCTGAAAGAATTCAATCGATATGAGCTTTCAGAAAATCCGCAGCAATGGACTTCGTTTCTAAAATTCATGCATGCACAGATTGCAGAAATCAATACCACTTTTAAACCAGACTTATATTGGTTCGACGGCGATTGGGAACATACTGAAGCCGAATGGGGAGCGGATAAAATTGATTCCATCATTCATACTTCAAACCCAAAAGCCATTCTGAACGGCAGATTACATTCTTATGGTGATTATTCGACTCCTGAGCAAAATATGCCTATCACCCATCCTGAGAAATCGAGTTGGGAATTGTGTTTGACGAGTAACGACAGCTGGGGTTATCAGCCCAGGGACACGAACTACAAAACCACGAACGAAGTGCTCCAAATCTTTACCGAATGTTTGAACATGGGCGGAAATCTATTACTAGATATTGGTCCAAAAGCGGATGGAACCATTCCAGAAGAACAAGTGAAGTTGTTAAAAGACGTTGGTCGTTGGACAAACAAACATGCTGAAGCCATTTATGGAACAAGAGCTGGTTTGCCATATGGGCATTATCATGGAAATTCAACCTTGAGTGCTGACAAGAAAACACTTTACTTGTTTGTAAATAATGTTCGACCAAATGGAAGTGTTGAAGGAGTAACTGTAGATCTCATGTTGAAAGGTTTGATGAATAAGATTGTTTCGGCAGAAGTTTTAGGAGCGGAGAAACCTGTTAACAACAAGATTGTCGGAAAGATTTCGTGGAATTATGTTCCGGGAACAGTTTTCTTCAAGATTCCAGCTCATGTTTTGGATCAGGAAATCACGGTTATTAAAATTGTCCTGAATTCGTCCCTTGAATTGTATCGTGGACAAGGTGGGTTTCATTAGATTTGAAACATGAAACATCTCACTACTTTCCTCTTTTGTCTTTTCTCTTTCCTCTCCCTTGCTCAAGAGCATGAACAAAAATACTTTCCTGTAAAAGATTCCCTTGTTCAGCAAAAGCTTGACGAATGGCAGGATTACAAATTCGGACTACTTATGCATTGGGGGCCTTATTCGCAGTGGGGAGTTGTAGAAAGTTGGAGTATTTGTCCGGAAGATGAAGATTGGTGCACCCGAAGAGGTCCGCATGCCAACAACTATTATGAATACGTGAAAGCGTATGAAAACTTACAAACGACATTCAATCCAACGCAATTCAATCCTGAAAAATGGGCTTCTGCAGCGAAAAATGCCGGAATGAAATATGTGGTTTTCACTACAAAACATCACGACGGTTTCTGTATGTTTAGTTCCAATCAAACACAATACACGGTTGGTAACGACAATTGCCCTTTCTCTAAAAACCCAAGGTCAAATATCACCTTGGAAGTATTTAAAGCTTTCAGAAACGAAGGAATTTGGACTGGAGCCTACTTTTCCAAACCCGACTGGCATCATCCAGACTATTGGGATCCAACATTTCCACCATACGACAGAAATCCGAATTATGATCTAACGAAGAAACCCGAGAAATGGAAATCGTATGTAGAATTTACCCAAAACCAAATCCTGGAATTAATGACCAACTACGGGAAAGTTGATTTGCTTTGGTTAGACGGTGGCTGGGTGCAACCCTTTACAGAAACCTCACCTAAATGGGGTTACAAACCGATGCATCAGGATATCGGAATGGATACGTTGGTGGAGAAAGCAAGAAAATTACAACCCGGATTAATTGTTGTCGACAGAGCGGTTGAAGGTCCGAACCAGAACTATTTGACACCAGAACAGAAAATTCCGAACGAGCCACTTCCCTATCCGTGGGAAAGCTGTATGACGATGGGCGACAGTTGGAGCTATGTTCCGAACGACAATTACAAAAGCACCAAAACCTTGTTGACAAATCTATGTTTGATCGTTTCTCGTGGCGGTAATTTTCTTTTGAATGTTGCACCTGATGCAAATGGTGAATGGGACAGTATTGCTTATCAGCGCTTAGAAGAAATGGGCGCGTGGATGAAGTTGAATTCGGAAGCTATTTACAACTCAAAACCTGTTGCACCTTACGAACAAAAAGCTACCAACGGAAAATGGATCTTTACAGAAGGAAAAATGGGCGAACATTACGCCATCTTTATTCCGAATGATAAGCTTACGTCTAGCAAGATTCGCCTCGACCTCCATTTTCCGGATTATCGTGTACGAACGGCAACCTCTTTGAAAAATGGAAAAGTAACCAAGACGAATGGAGCGTATCTTGATTTTAAGATCAATTCTGTGGATGAGATTTTAGTTTGGAGATTGAAGGGGTGAATCCGTAATTCTGTTGTATAGATACAAAACCAACCAAAGTCAACAACATTACGTTCATTGCTTTCATAAAAACCGAAAACAATGAAAACCTTAATTTACCTTTTTTCGTTTCTTTCTTGTAATGCATTCGCACAACAACCATCTGCTATCCTGCATGATGACTGGACAGGAACCAATTGGTCTCTATGGAGTGGAACAGATTATTTTTACGATAATAATGATCTGGAGACCACTAGTATTTCGAAATACTACTACGGCAGCACTGACACGTGGATTGATGATGAACGAATTACGGCGTATTATTCGCCTTCCGGAAATCAGATAACAGCTCGCTATTATGCTCAGGGAATAGAAACTTTTCCGGATACCACAAGAAGAACGCTTTTTGAATACAATTCTTTCGGTCAATTGACATCGGAAACAAGTCAGTATTATTTCCCTACCTATTGGCAAGACGCACATAGAACAATCTACACGTACACGACAAGCGTAGGAAATGTACACACAAAACAATACGAATGGTGGGACAATGATCTTGGCCAATGGTTACCTATTTCCAAAAGTGTGTACACTTATGCAGCGAATCAATCTCAATATGTCTACTATGTTTGGGACAATTCACAGTGGAACATTGAAGGCAGAACAACCGTTACATTCAATCAGAATAACCAGTCACTTGAAGAAACGTATGAAACATGGTCAGGATTTTATTGGAATCCCGGGTCAAAAATCACATATATGTATACCACTTTCGGAAAGCTCTCTGATGCAAGTACCAGGTATTATTCAGCTGAAGAAAATGGCTTCATCTCGGGAGACTCTCTTCATTATAACTACAACACTGATCACACCATTAACAACACGGTGTACATGAATTATGACAATCAGGTTGACGTTTGGTCCAACATTCGCAGAGACCGCTACATTTATGGCAGTCATTTATCCATTACAGAAGAAACAAAAACGGCATTTCTCGTTTATCCCAATCCAGCAACAGATTTTATATCTATCGATTCAAATGAAAGCGGTTTGATCAACATTATTGATGCCCAAGGTAAACTCTGGAAAGCGAATATTGAATGTGGCCAAGGTGCCATTGACATCAGAGATTTACCTAAGGGAGTGTATTTCATCCGACTTCAAACGAAAGATAGAATCCTGACCCAACTTTTTGTCAAACAATAACCCTTGTATACGGCTTATCGAACTCAAATTCATCCAAATACCTGTGCTAAAGTTGCTGTGGAATATATAAAAGTGATCAATCTCAAATGGGAACTGAAACTTGGTTACTACTGCCAGCTAAAGTTCACTTCTACTCGTAGTCCAGACTTTTTGTTTCTGTATAATCGACATCTCAAATGCTCGTCATTGGTCTAACGATAACATAACCAATAACTTTCAAAATGTTTTTTTAACGTAATAACAAAAAATAAAGTTTTTAACAACCCGACTTTTGTACGTATCTTTGCACTCCGTTACTTCGGCATCTCGACTCCGCTCGATGACCGGAAGCTGCGTGACCAGGGTTCCTTTACTGAGTTTGTAAAGGAAAGATTAACGAAAGATTATACATGGAGACATTCGGAAAGAAGGAAAAAGAAAAAAACAAAAAGAAGAATAAACAAGACAAAGAGCTGAAGAGACAAGAGCGTAAAGCCAACTCTAAAGGTGGATCTTTGGATAGTATGATGGCTTACCTTGATGAGAACGGTAACATTATTGACGCACCTGCAGATTTATCTCAGCGCGTTGAAGTGGATGCGGATTCCATCGAAATTGGAGTTCCAAAACGTTCGGAAGAGGAAATTGACGTGCGTAGCAATGGTAAATTGATTCACTTCAATTCATCAAAAGGATACGGTTTCATTAAAGATTTGGATACACAAGAAAGTTTGTTCGTACACATGTCGGAAATTAGCGGTGTGATTAACGAGAACGATAAAGTAACGTTTGAAAAAGCGAAAGGTCAAAAAGGCTGGAACGCTGTAAAGGTTCGTAAAGCTTAAGAAGACACTTCTTTTAAAGGATATAAATCCTGATCCCGCGCATGCGGAATCAGGATTTTGTGTTTTATGTCGTGTACATAACTGAATTCATAAATACATGAATAAATGTCCGCCGCAGCGGATTACTTACAGCCCTCTGTTACTAACGATTCACAAACGCTTCTCCGATTACTTTAAAGGTTGTTCTTCGATTGCGTTGATCGTATTTCACCTGATTCACTTTCGTCTGTTCAAGTATGTATGATTCAGTAAGTTTAATTGCTTCTCCTGATTTATCAAGAATAGGTTTTTTAGTTGCATCCACGGATATTGCCGGCTGCGTTTCACCATATCCCGCTGGAATCAATCTGTTCATAGAAATACCTTTGGAGATCAGGTAATCTACACATGATTTTGCGCGACGCTGGGAAAGGTCCAGGTTGTAAATGTCTGGACCAACTCTGTCAGTATGTGAATTGATCTCCACTATTAAATTATTGTTCAGAATCAAAAAATCGTACAATTGATCCAGGATCACCATCGACTCCGGTCGAAGCTTGTCTGAATCAAAATCGTATTCGACCCCCTCAATGTTAATCTCTTCCAAAGGAATCGGACGGAGGTAAAAATCGTGTGCAAGATGCGTATCTTCAGTGATCTTACGTGCATCAATATTCGTTGCATCTGCAAAATAGTGCGGCTTTTGAACTTTGATAAATACTTCCCAGTATTGTTGAATCTCCGTCGAGTAGTACCCTTTATCGTCCGATTTCAAAGAGAAGGTTTCAAACCCTGAGCGCACATCCTTAAACGTCAATGTTGCGTCCGGAATAATCGCCTCGGTCATGGCATCATACACATAACCGTCGAGAATGATCTTGAAAGGAGCGTTTTGAATTTTGTAAATATCGTAGCAATGATTGGTCGGACATTCTTCCCGATCGCTGGCAAAATAACCGTTTTTCATGTAGCGATCCCATACAAGATAAGAGTCATCTTTACTCGAATTCACGGGAGCATCCATATTCTCCGGGTTGGCATATTTATCCGTGTCACGGTCATAAGTACTTTTGAAAATATCCAGACCTCCAATCGAAGCGTGACCATTCGAGCTGAAAAAAAGTGTTGACGAAGCCTCGTGAAAGAAAGGTGTCACCTCATCGAATGCGGAATTGATCGAAGTACCGAGATTAACCGCACTGTCTTTCGGATTACCCAACTCGTCAATGGCGATTTTCCACAAATCCATTCCTCCCATTCCTCCTGGTCGATTGCTCGAAAAGAAAAGGGTTGTTCCATCCATTGAAACGAAAGGATTGATGCTCTTGTATCCAGGTACATTTACAGAAGTGTCCAACTTGTAGGATTCATAAAAGAGGTAATCAATCATCCGACCGAGGTGAATGGATTGGTCGGCCATGTTTTTATCACTCCATCGAGTGTAAAAGACAACATTATTGTTGTTGAATGAGCCTGATGCGTCGTGTTGTGCGGTATTGAGCGGTCGACCAAAATTCTCGGCAGCATTCCATTTTCCATCCGTTTTACTCGTCCAATAAAGATCGCAGAGGTATTCCGATTGTTGTTTTTCAGGATCCACAACCACACCTCCAGGGCGTGCACTCGTAAAGAGCATTCGTTTTTCATTGTCAAAGAACATGGGCGCGAAAGAAGCTGTGCCACTGTTGAATACGCTGTCGGCCTTTTCCACTTCTATCTTGGAACCTGCGTTAAGTGAATCCATAGCATAGTAACAACCTGTCATGCTTTCCAAAGAACGATCTACGAGAGAATCGTTTCCACCGGGATTTGATGCATACTGTTCGAAGGAAAGAATGGCATTGCTGTATTGCTCTTCGTTCATTTGTGCTAGTCCGAGGTAATACACATCTTCTGGGTAAGAACCTGTTGCAGCAGTAAATTTGAAATGCTCCAGGGCATGATTGTAATCTTCTGTGCGCTGATAACAAAGTGCAATCTGGTGATTGATGTAATCAACAGCCGGAACTTTTCGGGTGGTATCTCCTATTTTGCCGTTGTCCGACAATTGCTTATTGGAAATGACGGTTTCGTAAGGAAGTATCTGTGTGGTGAGTACGAGCGAATCGTTTATCGCAAACTGATAATAGATTAGTGCGTTGTGGTAATCCGTCTTACCGAAATAGGTGTCGGCTTTGTAAAGCCATACCTGCTTCGACTGTGCCGAGATCACTGGTGATATGAGTATAAAAAGAACTATCAGGAATTGTTTCATAATGATATGGTTTAAGGTCAAAGGCGTGGACAAATTTTAGAATTCGGAGCCTGGTAATTGTGCGGCATATACGTAAAGGAGATTTCAAAACCACCTCTTCCGGTAGATGCAGTAGACAAGGTCGAAACATTGACATCGTAACCCAACTTAACAATAAAATTATCCATTCGGGCACCAAGAGAAATCACGGCAGCATCACCATTTCTATAAACCACTCCAGCCAGTAGGTAGAGTTCAGGTCCTTTCATGAAATAGCCCGCATCCAAAGCAAAGGTCTGTTCATTGAATGTTTTCTGATGCATGATCAGGACTTTGGGAAGGATATAAAAGAGTTCTGTAATGTTGATGCGTGTTCCGGCATGCACATAATAACGAATCGGTAAACGACTTTCTCTATTGAAGAAGGTTTCGTTCGGCGTGAGCAGATTGAAAGCAGAAACCCCGATGAACGGATTCAACAGACTTTGCTGACGTGCATAATAATACATCGCGCCCACATTTGTCACTGGAAGAATTCGGCTTTGAGCACCGAAATTTTCTCCTGTTGAAAGCTCAGTTTCGAAACCTCCGCCACCCGATGTGGTGTACTGATTGTTGAACGACAACAACTGGTACTCGATGGATTTCTGTCGCGCTCCCGCTTGTGCACCAAAAGAAAGATTGTGGTACTTGTTCTGCGTTAACGGAATGGTGTAGGCTGCAGAAGCCAAACCTTCAATGGTATTGTAGTTTCCAGCACCAGCTCTGAAATTCGTGACTTGTAAACCCAATCCCCATTTCCCAACGGGCATATCAAAACTGATTAATCCAGTAGTGTACGGTTTATAATTCACCGATTTCCATTGTGTACGGAATTGTCCGTGTAGTCTCCATTTTCCATCAAACACACCTGTCATGGCGGGATTGAGGAAAAGCGGTGCCGCATCGTACATCGACAAGTGAAAATCTTGTGCACTTGCATTTCCTATTGAAAAGGCAAAGCTCAGACATGTTATCGTTTTCTTTATCATCTCATTAATGTTACGTCGCCGGATTTTTTAAAGACTTTTCCGTCGGCAATGTTTACAACAAAGGTCCAGGTGTAAACACCCAATGACGCTGCTTCGCCTTTATAAGTTCCATCCCAACCAATGGCTGCATCAGATGATTCAAAAATCAGTTCACCCCAGTTCGTATAGATCTTAAAATCTACCGTCTGGAAAGGCCCACCACGAATCAGGAACATGTCATTTTCACCGTCACCATTTGGTGTAAAACCTGTTGGAAGCACGGGTAACAATGAAAGCGAAATGATTTTACTAACGGTATCGCGACAACCGTAAATATCTGTTACGGTAAGCACCACTTCGTAATCACCGTTCTGGTTGTAGCTGTGAACCGTATTTTGGTTATTGTCTCCCTCACCATCGTCAAAGTTCCAGTACCACTGATTGATCGGAGCACCCGTTGACTGATCGGTAAAGAAAATGTCTTCCAATACGAGAGCAGGATTTGGAGTAGCAGAAAAATCAGCAGTAGGAGAAGCCAGCACGCTTATGGGGATTGTTGCCGTTCCAATACATCCGAGATCGGAAGTTGCTTGCATGACTACCTGGTAAGTTCCCGAATTCGGAAAGGTGTGCGTCGGATTCTGTTCCGTTGAAATATCGCCACCACCAAAGTCGTACTGCCATGCGACCACCGTACCCGATGAAACAAAGGAGTTATCGGTTAATTCAAACGGATAGTTTTCACAGGCAATTCCTGTCGTAAAGCTCGGAATGGGCACTGGAAGTACCGTTACACTATTCACAACTGTATCCGAACAACCATTTGAGGAAAGAACAATTAATGTTGCATTATATGTACCGCTGGCGCCATAATTGTGCAGCGGATGTTGCGCAATAGAAGTATCCTCGTCTCCGAATTCCCAATGCCAATAGATTACAGCACCATCCAATGAAGCCGACTCGTCATGGAACACGATGTTCTCATTCTGACAGGAAACACTTGAAGTAAAATCAGCAATTGGAGAAGGTTTGAAATCGATGAATACCGTATCTGTTTCGGGGGCACATCCAAAAGCTCCTGAAGAAGTCAACACCAATCGCACCGACCCAGCCGCATAATCACCCGAAGATGGGAAATAGACGGTTGAAAGCTGATTTGGTCCAGGCGAAAATGTTCCTGTTCCAAGTGTACTCCAGCTTCCCGAAGGATCAGATCCAGTTATCACTCCATTGAGCTGAACTCCAGCATTGTTACACGAAGTTTGACCAGCACCCGCAGATACGTTTGGAGGAGCAACGAAAATGATTCGCAATGAATCGCTTTCCGCTGGACAGATGCTTCCCGTTGAAGAAAGGGCGACATCAATAAAACCGTTAATGGTATCAAAAGGACTCAAACTGTAATACGTATCCAAACTGAATGGATCAGTAATCGTTCCTAGTCCGTCGACGCTCCAGATGGAGGAAAATCCATCCGAAATGGTTCCTGTTAAATGAATAGAACTAAGATTGGAACAAATGAAATCTGCGGTTGTAATGACAATTTCCGGTTTATCGATAATGCTTACCTGAAGACTATCGCTTACGGCCAAACAATTTCCGTTGTTTGTAGAAGTCAATACAAGTGTCAGATTACCAGCTGTGGTGTCAGCACTGCTAATCAGGTAATCGGTAACCGGATCGTTCTGAGAAGGTGAGAATGATCCCGAGCCATTTGAAGTCCAGACACCCGTTGTTGACTCTCCGCTGATAGCGCCTTCCAGATTCACCTCATTGGTACTGGAACACACTACTTGGTCAGGACCAGCAAGAACAACAGGCGGTTCGGTAAAGTAGATGACTACTGAATCGATATCGTTTGCACAAGAAAAGTAGCTTCCCTGAGAAGTAAGTATGAGAATAACGCTGTCGCCATCAAGATCCGCGGGTGACGGACTGTAATCGGTTGACAAACTTCCTGCATTCCCGAAGGCACCACCATTTCCTCCCGACCAAACGGCGCCAGCCGCAAAAGCCAAGTTTCCATTGAGTGTAATCTCTGAAATGTTATTCTTACAGTAAGACATGTCGGCCCCGGCAGAAACCACAGGCGACTGGATAAAAAACACGTTCATGGTATCACTTACCGGATTACAGTTTCCCGTAGAAGTGAGTACAAAAGTGAGTGTTCCTTGTGCATAGTCATTCGTGCTAGGAATATAAGTTGTGTTCAGATTTGTTGGATTGTTTAGTGTACCAGTTCCGTTCAATACGGTCCAGATTCCTGTTGTTGAGCCTATTCGAACATCGCCGTTAAGTGCAACAGAAGGTTCTCCGTTACAAAGTGTTGTATCACTTCCAACTTCTACAATTACGCGACGGATGAATGAAGACATATAATGGAAGAGACAACCACTTGTTGACCCACCATTAATAACACCCATGGCGAACAAATCGTTTGAGTTCGTAATGAGATTGGCTGTTCCTGAAGGAATGTTCGTTGTATTGAATGAGATTTGTGCTCCGCTCCATTGTCCTCCGGTTCCGGGAACGGTGGCAAAAGCCGAAGCCGGTATCAATGTATTACTTCCGTTAAGTACGAAACTTCCTGTTGCCGACGTATGACAGAGTAAGTTGAGAATAAACGTTTGTCCGTTCGTACGGGTAAAACTCACCTGGTTTGAACCTGCACAATTGATAGGAGGAAGAATGGCTTCTCCCAGCTCACAGCCGAAGCCGCTTGCCTGTAAAACGTAGACGGGCTTGTCCGAGGTTACATAGGTTAGTGGATTGACAATGTGATAGTAATAGGTATCTCCACGATTCATCAATGTAGTGGTAATTGCCCCGTCATTGATCGTAAGTTCTGTGAAATTAGCTGTTGCAACCACAAAGATCCCTTCGTTGGAAGCCAAATTCATGTCACCTTTGTTAATGATGTATTCAGTTCCTACCACGTCTACCGGAACGAGTTGATCCCCCATGAGGTCGCGACAACCACCACCTTCTGCAGCCACTGAATCATCTGAAACAGTCACTGCTATCGGTTTATCGGAAACCACGATGCTACCGCTAAGGTTATTGCCTGCAGTTGCAGAAGCAGCAGTTACGTTTTCACATGTATAGGTTTGTCCCGCCTGCAATATCACAGAAAAAGTGATTCCCGCAGGATGACCAATAATCGGTGCTTTTGGCGTTATCCAAACCGTGGTATTGTTTTCCGTGGCTACAATACAGATCATGGATTTCGGTTGAGGAGCATAAGATCCATTGTTCCATTTCGTTTGAAACGGAGTAACGAATTCAATTCCCATTCCGTTTTGTCCCTTGAGTGAATACGTTTCCGGATTGTTGACCACCGAAACCACCTCATAAACTACGGTAATCAATGTATCGGCGGTTATCTTTAAACCATAGTTCAAAGCTGTATTCGCAGGTTTTGATTCCAGTATATTGATGATGTGCGACAAGTCTTTCGAAAAAAGCGAATTCGCAGGAATGTTAATTATGGTATCATACGTAGATGCAGGTTGCTGTATTCTTACAACCGTTGGCACACCGAATGTTGAAAAGCGCAGTACAACAGGAACATTTTGTGCGTGTCCGGGAGTAACCCATGGAGCTGCGAACCAGAAAAGTGAATCTATCTGGGCCTGAGCTTTGGTAATTCCAAATCCTGCGAAAATCAGGAGGATAAAAATCGATCTTAGTAATTTCATGGTTCTTCGGTTTTTTCTGGGGTTGCTTCAATTGGAGTCTCTTCCGTCATCTTCTGAAAATTGTCCATGATACTTTTGTTCAGCTCATCGTCTTCCTCTTCCAGTGTGAGGCGTTTTTTGGTGATGATATAAGACAACATGATCTCATGTGATCCTGATTGTTGTCGGTGGAGTCCTGCAATGGCGTAATCGAAACCGTAACCTACTGTGAAACGTTCCTTGACAGTTAAACCTAAAGAAATCCCGATGGCATCATCTGAACGGTAGATCAATCCCAACCAATATTTGTTCGCGTAAGTAGCTTTTACCATACCTGTCCATTGAACAGGAACTGGTGAAGCGTATTTCAGCATTACACTCGGCTGCAAGATTACTTTATGTTTCACCAGGTTGAAATTGTAACCACCAATCAGGTTATAGTGAAAAGAGAGACTGGAGTTATAGGTGGTGAATTGAATACTCTTGCCCAGTAAATGATTCAGTGAACCCATTACAAAGAACTTTGGTGAATACAAGTGGAATCCGGTATTCACGTCAAGCGCACCGGTACTGTAGATGTTTCCTGTCAGTATTTCATCTCCGGGATCAGCAAGTTGTGCATCATAAAGTTTCACACTGTATTGAATGAATCCGGGACGAATACCGAACCCCAATTTTAGCTGCTCAGATAATTTGATATGGTAGGCGTAGTTCAGGTAAAAACCGGCTTTATTGGTTATCCCCATTTTTTCATTGATGAACGAAATTCCATAACCGTGTTTGCCCTTGTTCTTAACAGATCCGTAAAAATTGGCGTTGACGTTTACTGGCGCACCAGTGAAACCTGTCCATTGGTTGCGGTAACCCAGCGACACAATGTGTACGTTCTTACTTCCCGCAATGGCAGGATTGTAATAATTCTCATTCAGCAGGAAACTGGAATAGACCCCTTGTTGTTGTCCGAACAGCGCACCTGAGCTAAAAAAGAGTATAAGAAGTGTGCGTAATTGTTTTATCATCATTTACCGTTTTTGAGTACGAGAAGGGCACCTTTGTAAATGCTGTCTTCAGAATTATTGTTCAAATCAATTACATAGAAATAGGTTCCATCTGGAACAGCTTCTGACTGATACCTACCGTCCCAGGGCGTGTCATAACCTTCGGAATAGAACAGTTCCTGCCCCCACTGGTTATAGATGCTCACCTTTGCATTGGCATACAAAAGGTTAATGAAGCCCAATTTCCAGACGTCGTTCTTACCATCACCATTTGGAGATATCGCATTGGGAATAAGTGTCGTTATTTCATCGGTCACCGTACTGATGTTGATGGTAGTGCTTGCGCTATCTGCACATCCCAAATCTCCGGTTACGTATTGTGTTACCACATAACTGCCATTCGCGAAATAGGTGTTACTCGGATTTTGTTCAACCGATGTATTGCCATTACCGAAAGTCCAGTACCAACTGTTCGCAAAGGAAGAGGTATCTACAAAATTGAATACAGCACCGATATTCATCCCATTGTTGGTATTGAAAGAAAATCCCGCTTGCGGACGCGGTGGAATATAGATTGTTGTCACACTGGTGTCGCGACATCCATTCACCGTTTCCACGATATGCGAAATGATGAAATTACCGTCGCCGACAAAGATTTGAGAAGGATCTTCTGAAGCAATATTGCCTTGTCCACCGAAATCGTAGAACCAGTAATTGATGGCGTCAGCAGAGGTAGATTCATCTGTAAAATCAATAATGATCTGTGTATTTGTACATGTTATGTGGTAAGAAAAGCCGCTTACAGGCAATTCAAAAACAGTGACTTCCTTGATTACCGTATCGGAACAACCCAGGTTTGTAGTTGCAATCAACTGTACGTTATACGTTCCAGCTGAACTGTACAACTGTGTGGGATTTTGAATGGAAGAAGCTTGTCCGTTATCGAAATTCGATTGCCACGAGTTGATGTTCCCAAACCCAGGAAGTGAAAAATCGGTAAATTCAGAAACAGTGTTCAAACAGGCATCTGTGAAGTTGAAATTCGCGAAAGGCGGTGCAACAAAACTAATTTGAAGATTATCGTTCACTGCGTTACATCCGCCGTTGTTGGTAGTGGTGAGGACCAGAATCACCTGACCAGAACTGATTTCCGCATCGGTAGCCATATATGTTGCGTCAAGGGTTGTATTGTTTGGAGAGAATGTTCCTGCTCCACCCGACCAAATAGCGCTTCCAGCTGACCCGCCAATCGTACCCGCAAGTGTGACTTCAGCATCATTCGTACAGCTAATCAAATTTGGACCGGCATTTACAGTTGGTGAAGAAGTAAATTGGATCAGCACACTGTCTTGAACAGGAATACAGTTGCCGTTATTCGTCGACTCAAGGTAAATCAGAACAGATCCGTTGTTCACATCGTTGACACTGGGTTCATAGGTTGCATTCAGATCCTGATTGTTCGGTGTGAACAAACCATTTCCTGTTGTAATCCATTTTCCTGTTGTACTTGAACCGGAAACCGATCCTGCCAATTCCACATTTGGATTGTTGTAACAAACCACCAATGTATCTTCGCCTGCATCCACAACAGGTGGCTGCGTAATACTCACAGACATCGTATCGGTTACAGCATTACAACTTCCATAATTGGTAGAAGTTAATACCAAACGGACAAGACCTGCGGTTTTATCTGCTTGCGAAGGGTCGTAAGCTGCATTCAATGTATTCGGGTTGGGAATAAAACTTCCGGAACCTAAGGTTGTCCATGTTCCTGAAGAAGCTCCGCCACTTACCGTTCCGTTGAGCTGCACAAGGGCGTTATTAGCACAAACCGTCTGATCGGCGGAAGCATTGACAATTGGTGCCGGACTTACGAACAGAATGAGTGTATCTCTTCGCATTTCACACGAACCCGTTGAGGTAAGAATGAGTCTGATCGGACTCACAAGTGTATCGAGCGGACTTGGAATATAACTGTTGATAATAGACGAACTCGGATTTTGAAAAGATCCAAAACCGTTGGTTGTCCAATTACCATTTACCGAGCCACCACCAACGATACCGTTCAATGGAAAAGCAATATTCGCACATGTGGTATCATCTGCACCGGCATCCACAAAAGGATACGACGTAAATTCAGAGAAATAAGCATAGTTGCTACCATTTGCACTGCTTCCAGATAAAACACCCAATCCGAAAATATCTCCTGAATTGGTCACCTTGTTATACGAATTCAAAGGAACATCTGCCAGTGAAAAGTAGATGAGCGCAGCTTTGTATTGACCCGCTGTTCCTGGCACAGGAGCAAAAGCAGCTGCAGGAATCAAGGCACTGTTTCCATTAAGTGCAAACTGCCCCTCGAAACCGCTTCTTGTATACAATATCAAACCTAAAGAATCGCTATTCGTTCTCGTAAAAGCTGTGGAATATGTTCCCGAACAAAGAACGTTGGGCACCTGCGCTCCGTTTACGTGACAGCCATAACCCGATACATGCCAGACATAAACAGGCTTCGTCGACTTGATGTATTGAACACTATCCGTAAGCACATGCTCATAGGTTTCACTGAAGTTTATGAGCGTAGATGTGTTTCCAGCGGAACTTGAAAGTGTGAGCGAGGTCGCATTCTGAGTTGCGAGAATGTACACACGGTCTGTCGAGCTTCCACGACGGATGATGTAATCTGTTCCTATGTATTCTGCAGAAGTGATCTGGTCGCCCATTGGCGTAGTGCAACCTGCATTACTTGCTGCGCCTGTAAATACAGTAACCGCAACAGGTTCATTTGCGGAAACGATAGATCCAGCAAGCGAGCTAGCCGCTGTACTATTCATGTCGCGTGCACTATACGTTTGACCTGCATTAAGCACCACGCTAAACGTCACATTCGCGGCGTGTCCCGTAATGGCTGTTTTTGGCGTAATCAGCACAGTGGTATTGTTTTCTGTCGCCACAATTTCAATGGATGAAAACGAGGTGGGAGTTGTTGTTCCGTTATTCCAGAATTTCTGGAAAGGTGTATAGAAGTTGTCGCCCAATGCTTTCTGCCCTTTCAGCGAAAATACTTCCCGGTTAAAAGGCGCTTTCAGTTCATAAAAGGCACTGATAGAAGCTGTTGACGTGATTTTCAATCCATTCGGCGCAACCGAATTGGCTGCAGGACTTTCAATAGACGAAAGGAAAACCGTGAGATTAATACTATCAAGGCTATTAGCCGGAATGACCAATGTTATAGGGATAAAACCACCGTTGGCGGGCTGTGAAACCGTAACAGACGCAGAAGCATCATAGGTCAGAAATCTCAGGTAAACCGGAGCATCTCCAACCGAAGCCGACACTTCAGGAGCCGCGAACCAGAAAAGGGTATCCTTTTGTGCCACGACCCTTGAAGAGAAGACACTGATGATCGTCAGAAGTAATAGTTGTTGAGTTATTTTCATTGAATCTGGTTGAAGCTTCTCAGCCCTTTAATGTATCATAGGATTGAAGGCGGGTAACTTAAAGCAAGTCACCTTAACACTTAAGTGTATCAATTGTTTGATTTTTAAATAATTACACAAAGCTAGGTCGACTACTAGCGCAACCATTACACTAATTATATGATTTGTTACACAACACCCAGTTATATTCCGAAGTGTGTTAATTAAGTGGGTAGTTTGGGTGCAACCGTGAATTTCTTGTTCATGACTTAGGATCCGCCTTTGTTGACAAACAGTTTGTAACTACTCTTCCGGGTGGTTTTTAACGATGAACTGTTAGAGGATTTCTTCCACTTCGTCAAAATTCAAAACGGATATTGTCTTAATTCGCTGTGAACAATAATTCGGTGAATTACCGAAAATGAATTCGTTGAGAATTGAGAACACATCTAAAGAACGACCAGTACCGACAGATCGTTGATGAATATGATCGAATGGTAAGGGCAAAAAATTATAAGACTGGTAAGGGACATATGTACCAGGATTATGCACAGGAATTGTTGACATGGCTCGACAAGGAAGGTGTTGATAACGTGAAAAACATTACGCGCAAAGAAGTCAACAACTACCTGCAACACCTGATTTCCCGACCAAAACGCACAGGACCAGGACATTTACAAATTAGCACTATCAATCATCATTTATTCAGTATTCAGTTATTGTTTGATCACTTGATTGAAACGGAATACCTTGATGAGCATATTCCCATGCCGAATTATCTTCCTAAAAAGCACAATCCATTTGCCTTAATCACGGAAGAAGAAATCAAAGAACTTTACGAACATTGTCATAACGACACAGAAAGAGCGCTTTTATCCATTGGTTATGGCTGCGGGTTACGTCGCAGTGAAATCGAGAATCTGAATACCGCAGATGTAGTTTATTCGCTTGGAGTTTTGATAGTAACCAAAGGAAAAGGAAACAAGATCCGTGAAGTAGCCATGAATACTGTAGTGGTAAAACACATCAAAAAATACTTGACTTCCGACAGAGCAAAGCGTGTAAAAGCTACAGAAACCAATACAGATGCCTTTTTCCTGAATGCCAAAGGAGAACGATTGACAGGGGATTACCTCAATAGAATGCTGAAAACAATCGTTAAGCGAACGAAGAATGAAGAACTGATCGACAAAAAGATCTCATTGCACTGTTTGCGTCACTCCATTACAACGCATTTGGTAGAACGCGGAATGGGCATTGAATACATTCAGGAATTTTTGGGACACAAAGGCATAGACACTACCTCCTTGTACATGGTACGTCGTAAACGCAGAAATAAATACTTGCTTTAGCAGATGGAAGAAGATACACTCACGAGGTATTTGGAGTCTCGGCATACAACAAAAACTGCCATTAGCTACAATTACAGCATTACGCAATTTTTGCGTAACAATCCGGATGCAGAAACTTACGGTTATCAGAAGATCATTGATTACCTACTGGAACTGAAAGAACAAGGTCAAACAGGAATGTACCGTTCAAAGATCCTCGCTTCGATCAAAAAATATTATGAATACTTGTTACACACAGGTGTTCGCGAAACGCATCCATGCAGGCGCTTGCATATTCGTTCCGATCGACAAAAAGGAATGAACTTTCAATCCTTGTTCACCATGCAGGAATTGGAATTGTTATTGAACCGTGAAGAGCGTTACCGCTATCTAGACCACCGCAACAAATTGATGATCTCTTTTCTGATTTATCAAGGCGTAACGAGTGAAGAATTGACAAGAATGCGGGTTTCCGACATTGATTTGGACGAAGCGACCGTATACGTAATGGGCTCGAAGTTACTTCATGGGCGTTCTTTACCTCTTCACGCATCACAATTAGATTACTTCGCTAGATATATAGAGGATTCCCGCCCGTTTTTATTGGGTGATAACAAATCTACCAATCGACTCTTTATCAATAAACTGGGAAAAGAAGAAACCGTTGATGGAATTCACACCATGATTGAACCGTTAAAACCATTATTCTCTAACCGTAAATTGTGTCCTAGCACTATTCGTAAAAGCGTGATCAGTCATTGGATGAACGTGCGCAGTTTCTCACTTGAAGATGTACAACTCATGGCAGGTCACAAATGGCCCTCCTCCACCGAGCGCTACAAACGGGTAGATATGGAAGAACAACGTCAGCTCATCAATCAGCTGCATCCTTTAAATGACGTTTAACATACTACTTTTCTAGAATTTCAAGAAAAGTAGTAACTACCTTAAATCCAATGAACTTCTATTCCTCTGTACTTCAACGGTAAAAAATTGCAATACTTTACGATTTTGGAACCCACAGATATGGCTTCCAAGGGCAGGAAGAGGACAACGAAGTGAAACCGGGTGA
>CBFGNV010000043.1:0-37127 GCA_965650275.1 uncultured Fluviicola sp. | reverse complement strand
GTTTCTCCTGTTGACCAAAGATTTCCAGTTGTCAAAGAAGAGGTAAGCGTCACCGTTTCATTCGGACACATGGAAGTTGGTCCGGAAATAGTTGGCGGAGCTGATCCATTTACAATTTGCACTTGAATTTGCTGTGTAGGACTTTGATTCCCGCAAGCGTCCTGAATCGCTAGAACAACATTATATGTTCCAACTGGCGTTGTACTCCAATCCACATTTATTGATCCAAATCCCTGGATGGTTGTAAACGAAGCTGTTGGTGGAAGACCCGACCAAACATAATTCGTTCCCGGATTATTTGGCACCTGATACCAGGCTGCGCCGTTATATCCAACACAAAGCGAAGTAGGTCCGAAAATTGGTTCAGGTTGAGTTAATGGAACATTCAACTGAGGCGTAGTCAATTTCACATTGTCCAAAAACAACAATTCATCCGCGCGATTGGTAGTTACAGAAACTATAAAGTAGAAATCGTGAACACAAGTTGGAATTGTATGAGTAAATACATGGGTATGAATATCGAACTGTGCGTTTTGATCACCATTGGCAATGGTAATTGTTGGTTGAGCAACTCCGTCGTAATATGGTGTAAATGTCAAATCTTCACCAGCATCCCATCCCGTTCCAACACATGCAGGAAAACGATTTCCCCAATTGAATGTTAACGTTTTGGGAAATTGATCAGAATCAGCAAGTCCAACTGGGGCAAAACTGAATGATCTTGCAACAGAAGGTCCATTTCCCGAACCACTTCCGAAACAATTTCCTCCTCCGGTATCTCCTCCACAAACCAGTGATTTTGTTCCGGTTACTTTGTTTGGAGCAAGTGTTGCTTCTGTCAATGCAATACCACTTGCACTCGCAAGTCCATACCCCCAGTTATCCAAAGGTTCTGCGCCTTGAAAAGCCAATGTTATTTGTGCCCGACTATGAAGTGACAGAAAAACAGCTGCAATTATCAGCAACGTTCTGGTCAAATACTTCTTAGGAAATGAATTAAAATTCATACACATTCTTCCGTTTAACGATGTAGCGCCTATGCCATAGCTTCGGCAACGGCACAAAGGTATGGCTTATTGCCCGAACGAACTGCGAATAAAAATGAAGGAATTGTTAATTCGGATAGTATATCGATTTAGTGTGAAAACAATTTAAAATCCTGTTGGAATTCAAACACGCGCTTCGCTTTCTGGATGCAAACTCCCTTTTCTCTTCCCGCAAATGCGCAAATGACAATCACTCTCGATAGGCGTCGCTTACCAGTCGACGCTCTTCTTTGGTTCTAATCACCCTTTTATACTGGAGTTTCGGTTGTCTGAAGTTGACAAGTAATCCTACTTCTAAACCAGAAACAGATAAATAGTTAATGGTTTGTTCGTAATGCGCCCCAATAAGTTCGGATACCGCTTTTGCTTCAAGAATCAAACAGTCATAAATGACAAAATCAGCATAATAAAAGTGCGGTAGAATTTTGCCTTTGTATTGTACCCTGAATTTTACTTCACGTTGAAACGGAATTCCATTTTTTTCCAATTCCCACTCAAGCGCATCCTTGTAAACAATCTCAGAAAATCCTGCCCCGAGTTCCTTGTGCACTTCCATACAACATCCGATAATGTCGTAGCATTCTTCTTTAAGTAAATAGTCGTTCATAAACTTAAGATACTGAAAAATATCTGTTTATAAATCATTGGCGGCTGGTAAGCGCCATTTTCATTTGCGCATTTGTGGGAAAAGCCTAGCGGAATTACTGCATGCTTTTCTTAAACCACTTCGCGTAACCTTTATCCTTTGAAACTTTTTTCACGTCTTTCGGATTAGGATACATGAATACCTGACCACAAATACGTTTTTCATCATACAGATCATAATAAACTATATCAAAAAAAGGTGTTGCCATGTTTGAAACGGTATTGAACCCCCAGGTGTAGTTCATGGAAAAATCATTGTAATCACCATTTGTTTCACTGGCTTTCACTTTTGGCGCAGTGCCTTCATTTCTACTTTGAACAACCTCACAGATATAGTCCACAGTTACCAAAATAGAATAGTAATCGCTATTCCAGGTACAAGTAATTATCTCAGCAGATGTCACCTTCATCAAATGAGCTGTTGGAAAAGTTTTATCTTCAGAAGAACCACAACAATCGCAGTAATCAAAGATGTAAGGATTCTCTTTCAATTCTGCAATAACAGCGTCAGCTTGCTTTTTGGTTAAATTGTCCCAGGCATCAGCAAAGGAAAACGAACTGATCAAAAGACATAAAGCGAATAAGGCGTTTTTCATAAGTATCATTTTCACGAAGTTAGCTATTAAGCCGAAAAGAGATTATAGCAGATTTAAATTTCTTCCTTCCCCTTTTAACTTTTGACTTTTACCTTTTGCCTTTTCACTTATTTAGATATTTCTATCTTTAAAGCCTAAACTAATACAATGAAACACCTTATTATCGGATTAACCACCGCCCTAATTTTAGTAGCTTGCAATTCTGGAAACAGCTATAATGGACCAACTCAACAACCTGAACCTGAAATGATCTTCGGGAAAGAGAAAAAGAAACTTCAATATTATATCGCATTTTTGGACAGTGTAAAGTCTGTTTCGAACGATTTTATAGTCGATACAACCCTTTTTGAGGGAGGTTCGTTTTTCTATATCGACAGTTTGGGTGATGAAAACAAGACAAGTGATATCACCGACCTGATTGACCAGGCAAGAGATGCACAGCAAGGAAAACAACTCAACTTCACTTCAATGAACGCGTTGAAAGCAGTGTTGAAAGGTCAAACAAAAATGGAATCATATGCCGATTTCCTGAAAGAGATGGAAGCTACCCGTTACCTGGCGGTTCTTAAAAACGTAGTCATGGCGAAACCAAAAATGCAAGGGAGCTCTTCTTTTGAAGGTGGAGGCATTGTGAGTTTGGTTCAGGTGATCGATCTAAAAGCACTCAAAATCGTTAAATACGCCGTTCTTCAGGCTGAAAATTCGAACGAAGTAAATACAACGAACGGTTTGTCGGCATACCAATTGGAACAAGATCTTTGGACCAACTATGGAAGAAAAAGAAAAGAAGTTTTAACCAACCTTTTTCAATAATCGGCTATGCGTATCGTATTTGGTGTCTATAACATAGGCATAAAGGAGTATTCTCCTTCAGAATTGGGCATTACTGATGAGGCTGCGAAGCCATATACTTTTGCCGTTAAACAACGCATCTTTCATGTTTTCTGGATTCCTATTTTTCCTTTGTATAAAATCTATGCAATGGTTGACAGAGCCGGAACTGCTTATCACGCACCTGCGGGAATAGAATCGATGCTCAGAAATGCCGGTCGGCACAAAACCCCATGGTACAGTTTTTCGCTTTTGATCCTTGCGGTTGTAGTGTTTTCATGGATTGGAATTACAGACGCTTATGAGCGTCACCAAAACCAAGTGGCAATGCAGGAAACGAAAGAATCGTTTGTAGCCTACTCATCTCAGTTGACAAAAAAGATCCAAAAAGGAGATGTGTTTGTTCTGTTCGACGCTTACGATTGGAGCTATGACGCTGAAGCTTCCTCGGGTGGAAAAAAATTCGTGCTGCTGGTAGATTCCATTGCTGGTCAAAAGTACTTTATGCATACGGCCTACTTCGAAGGTTATGATGAAGGAACTCCTCGAACCAACGAAGAGATCATTCAATATCTGGCAGCTTCAGATTCGTTATTAGGATTAAGAACCATGACAAAAAAACAACTGGAGGCTTTTCAAGGTACGGCTAAAGACAATAACGATTACTACATTTCTGGAGGCGCCAATTTGAATGGAACACGTTACGTACTTCATCACAAATTGTACATGAACCGACCAAATCTCTCCATGGAAACTTCGTCGTACTCTGCAAATGAATTGACGTTATCGATGAGATATATTGGTCCTGTGGCCCGGATTTTAAAGTTCGAAGCTATCGAAGGTATTTCCAACGGCGCTACTTACAACAAGATCCTGGCGAATGAAAGCAATGTTCAATTCCAAACGCAGATGAATATTGCAGGTGTTTCGGGCGATGACGATTTTAAGTTTAAACTTACCCTTGAAGACGAGGACGGAAAGAAATATAAATACATGGTTGAAAAAGTGGGTTATAATATTCATTGTACATTATTATAGAGAAAGGCCGAAAGCCAAAAGAGGAATGTCAAACGTTCGGCTTTCCTCTTTTCCTCTTTCCTCATTTCCTCTTTTTCTTACTTTTGAACTATGGAATTCGGGAAGGTCGACAGAAGTTTATTGGACAGCATTCATTTTTCATTACCTGCTGACGGCAAATACCTTGCTTTACTTCCACATCAGCAAGCTGCTCCCAAAATATACCTTGGTGCCCCAAAATGGGGAATCAAAGAGTGGGTTGGTTTGATCTATCCTGAAAAAACCAGAGAAACACAATTCCTGGATCATTACATCCAAAGCTTTAGTGGAATTGAATTAAACACGACACATTATCAGATCTACCCGGAATCAACCATTCGTAAATGGAAGGAAAAAGCAGCAGGAAAGGATTTCTTGTTTTGTCCGAAATTCCCTCAATCGATCAGTCACTACAGTGAATTAACCAGTGTGCGAGCCCATGAGATCACAGACAGATTTTTGTCATCAATCGTTCATTTCGAAGAACATTTGGGGCCGCTTTTCCTGCAGTTAAGCGATAGATATGGTCCACAAAAAAAGGCAGCATTATTTGATTACCTCGAACGACTGCCAAGAGATCTGGACATTACGCTGGAAGTGCGGCATCCGGATTGGTTTAATGAACCTCATCGTAAAGAACTGTTTGATAAACTGTTCGAATTAGGTATTGGAAGTGTAATCACCGATGTTTCCGGCAGACGCGATTGCGCACACATGGAAGTGACCTCACCTGTTACACTTATCAGATTTGTAGGAAACGGACTTCATCCAACGGATTATAAACGAATTGATGAATGGGTAAAACGCATTTCCCTTTGGATGAACAGCGGATTAAAAGCCATTCATTTTTATGTTCATCAGCCTGGAGAAATCCATACACCAGAACTTACAGAATACCTGGTTGAACAGTTAAATGAGAAATGTAATCTGAAATTGGAAGCGCCTCATTTTATTGCACAAACCGGGACATTGTTCTGATTATTCATTTCCTCCCTTTCGATTCTTTCTTATCTCCCTGGTGTCCGCCTGGTGGATGTGGAACTTGTCCTCCCTCCTTACGTGATTGCGACTGCCTGATGGCATCGGCTTGATCTTTTTCAGATACTTTTTTCTCAGGACCCGTTTTCAACGTTCCGTCTTTCATTTCGCGCATGGCTTTTTCTACCTTTTCACCATCACTCTTCCCATACTTTGCCATAATCCCAATTTTAAAACAGTTCAAAAGAATGTTCAAAAAGATCAAAGAAAATTTACATTGAGCCTTTTGAACAATTGAACTAACTGTAAGTTAGGGCTGTTTTTCGATAAAAGCTAGAAATCCAAAAGAGTTGTAAGAAAAAATTAAACGACAATATTTCCGACAGATGCACAGATGGTTAGCGGCGCTTACCAGTCGCCTTTTTTTTACGTATTACTTTAATTAAAAGACGTTTTTGCTTATCTTAAATAACATGGAACACTATTTATTGGAAGAAGAAACATATCAAATTATTGGTCGCTGTATGGAAGTGCACAAGGAACTTGGCTCAGGATTTTCTGAGATTGTTTAAAAGGATGCTCTTGAGATAGAGTTCAAAAAGAATCACATTCCTTTTGCTCGAGAAGTAAGGTATCAAGTTAATTATAAAGGCATCATTTTATCTCATGAATTTATTGCTGCGTAGTATTTGATTCGATTATTTTGGAAGCAAAAGCGGTGACAGATCTATGTAATGAACATTTTGAACAAACACTTAACTACCTGGCAGTTTCAAGAATGGAGGTCGGATTATTGATTAATTTCCGTAAACCAAAACTGCAGTACAAAAGATTAATTCTTACGGACGATAAAATTTTATCACCTAAATAATTCTGAGTATTTCATTTACGGCGACTGGTAAGCGCCGCAAAATCTGTGCATCTGCGGGAAGTACTACCTTTTTCTAAAAGGTCCAGTCAGAGTTAAAGCACGTCAATCAACTTCACGTTGAAGATCAAAACCGTATTTCCGGGAATGCTGCTGTTTCCTTGAGAACCGTAGCCCAAGCTGGAAGGAATCAATAGAATACCTTCGCCGTTTTCCTTGAAATGAGGAATGCCTTCTGTCCAGCCTTTAATGACGTTTTGAAGATTGAATTCGATTCCGTTTGAACTGCTTTGGTCAAATACTTCGCCATTGTCGAAATAACCTTTGTAACTCACACGAACGTCAGAGTGGCTATTGCAAACATCACCATTTCCGGGATTGTTCGTAACGATGTATAAACCCGATTCAGTTTTAGATGCCACCAGGTTGTGATCCGAAAGATAGTTCTGAATAACCAAATCTTCTTTCTCAGCTTGTGTGAGTTTTTTACACGACGACAATCCTAGTCCGAGTGCGAAAGCAAATAGAATAAACTTCATACGGCAAATGTAGTATTTTTCGTCTCAGAAGTTCAAAAACCGGCATGTAAGCTATTCGCGATAATCGTGAAATACTATTTTTGATTCTGTAAACACAGGCTCATGAAAAAACACGTACTAGTTCTACTTCTTACCCTTTTCGGATTGAACGGATTCTCCCAAGGTCAAACAATCATCAACAATCACATGACCAAGATGAGTGAGATAATAACGAAACACAAAGCCACCTTTGATGCTTATCAGGTAAAAGAGATCAATGCCATTAAATGGAACGCTTCCGATTTCGATGAATCGTTTCTTTATTTTTTCAGCCGATTTCAGCCGCACTCAGATGAGGACAACACTCCTTTCAAACTGGAGTTAAACGAATGGACAATGGCTGTAAAGAAAGACTTGAAATCACTCACCGAAACCGACATTCAAACGTACATCACGAAGATCAAGAAAATGCAGAACGTGAATTTAACCATGTGGTACTTTGTGAACGTGTATGCGAATATGTTTTATTCTCAGAAATCGATGCAGGACAAGAAACCGATGGATAATGACTAATTACAAATGTTGGTAATTACAATATTCGTATTTCGCTTCACCTCGTGCGGACGTAATTGTCTGACTTAAGGATTAGGAATTTTCTTGAAGAGGGCTTTGGCTTTATCAATCTGCTCGTATTCATAGCGCCAACCACTCTCCGAACTGTCATAGCCCCTTAGTAATAAACCAGCTGCTCCACCAGCTCCCGCAGCAACAAGTATATTCGTTGTGCTTAAATCATCTTTAAAAATGCAGACTAAAGCTGTTACTGCACATCCGGCTACCCCAACACCAATGCCAACATTCTTCCAAATTCTACCTTGTTCTTGGTAATGATAAGTATTCGCAATTTGAATATAATTATTGTATGTTTCAATTTTCTTGAATTCAGTTGAAAGGTCAACAGTAGTTTGTGAAAAACTGTTCGAATGAAACAGCATACAAAGCATAACATTCGATAGTAACAGATAAATAGATTTTTTCATAAGACTTGGATTATTGGGCTGTGGCACAAGGTGAATAGTTTTTTGAAGCTTTTAGCTGTGCAATGGTTGCCGCCGACAAACAGCAATCCGGATTTTTCTTGCAAAATTCATCACGCTTTTGTTTTGCTGTATTTGCTCTGTTAGCCAATTCTTTAGCCAACCTTTTGTTTTCTTCGTTCACACGCTTGGTCATGTCGTTTTGTTGTCGAGCTAACGCTTCTTGCTTTCGCTGTTTAGCCAACTTTATCTCCGCTTCGGCTTTTCGTACAATTTGTTCACCATTCGCCGCCAAATTTTGAATTTTCTCTTTGTTAAGCTTTTCGTAGCCTGCTCTATCTTTTTTCCATGCTAAACATTCATCCATTATTGCTATTTCATTTTCGAAACTTGCAATAACATCACTTGGATCACTGTCATATGGCAGATAAACCGTAAGTCCGCTTAAATAACCAGGTTTTCCTTGTCCATAAGGCGATGGCATGCCGTATTCTTCGTAATAATCTTTGTAATGAAATGTGCTTAAATTTGAAGAAACCGCTGTTAAACATGCTGTTACAACCCGACAATTACACATGTCATAGATTTCACCTGTCTCTTCTTCCAACTGTTCCTTTTCATTTTTAACCCTCGTCACATCCTCACTTTTCTTCTTTTCTATGCGGGCGATTTCATTATTGATTTTCGTTATTTCGTCTTGATTTTTCGTTTCAATATTCTTGCTGGCCTGTTGTTGCAATTGGGTTTTAGTTTGATCAGTGCCGTTCGCATAAATATGTCCTGCTGCTTTACCTGCAGAATTATACTCAATAACTTCACCATCAGGTTTCCAGGAAGCGAAATTTCCAACAATTGTAGTGCCTGTTGCTACATCGAATACTTGTCCGTCGATTATATTTCCTTCACTAAAATTCCCTTCAAAAATTTGTTTATCACCATCAACATAAATTCCTTGTCCATCAGGTTCAAAATCGCTTATGGAACCAACATAAACGTCACCTGATGTATAGTCGATTTTACCGGAAACCAATTTTCCGTTCACCACTGAACCATTGATTTTTCCAAGATTTGGAATGGAATAATTTGCATCACTGTCGTTGAGCACCCCATTAACGAAGTTACCAGTTGCAGTTATACCATTGTTGTAAACAACAGTACCTTTTCCGTTTGGCAGACCGTTTGAAATTGGTCCCTGATACTTGAAATTATCAAAAACGTACCAACCGTCTACTAAAAAGTTCTCTGTTGAAATGGTTTGGTAATAGTTCGGATTACATGAACTCAATGCCACTATTAATAGCAGTATTGAACCCCCTCTAAGTGTTGTAAACATAATGTGTAGCAGTAAATCTAATAAGTTGGCATTAAATAATGTATTCAGTTCAAGGGCGGCAAGTTAACAAAAAACTACTGATTTAGATACAGGAATGTGCGTCTTGACAGTAGTATGCAAACAACCACCCCTCTTAATCTCCCCTCTCAGGGGAGAAACCCAACCTATTCTACATTTTTGAATTTTCCTTCGTTTCCCGCATAAAAAAGTAAACTACCAACGAAAGTGCCACACATCCTGTGATATAATAATAGAACCAACTTTCGTGTCCCATGCTTTTAAACCAAAGCGCCACATATTCTGCTGTTCCGCCGAAAAGTGCTACTGTAATTGCATACGGTAAACCAACTCCAAGAGCACGGATCTCTGCTGGAAACAATTCGGCTTTGACTACGGCATTGATACTGGTATAACCACTCACAATCAATAAACCAAGGAGCAATAAGAAAATAGCCATTCCTTCCGTATGCGTGTTTTCCAAAGCTGACAGTAATGGAATTGTAAAGATGGTTCCCAGAATTCCAAAGGCAATCAATAAGGGTTTTCTTCCTACTCTATCCGAAAGTGCTCCAAAAACGGGTTGAAGACATACGAAAATGAGTAAGCTGATTGCTGTGATCATGGTGCTTTGTCCAACCGAAAAATGTGCCGTGTTGACCAAAAACTTCTGCATGTACGTGGTGAAAGTATAAAATGCCAGCGTTCCGCCAAGTGTCAACCCTACAACCGTGAAAATGGCTTTGGGGTGTTTCAACAATTCGCGGATAGTTCCTTTGCTGTTCTTTTTTTCGATGGTTTCAAACGCTTCTGTTTCATGCAGACTTTTTCTCAGGTAGAGTGCCACAACGGCCAATATTGCTCCTATGACAAAAGGAATTCGCCAACCCCAGGAGTACAACTGTTCTTCTGTAAGAATAAAAGCTTGTAACAGTAATTGCACACCAAGTGCGACCAATTGTCCACCGACCAAGGTAACATACTGAAAACTGGAATAGAATCCTCTGCGTTTCTCCGTTGCCATTTCGCTGAGATACGTCGCGGAAACACCATACTCACCACCAACGCTCAATCCCTGAAGTAAACGTGCGAGTGTAAGAATGATAGGTGCGAAAACGCCAATGGTTGCGTAATTCGGAACAACAGCAATAAGTAAAGATCCAAAGGACATCAACAGAACAGAAAGTGTCATGGCTTTCTTCCGACCGCGTTTATCTGCAATTCGTCCAAAGATCCAACCGCCAACCGGACGCATTAAAAAGCCAAGTGCAAAAACGCCTGCGGTTTGTAAGAGCTTTGCGGTAGGATTGGAATCTGGGAAAAATGCTCCTGAGAAATAGAGTGCAAAAGCAGAATAAGCGTACCAATCGTACCATTCTACGAGGTTTCCGATTGAACCACCGATAATTGCTTTTAATCTGGAAGATTGTTCTGACATAATGTAAAAATAACTTCTCCCTACTTTTTCTTGATAAAAAGTAGGACAAAAATCAAGTCAACTGCGAAGCCACTCGGATTGTCATTAAGATTTTGGCAAAGTTATCAGAGGGAGAAAATTCACTAACGTGAATTTAAAATCCCTATCCCGTTAACACGGGAAGAGGACCTTTGATACTTTGCTTACAAAATCTTATTGCCAACTTTCCTCGCTTCGGCGCAGTTGACGGAAGAGTGTGAAGTTCTAAAAACATATAGAGTAAATCGAAGTTCTCTATCCAGTCACAGGATTTCTTTTTAGATTTATATATGTCAATACGAATCTGGAAATCAAGGCGAAGTGACTTTCTGTTTACGCTTTTAATTTATTTGTTGTTTATGGTCTTTTTCCACCTACTGATTTCAAGTGGTATTGGCGCGAGAAGACATCATAACAGCTACCGAACAAATCATACTGAAAGCTTTGCAAAACGTCTTTCTGATCCGGCTAACATTGGTATTACCATCATAGGTAGTTTACTTTTATTTTCGCCGTTATACGTTTTCAAAAGAAAGGTTCCACAGCAAATTACGTTCAATGGCGAAGAACAAACATTGATGATTCAAAAACGAAACAAAAGAAAACCCCAAACCATAGGACTTGAGGGAGCAGGTTTTCATTACTATCGTTTGTTCCTTTTTTCTGTTCTGGAAATTTATCATGATTTCGAAACGAGAAACGGCACGCTCCGGAAGCGTTATTTGACAATTCTAATTCCGATGTTTGGGATGTCGATCAGTGACAGGGACTTGCAAACGCTTGTTTCTCTCCTCAAGCAATCTGGAGTGCAGCCAGAACTAAACGTAAAGAAAAGAACCTGGACAGAACTGGTTTGGGAATAAGGCCCCGTCAGCCTTCGATACAACCTCCTAACGTCGGTCACTCAGTCTGACTGCAAGCATTTGAGAGGCAGGCTCAGTCTGACAGAAAAACAGAATCGTTACTGTGCACCGCGTCAAACCGAGTGTTTCGACCGGAAGGGCGAAATGTATCGAGGTAAGCGGGGTGCTAAACCGAGTGAAAGTACTTTTTCGCAAGTACTTTTAGAGTTTCTCTATTTCCTTCGATCAATGCCTCTTTTTTTACCCTCGTCCAACCTTTTAGTTGTTTTTCCCTTGCAATAGTCTTGTTGGGATTCAAAAATTCTTCAACATAAACCAATTGAACAGGGAGGCGACTTGAGGTATAGCTTTCTGGATTTAGAGAACTTTGATGTTCCTTTAGACGTCGGTTGATTTCATTCGTAACTCCAACGTAATAAGAATCATCCGAACACAATAGAATATAAACGAATAGTATTTTCATTCTATTCAAATTAATAAAAAAGTTGAGTTCATGCAAGCCCCTGGTCAGCCTTCGATACAACCTCCTAACGTCGGTCACTCAGTCTGACGTTAAAAGGTTCTAAAGGGTCACCGCGTCAAACCGAGTGTTTCGACCGGGAGGGCGAAATGTATCGAGGTACGCGGGGAAATACCCTGTCAGACTGAGTGATTTTTCGGGAGAAAAATTGTATCGAAGGCTGACGCGGAGTAAATATGCTTAGAACTAAGCATATCTTTTTCAAACGCACATCATACTTTTGTTTCATTCAAGCATGAGACAAATTAATTCTTCATATTTGATCGCATTAACAGACCACCTGAAAAAGATTCAATAACCGTAGGACTGAAAAAAAGTCTTACGGTTTATTGATGTGAATAGTAACTGAACGTGAGAATCTTTGCTACCTTGGCATTCCAATAAAAAAATCATTAAGAAACGTGTTTGACCAAGTAGAAATCCTATATCTAAGCTCCATAACACTCGGTGTTTTAGCGGGAATGATTCTTCTGCTGGTCTTAAAGCAATCCAATAAACGGTTGCCTGAAAACTGGAGATCAGCTCCAGGAATAAAACGCCTTCAAACAGGAATTTTGTATATCACCATCTACCTGCTCATAGAACTTCTCTTTGAGATCACTGCAATTATTCTGGCGAACAATTACATCTACAACAGTTTCATGATGAACTACAACAATACGTTTTCCATTCCGTTTCTGTTTGGCTTCTTTTTCATCAATACCCAAACCACCTGGAAACGTATCGGCTATATTGTTCTTTATGCCTCGCTGGTGATCTTCTTTCTTAGCGGCGGATTCTACCATCCGAAAGTTGTTAATGGTCCGGCCGTTGCCGTCGTTATCTTTGGAATCACTTTTATGGCGGCACTCTTGCAACTTACTGAACTATTGGTTAATCCAAAAGTAGAGCACTTCTCCTTTCAACTCAAGATCGCTGTTTGTGTTTTGATCTTCGACCTGCTACCATGTATTATGACCACTTTCATCTGGAGCGACTTTTGGGAAGAAAATAAAATTCCCGACTTGTTTTACAACGTTCATTTTGCGATCATCATTTCGTTTCATATACTAATGGGGCTTATCTTCATATACGAGATTTTCAAACTCCGTTCTTCAACCGTTCTCCATGACTAATGTTGTACTAATCATATTATTCGTTACACTCTTCCTTATATTGGTTTTGGGAGTGTCCATGTATTTTGTGATTACACGACTTTACAGGAAATTGCGGAAAAGCGAGGCTGAAGCTATCGAATCAATCATTACAGCACAGGAACGTGAACGCGCAATCATTTCAAGGGAAGTTCATGACAATATGAGTCCAATGCTTTCCATCACTCAAATGCAGATAGGATACCTTCTTGAGCAAACGAACGATTCTTTGCAGCAAGAATTACTGACCAAAGCGAAATTGCAGGTGCTGGATTCCATTAAACAATGCAGGAACATTTCCCATATGATCTCTTCTGAAGTCAGCCCTTCCAAATCATTCCAGTTGGTGCTGAGCGAGCAGGTTGCATTTATTAATGAATTGGGTAACATTTCAGTGAAACTCACCATTGATAAAACGCTGCCTCCATTGGACACTGTCAAAGGAACTTCTCTGATTAGGGTATTCCAGGAATTAATGATGAACACCATTCGACACGCTTCCGCAACTCAAATTGAGATTCGAATAGAACAGACAGCAGGTCACATTTACCTCGTTTATTCCGATAACGGTAACGGTTTTCAGATCGGGACCGTGATCATAGGATTAGGAATTCAAAACATCAATAAGCGCGTAGAGATCATTGGTGGAAAAACCCTTTGGAACGAACCTGAAAGTGCCAACGGTATGAACGTTCAAATGATGATCCCACTTCAAAAAATCACAGCATGAAAGTACTGATCGTTGACGACCATTTTGTGTTCCGCGAGGGCATACACTTGCTTCTAAAGCAAAGCAATCCCGCATTGGAGATCGAAGAAGCATCTAACGGAAAGGAGGCACTGACACGAATTCGCATCAATCCTCCCGACATTTTACTCATGGACGCCGAAATGCCTGTAATGAGCGGCTTGGAATGCTTGAAATGGTTGCGCAAGGAAGGCTCAGCAATTCCTGTCATTATGCTTACCATGCACAACGCACTGGATCATATGTTACAAGCATACTATCTTGGAGCCAACGGCTACCTCACCAAAGATTCTTCGATCAAAGAAGTAATCCTTGCCCTGGAAAGTGTCAACGCTGGAGAAGAATATTACGCCTCTTCCATTCGCACACCTTTCCTGAAAGAACTGATCAGAAGGGAAAATGAACTGGTCCCGAAAGCCGACAAGTTGACTCCGCGTGAAATAGAAGTACTGCAAATGATCTGCAGGGAATTTTCCACCGAAGAAATTGCCTCTACCCTTTTTATCTCTCCGCTTACCATTAACAATCACCGCAGAAGCCTTATTGCGAAAACAGGTGCAAAAAATGCCGCAGGTTTGGTGGTTTATGCAGTACGGAATGGGTTGTTTACTATTTAAGATTCCCCGTTGGCTTCGATAAAACCTCCTAACGTCGGTCACTCAGCCTGACGGGGAATAGGAACGATTATGTTACACCACGTCAGACCGAGCCTGCCTGTCAAATGTTTGCAGGCAGACAGGTGTTTCGACCGGGAGGGCGAAATGTATCGAGGTACGCGGGCTAACTATCTTTTACCTGTACAAAAGTCCCTTTCGTAATTCGGTACTTCAACTTTCCAAAGCTGATGGTTTCGCCTTCTTTGAGCGCAGTTAAATTGGTCAGATCGTTTTCCATAGTATGTACTGAACCACCAGTTTTCATGGCGATCTTCAGGTAGTCGGGATGAATTCCATAATAGGTGCCACAAAGAACAATTCGAACCGGTACTTTGATCTGGTCCAGAAGAGAAATGTCTTTCACAGGAGCAAGCGCATCAGCAATCATTACCACTTCTTTGCAATTCGGATTGGCTTGACACGCTTTCAACACTCCTTCAATATTGTTTTCAGGACCATCGCCTCCGCCACCGCCCATCATGGCTTTCGTTGCGGTTTTTCGGACACTTTCTATATCGCAGGTCGCAGTTTGGTACACCCCTCCTATTTGTCCGATCTTCTTTTCATGTTCCCGTTTCATATCGCCATCATTGAAAAAGGTCACCTGTTTCACTTTTTTGTCGTTAAAATTGAGTGACAACCACAACAACAATTGCGCAGTATAAGGCGACATACTTCCAGTGACATCGGCTGCGATGTTCATGTTACTCCATTTGTTTCGGTTAAACACTGTAGAAACCGTAGAATCTGGTATTGAACTATAAATGAAGGGCGAACCAACCATTCCGGCACTTGGAGCCGAAATGTAAAAATCCCCTCCATATTTATCAGACACGCTAAAAACTGAATCAGAAGCCGCATAGGACACTTTAGCAGTCTCAGTTCTTCGGGCAGGTATTACTGCGCTTCCACCCATTGCAGTTGCGAAGTCTTTTTTCACTGCGGTTGTAGATGCAGAACTTCCAATAGTCTTTAAGAAAGAGATCTCTTTTGCAACTGATTCTATTGTAGGAGGAACACGGTAATGGATGACCACACCATGAAAAAGTGCCGATGCTTCTTCCTTTGTTTCACATGCCGTTTGTGCAACGAGATTCCATTGAACGTCATTGTTCTTTACTAAATCAGGATAACTTTTTAAAACAGCCTGCGCGCGTTTTTCATTCAATGCATCAAATGATCGTCCTTTGGGAAAATCGGTATAAACAATATCAACAGCAATGATCTCGGCATTCTTCGGAATAGCATTTATCGTGGTAGTTCCTGAGTTGCCAAAAGTCATAGGTACAAAGCAATGTTCGAGCGCTCCGGTTGGAGCAGTGTACTTCGCAACTTGCGAACGATCGGATTTCGGAACAATAGTTCCCGCAAAGGAAACAGCGCCTATCAAGGCGAAAATGAAGGTGATTGAAAGCGTTTTCATAATTGATTTTTGGAGGGAGTGCAGGAAATGGGGAAAAGTAAACACGGCTCCGTCTGCTTCGATACATTCTTGACGATCCGCTTCGCTGCTGTCAAGAACACTCAGCTTGACGGTGCAAGGATACTCTAACCGAAAATTGCGGTAAACCGCATAAAAGTGGTTGCGGTAAACCGCAATTTCGTCAAAAATTTCTGCGGTAAATACGCAAAATGAGGTCGAAAATGAAAATAACTGTCTGAAAACTTGATAGTTTGAAAGTGGATAGTGATGTTTGGAGAGACTAAACTACACTTTATGAAATTACTTCTATTCATTGTAACTACTACATTTATAGGATTGCATTTATTCGGTCAAAAAGAAGAACCAGATAAACTAATGGCTCCGCTGGGGGCAAATACGGTATCTAAGCCAATCATTCAACAATTGACTTACAGAGAGTTTACCAGAATATATTTCCCATCAGTAACCAATGGATTTGGAAATTATGCTTCAATCGATCTAAGTGATACAAAAGTGACTTTTGCAGGAAACATTGTTTCCAAAAATGGTGATGTGATTGGTTTAAAAGCTAACGGTGGTGTTTCGGATGGTGTTGCAAGTGTTTTCAGTAGCAATAAGTGGAACTCAGAGTTTTCATTTGACCTTAGTTATAATTTGCTTCAACCTCTGAAGAACAGGAAAGGAAATTACTTATTTTACAATCGATTTGAATATCCGGCTGACGCAGAGTATAACTTCAACAAGGGTGCAGAAAAAATCAAGGCTGATGGCATTGCGAAAAGAAGGTTGCTAAACCCCGCATATTCCGTCCCCAAATTACAACTCGAAATAGCACTACTATCAAGAGACTACGAAACCGCTGAAAGATCGTTCAATTCTTTAAATCATAAAATCGATTCTATTACAAATCTCCCTAATCGTGAAATTTCATTAACCCAAACTGCTATTAAACTTTCAGACACCGTTTTGCTTAAACTAATTAATTCAAGAGATAGTCTAGGATTGAAAATGGCAGATAAACGAACTCTTGTCAAACAAAAACAAGATGAGATAGCACTTCAGAATTCGGCTGAATATCCTTGGTTTGTTGCTTCAGACAAAATTGAATCAGCACAAGAAGACAGCTTGCTTAAATCTTTTCCTATTACGGGGTTCAGAGTGTGGTGGTTTACATTTGGAATAGGTTTATCTACTAATTATTTCAAACACCTAACACCAAGTTTACCCGTTGGGGATCAAATTTCAAAAATGGGTTACGGATCCTTCAACGCAAATATTCAATATTCACTTTATAATAAAACAGACCTTCCCTATCGTTCAATTTTCCTAAATATCTCTTTATCAGGAAAGCTTGGAGACAACTTTAGTGATTTAAGTGATGTTTCCTTAGTGGACAAAACACAGTACGGGGCTACACCTGATTCCAGATTTTCAGAGGATAAGTACACAGTATATTCAGGAAAATATGAAACGGATGTACTAAGTTCAACTTTAAAAGTTGATCTCTACTGGTTCTTATTTGCTAAAAATCAGGCTGCGATACATGTTTACCCAAGTTGTCTAGCCAGAGAAAAAAAGCATCCGGAAACCTATTTGGGTACAGGACTTTATTTCACATTCAAGAATGAGGTAAAGGATAAAGATCCAGTAAACATTGAGCTCTTCTACAATTTCAATAATGTATTTGCTCAAAATGACCCTGAGTTAAAGAAACAATACCAAAGAAATCAAGTCGGGATACGTTTCGTTTTCCCTTTCAAGTTTAAATTTTAAGATATGTCAATAGAAAACCAAAATGAAGCAGGTGGACGTTACTTCGTTTATTGCAATGTATGTGGAGCAATTCCTCCAAACAACCTCACGCATGCACAAGCGCTTACAGAAGCACATCGACACAATACGGATACTATTGGTCATTATGCTGAAGCACGTGTTTCTCATAATGATGAGGAGACTTTTGAAAAGTAGATAACCGTTCATCATGAAAAAACTCATCACATTGAAATCTGAAGTTTCGGCACGAATAATTCGGATCACACTAGTAGCTACTCTCGGAGTAGCCACCCTATCATTCAACCAAACAGAACGAAAGGTATACATCTGCGAATCCAAAAACGCAACGGCCTATCACCTGGACAAAGAATGCTCTGGATTGCAGCGCTGTAAGTCAACTATTACTCAGGTTTCTGAGGAAACGGCGAAGAAGAAAGGATTGCACTTTTGCGGGTTGGAGAAGTAAAAAAAACAACCATGATTATTATACAATGAAACACATTCTAATTTTAGCAACAATTGCATTCAGTTATTTTGTCCAAAGTCAAACACCAATAGAAGTTTACCAATCTACACTAAAAATTTCGGCAGTCTCGGAAGAAATCATGTATTATGGATTCAATGAAGGAGACAAAGTAATTTTGAATTTTGAAGAAATCAATGGTAAAGAGTTAAAAGAAGTTGAGATTCAGGAACACCCTGGTATTTCAAAATTTATGGACTTCAAAACAACAACTATTACGAACAAAACATTTCAGGTTCCAAGAACAGGAATTTATACTTTTCGTTTCTCAAATGGAGCTTTGACTGGAAGAATCTGTTCAATTAAAATTGATCGTATTCCAAAAGATGAATCATCTGTCAACTTCAACACGAATGTTTACTGGAAAACAGTGAATGATACCACCTATAAAACCATTCAAGAAGAATATATTTCAAGTATTGATACTACCTATTCCGAGTTCTATTCGAGTACTCCTCAAATCTCGTCACAAAACGCCTTGAATGGAAATAATCCTTACCAGATAGTTACATTCGATTTACCTAAAAACACTGTTGCCTGGAGCTTTTATATAGGAACGGGTTCTGAAGGAAGAGCAGAATATGAGCGTGCAAGAAGCGATTTCTTTAAATCTGCAAGAAATGCAGCAGTGATGGTTCCAGGCTATGGACCTATGATCGTTCTTGCATTAACTGGTGTCAACTACATGAATAAAATACAAGGTGCTGATAACGTTAAGTATTGGTTCTTGTCGAGTTATGAGGACGCCCTTCGATTTAATGCCGGAGAAACATTCTACCAGTATAAAATGGGAGATGTCGTTAATGAAGCTACACAAATGAAATCGCCACTTCAAGGTAGAATTTATCTTGCTCTATCAAATGATAATACCGTTGACCCTATCCAGGTAACCTTGAAAGCCAGTGCAGTTATTGTAACAAAAACTTATGCTACTAGACCGAAAGAGGTGATGACTGTTACTGGACATGAAGAGCCTTATTTGAAATAAAGAATTACCAATTAATCCAATTTTAAGATTCATGGAATGCGATACAATGACAAGAGAAGAATTGATTCATCGATTCTCAACCGATTGGGGATTTGGTCCTGATGTGACAAACTCTTTTTCAACTGAAACGTTGCGAAAAGCATGCAAATCAACTTCACCCTATACGTTCATAAAAAACCTATTGTTCTTTATGTCTGAAGAATACGCTAAAATAAAGAACCTTGAAGGTCCAAAATTCTAAACAATATATATGAACGAGATATTGCTTAAAGCATTGAGTAAAAGAGGGCACAAAGATATTATCCCTCTCGAAAATGATGGATACACATTTTTAAGAAAAGGATATGGAAGCCCATTTGACTTCAATTTTATTCATGAAAATGCCTCGGATAAAATGAGGCAAATTGCAGTTGATCTTTATTTTGGAGCTAAAAGCGAATTAGGGTCTGAATGCAAATTGATTTTTCTAGATAGCGATAAAAACAAAACCCTGGTCAACCTCATGTTCTTTGACACAAAACAAAATGTACAAGTTGAATTTTTGAATACAGAAAATTGTCAACTTACTCCGTGGATTAATCCTTATTAATTATGAGCTTTTTCAATCCAACAATCATTAAGCGCTGTGCAGATGGTATCAATCAACGGTATTTAAGTAATTCAAAAAATGAATCTCCATACATAAGAGACCTATTAGCTGTCTATGAGCTATCCAATCAATGGGGAAATCGCGTAATTGACCAAACATCTGGATTTGGAATTCAACATGATTCTGTTTGGCAAATATCAGGATCCTTCAAAAAATATACTTGGGTTCGACTCTTTCCACGAGGATTCGCCAGGTTCAGAATATATTATACCGTCGGAATAGATTTCCGAGGAAAGTCACTTGTGTACAAGATTGATTGTCAAAGACGAGGAAAAACGAAGTTACTAAGTGATCAAATAAAACGTTTTGATCGTTTTATGGCTGAAAAGAGTCTCGAAAACGACTTCAATTGGAAATGGCAACAAGTACCTTTCAATGATATTCAAACAACATATCCTAAAGGCTGGGACGATTTAATTCCACAAACAATTCGTTTCATTGAGAATAGTTTGGATATCTATCATCAAGTTGTACAAGAGGTTTGGGGATTACAACAGCCTGCTCCAACTGAAAGGCGCATTTCGTTAGAAGATCTCTTAAAGAAACAAGAAAGAGACAGAGCTCAGGGAAAAGCAGCTGAGGAATTTGTTCTTCGGTATGAAAGAAACAGGCTTCACGGTAGTTCAAGGCTACATCAGATTGAACTGCTCTCAGATAACTTTGCAAATGCAGGTTATGACATAAAATCGTTTCATAGAATTCAGGACAAACAAAGAAATAGACTGATTGAAGTGAAATCATTTCAGGGAGAATCTCATTTCTATTGGTCTGAAAATGAAATGACGGTGGCAGATGATAAAAGGTCTGACTATTTCATTTATTTGGTGGATTACAATAAAATGAATGAACCAGGTTATATACCAGTAATAATCGAAAACCCTTTCGAAACCGTATTCGGCAACAAAATCGAATGGACGCAACGTGCGAAGTCTATCTACTTTGAAAAAAAACAAAAAGTGTGACATTCCGTTCACCTACCCTGCTTGATGGCAATAAACCGTTTAGTAAAACAGGCGATTATTTAATTATATTCGAAACAATATAAGTGAACTGACTAGTGAATCAAACCCCAGAACAAATAGCTCGAGACAATATTGACAAGCAATTAATTGCTTGTGGCTGGGTTATTCAGGACAAATCAAAAATCAATCTTGCAGCTAATTTAGGGGTTGCAATTCGTGAATATGTCACAGATGTTGGCGAAGCAGATTACGTTCTGTTCGTGGACAAAAAACCAGTAGGGATTATTGAAGCCAAAAGAGAAGAATTGGCAGAAAAGCTTTCAACCGTTGAAGAACAATCCGTCAAGTATGCTCAAGCGAAGCTTCGTTTACTGAATAATTCATCACTGCCATTTGTATATGAAAGTACTGGGCAAATAACGCATTTCACCGATTATCGAGATCCTAAGCCACGTGCAAGAACGGTTTTCACCTTTCATCGGCCAGAAACGTTTCAAATGTGGCTCAATGAGCCAAAAACATTGCGTGCACGTTTACATGATCTTCCTGAACTTCCCATTGACGGATTCAGGGAGTGTCAGATTACGGCAATTAATAATCTGGAAGTTTCTTTCAAAAAGCAAATGCCAAAAGCCCTAATACAAATGGCAACTGGTTCAGGAAAGACATTCACAGCTATTTCATTTATATACCGTCTACTCAAATATTCAAAAGCAAAACGGGTTTTGTTTTTAGTCGACACAAAAAACCTTGGCGAACAAGCCGAAGGTGAATTCAGGTCATATACTGCTCAAGAGGATAATCGTCTTTTCACCGAACTCTATGGTGTTACACGTTTGAATAGCTCATTTATCCCAAATGACAGTCAGGTTTACATAAGTACAATTCAGCGCATGTATTCCATTCTAAAGGAAACCGATTTGGATGAAAGTGCTGAAGAAGAAAATCCGAATGAAAGTTTCTTTGCACCTAAAGAATCTATTCCTGTTGGCTATAATGAAAAAGTTCCCATTGAGTTTTTTGACTTTGTTGTAATTGATGAATGTCATCGCAGTATTTACAATTTATGGAAACAGGTGTTGGATTATTTCGATGTTTTTCAAATTGGTTTGACGGCCACGCCAGACAACCGCACTTTCGGTTATTTCGACCAAAATTTGGTGTGTGATTATGGCTATGAAAAAGCCGTTATTGACGGCGTTTTGGTTCCATACAACGTGTTTACCATTGAAACCCAAATTACCAAAGAAGGAAGTCAAATAAGTATAGGAGAAAAAGTAGATAAACGCGAACGCTTGACCAGAAAAAAATTCTGGGAAGAAGTCGACGAAGAAATAGAATATTCAGGCAAACAGTTAGACAAAGATATTGTCAACCCAAGTACCATTCGCACAATTGTGAGGGCAGTCAAAGTGAACTTGCCCAATATGTTTCCTGATAGAATAGATAGCAATGGTGTTTTTGAAGTTCCGAAACTGTTGATTTTTGCTAAAACGGATTCTCATGCAGAAGACATCATTGAAATTGTACGAGAAGAATTTGGAGAAGAAAACAAGTTTTGTAAGAAAATCACTTATCGCAGTGACGAGGACCCGAAATCTGTTCTTCAACAATTCCGCAACGATTATTACCCAAGAATTGCCGTCACTGTTGACATGATTGCAACTGGAACAGATATCAGACCTTTGGAAATCCTGCTATTTATGCGCGATGTAAAAAGCAGGAGTTACTATGAACAAATGAAAGGACGTGGAACCCGAACCTGTTCTGTTGAAGAATTGAGATCAAAGGGTACTCCATCGGCTAAATACAGTAAAGATCATTTTGTAATCATTGATGCAATTGGTGTAGAAAATTCTCAAAAAACCGACAGTAGGCCATTGGAAAAAGCTCCAGGCGTTTCATTAAAGGATGTTTTGACTAGCGTTGCTATGGGAAACACTTCTGAGGAAATGCTCTCTACCCTAGCCAATCGATTGATTCGTTTGGAACGCCAACTTTCTGAAAAAGACAAAGAACGATTTACAGAACAGGCAAACGGACTTTCTATTCATCAGGTGGTAAAGCGTTTGTTGAATGCACATGATCCTGACGCAATAGATACCATACGATCTGAAGTAAAAAGAAATCTGCTTGGTGAAGCTCCAATTGAAATTGATCGGGCTATTGATAAGGGTAAACAGGACCTGATTGACCATGCTGTCGATGTATTTCACAATCCTGATTTGCGAGATTTCATCATTGATATTCGCAAGAAATACGATCAAATCATTGATGAAATCAATTTGGATTCAATCACGCAAATTGGTTGGGTAAAAGACCAAAAAGAAACTGCTCAAAACACGGTTACAGATTTTAAAGCATGGATAGAACAGCATAAAGACGAAATAACTGCTTTGCAAATTTTCTATGCACAAAACTATCAGCAACGAGAATTATCCTACAAAATGATCAGGGACTTGTGCGAAAAGCTGAAAACAGACAAACCACTTTTAGCGCCTCTATCAGTTTGGAAAGCATACGAACAATTGGAACAAGCCAATGGTTCTCCCAAAAACGAATTGATTGCTTTGGTTTCATTGATTAGAAGAGTAATAGGAATAGATGATCAATTACAATCTTTTGATAAAACGGTAGACAAAAACTTCCAGGATTGGGTGTTTAAAAAACAAGCAGGAAACCTCAAATATTCTATAGAACAAATGGAGTGGTTGCGCATGATGAAAGAATACATTGCGGGAAGTTTCCATTTGGATAAAGATGATTTTGAATTGGATCCGTTTAATAAAAACGGCGGACTAAGTAAATATTATCAGGTGTTTGGAGACAATTACGAAGAAGTGATTGAGGAGTTAAATGAAATTTTGGTGGCTTAAGCAAATGGCAAAAAACATAAACAAAAAAGACTTTGATGAAGCAACCAAATTGAAATTGGAAATCTTCAGGGAATCATTTAAAGAATGGCTTCCTGTTTTTATCCATACACCTTATGTAAAAAAGAGATATATCTATGATTTCTTTGCTGGTAGTGGAAAAGATTTGTCAGATAACCATGGAAGCCCATTAATTCTTATTGATGAAGCCAAGGGTGAAGAACAAATGCATTGCAGTAAATCAGAAGGAAAAAAAGTTGTTTTTGCATTCAACGAAAAAATAAAACAAAAAAGTTCAGAATTACAAAAAAACGTGGAAAGCTTTGTTCAAGAATGTTTAACGAATTGTGGCAGAGAAAAATGTGTGTACGATTATCATTACGGAAATTTTGATTTCAAAGAGGCCTTTAATAGACAGAACGTAATTGATATTATGAAGAATAAGGACTATGGGAAATTCGTTTTGTTAGACCAATACGGATTCAAAGAAGTGGACAATATGACTTTCAAACAATTGATCAACTTCCCGAAAACCGACTTCATTTTTTTTATATCATCTTCTTTCATAAATAGGTTTAAGAATCATGAATCCGTTAAGAAATATATTGAAACAGAAAAAATAGATTTTAAAGGTTCAAACCCTAAACATTATCACAACCTAATTTCTCAGTATTTCAAAGATTTAATACCCAAAAGCAAAGAATACTATTTACATCAATTTTCCATTAAAAAAGGTGCCAATTACTATGGTTTAATTTTCGGTACTAGTCATTCATTAGGAATGGAAAAATTCCTAAAAGTATGCTGGACGAAAGATAAAATGGCAGGAGAAGCAAACTTTGATATAAACAATGATTATCAGCCAGGAACATTGTTTTTCGATGAACAATTCAGCAACAAAATTGAATTATTTAAACAACAATTCTTTGTTCTAATTTCAAACAAAAAAATAAAAACGAATATTGAAGGATTAAAATTCACCTTAAAATCCGGATTACAGACTAAGACATATCTAGATACTATACTTGAGTTTTTGGATAATTCTCAAATTGAAATTTACAAAGGGAAATTTAATAGAAGAATTGCTGACATACACAGGCTGAAAACCGATCATATTTACGAATTTCGCATAAAGAACTAAGTTATGGCAGAATCAAGCATTGAATGGACCGAACTCACATGGAATCCTACTACCGGGTGTGATAAAATATCTCAGGGATGCAAAAACTGCTACGCTGAACGGATGGCTAAACGATTACATTCAATGGGAGTTGAAAAGTACAGTAATCTATTTGAAATCACTGAGCATCCTGATTCTTTGAATGAGCCATACAAATGGAAAAAGCGAAAAGTAGTTTTCGTAAACTCAATGAGTGATTTATTTCATGAAGATGTAAGTGATGATTTCATTCTGCAAGTATTTGATGTGATGAAAAATACCGAGCATGTATACCAGATACTGACTAAACGTGCAGAACGTTTACTGGACTTTGATAAGCGCATTTTGAAAGGTAAATGGCCACACAATGTTTGGATGGGAGTTTCTGTAGAAGATCTGCGTGTTGTGGATCGAATTGACTATTTAAGAAAAACAAAAGCACGTGTTAAGTTCTTATCGTGTGAACCATTGATTGGACCATTGCCCAAAATGAATCTCTCAAAAATTGATTGGGTAATTGTTGGAGGTGAAAGCGGCCCTAAATCTAGGAAAATGGAAGAAGATTGGGTGATTGACATAATGGAGCAATGCGAGAAGAAGGATGTTCGTTTTTTCTTTAAACAATGGGGAGGCACCAATAAAAAGAAAACGGGCAGAGCGCTAAACGGAAAAATTTACAATGATATGCCTGACTTGGACGGTGTATTGGCTGACGCGGGATATTAATGGGAGCAATTCAAAGTAAAATAAAGTACAAATCCGATTGGAATCTTCTGCCGCTAATCGAGGTTTGCAGTAAAATAACAGATGGTGTTCATTTCAAGCCTGACTATACTAAAACTGGAGTTGCATTTATTTCAGTTAAGGATATAAAGAATGGAGCAGTCAATTTCGAAAGTTGCAAATTCATTTCTAATGAAGCACATCTTGAATTAATTAAGCGCTGCTTTCCTGAAAAGGGAGATGTTTTAATAACAAAGAGTGGTACAATTGGTAGATTAGCCATAGTACCTAATTCACCGGAATTTAGCCTTTTTGTAAGTGTTGCCTTGATAAAAAATATCAAGGAATTAGTTGATTCCAAATTTTTGATGTTTTATCTTGAAAATTACATTAATCATATTAATATCTCTCAGGATATTAAAGGTGGCCTTTTAAAAAATTTCCACTTAGAGGATCTGAGAAAAATATTAATCCCAAAACTACCATTAGAGAATCAACAATTAATCGTCTCTAAAATAGAAGAACTCTTCAGCGAATTAGATAAGGGCGTAGAAGAACTCAAAACCGCATTAGCACAACTGAAAGTTTACCGCCAAAGTGTTTTGAAATGGGCTTTTGAGGGGAAGTTGACGAATGAGAATGTAAAAGATGGTGAGTTGCCTGAGGGTTGGGAATGGAAAACTTTAAAGTCATGTTCAAGTCTTATTACAAAAGGGGCTTCACCAAAATGGCAAGGTATAAATTATACAGATGACAAAAATCAGGTCTTGTTTGTTACTAGTGAAAACGTTAGAGAAAATTATCTTGACATTAGTAAACCCAAGTATTTAGAGTTGAGTTTTAATAAAAAACAAAAACGTTCAGTATTAAATCAAGGTGATATCCTAATTAATATAGTCGGAGCCTCAATTGGCAGGGCCTGTATCTTCACCTTGAAGAAAAATGCCAATATCAATCAAGCGGTTTCTGTCGTAAGATTGAATAAGGAATTTGATTCAAAATTTATCTCCCATTTTTTAAATTCAAACAAGGCATTTTCGTTCTATAATCAAAATAAGGTAGATGTTGCAAGGGCGAATTTAAGTTTGATGGATATCGGCAATATAGCTCTCAACATACCAAACATAAATGAACAACATCAAATTGTCCAAGAAATCGAATCACGTTTAAGCGTTGCTGACAAACTGGAAGAAACCATAACCAGTAACCTAAAACAAGCTGAGTCTTTAAAGCAAAGTATTTTGAAGAAGGCTTTTGAGGGGGAGTTGGTGTAGAACAGCATAAGTACAACCACTATGGAAATTTTATACCTCCACATAAAGGAGTTCCGAAACTTTGTCCATCAAGATTTCAATTTTGGAGGGAAATATCGCTTCGAATACAATCCAATTTCTCAAGAACTAATAGTTTCTGAAAACTATCAATACATTGAAGGTTTCTATTCTTTATTTGAACAAAGCCGGAAAGAAGCTCAAATTTCGAATTTATCAGGAATTATTGGAGAAAACGGAACAGGAAAATCATCAATACTTAGGTTTATTCTACGAAATTTCGTTTCTGGAAATGCCGGTTTAGAAGATGAATTAATACTATGCGTCAGAAACAATGAAAATTTCATTCTCTATCATACCTATGATCTTCCTATTAGAAAACATAATCTCAATAAATTCGGAATATTATTAGAACAGCTAAAAGTGACTGATAACTTTTTAGCGCTTTTCGATGAAGATCAGGATACTCAAAAAAAAGATTTGGATTCAAAAATTGAGTTATTTGAAGAATTGGATTTTATTTTCTTTTCAAATAGTTTCAATCTTGAGCATCATCGCGAATTAAGTGGAAGCAGAGACATTTCTAGCGACTTCTTGATAACCAACGATTATAATTTTAAAGCAGAAATGAGCATTATTGATCCAGCTAATGATAAGCGTCAATTAGACCATTTCAAATTTGAAGAAATCAAAAGACAAGTCGCGTTCATTACCGAAATGAAGTTTCACAAGGACCTTATCCCGTTCCCCCTGCCTGAAGAACTTATTTTGGAAGTATCAAACGATATGCTATTCAAGCAATTTAAACTGGACAATAGACTTCAATCTAATCTAGAGAGAAATGAACAATTATCTAGTTTTGAAAAAATAAAAGAACTACTCTGCAGGTTTGACAATAGTAATTCGATTAACAGAATAATTGGAAATGGGTACTTAAATTTAATGATCGATTTACTAAATATTCCAAGTCACTTGTTTCCAATAAAAATGTTAATTAAAACAATTATCATTCGAATTAAAGAAACAAAAGACATTCTTAAAACTGTTGATAAAACAATACTTTACATAAAATGTTTTAACAAATTTCAATTACCAGAAGGATATATAGAACGTTTCAAAGCACTATCAGATTTACATAGTTTTCTTGTAAAAACCCAACCAAAAGAACGTCTTGACAGTGTTTTTAGCCGATATGCCAGACGTATTTCGATACCCATATCAGAAATCGGACATTTTTATTCGATGTATAACAAAACATTTCAACTGAGACCCTACCTTAATTTAGATTGGCGTTCACTAAGCTCAGGTGAAAAAGCTATTTTTTCCATGTATGCGAGATTCCATTCTTTATCTAATTCCCAATCCAAAGGAAATGAACTCAAAGAAAATTTGACTATCCTTTTGGATGAACCAGATCTATATCTGCATCCGCAATGGCAAAAAGTTATTTTACATAATTTGATTGATTTCTTGAAGCAGATTTACTGTGAAACAACTTCACATAGATTACGGAAAATTCAAATCTTTTTCACAACCAATTCACCTTTAATGATTTCAGATTTACTAGCTTCAAATTCTGTCTTCCTTAAGAAAGAAAGCCAGCATGTAATTGTCAGTGATAGTTTACATGACCAAAAACAAACTTTTGCAGCAAACATTCATACGCTATTTGCGGATTCATTTTTTCTACAAAACGGATTAATCGGTGAAATTGCCTCGCTTAAAATCAATGAAATAATTCGACAATTGAACAGAATGGCGCCATTGGATCAAGCACAGCATGAAAAAATGCGTAAAACCATTTTACAAATTGGAGAACCATTAATCAAAACAAAGTTGATTCAAATGTATAACGATCGTTTTAGCATGAACATTCATGAGCGCATTGATAACATCGAAAAACGTTTAGACAACAATGATTAAAATCAATCTATCATCAGAACACACAATCCTTAAATTTCACTATGAAAATCTTACAATTCAAAGAGGAAAGGAGTCGACTATTGAATCATTTCTGGATGAGCGAATTACAAAATTCGCTCATCCATCGAATCAAGACAAAGTTGATTTTTATGAATACCTGAAGTCAATTGTTATTAAAGATAAAAATGGATTCTCAATTCTAACCTCAAAACCACTAATACTTGAAAAGTACAGAAGAAAAATTGAAAATAAATATTCCAGAATACTTGACTCAGTCTACTCTACTGATAGTTATGGCAAGACAAAAACTGTAAGACAGGACTTGTTGAAAATATTTTATTACGAATCTTACGAAAAGTGGCAAGCATATGCTTTAGCCAAAAAAATTGGTGTTGGTGTTTGTCCTTATTGCAATCGAAACTATACTAATACCGTTGGTACAGATAACACAAAAGGTACACGATTTCAGTACGATCATTTTTTTGATAAAGCCAGATACCCTTATCTTGCATTGAGTTTTTTCAATTTAGTTCCTAGTTGTAACACATGTAATTCAGACCTTAAACAATCGAAGCAATTTAGTGTCTCTAAAAATATTCACCCTTACATTGATGGATTCGGAGATAATATGAAGTTTACTTTATTCATAAAAGACATCGATTTCATAGCTGGAAAACCCTCTCCGTACAAGATTCAGTTCAAAATCGCACCAGAATCCAAATGGCCCAATGAAAAAATAAATGCAGCATACAATAATGTACAAAAGTTCAGATTACTTGAATTGTATAATAACCACAAAGATTATGTCGCTGAAATTATTCAAAGATCTATCGTCTACAATCAAGCATCAATTGAAGACATTTATGAACGTCATAAAGGGGATCTATTCACAAATATCGATGAAGTAAAACGTATGGTGCTTGGTAATTACATAAACGAAAAAGATTATTCAAAACGCCCTTTAGCCAAACTAACCGCGGATATTTCCAGAGAACTTGGTTTAATCTGAAACGCAGGGAGCAATTAACATGAGTTACGAAAACTATCAAATAACACTTCTGGATAGACCTAATGAAACGGTTCATATTCGCATCAACGAAAAAGAAGGATTAGCGCTACAAAAAGAACGCAGAAAACTGTATATAATCTATCATAACAAGGATATCTTGTATGTAGGTGAAGCCAATAGTTCAATTTTGACCCGCTTCCAAAGGGCTTGTACCTCTTTCAATTATGCCAAAACAAAAGGGAAATCGAGAAATGGCTACTCGGGCTATAAATGGCTCTGCAAAAAAGTGAATCCGCAAAGAACCCTGCAAGTGTTCACATTTAATTTTAATGAAGCAGAAGATGAAAACAGGGATTTTGTGGAAGCCGTGGAAGGAGAGTTGGTATTTCTAATTCGTAAAAACCTAAATTATTGGCCAAAATTCCAGAATGAAATTCATTTCAAAAATGTTGTTGGAGCCTATGATAAAGCTAAGGAAATCTTAGAGAAGCTATTCATAAAAATGGAGGTCTATGAATAATGATCTTGGACTCTTGCAAACCTTCCTCCCTGCCCTCGTTGAAAAACATCGAGCACTTGAGCTGACTCTTCTTGAAACCAAAAAGAATCAAATAACCCTTTTATTCAACCAACTCTTCCCCTTACAACAGCGCTTGATTGAATACGAAGAAATGCATGCTTCTAATTTCAATGTCTTTGAAGTGTTGCGCTACGGGAATTATGAAACACGCTTGCATACTCCGTTCCTGTTTTCATTGCTGCAACCGAAGGGAGTGCATCTATTAGGACATCGTTTCCTGGATTTATTCATTGAGAACATTTTCGAATCTCCCATTTCCTATTCAGAAATGCGTCAGTTCCAAATTATCGAGGAACTAAACACCAAAGAATTTGGGCAGATTGATATTTTCATTTCGTTTTACTGGAACCAACAGCAGTATTGTATTGCTGTGGAGAATAAGATCAATGCCATTGATCAGGATAAGCAATTGGAACGCTATTATAACTATATGAGCCAAGCATATCCCCAAGCAACAAAAAGATTGATTTACTTAAGCAAAAGTGGAAAGTATCCCTCAACAAAGTCCTTGAACAATACGTTATTGAATCAATATCTTGCCGCGGATATTTTGCATTTAAGGTCGTATAAATCTGATGTCATAAGATGGATAGACCAGCTGCTATTGAAAGAAACTCCCAAAGTAGTAAAGTTTACACTTCGCCAATACAAACAAACCATAAACGCTTTTGAACATGACTAATCCGGAACAAGAATTCTTTGAATTCCTTACAACAGAAGAAAACCTAAAAGGGTTGATCATTGCTAAAAACCAATTTCCCATTGTTCGTGAAAAACTGATTCAAGATTTTTGGAATTCGGTTTTAACCAAAATCAACGAGAAATTGAAGGCATATCCAGAATGGGAAGCGGTTCTGGAGCCAAACATTACAAAGTGGTATTCCAAATTGTACATCAAAGAAAAGAAAGCTACTCTTTTTGAGAAAAATCAACTTCCATCTTTTATTTTCTGTTTTCAGCGTTTGAATCAGCATTATCCTTACGTCGGTTTTTGGATTAATGAGGAAACCACAGAATACAATAGAGAAACTGTTAAGGAATATATGGCCGTTCAACAGAAAGAGCATTTTTCCGAATTCAAAGGATTTGAAGAGTGGTGGTTAGTTTGGGATGAAATAGCTGATTTTGATTTATCCATTGATGAAACACTGTTACAAATACGGCCCGATGTGATGCATGAGAAAGCGCAGGACTTTGCTGATAGATTGTTCACATTGTTTGAGCATACACAAGAACAATTAATATACATCAAAAAGTTTCACAGAACCAATAAAACAACTTCATAGTTGAGAATATAGCAAAATACTAATCAATAAACAACTTTAATTATTATTTTATTCGTTGTACATTTGTGTAAGAGATGACATCAAAGGAAGACATTAACCGCTTTTTGAAACAGTTTAGACAAAACAAGCGTGTCTGGACCATTGTTTTCCGTGATGATCGTGGAAAGAATGCGAAAACTCTCGCCGAACTGGAAATTATTCCCAATCAGCGCATAACTGTTATAGATAGTTTGGTAGTCGAAGATTATTCTGAAGGTCCGTTAGAGGAAAAACTGCATCAAACAGCAGAAATGTGGGTTTTTGGAAAAATGGTTAAAGGACATGAGATTTACATCAAATTGTCTTTACTCAATAATGACGGTCCTGTTTTGTGTATCTCATTCCATATAGCAGAACACCCAATGTCATATCCCTATAAATCGAATAACAAATGAAAAGTCCATTTACAGGTAAAGAAATGAAATTGGTTCGCGAACAACGAACCATGCAATTTCGTAAAGAAAATTTCGAATATGTTCATCATGCATACCGTTGTGAAGGAACAGAAGAGCAGTTTACCACAACCGAGTTAGATGAACTGAATATTTTTCAAGTATACAACCAGTACAGGGAAAAACATTCCATCCCATTTCCGGAAGAAATCAAGGCAGTTCGCGAGAAATACGGAGTTTCAGCAACCAAGATGTCAGAGATTTTAGGTTTTGGAACAAATAGTTATCGTTTATACGAAGATGGTGAAGTTCCACAAACTTCCAACGCACGATTAATTCAAAGCGTATCAAACCCATCAAATTTCAAAAGCATGGTGGAATTGTGTGATGAACTAGATCAAAAATCTAAAACGAAAATCATAGCAAGAGTTGACGAGTTGATACAAGCAGAGTCAATAATATATCCAAAGAAAATAATTACCGGGATGTTGATCGGAGATTTGAAACCGGAACAATTAACGGGCTTTGTGGTTCCGAAGTTGGATAAGCTCCAAGAAATGGTGGTTTATTTTTCAGAGAAACTGAAGCCTTATAAAACGAAGCTTAACAAACTGTTGTTTTATGCTGATTTCTATAACTTCAAACAAACAGGTTATTCCATTAGCGGCTGTAGATATCGCGCAATTGATAACGGACCGGTAATCAATAATTTCCAAGCCGTATTCAATTATATGGAAAAGATCGAAATTCAAACTCAGGTTTTTGATGGAGATAAAACAGGAGAACAATTTGTTTTGAAAGAAAACATTCAATTTGATTCATCCTTGTTTACAGCTTTAGAATTGCAATCTTTGCAAGATGTTGCTGAAGCCTTCGGGAACATGAAGACCCTTAAACTCATTGATAAAAGTCACGAGGAATTGGCTTGGATTGAACCATTCAAAACAAAAGCATTGATTTCATATACATACGCATTCCAATTGAAGCATATTTAATTCCATGGCAAAAGAAAACTCTTCAAACGCATCAAGTATAGTATCCAAAGTATGGGCATTTTGTCAAACCTTACGTGACGATGGTGTTGGGTACGGTGATTACCTTGAGCAACTCACCTATTTGCTGTTCTTGAAAATGGCAGATGAATACAGCAAACCTCCCCATAACAGGGCAATGTCAATTCCTACTGAATTTGCTTGGAATACCTTGACCAACAAAAGTGGCTCCGAACTCGAAACACATTACAATACTATGTTGCGAGAGCTTGCTAAAGAGAAAGGTATACTAGGTCAGATCTTTGTTAAGAGTCAAAACAAAATTCAGGATCCAGCAAAACTGTATAAGCTTGTAGCCCTCATCAATGCCGAGAACTGGATTTTGATGGGTGTAAAGGACAAAGGAGACATTTACGAAGGTTTACTGGAGAAAAATGCAGAAGACACCAAAAGTGGAGCTGGACAGTATTTTACTCCACGCCCTTTAATTAAGGCAATGGTAGAATGTTTACAACCAGAACCTTTAAAAACAATTGCAGATCCTGCCTGCGGAACAGGAGGATTCTTCCTAGCCGCCTATGATTGGATTGTTGACAATAGAGATTTAGATAAAGAGGCCAAACAATTCTTGAAATATGAAACTTTCTTCGGAAACGAAATAGTAGCAAGTACCAGAAGGCTGGCTCTTATGAACCTGTTTCTTCATAATATCGGAGACATTGATTCTGAAAACTTCATTTCTCCAAATGACTCGCTAATCACCGATTCAGGAACTCGTTACGATTACATACTTGCGAACCCTCCTTTCGGTAAGAAAAGCAGCATGACTTTTACCAATGCGGAAGGCGAACAGGAAAAAGAAGATTTAACTTACAATCGTCAGGATTTCTGGGTTACAACAAGTAACAAGCAGTTGAATTTCGTTCAACACATTCACACCATGCTGAAAACAACAGGTAAGGCAGCTGTGGTTCTTCCAGACAATGTATTGTTCGAAGGTGGTGTTGGCGAAACAGTTCGAAAGAAATTATTGGAATCAACTGATCTGCATACAATCCTGCGTCTTCCAACGGGAATTTTCTATGCCAATGGTGTTAAGGCAAATGTGCTGTTCTTTGATGGTAAACCATCTTCTAAAAATCCATGGACAAAAGAAGTTTGGGTGTATGATTACAGAACTAATATTCATCATACGCTAAAAAAGAATCCACTTAAGTTAGACGACCTTCGAGATTTTATCAAGCTTTACAATCCTGAAAACAGACATCTACGAACAGAAACCTTTGACGCTGACAAAAACACAGAAGGCCGATGGAGAAAATTCTCGTATGATGAAATTATTGCCCGTGATAAAACGAGTTTAGATATCACATGGTTAAAAGACAAATCACTTGTCGACCTGGACAACCTTCCAGATCCGGATGTTCTTGCGGAAGACATTGTTGCAAATCTTGAATCCGGACTAGAAAGTTTTAAGGCTATTATTGCGAGCTTGAACAAAACCTAATACCATCCTTTTTGAAAGATAAATATGAATATAACCGCTTTGTCTTAATCGGAAACGGTTTTGATTTGTCGTTAGGAATGTCAACTTCTTATAACGATTTCTTGCTTTATTTTATTAAAAAGCATTTTGAAATTGCACTGAACGAGGGAGTGAGTGATACACCAATATTTAAAGTTGCTCGAAATTCAATTAGCCCTGATAAAATATGGATTGATAGTTTGATTCAATTCAATGATGTAAATACTCTGATTCAGAAGTATTCACAAATGTTGACCATTCAAAAAAAATCAACTCTTTATCTTTTTTTGATGAATAACGATTCAAATAAGCGTTGGGTAGATATTGAACAACTCTATTTCGAATTACTTCAAATTGAATTCGAATATTATGTAAAAAAGAATCGCTTAGAAAGAGATATCAAAAACATAAAACAACTTAACGAACAACTTCAATTTCTGTCTACTGAATTAAAAGAGTATCTATCACAGGTTCAGAATGACAATAAAATTCCTGACAGTTTTACCTGTAACTTTTTTGTCCAAAATATGCATGGTCACCTTGACAATGATGCATTCTACAAATCGCATGGAAGTGAGGCCCTAAGTTCAAGTCGACGATCCCAAAATTTATTTTTCATCAACTTCAACTATACCAACTTTCTAAGAAACGTTATTTATGATGGTGGAGGAAGTACAAATGGAATAATACCAATTCACGGGGAGTTATCTGATCAAAATGAGGAAATCATTTTCGGATATGGAGATGATATGAATAAAACCTATAAGGAAATGGAACTGGAAAATTCCAATGAATTATTGGAACATATAAAGTCCTTCCACTACTTAAAAACTCCTTACTACCGTGAAGTCCTTAGTAATATTGAAGAAAAACCATTCGAAGTCTTCATTTATGGGCACTCGTGCGGTTTATCTGATAGAACTTTTTTAACAACTCTCTTTGAACATAAAAACTGTAAAGCAATTAAAATTTTTCATAGGGGCTGTAAAGAAGAGCATCGTCGAAAAGCCATGAATATCTCTCGTCATTTTAATGATAAGTTTAAAATGAGAGCCAGAATTTTAGATTTCGATATGAATGCTCGTGTATTGCAAGCTATCAAGCCTGAAGTATAATCTTCTAGCATACATATCATTCCCCGCCACCTCTCACCGCGAACACACCGAATCCCTCTTCCCGGTCCGTCTAAAACAAAATCCAACGCGTGTGCAAGCACTTTCTGCTGCGTGTGCAAATAGCGCGAACCAATGTGCAGACAAATCGAAGACAGCTGCGGGTGGTTCCTGATCCATCTTCAGCCACCGCGAAGCCGTATGCAGGGAACGCGGACACATCTTTCGGTAGTTTCCGGTCAATCTAAAACAAAATCCAACGCATGTGCATGCACTTCATGGTCCGTGTGAAACAAAATCGGATGCGTGTGAAACAAAATTCATTGATTTTTTCAGTCAATAGCCTCGACGTTTGAAAAAGTCGGGGAAACAGTTCAGTCAATAATTCTTCGTTTTAAAATTCATTAACAACTGATTTTTAGTGCTTTGGCATGTTGTTTTCAAGAGGATGTACAGATGGGATTTCCCGCAGACGAGCACAGAGGATCACAGAAGAATCAAAATTCGGAATCGATTAATAGTTCTTTCAGCTTCCTATTAACACTTAAAACATCAGTGCTCTTCAGTGCACCTCTGTGGGAAGTTCTCTCCTAATTTAATGAATGGCTATCGCTCATCTATCGGGTGACTGAGCGTAGTCGAAGTCAACTTTTAAAAATTAGAAATCATGAAAAGAACAACTACAAACAAACTGAACATGTACCAAAGTGTATTTTCAGTAATGAGCGATTTTCAAAGTGTGTGGGGAGCAGTGCCTGCATTTGTAAGCTCCGTAGCGAACTTCAACAGCAAACTCGATCTGCTGCGGGTTCGTCTGACAGAGCAATCGAGCACAACAACTGGTGTTTCGGCAGAAAAAGATCTACGACTAAGTGATTTACGAGAGCGCATGCTGGTGATCCATCGCGGTCTTTTCCTTTACGGTGATTCGGTGGGGAATGTTCCTTTGAGAGAACGCAATCGAAAAACAAAAACGAGCCTGGAGAAACTGAACATTGCAAAACTGGCAATTGGCTGTAACGAGTTAAAAGGTGATTTGGAACTTTATGGTCAATCCCTTTCCGATTACGGTATCACTGCCGATCTGATTGCTGAGATTTTGCCGATGCTGACAAGCATTGATGAACTCAACAACAGTTCACGTAAAGCCATCCTGAAACGTAAAAGTGTTACGCAATCTATTGCTGAATTGGAGCGCGCACTCGACAAAATTCTTCGCAATGAAATGGACAACCTCATCCTGGTGTTCAAGAAGAATGAACCCTCGTTCTTTGGCGCATTTCGCAATGCACGTGTGATTGTAGATTACGGGCACCACAGCGGTGGCAGTGGCTCCGCGGAACGGGATGATGGTACAAACCGAATGGATTAAAGGAAAGAACCGATTCCAATAAAGGAGTCGGTTTTTTGTTTAACCAATAGTCAGACTGAGTGATTCCGTTGGGAAACGGAATAGTACCGAAGGCTGACAGTGGGACTTAACAAACAATTCACTTTAACCGATGGTCAGACTGAGTGATTCGTTCGGAAGAACGAATTGTATCGAAGACTGACAGTTCGACTTAACAAACAATTTAAGTTAACCCATGGTCAGACTGAGTGATTCCGTTGGGAAACGGAATAGTACCGAAGGCTGACAGTGGG
>CBFGNV010000042.1:0-37988 GCA_965650275.1 uncultured Fluviicola sp. | reverse complement strand
GACCAGTTTTACCAAGTGATTCGATCAAATACCAAATCATATATCCACCAACGGCTCCCCACATAAACACCCAAGCGCCAATTAATCCCTTAAAAATCCCGGGGGTATCCGGAGTAATGATAATTGTTGTTTTTGCTTCGTGATCTACAAAACTAATTCGACGGCCTATCCATTTCATGGCACAAAAATACAGAAATAAAAAAGGCGTCAATCTCTTGACGCCTTCCTTTTATAAAATTCGATTACTGAACAATTAATGTTCTGCGAGCCAAGACTCCGTTAACATTCAATTCAACAACGTAAGCACCTTTCGCCAAACCTACAGTTGATACATCGATAGTTGATGCACCAGATAAGTTTCCGTAGTTTCTCGTTGTCAAAGTTGCTCCGCTCATATCTTTCAAACTCAAAATAACATTTGCTTCACTTTGAAGATTCAACGTTACCGTTGTGTATGTAGTTGAAGGATTTGGATAAACTTTAAGCATTGCATCCAGTTGGTTTTCCTCGTCAATTGAAGTTACCATATCTACACCATCAACAAATCCGTTTGATACGGCTTCAGCAATAGTTGCTCTACCAGCATTGTCAATTGTTCCATTTGGCGCGATCAACATACCAACGATGTGAATTTCATTCTCATCCCATGTTGCAGGCAATGTAAATGTTGCGTTCACTGTGTGCGTTTCTCCTGAATTCACTGTTGCCGGGAAACTACCTGCAAATCCACCGAATGAAGGCTCAATAACACGAGCTACGTGATCATAAACCATTGATGCTGCCGGAACAGAACTTGGTAATGATTCATATGCACCCATTGCTCCATTAGCTCCACCAGCGTAATAATTTGTTTGATTGTAAGTAGAACCAGTTCCTGTTACAGCGTCTTCAATCAACACGATTGCCAATTTGTAGTTGCTATTTGCCGCAGCTTGGAAATCTGCGCTTACAGAAACTTCCAAAGTTCTTGTACCAGCATCCCAATTTGCTCCATTTTCAATGAAAGCCGTTGGTGCAACTGTAATTCTATTCAAGATTTCAGCCTCCATTACAGAAGGATCCATATCATTTCCACGATCAACCAAAGCACTTGGATATCCTGAAATCAACGTTGCCATTCCAGCATCGTAATCAGTAACGGTCATTGGATCTCCGTTGTGAACTGCAATTCCAGTCCAGTATTGAGAATATTTTTGGGTCATTGCGTCCATGAAAACAGCACCACGTGGACACCATCCACACCAAGTACCTGTTCCTTCTTCGCTGATAACCATTTTCCCTAATGCAGGAACAATTGGATCTATCGTATTTGTCGTCGCATCATCTGCCGCATCACCATCTGAAGCTCCGCCATTAACAGCGCTGATTGTCGCAACCATATCGTTTGATCCAGCAACCAACGTCATAGTTCCTGTCATTGTGATTGTAGTTTCAGCCAACGAAGCCAGGTTCAAACTTGTTAAGTTTTGTGTGATGTTATTTCCATTGTAATCAACATCAATTGTTGCTGTGTTGATTGTTGTAGAACCTAAATTTCTGATTTTCACTTTAGGGTTAACCACTGTTCCAGCAATTGCACCAGCATCAAAACTCACAAAAGTTGCAGCTCCATTAAGAGAAGGCAAAACGTAAGGAGTTACCGTGTATTCAAAATCATCCATGTAGTAACCACAGCTGTACGGAGCGTTTTGGTCAGTTGGATAAATATCAATTGATGCAATCTGATTCACTGGATTAGCGAAGCTACCCACTGAAACGTTGTCAATAAACACTTCCCAAACATTTGAATTGAAGTTGATATCCATTCTGAAATTGAACCAGTTCCCTTGTGTATAAGAAGCTGTAAAGTTCAACCCATCCTGATTATTGATAATCAAATCTCCATTATCAGCAAAGAAACAATCCATTGCCCACGTTTGACCAATAGTTGCTGTTTTTTGGAAATTAAAGTATCCGGCTTTACCAGATTCTACCAACATATTCCATTCGATAGAAAACTGACCAGTATTCATTACTCCAAAATTCTTTACAAGATCTGTTGGACCACCAGCCTGAACTGAAGTGGCGAAATAAACTGAATTATTTCCAGAAACTGAGTTTGCATTAGAGACAAGAACATCTTCAGTTCCACCCGGAGCATTACTCCAAGTTGTCCAAGCCCCCCCACTTTGAGCTGCCATTGCAGAACCTGCGGTATAGGAATCGAAATTATCCGAAAAAGTTTGCGCATAAGTTCCTCCAATAGAGAACAATGCAGCCATGAGTACAATTTTTTTCATACGTATTGATAGTTTGAAACTAAGTTAAGCCAATTTCAAACGTTACTACTCAAAAAAATGGTTGCATTGTTGTCTAATCTTGCAATCTTAACTATTCAAAATAAGAAAAAGTTTGCTTGCCTGTAAGTTTTTTCAATGACTCTAAAATGAGACGGATGGTGTTTTCCACATCTTCCTTTCTACACATTTCAACGGTTGTATGCATATAGCGCAAAGGCAATGAAATCAAGGCACTTGCCACTCCCGAATTTGAATACGCGAATGCATCAGTATCCGTTCCGGTTGCACGTGAAGCAGCTGCACGTTGGAAAGGAATCTTATTTTTTTCTGCAGCGGAGATAATATGTTTCAAAAGATTGTTTTGGACAGCTGGTCCAACCGTTAAAACAGGTCCAAGTCCACTCGACAAATCACCTTGTTCCACCTTATTTATCATTGGTGTCTGGGTATCGTGACAAACATCCGTTACGATAGCAACATTCGGCTTAATACGGTTGGCAACCATTTCAGCTCCTCGTAAACCAACCTCTTCCTGAACAGCGTTCACTATATACAATCCGAACGGAAGCTTTACCTTTTCTTCGGAAAGTAAACGTGCAACTTCAGCAATCATAAATCCACCGGCTCTATTGTCAAGCGCTCTACCGATGTATCGGTTTTCATTTAAGATCATGAATTCATCTTCATAGGTAATTACACAACCAACATGAATCCCCAGTTTTTCTACTTCCTCTTTTGAGGAACACCCCGCATCCAAACAAATGTTTTTCATGCTTGGCGCCTCTTCCTTTTCGTGTCGGGTATGAATTGCCGGCCAACCAAAAACAGCTTTGACAATTCCTTTATCGGTATGAATATTTACGCGTTTTGAAGGCGCAATCTGATGATCGCTCCCTCCATTTCTTCGAACGTATATAAATCCATCTTTGGTGATGTAATGAACAAACCACGAAATTTCATCTGCGTGCGCTTCAATTACCACCTTATACTCCGCTTTTGGATTAATGATCGCAATGGCAGTTCCATAAGTATCTGTTTCGATAGTATCTACGTATGGCTTAATGTAATCCATCCATAGTTTCTGACCTTCATACTCAAATCCTGTTGGAGATGCGTTGTTCAAATACTTTTCTAAAAACTGTTCGCTTTTCTTTGTAATCACTTTCTTAGTCATGCTGAATTCTATTTGTTTTATTTGGTCGACAATATCTAACTAAAATTAAAATCTTTTGTTCAAGTATTGAGCTATATGAACCGAAATTCATTTTTAATTCCAGAATTCAACAACTTTTAGAAATCATAAAATTGGGAAAACGTATAGTATAGTCAGTTGAATATACCTTTCAGTATTTTGACAGTTTTTCAGTCATTCGGTTAGAAAAAAGAACAATATGTTTGTTTAGAAACTAAAATGCCACGCCATGAAAACACTATTCGAAAAACAGGGTTGGAAGCACATTCTCTTTGCTATCTGTTTAACCTCACTTCAACTCAACACTTCATTTGGACAAGCTAGAAATGAAGCAGCGAATTCAAAATCTCACGAAGGATTTCTGGAAAATAAGTGTCAATTTACCGATATGGCAGGCAAACCAGTTCCAAATGTACTTTTCAAAGCACAATTTGGTGGTATAAACGTATGGATCACTACATCTGGAATCACTTACCAAACATTTCAGATTGAAGATCCTGAAAACCTGGATTCTATTCATGCGATACAAAAAAAACTGCTTAAATGGGAACGAATAGATCTTACACTTAATGGAGCACATATCTCCAAATCGAAGATAATCACTGAAAAACCAATGGCTGGAAGTTCCAACTTTTTTCTCCCGCATTGTCCACAGGGAATTCAGGATGTAAAGCGCTACGAAACTATAATCATCACAGACATTTATCCGGGAATAGACTGGAAAATATATTACAAAAATTCATCCATCAAATACGATTTCATTGTTCATCCTGAGGCTGATTATCATCAAATAAAACTTCTCTATTTGTCCAAAAACAAAATTTCTATATCAGATAATGGGAATCTACACTTTGCTACCTCAAATGGAGATTTTGAAGAGAAATCGCCTATCAGTTTCTTTAAAAAGAAGCAAATAAAAACTGCATTCATTCAGGATGCACAAATGGCTATAACCAAAAACGGAGAATCGGGATTTGAGACCTCGCTCCACTTTCAAGTGGATGAAACAAAGATAGACAAGAGCGCGGACTTAATTATTGATCCCGACTTGGTTTGGGGGACTTATGTAGGCAGCAGCTATCATGATGGAATAACGTCTGTAGAGGCAACACCAACAAACGAGGTAATCATGACAGGTCACGCCAATTCATACGACTTTCCTTTTGTTGACCCAGGAAACGGAGCATATTTTCAGGATCAATTGACTGGTGATTTTTACGATGTTTTTATCATGAAATTTTCCGCTGCGGAAGAGTTGATTTGGTCGACCTATATTGGCGGAAACGACGGTGAAATGGAAAAAAGCATGATCTTCGATCATTCAGGAAATATTTATATTACAGGAGAAACCACTTCTACTGTTTTCCCGACATATTCTATTGATGGGAATGCTTATTTACAACCATATTTTGCCGGTGGATTTTCTGACCTTTTCATTGTAAAATTCTCTGGATCCGGACAATTGCTTTGGTCAACCCTTTATGGTGGAGAAAACGACGATTGTGCCAATGCACTCGCAATTGACAGCCATGACAACATTTTTGTGGGAGGTTATTCACAGTCGATTGCATTTCCGACTCAAGCATTGGCCAGTGGTGGATTCATCGAATATGATCAAATTGCGTTCGGTGATATGATTATTTTAAAATTCTCAAACACAGGAGAACGATTATGGGCAACTTACTATGGCGGAAATCTGGGTGAAACGGTAAACGATATGGTTTGTAATAGTGATGACCATTTACTGGTAATCGGTCATTCATCTTCAACCAATTTCCCTACACAAACTTTGCCTGGAGCACTTAATGAAAGCTTTCAAAACGGCGACTACAACAGTTATATTCTCCGTTTTGACGAAAATGGAAACAGAGTTTGGTCTACCATTCTTGGCGGCTGGTTTAACGATGAGGCTTATTCTATAATTCTAGATGATAATGACAATTTCTACATAACAGGAATTACAGATTCGCCAAATTTTCCATTACTGAACCCAGGGAACGGAGCTTATTTTCAAGACCACTTAGCTGGTTGGTCGGATGTTTTTATTTCGAAATTCAACCCTAATGGAAAGCTACTTTCGTCCACTTTTTTTGGTGGGTCAAAAATGGAAGGAATGATGTTTTTTCATCCTTACAGATCTTATGACAAATTAGATATCGATGATTGTGGTAATCTTACTGTTGCTTTTGAAACGGCATCGAATAATGTTCCAGTAAAAAAGGTAGACAATCACAGTTATTTCGACAATACATTCAGTTCTTACGAAGATGTTTTTATTGCACGCTTCTGTCCTTCTGGAGAACTTTTATGGGGAACTTATTTAGGCGGAAATTCTTTCGATGCTCATCCAAGTGTTGAGATTGACAGATCAGGAAACCTTTATGTAACTTGTTACAGTGCAGCCTATAGTATAAGTACCGCATCACCATCCTATCCACTTAAAGATCCAGGTGGAAATTCTTTTTTCTCAGTTGGAGAACTTGAAACTTCAACTTCGCTTATCACCAAATTCAATAACAATACAGGACATCTTATTGTTGACACCATTTACACTGCTGATTGTGAAGATACTGGTGGAGTAAAAATCAAGGTACGCGGGCTTTGTTTGCCATTAAATTATATTTGGAGTAACGGAACAGAAACGCTAAACACAACAACGCTATCCAATACAATTACAGGATTAGAAGCAGGAACTTACACTGTAGTGGTAGAAGGAGTTTGCGGAATGCTTACGGAAACAATCGAAGTTCCCTATTTCTGTATTCCCGAGCCAGAAGCTCCAGCTGAAAAATTGGAATTCCCAAATGTATTGACTCCAAATGATGACAATGTAAATGATTTGTTTCTTCCAATAATTGCCAGTGGACTTTCAGAATATGAACTTGTCATTACCAATCGTTGGGGCGAAGTAGTATTTGTTACAGACGACTTGAATTTCGGATGGAATGGAAAAAACAATGACAAAATATGTTCAGAAGGCGTTTATTTTTGGAAGTCGAATTACAAAACCATTTCGGGAGTTGAAGCAACTGTTTCAGGGAATGTTACGCTGATAAAATAGATTATCGGATCAAGGTAATATTTCCTTTGATGATTGCTTTTTCACCGCCATAACAATCGGCTTCAAGGTAATAATCATAAGTGTCCGGGTCGATCAGCTTCCCTCTGAACGTTCCATCCCAACCAATGTTCATATCAGTAGTTTCAAAAACCATTTCTCCCCAGCGATCAAATACGCGGAACAAGACTTTCGATGCAATGGCACTTCGAACATAAAGCACTTCATTCTCACCGTCACCGTTAGGCGAGAAAGCATTCGGAACATACACAAACGTTCTGTCGCATAAAACAGAAAGTACTTTTACCTGAACTGAAGAGGTTTGTGAACAGAATGGATTTGATGCAGTAACTGAATAAGTTGTTGTTTCATCGACTGTTGCAATTGGATTCTGAAGTGTTGAATTATTTAATCCGGTTGTTGGCGACCATTGATAGGTCAATCCGGACGGAGTAGCATTTAATTGCGTGGTTTCACCAGGAACCACTACTTCTGGAGTTGCAGTTGCAACAACTGTTCCGCCTAGAGAACCAACTGAAACGAGAATAGAATCTGTAGCCTCACAACCGTTTGAAGCTGTTGCTGTACAATAGATCCAAGTAGTGGTGGTTGGATGTGCTGAAACCACATTGTCTTGAGGAGTTGTTGTCAACACATTCAGAGGAGACCAAACGTAATCAAAGGTTAAACCTGACACCTGAATTGCTGCTGTTAGCGTTCCGGAATTTCCCAAACACAGGGTATCAGGACCGTTTATGGTCAAATCACCCGACACAATACTGACGGTGACGCTGTCAATTTTACTACAGGCTCCATTCGAAACCTCGACATAATACGTTGTTGTTTGATCTGGCGTAATCGTTAACGTAGAATCTGAAACATCAATATTCAGCGTATCTGAAAACTGAATATCAGAAGACCAGACAAAACTTGTTGCTGTTCCATCAGAATCAGCTGTAAATACCATTGGAGCTGGTGTACACGTTAATGTGTCGTTAGAAACAGAAAGCTGAATTGGAGGTAAAACATTGATTGTTATCGTGGCTGTATCTGTTAATAAGCAAATACTATCTGTAACATAAAGATTGATGACATAAGTCCCCGGATCCGTATAAGTAACTATCGGACTATAAACTGTGGAGGTGTCGCCATTGCCAAAAACCCAATAATAAGCATCTGAAGGCGGTGAAGTATTTTGCAATTGAACAGTGAAATCAGCGCATCCAAGTAGATCATCCGTAGTAAATTCGGCTTCGGGCAATAATTCAAAATCGAATTTAAAGACCAAATTATTACAATTCGTACTTAGGTTATTATTCGACCAAGCATTAGTTGTAGTTGGAAAATCACTATGAGCACCACATCCACCACAAACACTTTGATACACCACTCCACTTTTATCGAAGCGTGAAGTTCCTCCATCCACATGTTCTTGCGCCTGATTTCCTCCAAGATAACTTCCATAAAGTAATCCGTCAAAATCTTTATCAATCACTGTTAGGTAGAAATCAAATCCATTTGGTGGTGTCGATTGGAAAGCGTTGGACGAAATTGGCATTCCTGAGAGTGGGCTTGCTTGTAACAAGTTTGCTCCCCAACCAGAAACGTACATGTTTCCACAAATATCGACCAGAAATGCAGCTGGAGAAATATTGAAATTCCCATTCCCGTTCCCAAAAACCAACGAATTGGTAAAACTCGAAAGTGTTGGATCCAATTTTGAAATGTATTGACCGCTATTCGGATTACTTGTTGCGTTGATCGTCGGATAAACTCCTCCTGTTGATTGCCCTAGAACAAACACATCATCATTTCTATTGATCTCAACAAAGAAAGTTTGATCATAATTCGATGTTCCTAAATAGGTAGCTTGCGTCAATGTTTGTCCATTTGGAGTCAATTTCGCTACAAACCCATCGGATTTCCCTCCCATGTAATTGGGGTTCACTCCACCGGTTGTTCCGGGTAAATTGTTACTACTAGTTCCTCCTGCAAAAACGATGTTATAAGAGGAGTCTATTTTCACAGAATAGCAAGCATCGTTGTTCGTCCCACCGTAAAAACTCGACCACAGCATAGTACTCAAATCCGAAGTCAATTTAAACACAACTCCATCTTGATTTCCAGCAAGCGTTGGTTGAAAAGCGTTCAATACTGGGAAATTTGAGGAACGCGAACAAGAGGCAACAATGCAGTTTCCTAAGGAGTCAATCATGATTTCACCACGAAACTGGTCCCCATAATTGGTTGTTAATGAGTCATAGGCTGCAACCGTATTGTAACTACCAGAAGTAACCTTAAAATTTACACCGTCATTCAAACTTCCACCAACATAGGTAGAACCCAACAATTGGTGTCCATCAGAACTAAATTTGGCCACGTAAATATCTGTTCCTTGAGTACCGAAATTGGAACCATTGAATTGCACTTGTAGAGGCGTTCCTCCACCATGTGAAGATTGAAAACCATTCACAACAGGAAAATCGGTACTGGATGTTACTCCAAGAATATACAAGTTATTCTGTTTGTCACAAATCAAGGAATGGGAGGTTTCAGTTCCTTGAGAATTGTCTCCTCCACCCAGAAATGTTGTCCAAAGCATGGTAGTTCCATCAGCGGAATAGCGAGAAATAAATGCATCTGTAGTTACTGGCGAACCAATATTCGCAACCGTAAAATTTGAAGTAACGTCGTAAGCCGAATTGTCTGGTGTTGGATAAGCGTTTCCATAAATAGTTCCTGCTGAATAGGCTGTTCCATCGTAACCATAAGTGGCTGTCATTCCAAAATTATCTGTTATTGAGCCACAATAAGTCGCAAACACCAAGGTAGGATCAATGACAAGCGTAGCGAATTTGGAATAGTTTCCCAATTGGAATTTCACCACATTGTCCTGAACCACAAAATCACATGAAACTTCTTTTAATTTACCATTGAGCATTTCATAAGCCACTGGTTTTTTCTCCATGATTGGTCCAAAAACCGTTTGAATCACCAAATTCCCTGCTTCGTCTACGGAAACACTTTTAGCTCCTTTTATTTTAAGCGCAATTTGGCTAATATCAGCATTCGGAGCGCACCACAATTCGTATTTAAATTGTTCATTATCGTCCAAAATCTTTAAATCGATATTCGAATAGAAATTCTTCAGTATTGCACTTGAGAATCCATGAACATCATTCACCCATTTCTCTTTATTGTTTCCTAAAAAATAATTGTAATAGGATGTTGTTGGGTTCGCTTTATCAATCGCCGTTACATTATTCGACCCCAAAAATTCAGTGGCAACAATGGTACTTCTATAGGTTATTGAATCAACTTCCGGGTTTGGTTTCAAATGGGCTTTTTCAAGAACAGAATAATCTCTGATGTCATAAATAAATCCATGCTGCTGAACCCAAATGGTCTGCTGTTGGGATTTCGACTGAAACAAAACTGGCGAATCCCATTGACCTTTGTTTTCAATCAACGAATAATGAATATTGTGATTGTGCTCTATTTCTTGTGCAACAAGAATAGTTGTAGAAAGCAGAGAAAGTAGAGCAATTAGAAATTTCATCACCTAAATATACAAAATACTGATTATGACTAGAACAGTAGACGCTCAAAAGTGTACAATAGTTGTTTCATTAAACTTGCTTGTAACTTGTTAAAAGGGTATATTTGGACACAAATTTTTGGTATGACAACCCAGTGGCTTTTAGAAGAGGTTGCCACTATCACAGAACGCAATCTCGATCTTATAAAGAAAAAATTCACTTCTCTTTCGGAGAATCAGTTGAATTGGAAACCAAATGGGCAAACCTGGAGTTGTCTGGAAGTTTTTGCTCATCTAAACGGATACGCATCTTTCTATCATCCTGCATTCATCAACAAAATTGAGATCACTCGATTTAGAACGCCTAATGTGCAATTTTCAAGTTCACCTTTAGGACGTTCTGCCTGGCAAAGCATGAAATTAGGGAAGGAAAAAAATATCAAACGACGATTCAACGCACCCAAGGATTATAATCCAACAGTCACTCCTGCTTTGGTTAATGAAAATACCCTTACTGATTTTCAGAATAGACAAAAAGAGCTATTAGACATTCTGGAAAAAAGTGTTGCTGTGAATCTTCGCAAGGTGAAAGTTCCCATTTCTATATCGAAAATTGTTCGCTTGCGTTTGGGAGATGCATTCTTATTTGTGGCTTACCACAACGAACGTCACATGCAGCAAGCTCTAAATTTATTGAAACACCCTCAATTTCCTAAAAAATGACATACGCATACTGCAGTGCTTCAATTGCTCCAATGCGAGAAATAAATAGCGATGCTGCGGAAATGGTTTCTCAGCTCTTGTTTGGCGAACCTGTCGAAATTCTTGAAACAAATAACCAGTGGCGAAAAGTAAGATCGCTAATTGACAACTATGAAGGTTGGACAGATTTTAAATTACTTGCCCCTTTGAGAGAAAAAGAATTGAACCGTTGGTTAGATGGATTGGGTTCTTTCAAATCGTTTTCAGGAATTATTGAGGGCGAATTTGGAAAACAGGTTATTGGCAGAGGCTCTTTTGTTCCAGACGATAACGAAGGTGAATTCAATATTGGAGCTCAAGTATTCAAATACAAAACTGTAGAACCGTTTAAAATTGGTGCAGACAGAACCCAAACTATCATTGATCTTTCTCTGGATTATTTGAATGTTCCTTATTTATGGGGCGGAAAAAGTGTTTCCGGAATTGATTGCAGCGGTTTGGTTCAATCCATTTTTCGTTGTGTCGATGTAAAACTCCCGCGTGACGCAAGTCAGCAAGTAGAATACGGAATGGATGTAGAATGGGAAGACCGCTCTGCAGGAGATTTGGTTTTCTTCATCAACGACAACCGGAATATTCATCATGTTGGAATTCTAATAAACGAAAACGAAATTGTGCACGCGCATGGTTTTGTGAGAATAGACGATTTAACAGAAAATGGAATTACAAGGCGAACAGATGGCTATTTGTCGCATAAATATCATTCAATAAAAAGATTATGAAAAGGCACTTCGACTCCGCTCAGTGACCTTTTCAAAGAAAACTTATATTTGCGGAACCAAAACTATAATTGACTTATTGAGTCGAAAACACACATAAACAATGAAAAGAGATCAGGTACTTTTTGATTTGATTGCTGACGAACGTCAGCGTCAGGAGCACGGAATAGAATTAATTGCATCAGAGAACTTTGTTTCAAATGATGTAATGGAAGCAATGGGTTCGGTACTAACGAACAAATATGCTGAAGGACTTCCGGGAAAAAGGTATTATGGAGGTTGTGAAGTTGTTGACAAAGTTGAGCAATTGGCTATCGACAGACTATGTCAATTATTTGGTGCAACATGGGCGAATGTTCAACCTCACTCAGGAGCTCAGGCCAACGCAGCTGTATTTTTAGCTTGCTTACAGCCTGGAGATAAAATCTTAGGGTTCGACCTTTCTCATGGTGGACACTTGACTCACGGTTCTCCGGTTAATTTTTCCGGTCGTTTGTACAAACCGTATTTCTACGGTGTAAAAAAAGAAACAGGAAGAATTGATTACGACATGATGGAAGAAGTCGCTCGTAAGGAACAACCAAAAATGATCATTTGTGGAGCTTCGGCACATTCTCGCGATTGGGATTATGCACGTATCCGTAAAATTGCTGACGAAGTTGGAGCTTTAATTTTGGCTGATATTTCCCATCCTGCTGGTTTAATTGCTGCTGGATTGTTGAACGACCCGTTAGAACATTGTCATATTGTAACTACAACAACGCACAAAACATTACGCGGACCACGTGGAGGGGTAATTATGATGCGTAAGAATTTTGATAATCCGTACGGATTGAAATGGAACAACGGCAACCCGAAATCAATGGGAGCATTATTAGATGCAGCTGTTTTCCCTGGAATTCAAGGTGGACCATTGGAGCACGTGATTGCTGCTAAAGCTGTTGCTTTTGGTGAAGCATTGACGGATGAATATAAAACGTACATGAAACAAGTTCAGAAGAACGCTGCTGTTATGGCTGATGAATTCATGAAGTTAGGATATACCATTATCTCCGGTGGAACAGACAATCACAGCATGTTGATCGATCTTCGTTCAAAAGGTGTTAATGGAAAAGATGCTGAGAACACTTTAGTGAAAGCAGACATTACCGTAAACAAAAACATGGTTCCTTTTGATACAGAATCACCATTTGTAACTTCAGGAATCCGTGTTGGAACTTCGGCAATTACAACCAGAGGAATAAACGAATCTGAAATCGTTCAAATTGTTAAATTGATTGACCGCGTTCTTTCAGATATTACATCAGAGGAAACGATTAACGAAGTTCGAAAAGAAGTAAATGCAATGATGGCAGGAAGACCATTGTTTGTTTAGAAAAACTTCATAAACACTATACAGAAGGGGCGAATTACAATTCGCCCCTTCTTATTTTTATAGTGCAGTGATCGTTTCTTCATTTTTTTAATTCCTACTTAATATTGCTTAAAACTGAAATCATTTCAGAGTCATCTGATTCAAATAATAAAATGATTTAGTAACCTAAATTCCTTCATTCCAACTTCACATTGTAGGGGTAGGTTTGCGTCGAGAAAACTTATAAGAAGAAAAATCGATGCAATGAAAAAAGCAGTACAATTAACTAAAATCCTGCTAGTTACATTTTCAGTGATTTGTTCCATCAACTCGTTTGGACAAATCATTGGATTGGGAAGTAACTGGCATTATCTTGACAACGGAACCGATCAGGGAACAACATGGAAAAATGTTGGATTTGACGATTCTGCCTGGTCCGACGGAAACGCGGCACTTGGTTATCCAGCTGGTGGTGGTGTAAGTACGGTTGTGAATTATGGTAGTGATGCCAACAACAAATTCATTACAACCTATTTTAGAAAAAACTTCACTATTCCAGACATCAGTCAAATTCAATTTGTGAAACTGACATTGAAGCGAGACGACGGCGCCGTAATTTATATTAACGGGAACGAAGTTGTTCGCTCAAATATGCCAGCAGGAGCATTCACCTATCAAACACTTGCTCCGTTAAACGAAAATGTGACTGTTGTTTACGCTCTTCCAGCTTCGGCATTTGTACAAGGAACTAACCTCATCGCTGTAGAAATTCACCAAACAGCTTTAACCAGCTCAGATATCTTGTTTGACCTATCACTTGAAAATGTAGTAGATCAACCAATTATTGGCGCTGGAACCGTTTGGAAATTCAAAGACTCAGGAACGGATTTAGGAACAACATGGACAGGAAGCGGATTCGATGATTCTGCATGGACAAATGGAATTGCTCCGCTTGGTTATGGAATGACGGGAGTTTTAACAACTGTAAGTTACGGTTCAAACACCAATGCAAAATATCCTACAACTTACTTTCGCAAAACAGCGAATATTCCAGCATCAATGTACAGCGCAATTGACTCTGTCAAATTAACTTTGACTATCGACGATGGAGCAGTTGTTCACTTAAACGGAACAGAAATTTTTAGAAGAAATTTAGCTGCAGGAACGGTAACTTATTCAACACTTGCAAATGTTACGGTTGGAACTACAGCCTCTTCGTTTATTGTTACCCTGCCTAAAACGGCATTTCTAATTGGAAATAACACCTTCGCTATTGAAATTCATCAGGTAACAGCCAATAGTTCTGACATCTATTTTGATTTGTCTGCGCAACCAATTGCAAACGACATTAATGCTCTTGCAGCAGGTTCAGCATGGTTATTCAACGATTCTGGTGCTAACTTAGGAACAAGCTGGTCAATAAATTCATTTAACGACGCTTCATGGTCAACGGGAAATGCACCTCTTGGTTATGGAAACGGAGACGAAGCAACAACGGTAAGTTACGGTTCGAACATCGCTCAAAAACACATTACAACCTATTTCAGAAAGCATTTCAATATTGCTTCTACAGCTGGACTTTCTACAGTTAAAATTCAGCTAAAAAGAGATGATGCAGCGATGATCTATCTGAATGGCGTGAATGTGTACAGAAATAATCTGCCAATGGGAACAATTGCTTTCCAAACTACAGCTTTGGGTCCAATTGAAGGAGCAGAAGAAAATCAGTGGATGACTATTTATCTCCCAATTTCTGCTCTTCAGATTGGCGATAACGTTATTGCTGTTGAAGTTCACAAGTTTAATGCTACAGAAACAGACTTACGTTTCGATTTAAAGATCGACTTACAATCACAGGCACAAACAGCCACTGTAGCAGCTCCATTTATCGATTGTGATCCAAGTACGAATATGGAAATCGGATGTTTTACATCAGTAAAACCTTCGGCACAAACAGCAGGATTGGTCATTCCTTCAACACATACATTCCAAAAAATCATGAAGCAAGGAACAACTGGTTTTTACACCAATACTGCGAATGCTGTTCCTTTAAACAATGACTTTACTGGTTTCATTCCAACAAACGGAAGCAGTACTTTGGGAGTTCTTTCTGTGAATCACGAAAATGATCCGGGAGATGTTTCTTTGGTTTCATTGCATTTTAATGACAACAACAAATTGTGGGTAAAAGATTCAGCTCGTCAAGTTGATTTTACACCATTGGTTAGAACAACCAGAAACTGTTCCGGAGGAGTTACTCCATGGGGAACGGTTGTAACTTCAGAGGAAACATATACGACTGGTGATGTTAATGGTGATGGATACCACGATCGTGGCTGGCAAGTAGAAATTGATCCTGTGACCGGAAGAATTGTTGACCAGGATGGAAACGGAACACCAGACAAATTATGGGCAATGGGTCGAATGAATCACGAAAACATTTGTGTGAGTGCTGATAGTACTGTGGCATATCAAGCCGAAGATGGTGGTACATCGGGAGTTTACAAATATGTAATGACCGTTAAAGGTCAATTGAAAGCAGGAACACTTTACGTCTTAAAACGCGATAACGCCACTTCAACAACGGGTACTTGGGTTCAAGTTCCCAATACAACAATTGCTGAAAGAAATACTGTTTCGTCAATAATTACTTCACTTGGTGGAACAAACTGGAATGGTCCGGAGGATATCGAATTTGGTCCTGACGGAAAAATGTACTTCACATCAAAAGGAACAGGAACCGTATGGCGCTTTAACGATAACGGAACAACCGTAAGCAATATTGAAGCGTGGGTTACGAATACAAGTTATCCAATCACCTATGCTGATGGAACAATCAACGAAAGCTGGGGAACAGGAATTGACAACCTTGCTTTTGATAACGAAGGGAATTGCTGGGCACAACAAGATGGAGGTCGCGGACACCTTTGGGTAATTCGTCCTGATCACACACCTGCCGTACCGAAAATTGATTTGTTTTGTGTAACACCAACAGGATCAGAACCAACAGGGTTAACATTTACTCCAGATGGACGATACGGATTTGTTTCCTTCCAACATCCATCAGGAACTACTGCAGTGACTGACGCAAACAATGAAAACGTAACCTTCAACGGAGCTACAACAATTGTTTTTTCCCGAAAAGAATTCTTAGGAGCAATGGCAATTGAGCCCAAGTTTGAATTAGGAAATGCTATTTCAGCTTGTGACAGTGTTCAATTAACGGCAAACACAACTGCAGATGTAGTAAATGTTTGGAACGATAATTCTACTTCCACACAACGTTATGTAACACAAACAGGCTGGTACAAAGCAACAGCATATGCGAACAACGGAAGATCTTATTCGGATAGTATTTTTGTGACGATAACTCCCACTCCAGAAGCACTTTCAGTTTCACCTGTTACCGCTTGTTTCGGAACTTCATTGAGTGATTTGAATACTTCAGGAAACAATGTTGTTTGGTATAACGATGCCGGACTATCAAACCAGGTGCATACAGGAAATACATTTGCAACAGGATTAACAAGCGTTGGAACAACTACCTTCTACGCAACTCAAAGCATGAACGGTTGTGTTTCTTCACCAACAAGCGCATTGGTGACGATTCATTCGCTTCCTACCACTCCAACCACAACTGGAAACGCAATCTGTTTTGGAGAAACTCCGGTTGCCATAAATGCTACTGGAACAAATATCAAATGGTATTCTGATGCATCAGCTTCCACTTTAGTTGGAACAGGAAATAACTTCACAAGTACAGAAAATGCTTCAGGAACTTACAACTATTATGCAACAGAAACAGATGCAAATAACTGTGTAAGTAATGCTGCTAACACACAGTACATCGTAAGAACGTTACCAGTTTCACCAAGCGTTTCAAATACAACTATTTGTCAGGGAGCAGGTAATCCGCAATTAACCGCTGTGGGTTCATCCGTTCAATGGTTCTCCAACGCAGGAGCAACAGCACTTTTAACAAGCGGGAACAATTACATTTCGAGCGAAACAGCTCCAGGAAGCTATAACTATTATGTTACACAAACCGATGGTTTCAATTGTGAAAGTAATTCAGCTACAGTAACATTTAACATTACAGCGCTGCCAGCTTCACCAGTATTGACAAATGCTACATCTTGTTTTGGAACAGCAACACCGGCTTTAACAGCATCAGGAACAAACGTGATCTGGTATTCGAACAGCGCGTTGACTACACAGGTTCAAACGGGTAACAACTTTGCAACTGGTTTAACAGCTGCTGGAACTACCACGTACTACGCAACACAAACAGCAAATGGCTGTGCATCACCTTCAGCAACTGCTATGGTAACAATCAACGCACTTCCATCTTCACCAGTGTTGACAGGAAATGCCATTTGTTTCGGAGATGCAGCACAGACAGTTTCATCAACTGGAACAAACGTTCGCTGGTATTCAACAGCTGCTTTAACTGATCAAATTGGATCAGGAAACACTTACACAAGTATTCATTCTGTGCCTGGAAACTATACGTATTATGCAACACAAACTGATGCGAATGGTTGCAGAAGTAATTCGGCTTACACTACTTATACAATTCGACAATTGCCAGTTTCTCCAACAGCACAAAATGCAAGCGTTTGTGAAACGGTTTCAAATCCGGTTCTAAATGCAAACGGAACAGGAGTAAAGTGGTATTCGGATGCAGCAACTTCTCAGTTATTGAATAACGGAAACACATTTACTTCGCCAGAAACAGCTGATGGAACATACAATTATTATGTAACTCAAACTGACAATTTCAACTGTGAAAGTCAACCCACATCTGTTTCATTTACAATTCATGAACAGCCGAGCGCACCAATTTCTCCAGTAGTAAACAGCTGTTTTGGATCTGCAACACCAGCAATGAGTGCAATTGGACATGATTTAAAATGGTATTCTAACGCTAATCTGACAACTCTTGTTGGTGCAGGTAATGCGTTCTCAACGGGAATGACGACTGTTGGTGATTATGATTATTTCGTAACTCAAACATCAGAAGAAGGTTGTACAAGTTTGCCACAACAAACTACACTTTCAATTATTGCAATACCAGCTATGCCTTCGGTTTCAGGTGACAATACAATTTGTTTGAATGATGTTATACCAAACTATTCGGCAACTGGGTCAAACGTAATCTGGTCGTTTGATCAGGCACAAACACAAGTTGCAGCGAACGGTTCTTCATTCACGCCTGCAGCTTCAACAGTTGGATCTACAACTTATTTTGTTACTCAAACTGTACAAGGATGTACTAGCTCTACTCTTCCATTCACAATAACAGTGAATGCTGCTCCAAATGTAAGTTTTAGCGGTTTAGATGCTAGTTATGGAAACACTTATGCTTCAGAAACCTTAAGTGGTCTTCCTTCAGGTGGAACCTTTACAGGAACAGGAATCGTAGGAAATGAATTTGATCCTTCAATAGCAGGAGTTGGTGGTCCGTACACAATTACGTACACCTATACCAATCCAACTACGGGATGTTCAAGCTCAACAACATCTATTGTAAATGTTACTTCAACCGTTGGAATGATAGATCTTTCAAATGGCTCTGGAATGGAGGTTTATCCAAATCCTGCAACGGAAGAAGTGAATGTGGCTATTGAACTGGCGAACGAATCTGTAATTGGTTTAGAACTAGTTGATGGAAACGGAAAACGCATTTTGATCCAAAGCGAGCAATCGTTGAACAAAGGACACCACGATTTCAAGGTAAATAGAACAGAATTGCAATTGGCAACAGGAGTTTACTTCTTACAAGTTACAATTGACGGTTCTACCAAAACAACAAAAATTACATTCCAATAAATTCAATTGTCGACTCTGTCTAATTCGGGACGGAGTCGACTTTTCAAAGCGCTATGAAAAAAATCATTTTAATACTGTCATTAACTTCTATTTCAATATCTGCCTTTTCGCAGGAAGAAGCTTACTCTGACACCAAGTTTCGTTCAAGTTTCATTTGTTACGACTATCAATTCGCGATTCATCACCCGGATACAGTAATCGGTCTGAATCTTCGTCAGCAAAATGTGAAAGAAATTCCTGAAACCATTGCTTCATTAGACAATCTTGAGTTTCTAAACCTGATGAAAAACTCCATTCCAAGTCTGCCGGACAACTTCGGAAACTTAAAAAAGTTAATGATTGTCAATCTTCGTCAGAATAAATTGGAAACACTTCCTCCATCATTCTTTCAATTGAAAAAATTGGGCGAGTTGGAATTAAGTAAAAACAGCCTTGATACGATCGATTACCAGTGGAACAAGTTGAAATCACTTTGTCAGTTGAGTATCTCCACAAACCATTTAGTGGCTATTCCAGCATCCATGACAAAAATGAGAAAATTGTCGCATGCCGATTTTTCTGCGAACAAAATTGCTTCGCTTCCTGTTGGTTTTGGAAAAATGAACGTATTAGAATCGTTGAATTTATCCAACAACAGTTTGACTGAAATTCCTGCAGATTTACTAGAGAACAAAAATATCAACGAATTGATTCTGGATGACAATCAGTTGAGCGCTCTGCCCAACAGCTTTTCAACCAAAAGTGAATTGAAAGTACTGTTGATCTCCAATAACAAATTGACAGCGCTTCCTTCAAGCATTTCAAATTTATCTGAATTGGAAACATTAGGATTATCAAATAATCAACTCAACCATTTACCATTGGAAATTGGTCAACTAAAAAACCTGAAGACTTTAATTCTAATTGGAAACCCTATTTCAGCAGAAGAGATTGCAAGAATTCAAGCAGCATTACCTACCACAAAAATTATCACTCAATAGTTTAGGTTATGAAAAGTTATTTGCCTTATTCAATTCTATTTGCAGCGCTTTCAACCCTTGGCGGCTTCAACTTTAGGTCTTCAGGAGCTGAAATTGAGAGTTACACAGCGGAAGAAATTGAAACAAAAAAAGTTGAATTGGGCAAGTTGCTCTTCTTTGATAATAACTTATCCAATCCAACCGGAAAATCATGCGCAAGTTGTCATTCACCAAACACGGCTTTCTCAGATCCAAACAATGCATTTGTTTCAGCCGGTGTTTTCAACCTGAAAGGACAACGCAATACGCCAAGTATTAATTACATGGCTTTCAGTCCCGATTTCAACAAGAACGAAGAAGGTGCGTATTTCGGGGGACAATTTTGGGACGGACGAGCAAAGGATTTATGCGAACAGGCAAAAGGTCCGCTTCTGAATCACATCGAAATGAACAACAGCAACCAGAAAATGGTGGTTGATGCTGTGAAAAATGGAGCTTACTCGTATTTGTTCAAGGCTGTTTATGGTGAAAACGTTTTCCAAAATACAGAAGACGCATTTCAAAACATCGCAGAAGCCATTGAAGCATACGAAAAAAGTGCGGAATTGAATTCTTTTACATCCAAATTCGATTATTATCTAGCTGGAAAAGTGAAGTTAACTGACTTAGAAAAAAAAGGGATGCAATTGTTCAATGATCCAAAAAAAGCCAATTGTGCCGCTTGTCATATCTCAACAGCTGATGAAAAATCAGGAAAGGTATTATTTACCGACTTCACTTTTGACAATCTCGGAGTTCCAAAAAATCCTTTAATCAGCGCAAAAGAGGTTGACCTTGGATTAGGGAAAATCTTGAATTCAACTGCTGAAAATGGAAAATTCAAAGTTCCAACATTAAGAAACGTTGCTTTAACGGCTCCGTACTTTCATAATGGTTCATTTAAAACATTGGAAGAAGTGGTAGAATTCTATTCTGACCGGGATTCAGGCAAATTCGGCAAACCTGAAGTGGAAGAAAATATGAATGAAGACGAACTGGGGAATCTCCATTTAACTAAAGAAGAAGTCAAAGCCATTGTCGCATTCATGCTGACATTAACAGATGGATACATCATTCATTAGAAAGTAAAACGGTAGGACCGAATAATCATTCACACTTACTCTTTTGCATTTTTTATGAGTCTTTTTGATTGAAGTAACGATTCTATTTCCGTAAATTAGAGCTGTACACACCCACGTTGACAAAATGATTAAGTATTTACTTATACAATCGCTATGGAAACTAAAGATGTTCATAACTACGAGTTCAGAGTATTCCCAAATGAGAAATCTCCGCGCTTATTCAAAAGCCCTATTCTAGAAGTTTTAACCAAAACAAAACTTTGGATTATCGTCACCATTTACACTGTATTTTCATCTGTATGGATTGCTATGTACTTGGGTTGGTATCACGGTTCAGTAACTAAAAGTGTATCCTATTTTGTACTTGGGTTCTTTGCCTGGACATTCGGTGAATACGCATTGCACCGTTGGGTTTATCATAAAATATCAGATGCTTCCTACGATTCTGGTTTGCAATATGTTTTCCACGGAATTCATCATGAATATCCAAGTGATGAAGACAGGATTATTCTCCCACCCGTTCCCGGTTTAATAATTGCTCACGCCATTTTGGGAGTTCTATATCTCATTTTCGGTGTCGACTGTTTGGTTCTGGGAGCAGGATTTCTAATGGGATATCTGGCATACATTTCCATTCATTGGATGGTACACAGCAAACCAACTCCAAAACGTTTCAGCTTTTGGTGGAACCACCACAATATTCACCATTATCAGCAACACGATAGAGCCTTTGGGGTTTCAACACCAATTTGGGATATCGTTTTTAGAACAATGCCTGAACGCGGACGAAAAACCATTACTATTCTGCGAAAATAGTTGTTGATTCTACGATTATTTCTAATTTGGAGTCGATGAAAATTCAACTGTGAAACTTGTCGCTCTAATCTTAATTATATTGCTCTTGCCGCTAAGTATTTTAGTGGCAATTGCGCTTTTTATAAGTTCGCCTGGAACGATCATTTTCTCTCAGGAACGTGTGGGCTTAAATCAACGACCATTTACGATTCACAAATTTCGGACGATGAAAAATGGAAAGATCACATTCGTTGGAAAAATAGTTCGTAAGCTTGGTTTAGATGAAATTCCGCAGTTCTGGAACATTATAAAGGGCGAAATGGCATTTGTTGGTCCACGACCACTTACTCAGTTTGATATTGAACGATTAGGCTGGAATTCAGAATTGGCAAAAACACGTTGGAATGTTCTTCCGGGAATTACAGGTCCAGCACAATTGACCAATGTTTGCAACGCGGATTTATCCCTTACAAAGGATTTACAATACGTTAACTTGAAATCGAATAGCTACGATTTCAAAATATTGATGCGCTCGGCGCTTGTACCTATAATCGGCAAACATACATCCTAAATGAACATTCTTGTAAACGGAGTTGGAAACATCGGCACCACACTACTAAACCTCTTAATCGATTTCAAAGACCACCTTGGAATTTCTGAAATTTATGCTCTAAAAAAAGGAAAAGTCGATGTTTGGAACGAAGCCGAACTTCAGATACTTCATGAACGCGGCGTAATTCTTTGTTCAGAAACGAATACGAAATTCAAACCGTTATCTGAAATCATCAAAACAATAGACTACATTTTCGACTGTAACGCTAACGGAATGGGCTTAAAAAATAAAGTCTGGTACGAGAGCCTTTCTCATATAAGAGGATTTTCAACTCAAGGCAGCGAAAAGGGTTTCGGTATTCCGTTCATGTCGAATGTAAACAATGAAGAGATTCACAATCAACGTTTCGTTCAAGTGGTTTCATGTAATACACATTCGCTTTCAACTATTGTTCAAACACTTACAAATAATAATTTTAGCAATTTAATTTCAGGTGATTTCGTTGTCGTTCGCAGATCAGAAGACATTGGAAATCATCAACGATTGGTCAGTGCGAATGTCGTTTCACGACACATGCAAAATAATGTTGGTACACACCACGCCATAGATGTAAAAGATCTCTTCGAAACCAAGGGAATTCATTTGAATTTACAGTCTTCAGACATTACAACACCAAGTCAATTGATGCATACCGTTCGTTTTTCTTTGAAGTTGAAAGACAAACTTGATCTTGAACACATGACCTCATTGATTTCGGAAAATCCATACATCGCAACCACTTCTAAATACGATTCGAATGTCATTTTTGAGTTGGGAAGGCGCTACAGCAGATATGGACGTCTTTATTCTCATGCCATTCTCAATTGGAATAATCTTCTAATTGATGAAAACGACAACTCTATCAAAGGCTGGGCTTTTATTCCACAGGAAGGAAATTCTTTGCTGTCAACCATTCATGCGTACTTGTTACAGACAGGGCAAAACAGCAATAGAATCAATACTCTTCAAGAAATCCTATTGCGAAAAAACTGGTAATTAGAGTGTCAAACCGACATTAAATTGGAAAAAATCCAGATTCATAAACCCATTTCTGTCAATTGAGTTTCTGTTTTGTCGATTCGTTTGGTATTCCATGCCGACAAATAATGAAGCTTTTAGCCCCTCCAAATACTTCGTCAAACCACAACCTATGGCTAACCCGTTGTACTCATTGTAGTAATGAGAAAATTTATTGTCGTTCGAGCCATGAATCCATGACAACTTGAAAAAGAATGGATTTTGATCAAGATTTTTATTGTTTAGATATACTCGAAAACCACTTTCTGTTTGAAAAAGAATAGTTCTACTATCAACCACATAACCTAATGTTGCGGTTTTTTCTGATTTCCCTCCCGACATTGAAAAATTGAACCCACCAATAAAGTGAACGGATCTTTTTTCAAGACCACCAAACATAAAATCGGCATGAAAAGTTTTGACCGTGTTTCTTTTCATTTGGTTTCTCATGAAGGTGTCTGAAACAGCACCAATACCAAGCGTTGTGGTGAAGTAAGCATAACGTTGCTTAGGTTGTGGGATTGAAACCTGAGAAAATGCGGAAAAGCAATTTAGGAAGATGATGATTTGGATGATCGTTTTCATGTTGATTTATTCGGCGAAAATAAGGATTAACGGTGGAAGGTGATGTTTAGAACAGAAATTTTTACTTCCAACCTCATTCCTATCAAAAACCCAGCAATTTCGGGAATTCGGGAAATCCCGTTCATCGCTGGAGCAGCAAGGCTTACAGCGTTACTCATCACTGTTGATTAAAGAGGATAGTACTTATCAGATAAACTTTCAATCCAAACTCAGCCCCCACCAAAAACCCAGGAATTTCGGGAATTCGGGAAATCCCGCTCATCGCTGGAGCAGCGTGGGTTACAGCCCTAGTCACTACCGTTGATTTCAGCCAAAAACTCCTCCATTACCTTGAACCCATCTTTATTCAATAGAATTTCATAATAATGAAATGAATATCTAATTCGAACCAAATCCGCCATCAACAAAAAATCCACGTGCTCCTTAACTGTAGAAGTTGATACATTCATCATCCTCGAAAAATCGATATTCCTGCACCATCCTTCTTCCTTGATTGTTGCCAATAATTTCTTCCTCATTGGATGACCGATAGCTTTTCCAAAACGCGCAATTTGCCATTCATTCTCACTGTAACTATATGCCTTAATAGCTCCCATTTTCCAAACTTTCTTATTTAAGTTAGCGAAAAACATCTTTTTACTCCAAACAAAAAATGTACTTTTCATCAAAATCTAAAAACTTAAATACTCCGTATTTAAACCATGAAAAATTCATTGATCTTTATTCTCTATCTAAGCTTTCTGAGCAGTTGTTCAGCCCAAAAGAAAACGGAAACAGCATCTGACACCTTGCATTATTTAGCGCTTGGCGATTCCTACACCATTGGTGAAAGTGTTCCGGGAGCTGATAATTTCCCGCATCAATTAGTCAAACTCGCGGAAGAGAAAAAGATTCATTTTGAACAACCAGAGATCATTGCGAAAACAGGTTGGCGTACAGATCAATTACTCAAGGCAATTGCTGGAACGAAGTTGAAATATGTCAAGTACGATTTGGTAACACTTCTTATTGGTGTTAACGACGAATATCAAGGCAGAACAGTTGAGCAATATGAAGAGCAGTTCAAACTTGCGATTCAAAAGTCCATAGAGTTGGCTGGAAACGATCCGAAAAAAGTTTGGGTTTTCTCCATTCCTGATTACGGTTACACCCCGTTTGGAAGCATGAATAAAAACTCGGTTTCAACAAGAATCGACACCTACAATAAACTGAATGCAAAGATTGCCAAGGAATATAAAGTCAACTACATGAACATTACGGATATTTCAAGAAAGGGATTACAAGAAACCAATCTGGTAGCCGATGACGGACTTCATCCGAGTGGTAAAATGTACGAACTCTGGATTCAGAAATTTTTAAAAGAATTCAAAGCGCAATAGCTGGCTATTGGTTGAATAAGATTTATCTTTGCCTCTCAAAGTTATATTCACATGTCAACGATAGCAGCAAATAATCCCGCTCTTAAAACGTGGGTTGAAGTACCGGTAAATTCAGATTTCCCAATTCAAAACATCCCATTCGGAATCATTTCAGGAAATGGTTTGACTCCAAGAGTAGCTTCAAGAATTGGTGATTTTGTGATCGACTTGAAAACGCTGTATGTACTCGGTTACATGGAAAACCTTCCTTTTGAAGCTGCGGATTTTGATTCAACCAGCTTGAACAAAATGATGAAAAAAGGGAAGAAAGCGATTGGAGATCTCAGAAATCGAATTTCAAAACTACTTGATGCTAATCATCAGGATTTTCAGAAGAACCAACACCATGTTGATCAGGTTTTGATTCCTGTTGCTGATATTATAAATCACCTACCAGTTGAAATTGGAGATTACACAGATTTCTATTCAAGTAGAGAGCATGCTACAAATGTTGGAACAATGTTCCGTGATCCGGCAAACGCCTTACTGCCGAACTGGCTTTGGATTCCAGTTGGATACCACGGAAGAGCAAGTTCAGTGATCGTATCTGGTGAACCGGTTTGCAGACCAAAAGGACAGATCAAACCAAATCCGGAAGAAAATCCCATTTTTGCACCTTGTAGAAACCTGGACTTCGAATTGGAAATGGCGTTTATTACTTTCGATGGAAAACCATTGGGAGATTCTATTTCAACTGCTGAAGCAGAAGACTATATTTTCGGATTATGCTTGTTTAACGACTGGTCCGCACGTGACATTCAAACCTGGGAATACGTTCCGCTTGGACCATTCTTAGCGAAGAACTTCGCGTCATCGGTTTCAGCATGGATCGTGACTCTTGACGCCCTTCAACCTTTCAAAGTGAATGGTCCGACTCAAGAACCAGAAGTATTGAGTTATTTGAAATACAACGGAGCATTGAGTTATGATGTTCAATTGGAAGTTTATCTTCAACCAGAAAACGCAGGCGAAACAAAAATCTGTACTTCGAACTTTAAATACATGTATTGGAACATGGCGCAGCAATTAGCACATCACACTGTAAACGGGTGTAATGTTCGTTGTGGAGATTTAATGGGTTCCGGAACAATCTCTGGGCCTACACCAGATTCATATGGATCCATGTTGGAGTTAGCTTGGAAAGGAACAAAACCACTTCAAATGAGCGATGGTACCGAACGTAAATTTATTCAGGATGGTGACACCGTTATCATGCGTGGATTCTCTGAAAAAAATGGAGTTCGTATTGGTTTTGGTGAAGTAAGTGGAAAAATTCTACCAGCGAAATAAACCGCTTCATTTTGACAATCAGAGAAGCCAAACTGGACGATATTCCTCAGATTCAAGTTGTGCGGAATTCGGTGAAAGAAAACACGCTTTCCGATCCCAACTTGGTGACGGATCAGGATTGTGAAGAATTTCTATTTCAACGTGGGAAAGGCTGGATTTGTGAAGTTGATGGTGAAATTGTTGGCTTTTCCATTGTTGATCTAAAGGACAATAACATCTGGGCATTGTTCCTTCATCCCGATTTCGAAAAACGAGGAATTGGCAGAAAGCTTCACGACATTATGATAGATTGGTATTTCGAGAAAACCAACGAAAACGTTTGGCTCGGAACAGCTCCGTACACAAGAGCGGAAGAGTTTTACAGGAAATCAGGTTGGACTGAAATCGGAACACATGGTAAAGGCGAAATCAAGTTCGAAATGAGTCTCAATTCATGGAGAAATCGTAACTTACTCTAACGTTTATTTTTTGGTGCAATTCTTGTGAAGTGAGCACACAATCAAATAAATATTACTAAAAACATAAATCTAAAATTATGAAAAGAGTACTTCAAATGTCGCTAATGGTGTTACTTGTAACTTTTGTTAGCGCATCTTGTTCTAAGGAGAAAAAGATTGAACGTCGATTGACGCGCAAAACGGGGAAGTGGAATATTGAACATTATGAAACTCAATTTTACGAAAATGGTGTTTTAGTAGAAAGTTCAAGCTATCATGACATCGGATATTTCACTTTTGATGATGACGGAACGGTTATCCAAACCTATACACAAGGCGGAACAACTTATACATATGCCGGAACGTGGAGCAATACAGAGAACACCATTACCTTTATTGAAGATGGCGACGCAGCGGTTTGGTCAATCAAGGAAGACAGTAAAAAAGAGATGACCATTCAACTCATTGATCAATATTCAAACGGCGGAACGGATTACCGAGATGAATACACCATTGAATTAGAAAGAGATTAACAAATAGATGAGAGGGACGCAATTAGTGTCCCTTTCTTTTTGATCGCTTCGAAATATATCCGGTCTAATTTCGTTTTCAAAATCAAATTTTAAATAAATGAAAAGATCACTTAAACTAACAACCATCATCTTAATAACTGCACTAGTCACCTTCTCTTGTACCAAAGAAAATCGAATTGAAAAAGGATAAATAACCAATTGTGATGAGGATGTTAATAGGCATCCTTTTTTTCTTAAAGCATTCGTAAAATCGATATTGTCGATGTTATTTCCATTACTCACAAATACTTTAACACCCAACTGTTAACACTTCCCAAATAAGCTGTTCAATCCTTTAGATTTCAGCGTATCTTTGTAAATCAGAGCTGGGAATACGCACAATGGAAAAACTACAGATAGATTTAGAGAAGGAACGACAAGAAATTCTAATTGCATTTCGCAGTTTATTGCGGGCAACAAAAAATAGAACTCGAAAGGATACGCAACTGATTCGCAAGGCTTTCGACGTTTCTGTGGAAGCGCATAAAGAAATGCGTAGAAAATCAGGTGAACCTTACATCTATCACCCCATTGCAGTAGCTCGTATTTGTGCTGAAGAAATGGGATTGGGAGCAACAGCAATTGCTTGTGCCCTACTCCACGACACGGTAGAAGACACGCATATTTCCCTTCAGGATATCGAGGATTTATTCGGTCAAAAAGCGCGACGAATCATAGACGGGTTAACAAAAATACCTGAGGTATTCGACCAAAACGCGAGCATTCAGGCAGAGAATTTCCGTAAAATGATCCTAACGATTTCAGACGACCTTCGCGTTGTTTTGATTAAGTTGGCCGATCGCTTACACAATATGCGAACACTGGACTCTATGCGTCCCGAGCAACAATTGAAAATTGCTTCTGAAACCAAATTCCTGTACGCACCACTCGCACATCGATTGGGACTCTATTCTATCAAAACGGAATTGGAAGATTTGTCGATGATGTATACGGATTCCGAAGTATACAATGACATTCAGGCAAAACTAAAATCTACACAAGACGTTCGTAATCGCTTCATCCGCAGATTTGTACATCCGGTTCGTGAATCATTAGCTAAAGAAGGGTTTAACTTCGAAATCAAGGCAAGAACGAAGTCGATTTCTTCGATCTGGAGAAAAATGCAAAACAAAGACCTTCCTTTCGAAGAAGTCTTCGATCTTTTTGCGATCCGAATTATTTTGGATTCGCCACAAGACCTGGAAAAAGCGGATTGTTGGCGGGTTTATTCCATAGTCACCGATTTTTATCAGCCAAGCCCAGATCGTTTACGCGATTGGATCTCAACTCCTCGTGCAAATGGATATGAGTCGTTGCATACAACAGTAATGTCGCCGCAAGGAAAATGGGTGGAAGTTCAGATCAGAACCAAGCGAATGGATGAAATTGCAGAGAAAGGTCTGGCAGCTCACTATCGCTATAAGGAAAACAATAAAGACGATTCTACTTTCGATCGCTGGATTACCGAGATTCGCGAGTTATTGGAAAATCCGGATGTTAATGCGATGGATTTCCTGGACGAATTCAAAATGAACCTGTTCCATGAAGAGATCTACGTCTTTACTCCTAAAGGAGATCTGCGTGTACTTCCTGTAAACTCTACAATTCTGGATTTCGCTTACGATATTCACTCTGATATTGGAAACAAGTGTATTGGCGCAAAAGTGAATAACCGTTTGGTTCCGTTGAGTTACCAATTACAAAATGGTGACCAGTTAGAGATTATTACCTCTGCCAAACAAAAACCACACGATGAATGGTTGCGAATTGTTGGAACAGCTAAAGCACGACAAAAGATTAAGTCGGCGTTAAACGACGAACGCAAGCAAATCGCAATGGATGGTAAAGAAATCCTTGAGCGTAAATTCAAGCAGCACAACATCCGAATGACTTCCGAGAACATTACTGTTTTAGAGCGTTTCTACGGAATCTCATCAGCTACAGATTTGTACATTCGTGTAGCCAAAAGCAAATTGGATCTTTCTAAACTTCGAGAGTTAGAAAACAACAACGGCTTACTTCAGTTAGAAAAGAAAACTTCAAACAACTCCAATAAAGATCGACACGAACTAGACGTTTACCCAAAAATCAACAAAAAGGAAGACGTTATCATTATCGGTGAAGATTTCAAGAATATTCAGTACCAAATGGCACGTTGCTGTAATCCAATTCCAGGAGATCCGGTTTTTGGTTTCATCACTATTTCGGAAGGGATTAAAGTTCACAGAAACAATTGTCCAAATGCAGAACACCTGCAATCTAAAATGGCTTACAGATGTGTAAAAGCGCGCTGGCAAAGTCAGGAATTGGTTGAACGCGTAGCGGCTATTCGTTTAATTGGAATTGATGATGTTGGAATCGTAAATAAGATCACAGAAGTTATTTCGAATGAGTTGAATGTGAATATGAAAAGTATTTCGTTTGAAGCCAATGATGGCTTATTCGAAGGGAAAATTCGCGTTTTAGTATTCGATACCGAACATTTAGACACATTAATGCGCAAATTCGAATTGGTGGAAGGTGTGAAACGCGTGGAACGCTGGGACATCATGGAAGACCACAAGGAATAATTAGCAATGGCTGAATTATCAATTAGCAAGCTCTGTCAATCCTTGATAATTGCGTCTTTGATAATTAATAATTCAATTGTTCACATTTAGTTGATAAATCCTTATAGTTGTTCCGTTTATTCTTGGAAATATCACTAATTTTGCCACTTAACTAGCGACAGATGCAACAAGAAGAATTGCAGCTTACGGTTCGAAACATTTTCTCCGCTTATTTGGAGCAAAACGGTCACAGGAAAACACCTGAGCGCTTTGCCATACTAGCAGAAATTTACGCTTACACAGGTCATTTCGACATCGAGTCTTTGTATATCAAAATGAAGAATCAGAATTACCGTGTAAGTCGAGCAACCCTGTACAACACAATCGAATTATTATTAGCATGCAATCTTGTTCGCAAACATCAGTTCGGGAAAAATCTGGCGCAATTCGAGAAATCTCACGGTTCAAAACAGCATGATCACGTTATTGTAACAGATACCGGGGAAGTCATTGAGTTTTGTGATCCGAGAATTCAGAATATAAAAGCTACAATCGAAGAAGTCTTTGGTGTGAAAATACAACACCATTCCTTGTACTTCTATGCTGTCAAAAACGCAGATCAAAATCAAGATTAAATGAGCGCAACTTTTCAACTTCAAACGCAAGGTTCTTGCGTAGTTATTTTGCTTTCAGGAAGAATGGTTGGAAGTGATGATATTGCTCAGATCATGGAAGGTGTAGAAAAGTCAATTGCCGCAGGAAACATCAACGTTGTTTGCGATTGCTCGGATTTGGAATATTGCAATTCAACAGGATTAAACTTCTTTGTTCGACTGCTTACCAAATCCAGAAGTAAAGGTGGAGATTGCAGATTAGCAAATCTTCAACCGGGAGTTGAGAAACTCTTCAATCTATCAAAATTAAACGAAATTTTTACCAGCTATGATTCAGTGGAAAACGCACTGACAAGCTTTAATTAAACAATATGAAAGTAGATGTACTTTTAGGCTTACAATGGGGAGACGAAGGAAAAGGGAAAATCGTTGACGTTCTTACTCCTACCTATGACATAATTGCTCGTTTTCAGGGTGGACCAAACGCTGGTCACACACTTGAATTTGAGGGGATAAAACATGTTTTACATACTATCCCTTCCGGAATTTTTCACAGTAATGTTGTAAACCTGATTGGAAACGGAGTAGTAATTGATCCGGTTATCTTCCAAAAGGAATTGGAGAAATTGGCTCCGTTCAATATCGATATTAAAAACCGATTGGTCATTTCCAAAAGAGCACATCTAATCTTACCAACTCACCGTTTGTTAGATGCAGCATCTGAAGCGGCAAAAGGTAAAAACAAAATTGGCTCTACTTTGAAGGGAATTGGTCCAACTTACATGGATAAAACTGGACGTAACGGACTTAGAGTTGGTGATATTTTCATGACTAACTTCAAAGAAAAATATGACATTCTTGTTGAGAAACACAAGAATATGCTAAAGCATTTTGATGGATTTGAATACAATCTAGAGGAACTAGAAGGTCCTTGGATGGAGAGTATTCAACTATTAAAAAACCTTCATGCTGTTGATTCTGAGCATTACATGAACGACGCATTGAAAGCTGGTAAAAAAATTCTTGCTGAAGGTGCACAAGGAACCATGTTGGACATCGACTTCGGAACTTACCCATTTGTAACATCTTCCAACACCATTACTGCAGGAACTTGTACAGGATTAGGAGTTGCACCAACACGTATTGGAAACGTAATTGGAATTTTCAAAGCTTACTGTACTCGCGTTGGTTCCGGACCATTCCCTACTGAATTGGAAGATGAAGTTGGAGAAAAAATCCGTCAGGAAGGTCGTGAATTCGGTTCTACAACTGGTCGTCCACGTAGATGTGGTTGGATAGATATTCCTGCAATGAAATTTGCGATCATGATCAATGGAGTTTCTGAACTTTCAATGATGAAGGCTGACGTATTGGATAAATTTGACACTATTCGGGCTTGTGTGAAATACAAAGTGGATGGCGTAGAAATGGACCACCTTCCTTACGATATTGATGGCGTGACTATTGAACCAATTTACGAAGATATTAAAGGATGGAATAAAGATTTGACAGGATTGTCTTCTTACAATGACGCTCCTGAAGAATTAAAAGCCTACGTGAAATATTTGGAACAACATTTGGAAGTGCCAATTACAACCGTTTCTGTTGGACCGGATCGTAAACAAACATTGGCAACACGATAAATGACAAAGTCAAACACATACTTTTTAAAAATTGCGCTACTCGTTAGCGCATTTTTTGTGTTTGACCAGTTTTCATTCGCACAGGGCGATTGGCTGCAATTGCTTCCAGGCTCAAAACGTCTTTCATACGACGAACGCTCAGGTTTAGAACGACTTACAGGGACATTGGTTTTCACTTATCAAGGGAACATCATGTATTGTGATTCGGCGCACCTGAAACGACGAACACAGGAACTATGGGTTTACAGCAGAGTTCAGTTGAATAAGCGTGATTCATTAAACTTGTTTTGTGATTCGCTTTATTATAATGGAAAAACAAGAAAAGCCAAACTTTGGGGAAATGTCCGCGTTCGGGACAGGGAATACAAACTCACAACTGATACGCTGGAATACGATGCAAAATCATCTAAAGCCATTTATCGACATGGCGGAAAGATTGAAAACATCGGCACAAAAGAAGTATTGACAAGTAGAGTTGGCTACTTTTATCCCAACACGGAAGAATCGTTTTTCAGTGGAAATGTAGTTTATAAGAGCGAAAACCTGAAAATGACCACTGACACGCTTCACTACAACTATCTGATTCATCGGGTTTTCTTCAAAGGACCAACCGTCATAACCCAAAAGAAACCCGGAGAAATCCCGCCTAAGGAAACAAAAATGTATTGTTCTTCAGGATGGTATGATGTTCAAACCGAAGAAGGTGTTTTACAGAAGAACGCACGAATTGAAGACGAGGGGAAATTCATTAGTGGCGACAGTTTGTACTACGCTCCAAAACTAAAACTTGCCATTGGAAGAGGAAATGTAATTCTTATTGATACCGTTCAAAAACTGGAACTCAGAGGGGGATTTGTCAAAAGTGACGAAATAAATCATCTGGATATTGCAACCGATTTTCCATTGGCTATTCTGAAGAAAGGTTCAGATACATTATACGTTCGCGCGGACACACTTTTCCACCATAGAGATTCGTTACAAAAAACGCAGCGAGTTACGGGATACAAAGATGTTAGAATGTATAATCGACAGCTTCAGGCAAAAGCCGATAGTTTAGTTTACGACAAAGGCTCACTGCGGATTGACCTCTTCGGAACACCCTATTTTTGGAGTAAAAATTCTGAACTTCATGGCGATACTGTAACGGTATACATGAAAAATGATACGATCATTGATAAACTTCATTTGCGCAACAATGCATTCGCAGCCAGTCTGGTTGATTCTACCGAAAAGTATTACAACCAAATGTCGGGCAAGGAAATCTGGGCATATTTTCAGAAAAAACCGAAGGAGGATCATGAATTGGTGAAAGCGGAAATCATTTCAAGCGCTTCATTGATCTATTATCCAGAACAAGAAAAGAAGACAGATTCTGCGACAATCATTCAACGAAAAGGATTGAACTACCTGGTGGCAGGTAAATTTGTTGTTTACCTCGATTCAGGAGAAGTAAAACGAGTTTCGTTCATTAATCAGCCTGATGGTCATTTTTATCCCATGAACCAGATTGAAGAAACCATGAAATTCCTGAAAGACTTTAGCTGGAATCCTGCACTTCGACCAAAGACATGGGAGGAATTGTTGGTGAAATTTCAGTGATTCACCGCTAAAAAGCACAGCACCAGAACAACTTGTTCCAGCACTGTGCTTAAAGAATTTCCTATTCAGTTTATTGCTTCATCATTTTTTTGGTTGCAACGATCTGTCCATCAGCAACCAGCGTGTAAGTGTAAACACCCTTACTTAAATCAGAACCGAAAACAGTAATTGCTCCCAATCCACGATCTGCAACGTCAACAGACTGAATCAGCTTCCCGTTTCCGTCGTAGAAATGAATTTGAGCTTTTACTACTGTTGCGGGAATTGAGAAGTTGATCACCGTTTGTTCTGCAAACGGATTCGGAACATTCTGATCTAAAACGATTGAGTTCCTATTGCTTAAAGTTACCGCCAAATTATTGCGAACTTCTTCTTGTTGTGCTGGTGAATTGTTTTGAATCAGCGATTGGTTCATAGAACAAAGCAGTGGCAATAGTGCGCTAAGACAATTCTCCAATTGATCCAAACGATCAGTCAGATCATTTATCTCTTCTTGTTGAGCTGTATTTTCTGTTTGCAAGGAATTAATGATAGAATCTTTTGCTACAATTTCATTTGCTTGCTCCTGGTGACCAGAGATCAATAATGGGATCAATTTGGTATAGTCTACCGTTTTGAAGTTAACCGATGGAACAAGAACATTTCCAAGCGAATCATATTCAGCAATCGAAGAGTTTTCCTTAATTATGTTAGGGAAAATCGGTTCAACTTGTTGAGCTATTAACCCCATTTGATTGCCTTCCTGCAAATGCAATTGCGGATAGTCGTCTGTTCTGAAGTCAAATGTCACGGGATTCAAAAGAGATAATAAAGAATCAGCATTTTCAAGTACTTCGATGTTTTCCTTCAAGTTTTGATCAGAAGGACCAAAAGTTCCGCTGATATATACGTTTCCATCAAAATACCCTGCCCAATCTGTTGTTGCGCCTGAAGCAGTACCATAAACTCCAATTGCTCTAACTCCACCAAATCCTACTGCTTTGACTCCCATATTATCGTTAGCAGAAAAGGCTCCAGAAAATTGCCCACCTACGTTTTCAACTTGTGAAGGTGTTGTTGGACTTGACGCTAAACCAGTCACACCATAATTGCGAAGTGCCGCTTCAGAACCACCTCCAACTACTCCAGTTGCAGTCTGACTTCCAAAAGCTCCCTCGAACTGACCACCGATATTTTGCACACCGATGAAGTTCGGATTACCTAATCCACCTTGCTCTGCACGTCCTCTAACACCAAAGTTTACTTGTGCACTTCGCGCGTAGAAGGATCCACCGTTGTTAATTGTTTTCAGGTTATCCGGTTGAAGTCCACTTGCCTCACCCTGAACACCATAAAAATTGGTTAAGATCGCCGGATTATTAGCAATATCCTGATCAATGAAATAACCTGAAGTTGTATTTTGATTCACAGTATTGTCCTCCAATTGAGTAACAGATAATTTACCCGGTAAAGCAGTACCACAATCGTACCCTACGCCAACTCTGTTTTCATTTAATTGCGTGGTATTATCTCCGTTCGAAAAATAGAAGTTATTGTTTTCCAGTTCAACGTGCTTATCAGCAGTAAAATCGCTGGTTGTGTTATCCGAACAAATTACACCAAATCCTGAACCAGTCACTGAATTTGTCCAGCGAAGCACTCCGTCTTCATCTACCATAACATACTTTGTAACAGTGCTATTCGCCTGATTAGCAGCTAAAGGCAAGGTTCTGAATCTACCATTCCCATTAACGTCAAGTACTTCAGTAGGTTGAACTGGGAATGATAAACCAATCCCCACACTACCTGCACCAGAAAAGACCAAATTGTTCCCTCCTAATCTAACTTGTCTGTTTGCAGTTAATGGGGTATTTGTATTAAATAATGGAGGTAGTCCATTGTAACCATCTCCCAGCTGGTAAGGCCCGCTAAAAAACACATTTCTTGAAACACCATTATTAGCTAGTGGTGCCGCACTTGCCGGCAAAGTCCCCCAGGTTCCGTTTCCAAGTAATACCTGACCGGCATTACCCGTAAAATCCAATCTGCGAACGTTAACATCAGAAGCGCCACTGGCGTTTACACCAATCAAAAGAGAATTAGGAACCGCTGCCTGCACATTTCGTATACGTGCATCTCCCCAAACATCTAAGGTTGCAGTAGGATTTCCAGTAGCATTAACACCAACTCTACCGCCAGAAGGTTGAATTTGAAGGTTCCCAAAACTGTTTGAAAAGAAATCGGTAAAACTTGCTGCTCCTGCCGAAGTTTCAACAGCAGTTCCATACGACAACCTGAATTGAGTGGTATTGCTATAAATATCGCCAGCACGCTGCGGGTTAACAATATTCACACCCAATCGTCTACCATTACCACCTTGGTAAACAAGCAAATTCTTATAAATCTGTGTTGATCGCAATGGATTGAGACCTAACGCAGCATTTACATGTACAGTAAACGCATAATCTACTGCGGCACCAGCGTTAAGACTTCCTTGAGAACCTGCAAACCAGTTTCCGTTTGGTGTTGATGAAGGGTGTGCCATAAAAAAGCTTGCACCGCCACCGCCATCCCAAAGGAGTGCTCCGGAATTTGCTAGAGTTATTGCACGGTTCCAGCCTTGCGCGTTTTGTGTACCCGAACCCACAACGTGCATTGGCGCGGCTGGTACAGTGGTACCCATACCAACAAATCCAGAGGTATTTACCCCGTATCCGGCAGCTATACCGTTGATTCGCATGCGTACGATGTTATTCGTACGAATGGTTAATGGATTAGTGCCATTGGAGGCGTTAAAACCAAGGAATTTATCAGGTGTGGCTGTCCAAGTATTACCTGTTGCACCAGCATCAGTACTTTGTGCATTTATGTTTGTAGACATTAAAAGTCCTACAACGCAAATTAAGTGTTTAGTCTTATTCATTTTTTAAGATAAGTTTGTCATCTTATCAATTGAATAAACCCTGTTTTTAGTTTTAATTTATTGGAAATAATATAAAAGTATACTCCTTCCGTACATTCATAGTTATGACTGTCCTTTCCATTCCAGCTAATTAGGCCATTTTTAGAAACACCATTAAACATCAATTCTCCCCAACGATTTACTATTTGTAAATTGTATTCTAAAGGCAGATTAATTAACCATTCATCATTTATATTATCAGAATTTGGACTAAATACATTGGGAAGATCTGGTAACTCGTACTCATATAAACTAACATCGTCTAGATAAAAGTACCATTCTACTGAAGAATTGAGATTTATTTCATTCTCAATAATGTCATTATTATTTTCAAAGCATCCAATTGTAAGATACTCTTCGGTGCCATCTGCTAAATATAGTTGTTCAACCTTCTCCCAAATATTGGAATTATTTAAGCTTACGAGACTGTCATTAACTTGTGGAACCATTGACAAGTTCTCAATTGTGTTTTCGTAAAAAGCGTTTTCTGTTAATAGTACTCCAATAGAATTACTAGAGAATCTTGAAGAATCGGCTAAGTTGAAATAAAAACTAACAAAATATAATTTGCCCGCTTCCAACTTTTTAGATAGTTTAACTTGAATGTACTCCCTGTAAGTTGGATTAACAATATTAATGATGTTTCCAATACCTGCGTATCCGTTTCCACTATGAGCTTGTTGAAACCCAAATAAATTTAGAGGAACACCAACATTTCCATTATTGCATGAATTGAAATAGTCGGGCGTACCGTCAGTTGATGAATACCAACTCAAAGTGGAGAAATCGGTAACAGTATTTGGACACCAATTATAATCCTCGAAACTTGGATTAGGAATAAGGTTTTCTTGAGCCAGAACAGAAAACGATAATAAAAAAAATAAAAAACAAGATTTATTCCTCAGCCATTGGCTGAGACTGAACAGTTTAGTAGTATGTTTGAGTTTGTTCAGCAATTGATAAGTTTAGTTTTTAAATATCAGCCGAAGCTGAAAGTAGTAATTGTTTTAGTTCTAATACCAAAATAGTAAGTAGAACTATTCATCATCCACATCCCGTAGACGAATGAATTCAGTAAAGGTTGGATTATTTCCTCATAGGCAGCGAATTTTCAGTGAATGG
>CBFGNV010000041.1:0-38148 GCA_965650275.1 uncultured Fluviicola sp. | reverse complement strand
CACGATTTCTGCAATTCCACTAATGAAAACTGCTTCTGATTTCAATGGAAACCAGGATTCCAGAATATTGATGTAGAAATTGGGATTGATGAAATGGTAAATGCCTGCAATGAGATAAACAGCTGCTTGCAAATAAAGACTGAGTGTTCTTTTCGTCATTAGACTATCGAATCAACGTAACTGTTCCTCTGTAGAATTTCTCCTGATTGTTTCCATCCACCACTTTTACAACGTAAACAAATACATCGTTTGTAGCCAGTTTATCACTTCCCGGTAAAGTTCCGTCCCAACCTTTGGTAATATCATTGGTTTGGAATACAACTTGTCCCCAGCGGTTCACCACCGAAAATTCATAGTTATGAATATCCGCAAATGTGATTACGGGGATAAAAATAGGGTTGTAACCACCAGGTGTGAAGGCATTCGGAACATAAACTAACGGATCCAGTGCAATACATTCCTGATTCGAAAAACTTAATTCCTGAATTCCGTATTGATTCGTCGATTCCAAGGCAAGAACATAATAGCAAATTCTACCTGTAGTTGTTGCGATCTGCGAAACATCATCAGTAACATAACGTTGGTTCGGTGGAACAATGGCAAAAGGATAAGAGTCGAAAATTCCATCAATGCCACGTACAACCTGATATTCTACAACACCTCCGTCATAATCTATGTACGACGACCATGTAAGGGTATTTATTTGTGAAATTTGATCTGTATTTACTTTCAGTAATACTGTTCTTGCAACGTTCGAAATTACACCCTCAAATCCACAACTGTCAATAATTACTGCCCGATAAGTATAGGAAGTATAATGAACATCAACCGCTGTATCTGTATAAGTTAAGGTGGAAGCCGTTGCCGGAATCGTCACTAAATCTTCAAATTGAGAATTCAAAGGATTGTACTTCTGGAACTTGATTGCCGTAACGTTTGTTCCGGTTGTAATTTCATGACGAAGCACTACCTGGTCACTCAACACTGTTGCTACGCGTAAATAATGAACTGCTGGAGGAGAAGGTGTGTTTACTACAAAACAGGTTTTATTCGAATTACTAATAGTAGTTCCGTTTGCATGATTTGCTCGAATATAAACGCAATAGGTACTGAGCTGATTTAACAGAATGTCAAATGAACTCGTCGTTGATGTTCCGATTTGTGTCCATGGTCCGCCATTCTCCTGAGCCATGATAGTGTAATCAACCAGGTTCGTATTCCAACCAACGTAATCTGTCCAATCAAAATAAACCCGACCGTTACATCTATTCAATGTTTGTGTCAAAAACATTGTGGTATGCAATTCGCCTTTTGCAGACGTTTGATAAGTAGGATTTGTTCCTGATGTGTAGCAAGAATCGAAAGCAGCTACAGAAAAAGTTTCACCTCCGTTTACTGTTCCGGTGTAGGTATAACTTGTATTGTTAATTCCGTATACAGTGTCAATTTCTATGATGAAACCATTATCGTCTCTCCAGTAAATAATATATCCTTTCGTGTCCGACTGATTATTCGTATTCCAGGTGATGACAATGTTTCCAGTGTTTGGGTCTACAGATGCGGATGTGATAACCGGAATACTTGGTGTTTGCATATCTTCCAGATTGTCGCCAACAATATTGGAATTGAACTGACACGTAGCCGTTTCATAGATTACTCTGTAATTTAAAAATGCTTGACATACATCAATCGTATCTAAAAAGTGAGTTGTTGTGTAAGGAAGCGTAGCAATCGTTGTCCAAATTCCAACCGGATATTCGCGCTCAATTCTACAAGTTGAGGTGAACATTGCTGTTTGAGGTGAAATGGGTGTATTCCAGTCTAAAACTGCCGTTCCGTTTGCCGGATTTAGTAGTGTCAGGAAAACATTGCTTAACGTATCGCTAAACTTTTCAATAGTTCCATTACAGCCAGAAACAACACCAACATAGAAGTCTAAGTCGTTTCCTGGAGCTGGAACATTAGCCGTTGTTGTACCGATTGGAAAAGTTCCCAAAAGTCCTCCTTGAACTGAATATAAGTTATACTCAACAAAAGTTCCGTCAGGATCTGTTGAAGGATCCCAGGTAATTGTTAAATCGCCATTAGCAGCTGTTTTAATACACGTAATTTGAGTTGCCGGAATAACCGTTGGACTCAAAACATTAATGGTAATTGTTTTATAGGTGATTTTGGGAATAGGACAATAGTTATCCTGAACTTTAAAAACAAATGTATAAGGAACAGATTCATGACCGTTTCCTTGTGCATCAACCAAATGATTACAATCCGTTTGCCAGCTAAAATCAGCGCTTACTCCCTGAACTCCGGTAATAATTGGTGTCTGATCCAATGTCGCACATGGTCCGTTAGCACAGCCACTTGTACTTGTAAAGTTGGTTCCAAACATTGGACTCGTTACAGAAAGTAAGTTGCTTTGCGGGCTTCCATCTTGTAAGTTCTCTAAATCCGTTGATTGCAGCGTGAAATTTACCAATGCTCCTGCCATTACATTTGTTGTAAAGGCTCCTGCAAAAGGACCAGTGATATCCGGAGCGGTATTTGTTCCTGCACAATTGGTAACGTAGATCTGCATTTCACGTTCAACACGTGCTATCAGAACTCCATCGCGGAAACTTTCTGCCTGAATTTTTATTACATAACTTCCTGTTGTATTCGACGTGAAAGTTAAATTTCCTGTGATCGGATCAACGTTTGCAGGAATATTTCCAGCGTTAAAAGTAGCGTCGGGAGTTGGGTTATTGACCGAATAACCAACCTCGAATGGAACGGGAGTAGGATTTGTAGGAGGATTGTAAGTTCCTGTAAAGTCATCAAACGGATTTGAAAAGCTCAAATGCAGGGAATCCAAATCAATATCTACAGGATGTAAGTTAAATTCGTACGGTTCACCAGCACACGTAATTGCGTAAGGTTCCTGTAAAAACTGTGGAGAATTGTCTACACAAACATTCGCGGTTGCATTTGGAGTAGGAAACATTGTTGCTGCAATGGTTAATCCGTAACTGATTGGATTTTGAAGGTTACTGATGTTTCCGTTTCGTGAGAAGTTATCATAAGTAAAGATCCAGCCTGCTGCAGGTGCAATTCCACTTATTACTATTGGGTTTGACCGATATACAATTTTTTCAACTGCACCAATTCCGTTTCCGCCTGCAGGACCTGTTCCACAGCTCAAGGGAGCCGGACCCGACGGAACGGCAGTACAAGAGGGCGAAATATCCGTTCGGGAAACAAAATTAACCGGAATGGTTGTAAGTGTTGGGTGATTCCAAACTGCGATGTTCTCTGAAATGGTATTGACTTCCGCACCATTGCAATCACGGTAAAAAACAAGCTCAAAAACGTAAGAACCGCCCTGACATTTCCACGTAATTTGCCCACCCATTGCATGATCTGCACGAGCCTGGGAAAAAGACAGGATGAAAATAAGTACGGAGAGTATTCTCAACATTCGTTAAACTACTTTATTTACTAACGTTTAAGAACAGAATAAGTTGTTTTAAACAGGATTTTTTATCCTGCAGTTGCAACAATAAAATTATCCCAGTTTAAATGTTCTTTTGCTAAACTTCTTAATTCTTCAGCAGTAATAGAGTTGATTTTCTTGATAGCTTCGTCGTAATAGTCCAAAGTCAATCCGTAAATATCCGTTCCGTTGTACATGTCGAGCATTGCGTAAGGACCATCTGCACTTCTTAGCAACTGTCCCATCATGTAATTTCTTACTAGTGTGAGTTCCTCTTCGTTTACAAGCTCAGTTTGCAAGGTTTCTATTTCCTTTTTGATCTCGGTAATGGTAGCTTCGGCTACATCTTTACCAACTTCAGTCATTATTACGAAACTGCAGCCATTGTGGTAGTCCATTACTCCCGAACCAATTCCATAGGTATATCCTTTGTCTTCGCGAATGTTGGACATTAATCTGGAACCAAAGTATCCTCCCAAAATGGTATTTAAAACACCAAATCCATGACGATCTGGATTCTGTTTCGCAACACTGAAATTTCCTATGCGAATGGCAGTTTGAATAGCATCTTTTACATCAACATGTATGCGTTTCGGAGCTGCGGAAAAATTTCCACCATATGTTGGCGCTTCTTCAATACTCCATTTACCGAAAAGATCGATCAATGCATCAACAGTGTCTTGCTCCAGATTTCCAACCAACGACATTCGCGTTAGTCCATGCAAATAATGTTGTTTCCAAAACGTTTTATAAGCTGCAGGTCGGTTTTCTGCAAAGTCGCTCAATTCGGTTTTCCAACCGTATTTATCGTCTCCGGCAAAACTTTCTAAACGAAAAGCCTCACCAACCAAACTCTTAACTTTTTGCTGATTCACTTTGAATTCGTGACCAAGTGTGTTCAAAACATCCATTACTTCACTTTCCTGAAAAGAAAGGTATTGAACCGCGTTGAAAACTTGCTGCGAAACAGTTAGAATATGTTCACGTAAACAGTAAATGCTAATGATAGCTGTCTCTGTCCCCAAATCAATATCCACATAACCTCCGCAAGCGTCAATTCCTTCCTGAATTTCCAGCGAAGTTTGAGAATCGGTACCACTTAACAGCATCGATTTCACAATCTTTGGAATACTTTGATTTCCACGAATTAATCCGGCATCAAAGAAAAGTTCAAGACGAACAGTATCGTTTGCGACTTCCTTCATCCACAACAATTTTACGTTCTGTGTAATGTCGAAAGTCAATGGTTGAGCGAAAGAAATGTGCTCAATATTTTTTACTAATGGTTGTTCGTGCTTCATTGTTTTGTGGCTTTTACGCGTAATACAGAGCAGTTTTCTTTTCGTAGAATTTCTTTTGCAACTTCTTGAATTTGCTCAGGAGTAATACTTTGGTACAATTGTGTTTCCTCGTTCACTCCATTTGCGTCTCCAAGTAACTCATACATACAAAGATTCATGGCCCGGTTTAATAATCCTTGCTCCTGAAATTCTTTTGCAGTTCGTATTTTATTGAAGAGTTTATTCTTTTCTGCACTCTCCATTTTCGAAGCACAGAAAACCGCTAATTCTTTAAATAATTCAGTTTCCAGCTGTTCGAAAGTGATTCCATCGTTTAGTTTTCCGCTTACGATCAATAAACCTTCATCAGTTGAACCAGTAACGTACGCGCTGATGCTGTTAACCAATTGAAGTTCCTTTTTCAATTTGTTGTACAAACGTGAAGATTCGTTTCTTCCAAGCGCATCAGAGATAAAGTCGGCAACGTAATATTCTCCTGATTTGCGCTCAGGCATTTTGAAGGCATAATAAAACGCATCCGTTGGAACCGCTCTTTCAATAGTCAATTCTCTGAATTCGTTTTGCCTTGGTTCAACTGGAAGCATGCGTTCCGGTTTTGGCAATGAAGGAATATCTCCATACCATTTTTCGACCAAACGTTTTGTTTCTTCCAGCGAAATATCTCCGGCAATACAAAGAATAGCATTGGAAGGATTGTAATGTTTTTTGAAGAATGCCTTGACATCATCCATCGTTGCATCTTCAATATGCTGAATGTTCTTTCCTATAGTTGCCCATTTGTAAGGGTGAACTTTGTAAGCAACCGGACGTAATTCCAACCAAACATCGCCGTAAGGCTGATTCAGATATCGCTGCTTAAATTCTTCAATTACCACATTGCGCTGAACTTCCAGACTTTTATCACTGAACGCTAATGAACGCATTCGATCACTCTCCAGCCATAAAGCCGTTTCAATATTGTGAACAGGAAGCGTGTCATAATAGTTGGTGATATCGTTTGAAGTAAATGCATTGCTTTCTCCACCTGCAACTTGCAATGGTCCGTCAAAATCTGGAATATTCACTGAGCCTCCAAACATTAAATGTTCGAAAAGGTGAGCGAATCCTGTTTTTTCTTCACTTTCATCTCGCGCACCAACGTCGAAAAGCGTATTTACAACTGCAATTGGAGTTGTGGAGTCAAAATGGTGAATTACCTTCAAACCATTTGATAATTGAAATCGATTAAAGCTGATCATTAGAAGGAATAGTTTTCGTTTTGCATTTCAGTTCGTTTTGCATTGTAATCGCGAATAATTTCTTCTACGATTTCTGCTGCGGGTTTTATTTCGCCTAATAATCCAGAGATTTGTCCAACTTCCAGTTCGCCTTCAATTAAGTCACCTTCAAACATTCCTCTTTTCGCTCTTCCACGGCCTAAAAGCGTATTTAGGTCTTCGTTCGTTGCGCAATTTTCGTAAGCAGCTTCCACTTTTTTGAAGAACTCGTTTTTTACTAAGCGAACAGGTGTCAATTCTTTCAATGTTAACATTGTGTCTCCTTCGTTCAAACCTGCTACGGTTTCCTTGAAGTTATTGTGAGCAGATGATTCGGGAGAAAGAATGAATCTTGAACCGATCTGAACTGCATCAGCACCAAGTGCCATTGCAGCAAACATTCCGGCACCTGTTCCAATTCCTCCAGCGGCAATCAATGGAATATTCAATTGTGCTTTTACCATTGGAATCAGGCAGAACGTAGTTGTTTCATCTCTACCGTTATGACCGCCAGCTTCAAATCCTTCTGCGACAATTGCGTCAACTCCGGCTTCCTGTGCTTTTAAAGCGAATTTTACCGAAGAAACTACATGGACTACGGTGATTCCTTCAGCTTTTAGCCGGGCAGTGTATGTTTTAGGATTTCCAGCCGATGTAAATACGATTGGAACTTTATATTTAATGATTAAAGCGATGTGCTCCTCAATATTCGGATAAAGCATTGGCAAATTAACAGCGAAGGGCTTATCTGTTGCTTCTTTGCATTTGATAATGTGCTCCTCAAGAATTTCAGGATACATTGATCCCGAACCAATAATTCCCAATCCTCCTGCATTTGAAACAGCGCTCGCTAGCTTCCATCCTGAACACCAGATCATTCCGGCTTGAATAATTGGGTATTTGATATTGAGTAATTCGCAAACTCTATTCTTCATTGTTGGGTGTTGTTTCTAAGAGTATCAAAAATAGCAAGTATTTGCTGATAGCAGTGGTGTTTGGGCAAGAGATGTTCAGAGAAAACAAAGAATTAGGCACAAAAAAAATCCCGCTCCAAAACGGAACGGGATCATCACCTCAATTAATTACCGATTAATGTCCTACAATATCAGTTTGCATTGGTCCTAAAATACCTAGCAACTCATTTTGTTCTGCCTGTGGAACGTTGAATTGATTCAAAGAATTTACAAGTGCTGTGACAAGCGCTCCAAATTCTGCATCTGTAATGTTCATTCCATCGTGTGCGTCGTACATGTTTGCTCCTTTATATGTGTAAGGTCCGCCAGTGGCGTCACATAACTGGTCAATCAAACGCTCACGGAAAAGTGCAAAGCGATATGGATCTGCCCCGGTTGCCGCAAAATTGTCTGCGATAGTTGGGTCTGCCAATACGTTTTGAATAAATTGATCTGTAACTGCTGTAATTGCTGCATCTCCACCTAATCTTGTATAAAGAGAAGGAGTTGGAGTAGGTTCCGGAGTTGTAGTTTCGTCTTTCTTACATGAAATAGTAAGCAATGATAAACTTAGTACTCCGGCCATTATTAAAGTTAGCTTTTTCATAATTTTTCGTTTTTATTAGTTTTTAATTGAGGGACTTTAATCTCTTACGCAAAGGAATCGCTTCACTCTAGTTATGTATGCCACATTAATAGGGCATTTCGGACCACTTTGTACAAATACCTTTTCCTTTAATTTTAAATTGTATTTCGACAAGATCATTTCGTCAATTTCTTCCTGGTCAATATCACTGACTGCGTATGAAATCACAAGTAGTTTACTAGAGCTGTTGTACGTACTTCCGTTTACACCTGATTTCTTTTTTAGGCTTTTCCGAATTTTAGCAATAGTGGTAGTGTCTTGTACATTTGATACATCATATTGCAGGAAATTGACGACAGGAGCTTTTGCTCCCGGACCAGGTTCTTCCCAGTTGGCCCAGACAAATGCCGAAAGAAATACCAGAAGAATCAGAATTCCCGTGAATTTTGCGAAACGAATTAAGAACTTTTTCATAGCGTAAGATGTTGTTTAAACAACCTACGCAGGGAATGAATGTTTGGATCTCAATTGTCAGAGAATTGTCAGAAAAAATTCAATAATTTTTATAGAGGCTTGATTTTACTGCTTTTTCTGGAACAAAAAAAATCGGTTCCGAACAAACGAAACCGATTTAAATCTTAAAAATGGTATCCTAGTGAACCACTGCAACCTTCATTGGAGCAATAACTCCTTTGGGAGTAATAACGTTCACATAGTAAATTCCTTCTGTCCAGTTCTGAACCGAAAATTCAATTTTGTTTGTCAGCGCATTAGCAACCGAAGTGTAAACTACTTTTCCATTCAAATCTACAACTGTAACTTCTGCATTTTCAATGGGTTGTTGGAAGCTGATTGTTGCCTTGTTGTTTGATGGATTCGGAACGATAAATGCTTCAGTATATTCATTTTCATTTACTGAAGATTCGTCCAAATTATAGGAAATCGTAAAATCATCGAAGTAGAAACCATCTTCGCGGGCACCACCATCAGACTTTAGGATAAATCTAACTTTGATCTTTTGACCAATGTAATCCGATAGGTCTATTTCTTCTAGCACCCATGATGCTTGTGTTCCGTCGTAAATTGGTTCATTGTCTGGTTGAACAGAACCACTGGCACTTGTACCTGGATTGGTGTAAAGTCCGCACTGACCTTGCCATGTTGTTCCGAAATCTGTTGAAACCTGGAATTGTGTAAAATCATAATCTGCTTCAATAGCCCATTTTGCATAATAACTGATTTTCGCAACGGTTGCTGCTGTCAAATCAATAGTGTCGTTATACATGAATGTTTTATTCGCGTTGTTCGCATAGTCACCAGTTGGACTATCTGTAAACGACTTGCTTGGAGAATAATATTCGGTTGTTGAAGTTCCCCAGTTTCCTGTCCAATTTACCTGCGTATTTGCTTCATCTACAAACTGAGTTGTAATATCTCCAAAGGTTTTTGTAATTGTATCGTGTTTGATCCAAAGTCCGTTGTCAGTATTCAAAACGTATTTGATAACATCACCAAACTGAATTCCGCCGTTTAGTGTGTAAGAAATGCTTCCAGCTTCTGTTCCCATAATTGCTAAATCATGAGAAACACCTGAACCAACCGAAGCAATTCCTGTGATAGGAGTGATGGTCACAGTTACAGGTCCATCTTCTATTCCTAAGCGGTAAGAAGAATGGTTGAAGTTTCCTGTTGTAGTTGCAACCGATGTTGGATCTGTATCGGAAGTTACGTAATACTTGTGTGTTAAGTGGGAAAGGATCATGTTTGGAAAAAGCATATCCTGACAAATTCCGGTGATTTCCGAAGATGCCGGCCAAAATCCGCCCGAAGTATTTGAAACCTCAGGAGTCATTGCAAAGATTTTCGGTTTGACAACTGTGTCTACTTTGTACATATAGTCATCAGAATCTCCTGAAGCAGGATACAAACTAGAACTTTTCATTGCCGTATAGCCATTATGAATGACCATGTGATGTGTAAATGCATCAAAATAATCGTGATCTTCTGCTAATTCAGCAGTTGTTGTTCCAATTGGGAAAAGAATGTCATTTCCGTAAGTGTGGGCATTGAAGCAGTAACGGAAATTTCTGTTTTCACATAAATATTTAATGGCTTGTGTTTCCGGTTCTGAAAAAGCAGCAGTTCCACAATACGTATCGTTACTTTGAGTAGTGGTTGTTCCTGTTGTTCCCCAACCGTAAGAGTAGTTTCTGTTTAAGTCTACACCGTAACTTCCGCCACTATTCAAACGACGGTTTTTACGCCACATTCCGCCGCCATTAGGATCGGTGGTTTGATTGTAAATGTATCCGTCAGGATTGACCATTGGAACAAAGTACATTTCTGTGTTATCCACCAGGTATTTTACTTCGTCATTGGTAGCATAGTTTTCAAGCAAATACCACATGTAGAAAATCACTTCTGAAAGCGAGTTGGGTTCACGGGCATGATGAACTGCTGTATACAATACTTCCGGTTCCGAATCATCTTCATCAGTACCAGGATTATCGCTTAAACGCAGCCAGAAGATGTTTCTACCTTCATATGTTTGGAACGTAGAAATTGGTGCACGTGCAGTGATTAAGTTTGGATATTGAGCCGCCATTGCATCAACCTCGTCCAAAAATTGCTGGTAAGTCAAAAAGCCACCCATTGAACCTAAATTGAAGTTTGAAGGAACAGTTGGTGGAGTGTAAGAACCGCCTGAAGAACCTGAACATCCAATGTTCTTGAGAGTTTCTTCAACGTGTTTTTGATTTTGTTCAACATAAAACGCTTTTACATCTTCAATCAAAATTTCAACGGCAATGCCCTGGTTTCTGATAATCTGTAATTCAGCATCAGAGAAATCTGATATAAGAAATGTTTCTTGTTTGTGAGTTCCGTGATCAATTGCAATACCTTGTTCGGCTAAAAGTTTCAATTCTTCACTTGTTGCGGAAATTTTTGCTCTGGAATACGTTTGAGCGTTTGAGTTCATTGCGCAGGAGAGAAGCACAAAGAGTAATAGTTTTTTCATTTTCGAGTAATATAGAGAGTCTTAAAAGTAGACTTTTAATTGATAATTACCAATTACTAATACAAAAGATCAGGTACTTCAACTTCAGTCATTAACCCTATTCAATTGGTCTGACAACTGAAGGAATAAATTCGTATTCAATAAAAAAGGCTGCCGAGCGGAGTCGAGGCAGCCAATTAGTCATCTGTAATTATTAATTATATCTATTTCCACTCAAACGTCTCGATCATATGATAAAGATCCTTTTTCAGGTATTCCAAACTTGGGCGAAGTGAATCGTAATTCGGTTTACAGTTCATCAAAACTTCTCCCCGAATGAAGTGATTGACAGAATCTGTCAGATAAAACTGATAGTTTGTTGCCACATCTCCCTGCAATTCGAAGAAGGTTCCGTAAACTTTTTTATCAGGAAAAACATAGCGCTTACGCTCAATTTTTGTTGCTTTAATTTGGTGCTCATCCACTTTGTCATTTGAAAGATTGATGTACCTCACTAAGGTGTCGTGATTTGCCAACGGATAATAGTTCAGGTACATTATTCCGTTGAGCGGACCAAGATTAATTTCCTGATGATTTGTGATTTCGCTTTTGTACATCACTGGTCGAACCAAAAATGATTTGGAAACTTCATAAACATAAGGTTCATCCAAAGCCATTTTTGTGTACTCGTGTTTTGGAAGATTGGTGCGCAAGAAACTTGGAGGTTTTGGAATCAACATTTCGTCATCTCCACAAGACTGAAGTGCTAAAATGGAAGTCAATCCAAAAAAAGTCAGGAATAAATTAAATCTCTTGTTCATGTTCAATAATCACTTTTACCATTTTCACTCGTCGCTTATCCGAAGATTCAACAATGAGCTTTATGTTGTCGACAACGATGTATTCGTTGTTCATTAATATTTTACCAGCTTGTTCTGTGATAAATCCTCCGATAGTGTCAGATTCACCTTTCAACTGTTCCAATTCTTTTCCATTTATATCGAGGATCTTGTAAAAATCAACCAAGGCTGTTTTTCCTTCGAAAAGGAATGTAGACTCGTCAATTTTCGTGTAACTAATATCCTCATCATCGAATTCATCAGTGATATCACCAACAATTTCTTCTAATACATCTTCCAAAGTTACTAAACCTGAGCACGCGCCGTATTCATCAACGACAATTGCCATATGCATTTTCATTCCTTGAAATTCTTTCAGCAAGTCGTCAATCTTCTTGTTTTCAGGTACAAAATATGGTTTTCGCAGTAAGGTCTGCCACTCAAAATTTGGTTCATTCAAAAACGGAAGCAGGTCTTTTATATATAAAACACCAACCATTTGGTCGAATTTATCCTCATAAACGGGCATTCTGGAATAGCCGGATTTCAAGATCACCTCAATCACGTCACTAAAACTCTGATCATGAGAAAGTGTTACACAATCTAAGCGTGAACACATGATCTGTCGAACTTCTGTGTTTCCAAATTTTACAATTCCTTCTAATATTCGTTGTTCGTTTTTCGTTGAATCATCTTCAATTGTCAGAGCAATTGCTTGCTCAAGATCATCACTTGAAAGATTTACACCTCGTTTACGAGCGCGTTTGTTAACGAGATTTGTTCCGTTTACCAATAACCAGCGAAGCCAGGAAAAAGGGGGGAGGGAGTTTAACGCGAAAAGTGGTTGCGACATTATCAGTGTAATGCGTTTGGAATGCATTGTTGAATACATTTTGGGAACAACCTCTCCAAATAATAAAATTGCTACTGTAATTCCTGCAATTTCAATTGTTGAGCGCAACCAGCTCAGTGAGCCGGCTGAAGGAAGTACTTTTTCAAGAAACTCCGTGGAGATAATTGCCATGCAAACATTCACCAAATTGTTTCCGATAAGAACGGTTGCAAGTAAGTCTTTTGGTCGCTGCAGTAATTTTAAAGCCGATTTTGAACTTCTTGATAATTCTGATTCTATTTCAAGTTTGTCGGTTGGACTTAATGAAAAGAAAGCAACTTCAGAAGCTGAGAAAATAGCAGAAAGCGCCAATAGCAATATGGCAGAAACTGTGAAAACCACAATGTCATAATTACTTATTGACGTTATTGCAGCGGCTGGATCGTCCATTTTTCGTGATTAAAATGGTAGATCGTCCTCATCAGTTCCGGTAACATCCATGTTTTGCATTGGCTGCTGCGGTTCTGTTGGATATGGAGCATTGTTGTTTCCGAAATTCTGATTTGAACGATCAGATTTTGGCGTAAGAATGGTTAATTCGTCGGCTACAATTTCGGTGATATAACGTTGCTGACCATTGGCATCTGTCCAATTACGTGTTTTCAATTTTCCTTCAACGTAAACTTTGGTTCCTTTACGAACGTACTTCTCGGCAATTTCCGCAAGGCTTCTCCACAGAACTATATTGTGCCAATCTGTAATGTCGCGACGTGTTCCGGTTGACTTATCCGTATAACTTTCAGATGTTGCCAATGGGAAATTGGCGATTACAGTTCCGTTTTCTAATCTTCTAATTTCAGGGTCTTTACCTAAGTTTCCTATTAAAATCACTTTGTTTACACTACCAGCCATCAGTCTTCATTTTCTGTCTCTAACAAATATAATCGAATTACTAATTGGAAATTACGAATTACAAATTAAGGGTTATGAGTTACGAGTTACTAGTTATGAGTTATTGGTGCTCTCAATCAGTAATTTGGAATTAGTCGTTGGTAATTAGCGCAGTTGTTCAAGGAATTTTTCCATTAAACGATGTGTTGGTGGATCTTCATTTGTTGTTTTCCATTCTATTTCCTGTTCTGCAAACACGTTCGTTTCGCTGGTTTCGTAGAAATAAGCTTGAATACGCTGATGTGAAAGAATGTGCTTTGCCTCATATTTTGCTAAAGGCTGCTCGGTAAATAAGTGAGATGGAAGTTCCGCAGTCTCTGTTTCAATCATTGGAAATTCGTTCAAATGCTGCCAAATGTCTTTTTTCTTTCTGTGAACCCAAGCCACTTTATCCTTATCAGTGAGATAGAAATAGTGGAAATAGCGGTTGCTTACTTTCGTTTTCTTGGATTTTAGCGGACGCGTATTTACAGCTTCTGTTCCGAAACTGGCGCAGGAAGAAGCTAAAACACAGGTTTCACAATCAGGATTCTTAGGCTTGCACTGCATTGCGCCGAATTCCATAATTGCTTGATTATGAATGTCTGGTTCGTTCTGCGGAATGAGTTCATTTGCGAGAGCCTGAAACTGTTTCTGTCCGGCTCCTGTATCAATTGGTTCATCAATACCAAAGTATCGACTTAAAATGCGGTAAACGTTTCCATCTACAACTGCATGTGGAAGTTTAAAGGCAAAAGAGCTGATTGCCGCCGCAGTGTAAGGACCAATTCCTTTTAAAGCAATGATCTCAGCGTATGTTTCCGGGAATTCTCCGTCGTGAAGTGCCAGAATTTGTTTTGCTGTTGCATGTAAGTTTCTTGCTCTGGAATAATAGCCCAAACCTTGCCATAATTTCAGAACATCTTGTTCATCTGCCTCTGCTAAATCTTTAATTGTTGGAAAATTTTCAGTGAAGCTATAATAGTATTTTAAGCCCTGATCAACCCTTGTTTGTTGTAAAATGACCTCCGATAACCATATGAAATACGGATTTTTCGTCTCCCTCCATGGAAGAATTCTGGCGTTTTGTCTGTACCATTGGTGCATTAGTAGAACGAAATCAGTCATTTGGGGAAAAGTTTGAAAAAAAATCTTAATCGCTACAAATTTAATGGGATTGACTCAGTACTTTTGCACTGAAAATCACATTGTTGAAAATAAAATAAATAAAGTAAGATGACAAAGGCAGATATCGTTGCTGAGATTGCAGAAGGGACAGGATTGGAAAGAAACGAAGCGCAAAAGGCTGTTGAGGCGTTTATGACGTCTATCAAGACTTCTTTGACTAAAGGACAAAACGTTTATTTAAGAGGTTTTGGAAGCTTTATCGTTAAAGAGCGTGCAGAGAAAACAGGTCGTAACATTTCAAAAAATACTACTATCATTATTCCTGCGCACAACATTCCGGCTTTCAAACCGGCTAAAACCTTTGTTGATGAGGTGAAAAACAAGCAAATCGTAAAATAATTTGTTTGATTTGACTAGAAAAAGTTGATTAAAAAGTAATTTTTATATCTTTGCACTCCTGTTTTGCGATAGGAGTGCTTTTTTTTCAGTCGCAAAACAGCTTGAAACAGAACGAACTTAGAATATTAACATAAAATAAAATTATCATGCCAAGCGGTAAGAAAAGAAAAAGACATAAGATGTCGACGCACAAGCGTAAGAAGAGATTGAGAAAAAACCGTCACAAGAAAAAGAAGTAATATTTTTCTTTGAAAGTTATTTGAAGGGCTTAGTAGGTGTTTGGCTTACTAAGTTTTTCTGTTTTTTATCATTTTCTAATTGTAACGCTTGTGAGTTTAGAACTTGTAGTTGAAGCACGCCCTGGCGGAGTTTCAATAGCATTGCTTCGAGACGGAAAATTAGTGGAGTTACAAGAAGAGCAAGGGAAAACTGATTTTGGTGTAGGTGATATTTACCTCGGAAAAGTAAGAAAAGTTGTTCCTAGTTTAAATGCAGCTTTCGTAGACGTTGGATACGAAAAAGATGCGTTTTTACATTACTTGGATCTGGGTCCCCAGTTCCTTTCTTCTCATAAATTCACCAAGGATACGCTCAACGGGAAGCAAAACGTATCTGACTTGCTTTATTTCAAGTCAGAAAAAGACATTCCTAAGGAAGGAAAAATCACTGATATCGTGCCAACTGCTTCTCCAATTTTGGTGCAGGTGGCTAAAGAACCAATTTCAAGTAAAGGTCCGCGCTTATGTGCCGAACTTACTTTTGCGGGTCGATATTTAGTACTTGTTCCGTTCTCAGATAAGATTTCTATTTCTCAAAAAATACGAAATCCGGAAGAACGTGACAGACTTCGTTCCATTATGGATAATATTCGTCCGAAGAATTTTGGAGTTATTATTCGCACCGTAGCAGAGAATAAAAAGGTTGAAGATATTGATCAAGACCTGAAGAGTTTGCTTGATAAATGGAAGACTATGCACACCAACTTGAAAGCTGCAACACCGCCGCGTAGAGTTTTAGGTGAGCTAGATAAAACGTCTTCTATACTAAGAGATTTGTTGAATGCGGATTTCACCAATATTCACGTAAGTGAGGAGAGGATAGCTGATGAGTTGAAAGAGTACATCAGTGAAATTGCTCCAGGACGCGAGAAGATCGTGAAATTGTACGACGGAAAGCTTTCTATTTTCGAACGTTTCGGGATCAATAAGCAAATCAAAACCATGTTCGGTAAGAAAGTTCCTCTTCCTTCTGGTGGTTATTTGATCATTGAACATACGGAAGCTATGCACGTTGTTGACGTGAATAGTGGAAATAGAAAAGGTGCTGACGGACAAGAGAATAACGCCTTGACAACCAATCTTGAAGCTGCAGATGAGATTGCTCGTTTGTTGCAGTTACGCGATATGGGTGGAATTGTGTGTATCGATTTTATTGATATGCACGATAAGGAAAACAATAGAGAACTTTTCGAACGTTTGAAGGATGCCATGAAAATGGACCGTGCGAAGCACAATATTCTTCCTCCATCGAAATTTGGTGTTGTTGAAATTACACGTCAGCGCGTACGTCCTGAAACGGATATCAATACTTCTGAATTGTGTCCTACTTGTAACGGAACTGGTGAAGTGCAGGCTTCAATTCTTTTCGCTGAAGAGATTGAAACTACATTGAATTTCCTTATGCAGGATCGAAAAGAACCGAAAGTAACCATTATGGTTCATCCTTATCTTGAAGCATATTTTAAGAAAGGATTGATTTCTAAGCAATGGAAATGGTTCTTTAAGTACAAAAAATGGATCGATGTGAAAGGTGTGATGGCAAATCAATTGCTTCAATACACATTCCTCGACAAAAACAATAACGAAATTGCTCTCTAATTATGGAGGGCAATTTCTCTTTTCTGGAAGCGAAAGCCAAGGTTGAGGCGTATTGCGCCTACCAAGAAAGGTGTCACCACGAAGTTTCCACTAAACTTCGAAGCTTTGGTCTGGATGAAGAACAAAGCGGAAGAATCATAGCGTATCTTATTGAAAACAAGTACCTGAACGAAGAACGTTTTGCCATTTCTTACGCAAGTGGAAAATTACGTATTAAGCATTGGGGACGAATGAAGATCAAGCAAGGACTGATTGCCAAGTTTATTCCCAAAAACATTATTCAAACTGCCTTATATTCTTTTGAAGACGACGAATATGAAAGTATCTTCAACAAGCTTGCTGAACGTAAATGGAAAGACCTGGAACGTGAAAAAGATCCATGGCAAAAGAAGGCAAAATTGATGCGCTTTTTACAATCGAGAGGATTTGAGCAGGAAATGATTTATGAGTGGCTGGCTTCGACTCCGCTCAGCCGCCAAATCGATTGATCTAAGTTTCGAAGAAAGAGGTGACTGAGCGGAGTCGAAGTCACCATTTAATTATTTAAACTTCGCTTTCGTAATCGTAGTAACCATTTTGTCGCGGTAGAAATCATCATCATAACTTACAACCGCTGAGAAGAAATAATCATTAATCACAGCCGTGTACATTTGTTGATGTCCGTAAGCTTTTGCTTCATCGTTGTACAAGTTGATTGTCCAAACATCGAAAGTCACTTTTCCAACTTTTATCGTTGTTGCACTTGTATCTACACGAATTCTTGCGCTGAAATAGTTATTGTATGCCGTTTCGTGAATATTCTTTTTCGCGGATTCATAATCTGCGCTGGTTTTTCCTTTGAAAATCTGAGCAGTTGAAGCAAACGAGTTGTTGAAATCATAACCGTACGCAAGTAAATACTTCAGGTCTTTGTCTGATTCAGGATTATCGACACCCGCATACTTTTGTGAACGTTCGTTCAAGGACTTAATTGCAGATTTAGTAGTGATGGAAGGACCTTCAGGGTACGTTGTTTCCCATCCAAGTTCTTCACACGTATACTTGTGATCATCAAACGTTCCCATGTCCACATCTTCATCGTGATTTACTTTTGGAGCACCTGATCCACAAGAAGTAACAAAAAGAAGAGAACTGATTCCTAATAACAATGCGATTAACGTCTTCATATCAACTGGTTTTATACAAATATAGCAGAATTGGTTTTTGGCAGTTCGGTCTACTATGGCAAAAATGTGAATGGTAGTTGATGTTTATTGTGTGGCTGGGAGAGTTATAAGTTACGAGTTATAAGTGAATTCTTGCCTTCGAGAGCCTCAGTCAACAATGTGCTTACGCGTTGCGCAGGATTACAAATCTTCTGCAGCTTGAGAAGTCTAGATTCTAGACTCTCAAAATCGAGAAGTCCTAATGAAAATTCATCCAGCGCAATGAAAATTGCTTCTCGGAATTCTTAATGGTGTATTTTCCGCGGACGATGTAAGAACCAGCTGCAACGTTATTCGGAAGAAGATTGAAGGTGAAATCGGAAAGCATAACTGTTTGTACAATGTTTCCGCTTAAATCCACTACATCATAGCTCATGTCTGTGCTTCCAATAGGAAAGCGGATGGTACTTGGCGAGTTTCCGCTTGGATTAGGAAAGAGAACTACTTCGTCTCCTGTTCCTGCTGATAATACCTTAGCATTAAAACCCAAAAGATATAAACCATATTGTCGATCTGCAGCTAAAATGCGCTTTGATGGTAAAAGCGAATAAACTCCCCAGTTTCCGTTCATTGGAAAAAATGAACTTGTTGGATAGGTATCGTAATAGGCAACTTCCAGAGGCTGTGGATAACGCAAGTCATAAATGTGTAATCCAAGATTATAGTAAGCAACATACACAAAAGTATCGTTTGCCATAATGTTGTGTGGAACGCTTCCGTTTAAGAAATCCGTTCCAAAATAAGAGGTGATATTTAGATTCGTTCCGTCCCATGAACAACGCTTCACCCGTTTACCGGCAGTTTCATCTGCAAAAATGTAAGTGGTTCCATCCGGTGTCAACCAACCCTGATGATTGTATCCTTGGTCTTGATAAAAAGTAAGGGATTCTATGTAGGTAGGGGAAACTGTGTTGGTGAAATCATAAATACGAAGTCCGTCATATCCGCAATTCAGGAATGCAAGACCGTCTCTGACATAAGCATCATGAACTTCTTCCACATCGCCTGGTCCGCTCCACAATTCTACCAAATTAAGTGGATCTGCCAAAGAGAAGATCTTCATCGGTTTATCGATCGTTTGAGTGCTTACCGTTGAACGATGAATTAACGAATAGAATTTCTGCTCAACTTCATCAATGAAAATATTGTGAACTCTACCAAACTGCAGACTATCTTCCTTCGCTAAATGAATGGAATCAGGTAAATATTGAAGGTCGATGATTTGCAAGTCGGAAACACCTTCATCACAAACTGCATAGAGATAGTTTTGGTAAGTAGCGTAATCGCGGTGACTAACCGACATATTTACGTATCGCCCCGGAATAAAGCCTACAGGAAGTAATTCATCGTTTGCAGAAATATGATAAACATGTGTTCCTTCTGTTGAACCAATTACAGCATATTCTTCGTTTTCCCATGTAAAACCATAACAATCGGAGTAGCGTGATAAGCTGGAATTACAGATAAGAGAATCTTGAAATTCGTGATCAAGAAGCGTCATGTTTAAGGAGCCCTGACTCATTACTGAGAAAGGTCCGAGAAATAGAACAAACAGAAGGAAAAACTTCATGAGGTAAAATTACGGATTCTATTCAATAGCTATTGTGTGTTTAATAAACGGTTATAACACTTTACTGGTGAGTGGCTGCTGTCGGAATCTTGATGCCTGGAATCTCGAACCGAGAATCTGACCAGTCAAGTTTCCAGCTTCTCAAAATCTATTGGTCTGTTTCAACTTACTTGATAATCTTTGTTAATCGTATAACAAACACTTTGCATCCACGTTCTTTTAGCTATTTTAGCATTCCAATTCTACAGTTGTTGAAGAGCATAGTCATTATACCCACTTACAATGAGCGTGAAAACATCGTGAAAATGGCCGAAGCTGTTATGGCTCTGCCTGATCATTTTTCCGTTTTATTTGTCGACGACTCTTCTCCCGATGGTTCGGCGCAACTGATAAAAGAACAGATCGAGCGTTTCCCGAATAGAATTTATTTAGAAGAACGTCAAGGTAAACTTGGATTAGGAACGGCTTATATTCATGGCTTTCATTGGTCGTTGGATCGTGATTACGAGTACATTTTTGAAATGGATTGTGACTTTTCACATAATCCGAATGACTTGCCTCGTTTACTGGATGCTTGTGTAAACGGAAAAGCGGATGTAAGTATTGGTTCACGTTATGTACGTGGTGGAAAAGTGGAAAACTGGCCGTTGGGTAGAATCCTGATGTCTTATTTTGCTTCCGTTTATGTTCGAATGATTTTATTCCTCGGAATTGCTGATACAACTGCCGGTTTTATGTGTTATTCACGCAAGGTGCTGGAAGCAATGAAATTGGATAATATTCAGTTTAAAGGTTATGCCTTTCAAATTGAAATGAAATATGCTGCAAAACGTAAAGGTTTCAAAGTGACAGAAGTTCCTATTACCTTTACAGACAGAATTTATGGCGAATCCAAAATGTCTTCCGGAATCTTTAAGGAAGCGCTTTGGGGAGTTTGGAAAATGAGAAATTTGAAAGTGTGATGGAAAGAACGGTAATTAAAGGCGCAACAATTATTAACGAAGGTCTTGAACGAGTAGCTGATGTATTAATTGAAAACGACAGAATTGCCAAAATTGCCGATTCAATTTCAGTTTCCGGAGCCGTTGAAATCAATGCAGAAGGCAAATATTTGATTCCCGGATGCATTGATGATCAGGTTCATTTTCGTGAGCCTGGATTAACGCACAAAGCAAATATTGCAACAGAATCGTACGCTGCTATTGCCGGTGGAATCACTTCTTTTATGGAAATGCCCAATACGGTTCCGAATACGCTTACTCAGGAATTGTTAGAGGATAAATACCAAATTGCTGCGAATTCGTCGTATGCCAATTATTCTTTCTTCATGGGAGCTTCGAATGACAACCTTGAAGAAGTGCTGAAAACAGATCCGAAAAAGGTTTGTGGAGTGAAGATCTTTATGGGGTCGTCAACCGGAAACATGTTGGTAGATAGTGAAGCAACGTTGAACCATTTGTTCAGCAATGTTCCGATGCTAATTGCAACGCATTGTGAGGATGAAGCCACTGTTCGTGCTAATCTCGAAATCTTTAAGGAAAAGTACGGTGAAAACATTCCGGTAACTGCTCACCCGCTTATTCGAAGTGAAGAAGCTTGTTATTTATCCTCTTCAAAAGCCGTTGAATTAGCGAAAAAGCACAATACTCGTTTACACATTTTGCATATCTCAACTGGAAAAGAAACATTCCTGTTTGACAATACCATCCCATTAAGCGAAAAACGTATTACTTCTGAAGCATGTGTTCATCACTTATGGTTTACGGATGCAGATTACGACAAAAAAGGAAATTTCATTAAGTGGAATCCTGCTGTTAAAACTGCTGCCGACCGCGATTTAATTTGGGAAGCGGTAAATAATGATAGAATTGATGTGATTGCAACCGATCATGCGCCTCATACCTTTGACGAGAAAAGTCAATCTTACATGACAGCTCCTTCAGGTGGACCACTTGTGCAGCACGCGCTTTTGGCAATGTTGGAATCGTCTAAACAAGGAAAGATTACCCGAACAAAAATGGTAGAGAAAATGTCTCATGCTGTTGCTGTTTGTTTCGAGATCAAAGACAGAGGATACATTCGTGAAGGCTACAAGGCTGATTTGGTTTTGGTGAATCCGAATGAAACAACGGCTGTTACCAAAGAAAGTTTGCGTTACAAATGTGGATGGTCACCCTTCGATGGAACGATTTTCTCGCACAGAATTGATGCTACTTTTATCAATGGTAAGAAAGTTTATGCTCACGGAGAGAATATTGATCTTCGTGCCGGTGAACGAATGGAATTTGCACGATGAAAAACTGGATTCTGGGCATATTGATTCTTGGACTTTCATTCGCTTGCAGTAGCGAAATGGATCATCCTGATGCACCTGACGATTTGATTCCGGAAGCAGAAATGGTGACGTATATGCACGATTTGACAATGTTGGAAGCTGGAGTTCAGAACAGATATCAAAGTGTCAATAGGTATTACAAAACCATGATCCGTTCCGGAGAAAAGTATTTTAAGTCGAAAGGAATTACAGTTGACCGTTTTGAAAGGTCGTTTGATTATTATGCAACTCAGCCGGAGATTTTTCAACGGATCAATACGCAGGCAATGGAAGAAATGACCATTGAGTTGAATAAGGAAGAGGCTAAGAAGGACTAAAGATTAAAGACAATAGACTCAAGATTTGATCTCCTCAGATGTCGCGTCAGTTCCAATTCCGCCGTGGTGGAGAGGTAAAGACTTCAAGATGAAAACTAATGCACAGACGCGATGCGTCGCTACAATCTTTTTTCGATGAATAGGGACTAGTGGCAATCCGCTCTCTGATTCAATACCAGTTTTTTCATTTCAACATTAATCAAACTGAGGTAAGTAACATTTCCTATCGTTGTTGATGCTGCGTTCCACCATTCAAAGCGAATAAAATCCAAAGCGGCCATTTCTGCCATCACTTTTTCGGAACATCCCGTTTTCAGAATTCTATTGTAAGCATCCTCGCCATAAATGGATTTATATTCTTTCAGAATCTTTGCCGGTTCAGAACAAAGAATAGCAATGGTCGATTTACAGATCTTAGCCGTTTTTTTATCGGTTTTCAAAATTTCCGGATCTCGGATTGCCTGAATTGCCAGTAATTTCAATTCCAATTCTCTTTTCAATTGTGCTACTCTTATCTTTCGAATAGAATCCCATAACGAAGCTTTTGGAAATTGCGCATTCTCCAATTCTTTAATGCCGTTTTCCAGTTCACGCTTTACTTTTTCAGGCTTTATGTGAACCGAATCTTTTAGCTGTGCTCTGAAAACAGGCTGACTATATGAATTTGGATTCATGAAAAGTCCAACGATATTGTCGAGTTGCTCACGATTTGTAAGTTCAGAATTGATCTCACCTTCGTACATGCAAATGCCATCCATCCAGGAATAATTTTCTTGCGACTTAGAACAAAAGGGAATTAGCAATATTGTTAAGAAGAAAAGTTGTTTCATTTTGTTGCGTTTCTATCGGGGTTTTGTGACAAAAATCCTGCCCAACCTTTTGCCTTTGTCTTATTGTTCTCACCAACTCCTTTTGAGAAATGGTGGCAAACTGCAGCAGCCAATCCATCAGTTGCATCTAGAAACTTCGGTATTTCATCAAACTTCAAAAGGGTTTGCAACATCGCTGCAACTTGTTCTTTGGAAGCATTTCCACTTCCCGTAATCGATTGCTTGATTCGTTTTGGTGTATATTCTTCGTAAGGAATATTCATACGGAGCGCAGCTGCAATGGCAACTCCCTGAGCTCTTCCAAGTTTTAGCATGGATTGTACGTTCTTCCCAAAGAAAGGGGCTTCAAGCGCCATTTCGTCGGGTTTGTATTCTTGGATTAGTTCGTCAATTCGATCAAAGATGCGTTTCAGTTTATCAGGCTGATTGTCTAATTTCTGAAGCTGTACAATTCCAAAATTCAGCAAGGTCATTTTCTTACCTTGAACGTGAATTATACCGTAACCCAAAACTGTTGTACCGGGATCGATCCCGAGAATTATTTTATCTTCGACCATTCGAATGAAAGAGGAACTTAAAACTACTAAAAAACGGTCAATCTTGCGATTAGGTTTGCAGGTATTGCTGTTTTTTAGCGTTCTGTTAACACTTTACTTTCAACTCAAGGATGTAAAGTGGAATTCCTTCTCAAAAATCCATATTGAATACCAATGGGCATTGCTAATTGCTTTTTTACTTCTATTCGTTAATCAGGGAGTAGAATTTGTGAAATGGAAATTGTTTACCAAGCATTTGATCGACGATAATCGCAAAACCTGGAATTCCTTTTTGGCAGGTTTGGCTTCTGGTTTCCTTTCTCCGAACGGTTGGGGAAATGTGTTGGGAAGAATGTTGTTTTTCAGACGCCGACATTCCATACAGATTGTATTGGTGACTGCATTGGGGAACCTGAGTCAACTAATTCCAACTGCGATTTTTGGTTCAATAGCATTAATTTTCAGAAAGGACATTAATCCCTGCTGGTTGATTTTATCATCAGGTATTTCCGTTGTTCTATTGCTGTTTTACTTTTTCGGTGAAAAGGTTTTTGGTCGAAAATCTTACAGAAACAAAGTCATTCGCCATTTCAAGATGATGCTTCTGCGCTTTGGCTATTTGAGGCTCTCACTTTTGCTTTTGAGCACCTTTCGTTTTCTGATTTTTACCTTACAATTTGTTCTCTTGTTTTATGCCTTCGGCTATACAGATATCTGGTTGTTGGTTCACTCTGTTTGGATCATTTACATTCTAACTTCCTTTATTCCTTCACTCTGGTCGGGGAAAATTCTAATCCGTGAAACTGCTGCGCTTTTTGTTTTTCAGCATACCGTCGTTTCATCAAAACCTGATATCATTGTTATTTGTCTATTAATTTGGATAATCAACATCGTGATTCCAGCGCTTATAGGTAGCTTTGTTTTAATTCCAATCAAACGGAAAGTACAATGAGTATCCTGATTTTTTGGTTTGTGGCTTATGCCGTTTCTATTCTCACACTTGTCTTTGGAGTGAATCGTTTGCGATTGCTCAAGGCGGCCAAAATAGATCACAACTTAGACGAAATAACGGTGGTTGTTCCTTTTAGAGATGAAGCCAAGAACCTTGGGAAATTCCTCGACTGCGTATACAAACAGAAATATCAGCCCGTACAATGGATTTTTGTGAACGACCATTCGTCGGATGATTACCGTTCAGAATTCTTAAAATACAAAGACTTTCCCATTCGTGTGATCTCCCTTCCTGAAGAACAAAGAGGTAAGAAGCGTGCCATCCGTTTTGGAATGGATCACGTGACAACGGAATACTGTTTGACAATGGATGCAGATGTGGTTTTTGGTTCCGAATACCTGAAATCGTTAATGGTTGTTCCAAAGGCGGATCTGGTAATTTTACCCGTGAAAATGACCGGAAGCAAGTGGTGGCATGGATTCTTCACACTCGAATATTGGTTCACTACACTGATCAATAAAGGCGTAACAGGCTGGCTTCGACCAATTTCATGCAGCGGAGCAAATTTGCTAATCAACATAAAAGCTTTTGAAGAGGTGGACGATATTGAGCATCACGATCATATTTTGAGCGGTGACGATATTTACACACTTCGCGCATTTCGGGAAGGAAAGAAAACCATTGAAGTTGTGGAGCGCGAAGAACTGATGGTTTCTACGGCAACTCCTGATAGATTGTCCGATACAATGAATCAGCGTTTGAGATGGATGTCGAAAACCGGAAATGTAGGCGACAATTTAAGCAGTGGATTGGGAGTTTGGGCAGTTTTGCTTCATTTCACCTATTTGTTCTTACTTCTCGTTACCTGGTTCGGTGATGTAGAATGGTTGACCATCCTGATTTTCATAACGAAAACGGGCTTCGACTTCGTATTACTGCGTTTATCCATTATCAAGTGGACAGTAACTGACATTGTTGGACTTTTACTTTTCGAAACCGTTTATCCGTTTTACATGCTGGCACTTTTCGCTTCTATGCTTTTTGTGCAGTTGGATTGGAAAGGAAGGTCTTAATTCTAAATTTCAAAATGCTAAATGCTAAAACCATCAAGTATGAGAAAAAGAAAAACCAGTTTTTCCTTTTTTAAAATTTAGAATTTTGGTCACGAAAGCTTTCGGGATTAGAATTATCTACTGATTCTCAGTTCACTATTAATCAGCGAAGCTCTCGGGATCAACGAAAGGAAGTAAAGTAAACCACCGCAGATCAAATATAAAAAGACGTCAACACCAGTCTGCATATACATTACAATGCAGAAAAGAATTGGACCTTCAAGTGATGCATATCTAATAATGCTTAATCCAACATAGGCTTGGGATTTGGCGGTTTCGTTATTCATTTCACGGATTTCAGTTAAGCGCTTATTTCCAAATAAACGACCAAAAACAGCGCCTGCGGTTAGCAGCCCAATTGCCACATAAGACAACATGTCGTTGCTCGTACTTTCGACATACTCGGGTTTAATAATGAAGTAAGTTACAGCTGCAAAAGCTACTTATCCAATGAAAAGTCCAGCATAAATAATATTCAGCTGTTTTTTTAGTTTGTCGATGAGTTCCATAAGTGATTCGAATATAGGATTTTTTTGTTTTTGATGATTTCCAAAAACTGAAAAAGGCTTCTTATGAAAGCCAGTCAGTATTGAAATAGGGGATATAATGAAAAACGGAAGTCGCTTACAAGAGCGTGTAGAGAATTTTCGCGATGTTCTTTGCATCGTCTACGCCACGATGATGTGTTCCTTCAAGTGGAATTTGCAGGTATTGGAGTGCTCCATCCATTCCTTTTTCATGTCCGAGTCTGTTTTTCAACGCAAAAAGTGTCTTTACATTGATGTGCGATGGTCCAAGCGGATAACCAACACCCAATTCGGAACATTGACGTTGAATGTGCTTTAAATCGTAAGCACCAAAACTTGCCCATGCCCTGCTTGGTCCAAGATATTCGTTCTTGATAATGGAACAAGCTTCCTTGTAAGAGATTCCTTCGTTCCGGATCATTTCAGGAGTGATGGTGGTTAACTCCGTGCAGAAATCACTAATCTCGGAACGTTCTGGAATGACCAGTATGCCTCTGTTATCAGAAATCTCGCCTGAACGAACATCGAGCAAACAGATCCCGAATTCAATGATGTCGTTTGTCATTCCCTGTGGAGCTGAGCCGTTCCAACAGGTGGCTTCTACATCGATTACGATGATTTTGTCTAATTTTTTTGCCATAATTTATTGTTTTAAAAATGTAAATACACGACTTCCTGATTAGAAAATTCTTTGGCAAAATGAATGATTTCGATTTTGGTAGTCGTGGTTGTTTTTGTGGTTATTCTCCGACAAAGCTAATGAAAAACTTTAAGTTACTCCTAAAAGAATGAAAAACGGTCTTCACAACCAATGAATTTCGAAGAATGAAAAATGTGTATCGAGCACAAAAAAAAGCCTCCTTTCGGAAGCCTTTATTATGTTAAGGGAAAGAAAAACACTCAAGATACGAGGCGTTGAAGAATAAATCTTGAGAGTTTACATTGAGTAAATGATCAAGATTTATTTCTGAAAACAACGATGTAGATTGTGTGCGTTTGTTTTCCTATTTAGAATGGTAAATCGTCGTCGTCTGCTGCGTCAGTAGACGGCATTGACGGAGGAACCGGTGCACTGTTCAGGTTCATTGCCGATGGACCACCATCAGGAATTCCACCACCCATGCTTCCAGCTGCTTTCTCAACTCTCCATGCATCAAGAGAATTGAAGTATTTCGCTTCACCTTGTGGATTGATCCACTCTCTTCCACGTAAGTTGAAAGAAACTGTGATTTGCTCGTTCACATTGACATTGTCAAGTAAGCTACATTTATCTTGCGTCAATTGGAACATAACGTCCTGCGGGTATTGCGACGATGTATCAGTTACAACGAACTCTCTTTTAGAGAATTTTTCCGAAACTTGAATTGTGTCGTTTTTAACTTTTAGGACACCTGTGAATTGATAATTGCTCATATTGTTGTTTTTGAATTGTTGCGTTTTGGAACCTGCAACAGTGTTGGTTTATTAATCATTAAATGCGAGCAAGGTCATCCATGCTCCTGTTATATCGTCCTTTTGTAATAGTTCTTTTGCTCTTGTGTGAAGTGCATTCTCCAATTCTGCTGGAGTATCTTCTAACGTTACAAACAGATCACTTAACTCAATCAATTTGTACTCGTTCACATCTGTTTCGTTCGGAAGTTCAGTGATTCCGGCCAATTGTGCAAGTTCATTGTTGTTTAACACCGAACTGTTACGTACATCTTCCGGTAAATTGTCGAATCCTATTCCCACAGTTGTAATTGGTTTTGTGACCTCGAACATAGAAGCTTCGTTGGCGTGACAGTACCAGTTTCCGCCCATTCGTGCCACCAGGTTTATTTTCTTTTGGTCGATGCTTCCGTCTTCAGAAAGAACTTCTTCGTGAATATGAATTTTAGTCACTTCACAGATCACCAGATTTCCTGCGCCACCGTTTTCTCCTAATTCTTTCACTTCAAGTACTTTGCACTCAAATTGAACCGGTGCTTCCTTCACGCGCATTGGTTTCACGGTATCAGAAGGAATAGGAGTAAGACCGCTTTTCACGAATTCATCCACATCGGCACCGTAAGGCGAACTACTCAAGCTCATTTGGTGAAGAATGTCGTAGTTCACAATGTTGATAACCACCTCAGGAACTTTCTTTACATTGTTGTAAGTGTCCTTGGTTGTATTTGTGCGTCCGTTACGTGCAGGAGAAAAAATAAGTATAGGCGGAGCAGCTGAAAAAACATTGAAAAAACTGAATGGCGATAAATTGTTATTCCCGTTTTCGTCAACGGTAGAAGCAAATGCAATCGGTCGTGGACCAATAGCGCCAAGTAAAATTCCGTGTAATTTGGGAACCGGGAGTTCTTTCGGATCCAGTGTCAACATCCTGTTTTCTTTTTTACAAAAGTATCAAATTGAGGGGCAGAATTGAAGTATGGGGAAAGAAGTAATTAACAAAATTCTTGAAAGACATAAGACGAGAGACGAAAGACGAAGGACTTGATTGAAGTGCTTTTGTCAGTTCGAGTGAGCAATCGTAAACGCTACTTATTTCTTTTTTTCAGATTGATCTGTCTCGAAAGCGTCAAATTGATATTTGTCAGAAACTGATAATTGTTGAAAACGTATTTTTTTGTCTCCAGCGTGCTGGCATCGTAAATGCTGATCTTTGATTCAGACATGTACAAGTAATTTTTTGAGTAATTGTAATTCAAATCGATGTCAAACCAGTACTTTTTTTGAATATAGATCTGAGATTGCAATGAAAGTCCAAACGTAATTCCTGATTTGCTGGCAGTATAAGAAGTGTGTGAATCGCTGTAATATTTGTTTTCGGAAATTTGAATATTAGATGTGCCTAATGATCCCACGTTTTCTATGGCATTCGTTCCTTGACGAACAACGTAGGCAAACGACAATCCGAGTGAAAGAGAGGAGTTGTTTTCGAAAGTTTTGATCTTTCTGAAATAGGTTAAACTGTACCTAGTTTGCGCCGTTTTTGTGGTGGTACGGGTAGAATTGTTTCGGAATGTGGAGTCGAAACTATTGTAAGTATAGAAAGCGGATTGTGTATACTCCGATGAACCATCCATAGAAATTCCAAGTTGGAGCGTATTTCTGCCTTTAAAGCGAAGCCCAACGTTCACTCCAAGATACAAAGGTTTTTTCGCACAAATATGTTGGTATTTATATTTGAAATCTTCGTCACCACCCATCATTTTTCCGTTCCAGCTATGTGCATCACTGGAGTTAAAACTGACCTGGTATTTAAGCAAAGGTGAGATAAAAACAGTGGTTTGGGACCAACTGGTCCCAAACCACAAAATTGAAATTAAAGCGATAATCCTCATTAACTTACAATTTGCATATAATTTGTGAAATACGTTGTATAAGGATTTCCTCCTTGAGGAATATTCGGATTTTCACATCTTACTCGTGTTTTTAGGTTATAGGACTTCAATCTTTTAAGACCACTGTACCATCTGAAGATTTTTTCTCCACCTGAAAAAGCGTACTGACCAGCGATCATACCACGCCAAGGGTGAGAGTAATTGGAAACAGATGAACCACAACGTTGTGCATAACTACAGTTGTCCATTTGAATCCAATGTCCGTAGTTTCCGCTTCCGTTACCAAACAAGCTGAAATTTGTGTTAGTACCAAGGATAAACCAAACTCCGAACGTTCTGTAGTAAGAAGTTCCGTAGAAGTTTTCTGTTTGTTGGTTACTAAGGTTTGAGCTTTGGAAGTAAACAGTATTCGATGTTGTACTTTTTGCTGAAGCTGTTGCATCGTTACAGAAGATTCCTTTTTCACCTCCTTCTTTCAATGCTTCAATTACCTCAATGTTTGTGCTGAATGATAGTACATCAGGATTTAAAGTGTTCATGTTCACCAAATCAGTGTAGCCAGTAGCAACATCATCTTCATGTAATGTAAATACTTTTTCAATCGTTGGTTCAATTTTGAAAAGGTAGTTTCCAATTTGAACGATGTGATTCGTATTGATCATTCTTGCTAAAAGATCTCCTAGTTTGAATGGATCAGATGAAGCCAAATCCGGATTGTTTTTGACGTTGTCGAAATGAGAAGTGAAGTTCAACTCAGCAATTCGAGTTAATAATTTTCCATACGTTGTTTCATCCGGATTGTCAATTGCTGTAGTGTATCCCGCCTCAGTTCTGAAAATTAGGTAGTTACCTCCGTTTTCCAACGTGAACAATGGATCACCTCCATCTTTTTCCTTTGTTTTTGAATCGCCAAAGTACTTGTCTTTATCAATTGTTTGATTGGTTGACTGTTGGTCTTCCGGAGCTGTATTTTCTTTTTTACAAGAAACAAATCCGATTCCAACCAGGGCAAGGAATAACCCGCCATAAATTACTTTTTTCATGATTATGTTTAAATTGAATTAGGTGCTTTACTTTGATTTTAGGAGTGTTCAAGCGTTCTTTCTCCCGCAAACATGATTACACTGAGCGTTCTAATGAGTTAAAAAATGAGTCATTAAACTTAGGATTGGTCGACATTCACCTAAGCAGGTTCATTGTTTTCTATTTGCTTTTCGACTTGAAGTGAAAATTTTGAATGTGGTATTTATTTGTGGTTTCTATGTATTTAAATTAAAGTGGTTTGTTGAATAGTTTGCTACTTTATTTTAGCTAAGCAAACTTAGTGAAAAACTGAATCGATATAACGAAAAAACAATCTTTTTGTTCAATTTTAATCTAACTGTTTGATTTATAGCTATTACTGTTTTGGTTTTATGAAAGCTGTTGTTTTTTCGATTTCGCTCTTTTGTGATCGATCAAAAACCAAACAAGCAGGTATAACAAAATGATGAACGTACTGCAGAATAAATGTTTATTGTAAGCGATTCGTTCAATATAAACCCTAACCGGACCATCACCGCACTGAGTGCACTCCGCAACATACCTGAAGCCATCAAAAACGGAAGTTCCAATGGTAACCATCAGAAAAATTAGGGCAGAAATGAAGCCTCTGATCTTTAAAGCCGTATCACGAGTGTTTTTCAATAATAAATAAACCAGAGCCCAGAATATGGTGCTGATGAGAATAAACGTTAAGCTATGATCGAAATTGAAACGAGAACTTTTACCAATGAAATGCATGCGGTCGCCGTAGTTCATGTCAAAGATCATTTGAACCAACGACTGGTAAGAACGCTCCAAATAATAGCCAACAGCAAAACCGAAACCTATGGCAATGGTTAAAAATGGATATGTAGTTTTTAGTGTCATTGGTCGATTTTGGGTCAAGGGCAAGAATGTCCACTCATTCCCATTCCAAGTTCCAACAAAACAACATTATCTATTGCGTCAACAATGATTGAATTGTATTCCCGGGAAAAGTTGAACTCATCGCCAGTTGATTTTTGCAGGTAGTTGAATCTCCAGCATATGCGGCCGGAAATTTCGTCTAGATAAAGTTGGTACAAACAACTTTCTGTTTTGTACCTTTTCTTTTTCGCGTATTTGCGTGCTGTTTTTTCAAGTTCTGTTGGCGAGACGAACGCTGACCGTGTACCAAATGCTTCTCTTGGCCATTCAAAAAGAATGATTTGACCATATTGATCTAAACCTAACTTAAAACAATAGCTCTGAATTCCAATACTTGCATCGCGTAATTCAAAAGACAATTCATATTTGGGCACCACAAATTGGTAATCCGTTTGAAAGGAGGAATCTGTTGCTGCCCACTGTTCCAAATCAGTAATCTGACCTTGCATGAAAACGATAGAATCTACAAAATCAGTCATAGCATACTGAAACAGATTGTGAATGATATAATTGATTCGGTCGGGTAGTTGATTTAGCGAATCTATTTCCTGAACTTCGGTTTCACGCCACGCTAAACCTACAAACGGTTCATTGATAACAGGTTTCGTTTGTGCGAATACTGAAAAAGAGAGAGCCGAAAGAATACAAAGGAGGAATTTTTTCATGGTTCTTAATAGAAGAAATTTGATCAATAATGGTTACATCATTGGAACGGAACGCTTTCAGTTGATTCCGTATTCGTTTGTTGTTTAGCTGCTTTGGGTTTCTTATAGGTTCTGTTTTTGGATAGAATAATGGAAAACGACATGTAAGCGTCGCGTTTGCCCTTTCCGCGAGCCTGTCCCGGTGCAAACCAGGAAGTGTTTTGTGTTGCCGGATTAGACAGTTGTGCAGAAATTTCACCGTATGCTGCTGCCAATTTATCAGGATCGTAATACACTCCACCGGCATCGTCTATATAGTCTGAAAATGTTGGAATGTAAGCAAATTCAAATCCGATTTTCCACATTTTAATCACCTTCAAACGGAATCCTATACCTATGGGAGCAGAACCCGTGAATTGGGAATATGGTTTTGAGCCTCCGGGTAAACCTTGTCCTTCAGTTCTCAAAGAATGCAGATTGATCCAGCTATTGTTGTAGTTGGTTTGTGGATTATAATACATCAGACCTATTCCCCCAAATACATAAAACTGGTAGAATTTTATGCGTTCTACACCTGCAAAACGAGGGCGCGATGTTTTCTCTTTAGCTAACAGAATGATTTCAAAATTTTGAGAAAACTGAAGATAAACCGATCTGAAATTTAAATTTCTTGAATGTTGATACACAGCGGAATGATGCGCATCGTTACCTCGAAGCAAGCCAAAATGTAGTGTACTGCTTGTTGCATAATATGGGTGAAAGCGGTATCGGTACCTCAGTTCTGAATTCCAACCGGTTGATGGAAATTGATGAATATAAACAGTCTTGCGCATACCGCCTAAATCGCCAAGAAATTGATTGATCCCGGCTCCAAAACTAACCTCACGCTTATTCATCGCCCAATTGCGCTGTGTATTGAAATTGGTAGGTTGTCCAACGCAAGTACTACTGCTGGAAATGTAGATCAATAGGAGTAGGAACAAGACTTTTTTCATATTAATCGTTTTTCACGCTAACCGAATTGTATTTCGGCTTGATATTTTCCAGTAACTCTTTTTTACTTTGCACCAAACGTTCCGTTCTTCGATTACTGATGTTTCCGTAATCCGTCCACATAATTTCAACACCATCCTCAATGTTTTCTTCATAAATAGGAAGTATTTGTCCTATGCCGACGAAAATCCATTCCATTTCCAACTTGTCAGAATTAAGGAATTTGTATTCTCCTTCCTTTCCAATTTTTACAGCTTTTTCATAAGCTTCTTTCGGCGATTTAGCTTTAATCAAATGATGATTTCCCCAAGTAGTAACTCTGCGTAAATCTTGTTTTTCATTACGGGCTACAGGTTCACATTTTTCAACAATTTCTGCGATGTACCATTCTCCGTTTTCATTGGATATTTTATCTTGAGATTTCATATAAATTGTAGGTTATTTTGTTTCCAAAATACGAGAATACTGTTTCGCATCGAAATGCATACGTGCACCTTTTGCACTCCTTTTTATCGTTACTTCAACAAGGTCACCTTCTTTGGTAAATGATCTCGACCAAGCTTCGTAATTTCCGGTTTGATCTGTTATAAAATATTGTTCAAGCTGTACTTTTTTTGATTTGCCATAGTACGTTTTCCACAAACCAATTTTTTGATTGTTTTCGTCCAATTGATTGATAGGTGTTTTTTTGTCGAAGTGGTAATCATCGGGCAATTTAACGTACTTGGAAACTTTCTTCAATTCGCGTGTGCCTAACATTAACACAAAATTAGTGTCGAGTATTCCCGTAATTTTGAATTCCAATTCAAAACAACAAGTACAAAGGCAATAGGTATCACTTGAATTCTCAGTTGTAAGGTAAAGTGTGTCGTTACTCATTCGAATGGCTGATTCCGGAGCGTAACAGCAATTAGCAGCAAATCCAATAGATAGAAGAAGTGCCCCATTCTCAATTTTCTTCTCCACTAACCTTGTTTGAATCAGATCAACTTCGGCACTTTCATCACAACTGGAAAGTTTTTGCTCCTGAATAGTTTGGGCCTTTGTTTGAAGACCAAAAAACAGGAAAAGAAGGAGGATGAGGTTTTTCATTCGGGGGTCAGCTAATTTCAGAACTAAAAATAAGGAGTTTTGAGTTAAGAGTTGCTTTTTGTACCATGGTAGAAACGTATGTATCAAAAATTTTTACCGTGCAAATGCATAAAATCTCTCACGCTTTGTACTTATAATTCTTCCGTTCTTGAATTTGACGTTCATGTTTACCTCTTTTTTCGACCAAAGTATTTTCTTCACCGACATTCTGGAACATGCCAAGAGATCAAATTCGTCGTTTCCGAAGGGAATGTCAATCACATCAAAATAGATTGTATTCTCACCGTTTAGTATCTTCTCCTGATCGCTCGAAGAAAAACATGGTAAAAAGATGTCGATTAGCTCGTTTAGATAGGAATTGTGTTTGTTGAGAAAATGATTGTAGGCATCTACCTGCGATTGCAAAACGTCGCCATTATCGTTACTCGCGATATATACATCACAGAAATCGCCGTGTCCTTCTACAGGTTTCATGTTATGATAAAAGTTTGAATTTCCGTGCTTTCCTTCGTTAAAATCAAATTCGGCTTTAATCGTTTCGATTGTGTGCATTGGTGTTAATGTATTTGGTTTTCCGTGACTCAAGATAACGTTTAATTTGCAATCCATCTCGCATAAGAACGACTCCAAACCCTGTAATCAAAAGTGCAACTAAATACGACAGATGGTTTTCAGTTTGAACAATTCCGAATAAGAGACTAATAAAGAAGATGGTTCCGATACTAACCATTAGTAAACAGAACAACAGATGAATATAGTATTTCCATCCAATGGTTAGGGTCATGATTACTTCGGAATCGTCAAGAAGTTTTGGGTCTTGGCTGATTTTACTTTCCTTTAATAAATTCCAGTTGAAGAAGAAGGAAACAAGTCCTGTAGTGGCAAAGAGGAAAACAACTAATTCGAAAAGGACAAGGGGATGATTAATATTATTGAAGAAATCAAAGAATAGAAGATTAAAAGCGGATAATCCTTCAATGAATGAATAACCACTCAGCATTGTAATTGCCGAGATCAAACCTAGGAATATTCCTCTTTTGTTTTTGTTCATTTTAGTGATGCAAATGGAGACGTTAGTGAGGTGATGGATTTAAGTAGCACGAGCTGGAAGCTCGCGCTAGCTTTGGGTTCTTTAGGGTTATTGACCTGTTGTTTCATTTTGTCGATAAGCTTCAAAATACAGTCTTCAATGTTAATGAATTATTTGTTTAACTGAATTAATATGACCGACGTTCTAGCTAAGTAATAGACTTAAGTAGCACGAGCTTGAAGCTCACGCTAGCAGGGATATGTTTCTTTTATTTGTATTTGAGTTTTTCGGGTCTATTTGTAATTATTACTACGTGCCCAGGGAACCCAGATAAATCCCTAATTAAGTTATCGTCATATGATAAACAAAATTTTCTATTTGAAATCAATACGGTTGCTATATGCCAATGATCCTTCTTGTTTGACAAGAAATTATTTAAAATCTTTTTTGTGAAGTTTTTCAATTGAAACTCCTCTATTTCGTCTTTTGTTTTTTTTTGTAATCGACCTTCCCTTGTAAGACGATTGATGATTGAAGGCATCGCATTTGGCTTAGAGCAATCTCCCGAAGATTGAAGATATTCAACTAAGAGTTTTTGAGAAACAACTAAATGAGCGAAATCATTAATTTTTTCTGGATCATTCTCAACCAACCGTTCATCGAATTCATTAATCCATTGAATTAGCTCTTTATAATGAGGGTCAACTGGCGTAGCAAAATTCTTTGCAATGTTATTATCAATAAAAATATCTTTCATTATTCGGCTTCGATTGCAATATTCATTACGTCTAACATATAAGTGTCAAAAAAGCTCTTTGGGGCATTTTTAATTTGACCATTAGTTTTAAACACAATATCAAATGATTTAGCACTTTTCCCATTGTTATCGATGAAATATGTTTTCACATCAGTTTCTTCAATTGTTTTTTTAACAATAGCAAGTCTTATGCGATTTAGTAAATATTCACTGTGCGTTTCGATTATATATTTCTTTTTGTTATCAATTATCTGTTTAACCAAGTAATCTGCAAATTGAGCTTGAATTTTCGGATGAAGATGTATTTCGGGTTGTGCAATAAATAAAGTTGAGTTCTTGCCAAGTTGTAAATCTGCTACAATAATTGGTAAAAATTGGCTAATACCAAATCCAACATCATTTAATGATGACCATACTCCATCTTTTTTAGAGCGAATTAGAATTTCAAATCGTCCACCATCTAGTCTTTTAGATTTTATTTCATGAAGAAGATCTAAATCTTTTAGAATAGATATCAATTCTTTATATTCAGGTGACTTTTGTGTCTCCCAAGAAATTATTTGATCTTCATAATTTTCTCCAAATTTCCCGACTTTTAGATCAATCTTAGATGTCTCATAATATGTTCTTTCAGGATAAAGCCTAAAAGAACTAATGAAATTGATTTTATCATCAAAATCATTAAACACTTTTTTTATTGAACGAATAAATGATGACAGGTAATAGTTCCCATGCTCTTCAATCATTTTATCCATTTCATTAAAATCAGAGAATTTAAATTCAATTTTGAATTTTGGTTTTTTAAATTTACTCCATAAAAGGCTGCTCTCTTCTGAAACTGGAGCTGAAGATTCTATAATCTCCATAAACTTATTAATCATTTCAGGAGATCTAAGTTGATGGTGTGGATCGTTGTTGACGAAGTATTCAAATCGTAGATTATATTTCCTGTTTTTAGTTATCTCAAGACTGTAGTAATCAGATTTTGAAATTAAACTCTCAAGAACTGGAAGATTATTTAAATGATTGTTTTTCCAAAAAGTTGTAACTATTTCATGATTTTCGGAATGTTCAAATTCCAATTTAATTGATTTCGTTTTATCATGATTATGAATAATTTCTTCAAAATCCCCCATTTTAATATACTTTCCATTTGGGGAGAATTGAAAAGGAAATTCTCTAGATTGTATTGGTCCTAAAACACTATACAATAGAGAACTCTTTCCACTGCTATTTGCCCCAGTCAAAAGTGTAATTTTAGATGTATCAAATTCTATTTTTTCATAACATTTAAAATTCTCAATATTTATTTTTTCGATCATATAAAATAAAGAAGATGTTAATTTATTCAGTTGAGTGAAGATAATGTTTTTCAGATTGACGTAGATAAACTCAAAGGAGTAATTATAATCTTTTTAAGAAATTCTCACTCCATAACCGGCAGTACATGAAATGGAGGGAATGATTTTCTTCATGAAAGCGTTTTTACTGATTTCTCATTTCCTCAGCAGAAGGCATTTTCACATCCTTTGCACTTCGCTTGATCAATACATCTGAACCAATGTAAAACTGTGGATTGATGTAATACTGGTAGTTCGTTTCGCGCTTTTCTTTGGTCCATTTGGTGGTTGGGTAAAGCTTTTCCTTGTTTCCCATGGCATCGGTCAACACAATTGGCATATTGAAACCATCAACACAGTTCTTCCAGCGGTATTTCACCTTTCCTTTGGAGTAAACCATTTGCAACACAGGAATTTCGGAGGTACGCAGGTATTGTTCAAAGACTTTTGAAAGATCTTCTACCAGCATTTCGCTCATGAATTGCTCAATGTCTTTTGTGGTGACAATGTTGTGCCAGTAGGTTTCGTTGATGTCGCGAAGAACTGCACGGAACAAGCTATCGTTGTTTACAATCTGACGAATCATATGAAGCATGTTGGAACCTTTGTAGTACATGTCGCCGCTGCCTTCGTTCTGAACGCCGTATTTTCCAATGATCGGCTTGTCATTATCAATGTTTTGACGAAGTCCAACGGCATAGCGGTTTCCGGCTTCTGTTCCAAACCAGTAATCGGTGAACAAGACTTCGGAGTAGTTGGTGAACCCTTCGTGAATCCACATATCGGCAACGTCTTTTGCAGTGACGTTATTTCCAAACCATTCGTGACCGCTTTCGTGTACAATAATGAAATCCCATTTCAATCCTTCGCCTGTACTACTTAAATCGTTTCCCATGTAGCCGTTCTGGAATTTATTTCCGTACGCAACAGCACTTTGGTGTTCCATTCCCAGATGAGGTGCTTCCACCAATTTGTAACCGTCTTCGTAAAAAGGGTAGGGACCAAACCAGTATTCCAACGCTTCAATGGTTCGTGGAGCATCTGCAAATTGTTTTTTGGCTTTTTCT
>CBFGNV010000040.1:0-38403 GCA_965650275.1 uncultured Fluviicola sp. | reverse complement strand
AATTTCACTAAGTGCAGTTGGTAAAGATGGAAAAGCACATGGTGTAATGGATCACAATCAGGAAACAGGAATGCCGGTTGAAGAATGTGTTCGACAATTACTTAAAGCCGTTGACAAAAACAAACGAGAAGTACTGATCGGAAATAAGGAAATCAAAGCAGTGACTTTAAAACGATTCCTCCCAAAACTATTCTGGAAGATCATTGCGAAACAAAGCCCTACATAAAGTTCGATATAAAAAGTAAGGGCGAGTAATTACTCGCCCTTACTTTTTATAGATGTTCAAATTTTATTTCACCAGTTTCCAGGTTTTATTTCCATTGCTTGTAGCAATATTCAAGAAATAAGTTCCTGCATTCAATCCTGACAAACGATCCAACTGAATCAATTCTGAATTTGATTGTTCCGTCATTACAATTCTTCCTGTTGCATCAACTAATGTTACAATGCAGTTCGCTCCGTTCGAATTTTCAATGTTCAATGAACCTGCAAATGGATTTGGATACGGAGTTGAAAGTGATAGATCATTTTTTTCAATTGAAAGTGTACCATCAGCATTTAAGTAAATAGCTCCAACGATCCCGAAATACTGCTCGCCAGATTTAGCGGGACAATAAACCGTTACAGATAAGTAATAAACTCCTGTTTGACCGCTAACGCCTAATGTGTCATAAATAAGAACGGTGCCTCCGTTTGCAGTGTAAACTTCCCATACAATGTATAAGTTTTGACTTACACTGTCATATACTGCAGTTGCAAGTGATGCAGAGTCAATAGCGTTATAATCGATGACACAGTTTTCAATGAAATAAGAGTATGGATCATTTACTGGAATTGAATCCAAAAATGGATTGTTCCCATAAGTAGAAGAAGGATCGGTAACCGCAAACGTATTTGTTGTTGTGTCGCCGGCAGCATCCCAAACGGTTACTGAATAGATTCCAGCACATAAACTGTCTGCGTTTGAACCTGTATCTCCATTGCTCCAAACAATTGTATACGGCTCTGTTCCTCCAACCGGATAAACATTAGCTGTTCCCTGGCAATCTCCGTTGTAATCATATCCAGCATAGACGTAGGCATAAATAGAAGCCGTTGAATCACCGTATTCCATAACGGTTGCCGTTGCTGTTGTTTCACAGCCGTAAGAATCTACACAGCTAATCATGTACGTTCCAGCACAAAGATCCGTGAGGTTTTGAGTTGTTGTACCGTTTGACCAAATGTATGCATATGGTGCGCTTCCACCTGTAGCTGTGATTGCAATTGAACCTGTACAAGTATTTGGATAGGTAGGAGTTGCTGTAGCGGTTACTTGAAAATTGGAACAGGGATCACCTATGGAAAACGTTTCAGTCCAATTAACAACACCCAGTGAGTCTATAACAATACTGTAATTTCCTGCGCATAGATTATAAATTGCCGTATCTCCTGTATTAATTAAAGTGGAATCTTGATACCAGCTCCATGTGTATTCAGATGGAAATTGACTCGGTGAATCTAAGTATGCAGCTCCATCACAAGCTACTGGATTAGTTGAGTTTGTAATAGTTACCAATTGGGCGTTTGCAGCTGCAGCACCAAATAACGTTGAAAGAAAAAGTGTGTAAAGTAGTTTCATTGTAGTTTGTTTGCTAGTTAATATAATCCTTGTTCCATTAAGAAACGGGCAACGTTTGTTTCGATTCTTTTGTTCAGGTTCGTATTTTCTCCTTTTTCAAATGCTAAACCTGTGATTTTTTCATAAAGTTCAACATATCGATCGGTAACAACCTTTACGAATTCATCTGGCATAACAGGCATTGTTTGTCCGTCTAATCCCTGGAAGCCGTTCTCAATTAACCACTGACGTACAAATTCCTTTGAAAGTTGCCTTTGATTTTCATTATTATCCTGGCGTTCCTGATATCCGTCAGCATAAAAATAGCGGGAAGAATCAGGTGTATGAATTTCGTCAATGAGAATCACTTCTCCGTTTCTAATTCCGAATTCATACTTCGTGTCAACTAAAATCAATCCACGTTCAGCAGCCATTTCTGTTCCTCTTTTGAAAAGAGCACGCGTATATTCTTCCATTTTCAGGTAAATATCTTCCGGAACAATTCCTTTTGAAAGAATGTCTTCACGTGAAATGTCTTCGTCATGACCTTCATCTGCTTTTGTAGCTGGTGTGATGATTGGTTCAGGAAAACGATCATTTTCCTTCATCCCTTCTGGTAAAACAACTCCACAAAGCATTCTTTTGCCTAAAGCATATTCACGAGCTGAGTGTCCGGCCAAATAACCGCGAATCACCATCTCAACGCGAACAGGCTCGCATGCGTGACCAATTGCAACGGCAGGATCAGGTGTTCCAATTAACCAGTTGGGAACGATGTCTCTCGTTGCGTTTAAGAACATGGTAGCAACCTGATTCAAAACCTGTCCTTTGTAAGGGATTCCTTTTGGAAGAATATGGTCGAATGCAGAAATACGATCTGTAGCAACCATTACCATGATATCGTTTTCCAATGTGTAAACTTCACGTACCTTTCCACGGTAAACATTTTTCTGTCCTGGAAAATTGAAGTTTGTGCTTGTAATTGTTTCTGCCATAATTTTGTGTTTATGAGAGGAAGGTTTTAAGAGGAACGAGGAAGGTTGAAACAGAATCTGTGGTTCTAACTTTCCTCTTTCGGCTTTTCTTTTTCCTCGCTATCGGTTGTTTCTTCCTTTATATTTTCTTGGTTCTTCGTTTTCTTTTGAATTCTCACTTCCGTCAACGTTTTGGTCATCGAGCGGTCTTCGAGATGTGCGCTCTTGTTCCTCAGCTTTGTCGAATGCGTCAATAATTCGTTTCACCAATGGGTGACGAATAACGTCATTTCCTGACAAGCGAACAATTTCCAATCCTTTTACATCGCCTAGAATATCTAAGGCGTAAGACAATCCGCTTTTCTGACGATGAGGTAAATCCACTTGCGACATATCTCCGGTGATCACAAACTGAGCGGTTGTCCCCATACGTGTAAGGAACATCTTCATCTGCATTACTGTTGAGTTTTGCGCTTCGTCAAGAATTACGAACGATTTATCTAGTGTTCGTCCACGCATAAATGCTAGTGGTGCGATTTCGATAATGCCAAATTCGATCATGTCGGCCAATTTTTCCGGTGGAATCATATCACGTAATGCGTCATACAAAGGCATCATATACGGATCCAGTTTCTCCTTTAGATCGCCCGGAAGAAATCCTAAGTTTTCACCTGCTTCAACAGCCGGACGGGTTAAAATGATGCGTTTTACCTCTTTTGCTTTCAATGCTCTTACAGCAAGCGCCACAGCAGTATATGTTTTTCCTGTTCCAGCCGGACCAACGGCAAAAACCATATCGTTTTTGTTTACGGCTTTCACCAACTTGCGTTGATTGACCGTTTTCGCCCTGATTTTTACGCCTTGATTTCCGTGAACCAGAATCTCTGAACCGTCCGAAGAAAGCATAGCACTTCCATCGTCAAGCATCAAATTGTCGATATTGTTTTCCGTAAGAATCTTATTCTGCTGCAAGTGTGCAATGATCAATTCGAACTTTCTTTCAAAAGATTCTACTACTTCTTCATCACCCTCAATAGCAAGTTCGTTACCACGCGCACTAATCTTAACGTTCGGAAAAAAAGAACGAATGTGCTTTAAATTGGAATTGTTCACGCCGAGTAATTCAGCAACTTCAACTCCTACTATTTCAATTTTCTTAGATATCAATGTGAATAACTCTTTTTAAACGTCCATCAGGTAATCTCTTTTACCTGTATTTTTGAACAAAATTACTGAATTTTTTAAGCGAATTGAGGTTGAAACGATGGCAATTATCACGCTAACAACAGATATGGGGCATAAGGATTATTATGTTGCAGCGCTAAAAGGTGCGCTGTGGATGATGGATCCTGCACTTTCGCTGGTGGATATTTCTCACCATATTTCTCCATTTTCTATTGCTGAGGCTAGTTTTCAGCTTCGTGCAGCTTCGTTAAATTTCCCTGAAGGAACAGTGCATATTATTGGGATTGATGACGAACCGGTAATTAACGGAACAAGAAGTCAATTGCCAAGTATTTTAAAATTCAGAGGTCAATATTTTGTTGGAAGCGATAACGGAATTTTTGCGTTGATCTTAAATGAAGAGCAGGCTGAAGGTTTTTGGCAGATAGATAATGTACTGTCTAATCCAAAATTTTTGACGGCGCCAACCAAAACCATTTTTGCGCCAACGGCTGTTAAATTGGTAAGAGGTGAGAAAATAGAAGATTTTGCATCAGAAGCTGAAACGTGGAATCGTTCCGTAGGAACACGACCAATTATGGATGAACATTTGATTAAAACACATGTCGTTCATATTGACCATTATGGAAATGCCATTTTCAGTCTCACAAAAGCAGATTTTGATCGCTATAAGGATATTCCATTCACCATTTATTTCAAGCAGAAAGAATATTTCATTGATAAGATCTCACAATCATACAATGATGTGACGAATGGCGAACGTTTGGCATTGTTTAACGATGCCGGACATTTGGAAATCGCCATCAACAAAGGAGTGACGGGAGCCGGTGGAGGCGCAAATGCACTTTTTGGCTTACAACTTGGAGATATCGTTCGTATTGAATTTACACCTCGAGGTTCGGCAGAGAACTTTGATTCACTTTTCTAAAAAATGATCACCCGAATTGTAAAACTGACTTTTCAGGAAGATAAGATTGATGATTTTATTGCCTTTTTCGACACGATAAAGACCAATGTTTCCAGTTTCGAGAATTGTCACGGAATGCGTCTGCATCAGGAAAAAGGAAAATCGAACGTAGTGTTTACTTATAGCTTGTGGGAGGACGAAGAATCCTTGAATAATTACAGAGATTCTGCTTTGTTTCAAGGGGTTTGGTCGACGATAAAACCTTGGTTTGCAGAGCGTGCCGAAGCATGGACTGTGGACACATATTACGAAGGTGGAAATTTTTCTTCTAACCAATTTCAATAATCTGCGTTAATAGTTGAGTCTTAATATGGATTGTCTTAGTATTTTTGAAGCATGAAAGCACTTTATTTTAAAGAAGTTCGCAGTTTTCTAGGTTCTATCATTGGATATATTTTTATCATCATATTCCTGATTACTTCGGGGATATTCCATTGGGTAGTAACGCAAGACACTAACTTTTTGTTAGGAGAAGAAGTGGATATGATTCCGTTTTTTAACCTAAGTCCAATTATCTTATTCATTCTGATTCCTGCCATAACTATGCGGATGATTGCGGAAGAAAGAAAGAATGGGACTATAGAATTGCTGTTTACCCGACCAATTACGGATTTGCAGATCATTCTGGCAAAATACTTTGCGGGTGTTACATTACTCTTCATCTCACTTTTACCAACGTTGATTTATTATTACAGTTTGGTGCATCTGGGAGTTGACAGTGTTGATGACGAAGGAGTTGCAAAATCGGTAATTGACGAAGGTGCAACATTTACATCTTACATTGGTTTGTTCTTGCTGGGCTGCGTTTTCCTGGCAATAGGAATGTTTTCTACAGCAGTAACAAGTAATCAGATTGTGGCCTTTATTTTAGCCATGTTCTTGTGCTGGTTCTTTTATGACGGATTGGAATTGATTGGTTCCTTCTCTTTAATTGGGGGAATGGATTTCATCTTTAAATATGTTGGTTTAACCTCGCATTACAGGTCAATCATGAAAGGATTGATCGACACAAGCGATTTGGTTTATTTCTTTGGAATGATTGCTATATTCCTGACCGCATCATTAGCAGTTGTTAAATCTTTGAAACGTTAATCATGAGCAAAGAGTCAACTAGAAGCAAGTTTTATAACTGGATCGTTTTCGTAATTATCCTGTTCATTGTCATTTTTCTCAATATCATCGGAACCTTCGTTTATCAGCGCATTGATGTAACGGAAGATGAGCGTTATTCACTTTCAGGCGGAACTATCGATTTTCTGGAAAGTATAAATCCTGAAAATGCAGCTAAAGAGAAAGGGAAGGGCGGAGTTAATAAATTGTACATCAAGGTTTACTTAGAAGGTAATTTACCGGCCGAATTGAAGCGTTTCAGAAATGCTGTTGAGGATAAGTTGATTGAGTTCAGAGAGATTGCTGGTGACCGAATTGAATACGAATTCATTAATCCGAAAAAGAAAAATGAAGCCGATCAACGTGCAATGAACATTCGCTTGTATAATTCAGGAAAGGGAATTGTTCCAATGGATGTGGAATACGGTGAAAACGATGAAAACATTCAGATTTGGCCCGGAGCAGAGATTATTTACAATGGTGTTTCCCGCGGATTTATTCAGTTGCTTCCAGGAACGGCACAAGGACAAGTAATTCAAATTACACCAGAGTTTTCTGAAGTTACAGTGCAAAATTCCATTAATAATTTGGAATACAATCTTGTTTCCGGATTGCGTAAAGTAGTTACCAAGCGTAGACCAAGAATTGCATTTATTCAAGGACATGGTGAGTTGCGTGAACGTGAATCGCAAATTGCAAGAAGTTTGTTGAAGGAATATTTTTCGGTTGAAGATCTCTACCTGAACGATTCGTTGGATGCGTTGAAAAATTTTGATGGTGTAATTATCGCCCGACCAAAATTGCCGTATTCTGATAAAGATCTATTCTTGCTGGATCAGTTCGTGATGAAGGGAGGACGTTTGATGGTTTTCATGGATCAGCTTACTTTTCCGGGTGATACCTTAAATCAAAAAGGAACGGTGCATACCACCAGAACAAGTTTGCGCTTAGACAAAATGCTGTTCAACTACGGAATCAAAATCAACGACAATTATGTGAAAGATGCGAATTGTGGAATTATTCCTGTTCCGTTTGCTAAGTCACCTACATTGCCTTGGTTTTATTATGTAGCAGCAACGTCAACCAGCAGTCCGGTTGCTAAAAACCTGGATCCTGTTATGCTTCGATATGCTTCTGAATTGACAATGGTTCCCGGGAATAATTATGCTGTAACTCCGGTTTTAACTTCTTCGGATAATTCAACTGCGAATATGGCGCCATTGATCAGTTTGGCAGAACCTTTGAATTACGGACAAAATCCGGTGCTAAATCCAAACGGAATAAGTGTTTCGAATAGAAGATGTTTAGCTGCTGTTTCTGAAGGAAAATTCACTTCGTATTTCCGTGATAGAATTAGTGCTTCTTTCCGTGAAAATGACGCTGTAACTGTTATGGATACATCCGTTCGTGAAGGGAAAGTATTTGTGGTTGGTAATGGTTCTTTTATTGCCAATTACTATGATTCAATGCCTGGACCAAATGGTAAAACGCTTTACCGTCCAAGTTTCAATAGCATGCGTTTCGATGAAGTTTATGCGATGGTTGAACGTAAAAAAGTGTTGTACGGAAATCAGGAATTCTTCCAAAATGTAGTGGATTATATGATGGGTGATAACTCTGTGCTCGACATTCGAAGCAAGCAGATTGATCTTCACCCTATCGATAAGGAAAAGGTAAAAGAAGAAGGTAGTTTCTATCAAGTGTTGAATATGGTTCTTCCTTCTTTATTGGTTGTTTTAATGGCATTTGGTATTTTCTACTTACGTAAACGCCGTTTCGCACGTTCTAAATAAATATGAAAAAGAAAATAGCTCTCTTAGTTGGTGTTTTGGTGCTCATTGCACTTGGCTGGTATACTGTTGTTTTGATGAAAGGTAAAGGTCACTCTGATGATAAATTTGAGCGTGAACAATTTGCTATTCAGGATACAGCGCAGATTGACCGCATTGTTATTCGCGAGTCGAATGGAATGGAGTTTGAAGTTTACCGTCAGGGAAAAACATGGGTTTCTGCGAAAGGACAATGTATTCAGGTTTTATTGGTGAACAATATTTTGGATGCTGCATACAATATTCATTTCAAAGGCTATGTTCCCGAAAATGCCAAACAAACAGTTACAAACAGAATGGCTTCTACCGGAACTACTGTTCAGTTTTATGTGAATGGTGAGTGGAATAAAACGTGGTATCTCGGAAGTTCTACTCCTGATCACATGGGAACTTACGCAATGCTGGAGTCGGATGAATTTGGAAAAAGTGAAGAACCGGTTATTGTGGAATTAGAGAACATGGTTGGTATACTTGGTCCACGCTTCTTTGCAGAACCTCGTAAATGGGCATGTACAGGTGTTTTTGCTTATGAGATAAACGAAATTGCCAGCGTAGACGTTAAATTTCCGGGAGTAGCCCAACGCAACTTTAAAGTGGAAGCAAAAGGAGCGAACTTCTCCGTTTTCCATGATGGGAAAAAAGTAAATGGATTGAACGATGGTTTGGTGACAAAATACCTGAGCAGTTTCAAAAAAGTGAATTTCGAATTGCCGAATTATGAGTTAACCGATCGTCAGGTAGATAGTCTAAAGGCATCTACACCATTCTGTATCATGAGTGTCAAAAGCAAAAGAGGAACTTCTGAAACTGTAAAAATGTTCAGAAGAAAATCGGACAATACGGATGGCGGTGAAAACGTTGGGAACTTTGGTGAAGATTTTGGAAATTACGATATCAACCGTTTCTGGTGTCAACTTCCAAACGGAGATATTGTAAAATGTCAATACTTCGTTTTCGATAAGCTTACGCGTGGTGACATCTATTTTGGTCTGGCTCGGCAATAATCAGCATTAGTTGGTTAATAACTCGTTACAACTTCTAAATTTTAACGAAATAAGGAAACGGAAAAACGGGTATATTTGCTCTGCTAAATTGTATTCTTTATGAATTTTATCGTATCCAGCACAGCATTATTTCGCCATTTACAAAGTATTGGTGGAGTTTTGAGCACCAGTAATACGCTACCAATCCTTGATAACTTCCTTTTCTCAATCAGTGATAATCAGCTGACAGTTTCTGCGTCTGATTTGGAAACGACTATGAGAACAGTTATGGAAGTTGAGGCTACTGAGTCGGGAAATGTAGCTATTCCTGCAAAAATGTTGTTGGACGTTCTTAAGAATCTTCCGGATCAACCGTTAACATTTAAAGTAGATCCTGCATCATTTGCTATCGAAATGGCTTACGATAACGGAAAGTCGAAAATGAACGGTTTTAACGGAGATGATTTCCCGAAATTACCGCCATTGGAAAAAGGAACAAGCATCAAAATTTCAGGTGAAATTATTGCTCGTGCTATTTCTAAAGCTTTATTCGCTGCAGGAAACGACGATCTTCGTCCGGTAATGAGCGGAATGTATTGTCAATTCTCTCCTTCAGATATTACGTTTGTTGCAACAGATGCGCATAAATTGGTTCGTTACAGAAGAACAGATAGCCAGGCACAAGGTGGTTCGGCATTCATTCTTCCTAAGAAACCGTTGAATTTGTTGAAATCGAACTTGCGTGGTGACGAAGAAGTATTGGTTGAATATTCTGATGCCAATGCTGTATTCACTTTCGGTGATTTGGTAATGAACTGTCGTTTGATCGATGGAAAATACCCGAACTACGAAGCAGTAATTCCGAAGGAAAATCCAAACGTATTGATCGTTGACAGAGCGCAGTTCTTAGGAGCGATTAAGCGTGTAAGTATCTTCGCTAACAAAACAACGCACCAGGTGAAATTGAAATTGGCAGGAAGTGAATTGCACATCTCTGCTGAGGATATCGATTTTGCAAATGAATCGAACGAGCGTTTGACTTGTAACTACGATGGTGTAGATATGGAAATTGCGTTCAACAGCCGTTTCTTATTGGAAATGTTGGGTAACATTGATACTGCTGAAGTGAAAATGGCAATGAGTGAACCGAGCAGAGCCGGTTTGTTAATGCCAAATGGTGGTGATAATGAGCATGAAGATATTTTGATGTTGGTGATGCCGGTTATGTTGAATAGATAACACCGAAGGAGACTTATCAGTCCCTTCTGTATATAAATCAATTAATGATATAAAAGAAAAGGAATCCATAAAGGATTCCTTTTTGTTTATGCTGCTCTTCTTTGTTGCCAAATAATGATCTCAGCAATGATGAGATTTATTCCCCAGCCTGCCCAGGCTACAATCCGGTAAGTGTCCATTGGAGGTAATTCCCACACATGAACAATCAACCATTTGAATGCGCGTAAACTAATTGCAGAAAGCGTTAATGCAAAACTTCTGATCATCATTGCGCGATGTTGCTCCCAGTTCTGTTTTAAGGCGCTTCTAAAAGCAATTGTGGTGAAAATGATCCATAGCAAAGACTGCAATACAAAAGAGATCTTAGATGCAATTCCTCCATTGGCATGAAGCGCCATGATAAATCCGGTTGGAGCTGAAATCAGCAGAATTACCGCAACATAAAACATCCCTATTTTTCGATGTAAAACAGGATAGTGGTGTCGGATTTTTCGCGAAAACTGAATTATTCCGGCGATTAAAACCAAAATGCTCGAAAAAACATGACTAAAGAAAGCAATACGGTAATAATCGAGCTTAAATTCTTCGAATTTGTAAAGTGTGAATCCTACATCCGTTCTAAATCCCCAATAACTCAGCGTTATATCGACCATTAGTAGAGTGAAAAAAACTAAAATGACGAACCATAACAGGCGGAAAGCTGAAGATGATCTTTTACGAGTTGGAGTTATCATCGACCAAACGAATCGTAATTTTGTTCCGCTATTTTCTCGTATTGCATCAGCAATTTGATATTCGCTTTTTCAATCTTTGTCAAGTCTTTCTGAATGTTGGTACTCACTGGCATATACCATTCCTGAGATTCGAAAAATGAACGCAAGTTGGGATCGTTGAACGAAAATCCGTGACGTGCATAAATACTGTTTCGAATGATCATGATATCCACTTTTTTCAAGTTCTCAACATCTTCTTTCGTTAAAGCTGTTGAAGATGCGTTGATCTCGGTTATTTTGCTTGTGGAAGCTACGTATAACTCTTCAGTATATTCGTTGATTTCACCGTCATGGTCTTCTGTATACTTATGTACCTTGGTGTCGTTCTCGTTTACATACTGTGAATTTTCATTAAACATGTTTCCAGCGTAATATTCGAATTTTCGTTTAGCCAAATCATACTTTCGAACTGAGATTTTCAGAGCATTATTCGCAACCCAGTTTCCGCTGAGCTTATTGTTCTTGATCTTGAAGTCGAACGTTCCGTCGTACTTATTGGTTCCAGGTTCTTTAACGCGGAAAGAATAGATGTCATTTTCCAATTCGAAAGTTCCTGTAAAACTCCGCTGCAAACCGCTAACCAGCGAATGTCCAAAAACCTTTTCACCGATAATCGAATCAATGGATAAGCTAATCTTCTTCCTTAGAGATTGGTAATCCGTTACTTCATTTAAACGATTGGTTTTATTGTCTTCATCGGCGATAAAATCACCAACCCAGTATCCTAAAATTTCCTGATGAAGCGCAGGTTGAATGGCTACGCCTTCAGGGTCGTAGGAGGTGTCCATTACTTCGTCTTTAATATCTTCTTTGTTCTTGTTTTTTGCCGTGTTGCTGCATGAAACTATAAAAAGCGATAATGCAAACAGAAATGAAATCTTCTTCATGGTTAAAAGTTTGATTAAAAGTATTGATTTTAGGTCAAGCCGAATGACATCGTTTATTTTTTGCATTTCTCTAATTATTATTTGCTTGAAAGAATGGTTTCTTTGGTGTTTCCTTTTCGACGTTTTTCATTCATGAGATAAATCTATCTTTGTTTCATGATTCCAAACAACCGAAAATCGATTTCACTAATTCCAATTGTATTGCTACAGTTGATGTTTCTGTTCTCACAAAGAGCCACTGCCCAGTATCAGATTTCGGAAACAGATACTTCGCTACACTATTTGTCTACTTTTTATAACGAAGGCAATCTTGTGCTTGATGGTAGATATGTTTATGTTTTGGATTCACTGAACTCCTTCGGAGGATTCATTTATGAGAAAGCGGAGAACTACGATTCAACACGAATGCAGAAGGTGGAAGAAGGTAAGTTTATGCATAACAGAACGGATAAAAAGAAGGATGGCTATTACCTGACTGAATACCATCTTGGGGATTTAGTAGGGAAGAAATATGGCTTCGATAGAAAAGGGAATTTGCTCTTAACGATGTGCCGATATCCGAAGATCAACGATTCTGTATTTAACGGTTCTCAGATCATTCGTTATGATAAGAAACAGCGAGTATATTCCATTGAGTACATCCTTTTTAAGGAAGATCAAACGAATTCATATTACTGGAACTTTCTACAGTACAATAAGAAAGGTAAGTTGGTTTATTATGTGTATGACGACGAAAAGTTGAACATTCATATCACCAAGAAATACAATGATGAAGGTGAGTTAATTTCTGATTATTTGAGAACACCTGTTGCTTTTTATGATATGAAGTGGTCGAAAAACAAGAAAAGATTAAAAATGGAAACGAAGGAAAATGGTGTTTGGATGACGCGTTACTATAAAAATGATATTCTGGTAAAGGAAAAGAAAAACTAACAACTCATAACTCGCGACTCATAACTCGTATCACTTCTTCGTGGCTTTACCTGAATTATCTAGCTGGTACCTCACATTATTAGAACCTTCTTCCTTTTCACCAACGATGAATTCATTTTCCACTTTAATCTCGAAATAATCGAAAGGTGTAAGTATTTTACCTTCTTCATTCATTAATGCGAAGTTCCAATTGTCATTTTTGTCTACCTCGATTTTACTTTGGACTGAAAAAAGTAAATGTCCATTACGTTTCATTAGAAAAGTAACTTCTCTCAACTCTTTTGGACTTACCAAGCCAGTTTGAAATGAAATCACGCCTTCAAAATCGAGATTTGTTTCTTCTTCGAATGGTATTAATGTGTCGCTGATAAATTTATCTGCATTAATCATTTCGATGTTTTGCAAATTCGTTTTTGCTTTTCCTTCTTCTCGTTTTACCAATCCAGCCAGAGTGTCACGGAGACTTGAAGAACAACTGAAAATAAAATAACTATCAGCAATGGCTTCAATGGTTTCAAAAACTGGTGGAAAGAGTAATTGACCTTTTTCGTCGATAACGGTAGAGAAATCGTTGATGCGTGTACTGGCAAATCCATAATGGAAAGCACCCACTTCCTGAAATTTTTCCGGAATCACGAACTTTCCGTGTTTGTCAATGAATCCGAACAGACCGTTTTTCTTGGCGCCAGCTTTTCCTTCACTAAACGGATGCGCGAAAGAGAAATTGAAGGGAATGATCACTTTTCCGTTTTCGTTCAGATAACCGTACATATTTCCTTGTTTTACCGGGAAAAGCTCGTCGCCATAAAAACCAATGTCTTCGTATTGAAACGGAATTCGGATTCTTCCTAAAGTGTCTACCAATCCATATTTCGAATCGCTGTTCTGACAAGCGATCAACATTCCATTTCCGCTTGAGTAGATGTTTCTGTAATTACAGGGTAAAATGGTTTTCAGCTTTTTATTCAGAAAACCACTGGAGTAGGAGCGTTCAAAGCCCGTATTCTTGTTCGGTTTTACAACAATTATTCCTTCGTCAACTTCTGTAATATTCACATATTGCGGAGTAATCACAATTACACTGTCACTATTTTTGATGCCTAAATATCCGGTATTACTCTTGAAAACTGCAAAATGTCCATTCAATATGCGTTTAGGACCGTCTTCATTGTCGAATTGAGCAATGGAAAGCAACGGAAGAAGAAGAGTAAGATATAAGCTTAAAAACCGCATATCAGATATCCCGAATTTCTCCTTTCTCTGACAGTAAAACCGCAATGTTGCGTGTGTTTGGAAAATGTGCGAAGACAATTACCATAATTACAGTAATGGGAACACTCAGGAACATTCCTGTTAATCCCCAAATAGAACCCCAAAATACCAAGGCAATTACAGTAGCAAGTGGACTTACATTCAATGAATTCCCCATGATCTTGGGTTCAAGGAAATTGCTGACCAAAACCTGCATTGCGTAAACGCCTGTAAACACTCCGAATGCGTAGTAATAATCTCCTGTTACAACGAAATAGAACAATGCTGGGAGCAAAGAACTGATAATGGTTCCCAAAGTAGGAATGTAGTAAAGTAAAAACGCGATTACTCCCCAAAATATAGGCGACTGAACGCCCATGAGATAAAGTATGAGGGTAGACCCGCCTGCGGCAATTAAACCAAGAAGAGATTTCAATCCCATGTAATTGGAAAGTGAATGTTCTATTTTGTCAAGAATGAGTTTAGAACGCTCGTGGTGCGTGTATTTAGGAAGTAGAATGGCCATTTTATTTTTGAAAGAAGATTCTTCCAGAAGAATGAAGATGACATAAAGTAGAATCAGGAAAACGTTGCTCACCATTGCGGTCAACGAATTGACAAAATTGCTGAGGTAGCCACCCAAGGTGCTTTTCAGGTCGGCATTATTTTTTAAATCGTCAATGGTTACCGGAGCAATCACCCGAATTTGGTTGATGAGTTTCTTGTAATGAATACTATCGCTCGGAATAGACAATTCGAGTTCTTTGATGTTTATCTCGATTAGCTTTCCAAAAGAAATCAGTACCAAAATCAAAAATGCGGAAGAAAGCAAGGTTTTTGTCCAGAGCGGTACATGGTTCTTCATAAATGCGAAAACATCCAATGTTTGTCGCAGTTTACGCATGACAAGCCACACCAGAATGGCAAAAATAAAGGGCAATAATAATTCCTTCCCGAGTATCAAAATGAACACGGTTGAAATCACAACAATAAATCCTGCAGCTGTTTTTACCATCCTGAAAAATTCCTGAATGCAAACTTAGGAAGAAAAAGCGATAGCTTTTGATAAAAGATACTGTATGTGCGGGATTAGTGCAATCGAAAGATAGCTTTTGGTAAAAGATTTCTTCAGTATAAGATTTTTGCCATCCTACAATAATGTAGTTCAAATAGAGTCTGTTTGAATGTGTCTGTCAAAACAGATTTACCAGTAAAATAATCACACCAATAATTCCGAAAGCAGCCAACGTAACACTTAAACCTAAACTTTCGCCATTACTGAGAGTTTTGTTTGGGTGTTTCTCCAATCGATCTTTGGGAGGGATGCATAAACAAATAATGAAAATCAATAAAAGAAATGCCGCAATTAAAGTAAAAATCCACCCGAAAAAACCTGATACTGCGATCGTGAAAGATGCAGCACCAGCAGCTGTTGCTTGTGATAAAAGAGAGCCGGCTACGAGTCCTGTTAAGAATGTTCCGACACCAAGTCTAAGTAACGTTTTTTTCTTCTTTTCGGTGGTCCAATTTGCCTGTTTGGTTGATTTACTAATATAAACTGTGTCTTTGGGAAGACTGTCTTTCACGAAGTTTGAGTTTTCGGTTTTATCCACTGAAATCAACAAGCTTTCGGAGGAAAGATCAGAAATTTGTGTTGACTCAATTGAATTTTCAGGAATGATTTCTTGACTAACAGCTTGCTCAGTGATTTTATTACTTGAACTTGAAAGTGAATGTTTTCGCTCAATATGAAATCCTTTTGTGTAGAGTCGCTTTTCAACGGTACATTGAGTAGACGTAACAATCAGGAATAAAGGCAAAAGGTGTTTTAGTTTCATAAAATGAAAGCTGCAGCGATTTAGTGGAAGATGGTGAATTTTGTGTTGAGGTTGGAATAAAAGCCACCACACATGATGTGGGATGGCTTTTCAATGAAATTTATCTCAACAACTCAAATACTCCCGCTGCTCCTTGTCCAGTTCCTACACACATAGTCACAACACCGTATTTTTGATTTCGTCTTCTTAATTCGCTTAGCAATTGAACTGTCAATTTTGCTCCTGTACAACCCAATGGATGTCCAAGAGCAATTGCGCCACCGTTTACGTTTACGATATCCGGATTAATTCCGGTTTCACGAATTACAGCCAACGATTGTGATGCAAATGCTTCGTTTAATTCGAAAAGATTGATGTCGTTCTGTGTTAAACCAGCTTGTTTGATTGCTTTTGGAATAGCGTCAACCGGACCAATTCCCATGATTCTTGGTTCTACACCAACAACTGCGTAACTGTGTAAGATGGCAATTGGTTCCAGGTTCAGTTCTTTCACCATTTGCTCCGACATCACCATTACGAAAGCAGCACCGTCAGAAGTCTGTGAAGAATTTCCTGCCGTAACACTTCCTTTTGCATCGAATACCGGACGCAATTTTGCCAATCCTTCCAGGTTGGATGGACGAGGACCTTCATCTGTCTTCACGGTAAACGTATTTACCTGACGTTTTTCTGCTTCGTCCAGAAAAATATGTTCTACTTCAATGGGAACAATCTCATCATCGAATTTTCCTTCTTTGATGGCTGCAATGGCTTTATTGTGTGAATTCAGTGCAAAAGCGTCCTGATCTTCACGGTTTACATTGAATTGATTTGCAACCGCTTCAGCCGTTAACCCCATTCCCCAGTACCATGTCGGATTTTCTTTTCCTACTTTCGGGTTCGGAACAATTCTCCAGCCGCCCATTGCCATTACCGACATCGATTCAACTCCACCTGCAATGATACAATCAGCCATTCCAGCTTCAATTTTTGCTCTTGCAATAGCGATAGTTTCTAGTCCGGATGAACAATAACGATTTACTGTCATTCCAGGGACTTTGTCGGTTTTCAATCCCATAAGCGAGATCAAACGTCCCACATTCAATCCTTGTTCGGCTTCTGGTGTTGCGTTTCCAACAATGACATCATCAATGCGGTTTTTGTCCAGGTTTGGAATGGAATCAACCAGTTTTTCTATGACTCTCGCTGCCAAATCATCCGGACGGTAAAATCGAAATCCACCTTTTCCCGCTTTTCCAACTGCTGAGCGGAATCCCGCTACTATGTATGCTTTTTGTGACATGTTTATCAATATTTTCGTCTCCTCCCTTGAGGGAGGATTAAGGAGGGTGGTATCCATCCCCCTCAATCCCCCTTCAAAGGGGGAGGTTTTAATTCCGTAATATTTTCCCTGATTTCACCAAACTCTCCAAACGCTCTAACGTCTTACGCTGCTGACACAATTCAACGAAAGCTTTGCGTTCCAAATCCAATAAGTATTGTTCTGAGACAACTGTATTTTCGCTGAGATCACCACCACACATTACCCATCCTAGTTTTTCAGAGATTACTTGGTCGTGCTCCGACATATAGTTTCCAGATTTCATGGTATTCGCTCCAACGTAGATAATTCCCAAACCTTCTTGTCCAAGAACGGTAATGTTTTTCTCTCGTTTTGGAGCAATATAACCTGCGTTAGCCAATTCCAAAGCAGCTTGTTTTGCACGTGTCAGCTGTAATTCTCTTGAAACAACCACTTCATCAGTTCCCTGACGTAAGTAACCCAAATCGAATGCTTCGTGCGCTGAAGTAGAAACTTTTGCTTGTCCGATAGAAAGGAAGCGTTCTCTTAAGCGGTTGATCTTGATATCACCATCTTTCAATTCTTCTGAAAAACGTTTCGCGAACTCTTTAGATCCGCCACCACCCGGGATTAATCCAACTCCAAATTCAACCAATCCCATGTACAATTCAGCATGAGCAACCACTTTATCAGCGTGCATGGAAAGTTCGCATCCACCACCTAACGCCATGTTGTGCGGTGCGGCAATTACAGGGATATTCGAATAACGAATTCGCATCATCGTGTTTTGGAAAGTACGAATGGCCATGTTAAGTTCGTCATAATCTTGTTCAACCGCCATCATGAAGATCATTCCGACGTTTGCTCCGGCAGAGAAATTCCCGCCAGTGTTTGAAATTACGAGTCCTTTATATTCTTTTTCAGCAAGATCAATTGCCTTGTTGATTCCTTCAATAACTCCGCCACCAATGGTATTCATTTTTGTGTGGAATTCGAGGTTCAGGATTCCGTCGCCAAGATTTACCAAAGTAGCATCAGCATTTCCCCAAACTTTGTTGGTGTCGCGCAGATTGTCAAGAGAAACAACATTTTCAGATCCAGGAATCAGCTCATAAGATTTTGATTGTTGACTATAGAAATAGCGTTTTCCATTTTCAATCTTATAGAATTGTGTATGTCCGGCACTTTCCATTTCCTGAATCCACGGTGCAAGATTTTTTCCAGCTCCTGCAACCAGTTTTTTTCCTTGTTCGAAGCCAAGAATATCCCAGGTTTCGAATGGTCCTAGTTCCCACCCAAAACCAGCTTTGATAGCATCATCAATTTTATAAAGATCGTCTGCTATTTCAGGAATGCGATTCGTTACATATGCAAACAATCCACCAAACATAGAACGATAGAACTCTCCGGCTTTATCCATTCCCATCAAAAGCATTTTGGTACGTTGTTTTAAATCGTCAACGCTTTTGGTCATTTCTAAAGTAGGGAAACTTACCTTTTTGCTTGACTCATATTCCATAGTCTTAAGATTCAAAGCATGGAATTCTTTCTTTCCTTCAGCAGAAACTGTTTTCTTGAAGAATCCTTGTTTTGTCTTACTTCCCAGCCAATTGTTATCGACCATTTTCTGGATGAAAGCAGGAACCTTGAATAATTCATTTTCTTCGTCGTTCGGACAATTGGCAACCAAACCGTTTGCAACATGAACTAAGGTATCGAGCCCAACAACATCACAAGTACGGAATGTTGCAGATTTTGGTCTACCAAGCACAGGTCCCGTCAATTTATCGATTTCTTCAACAGTCAAATCTAATGTTTCAACCGCATGGAACAGTGCCATGATGCTGTAAACACCAACTCTATTTGCAATGAACGCAGGAGTATCTTTACAAAGAACCGTTTTCTTTCCAAGAATTGTTTTCCCGAAATCCATATAGAAATCGATAACTTCTTGAGTTGTATCTGAAGTTGGAATGATTTCCAATAAAGGCAGATATCGAGGTGGATTGAAAAAATGTGTTCCTGCGAAATGGGCTTTGAAATCGTCAGATCTTCCATCCAACATTAAGTGAATTGGGATTCCTGAAGTGTTGGAAGAAACCAAAGTTCCTGGTTTTCTGAATTTCTCAACCTGCTCAAAAACCGTTTTCTTAATATCCAATCGTTCGATGACCACCTCAAGAATCCAGTCAACATCCGCAATTCTGGACATGTCGTCTTCAAAGTTTCCAGTCGAAATTCGACTAGCGAAACTTTTTTTGTAAATAGGAGATGGATTTGAAGTTAAACAGGTTTGAAGCGCGGTATTGACGATCTTATTTCGAACCGCTTTGTCTGTAAGCTGTAATCCTTTCTTCTGTTCGTCCTCCGAAAGTTCTCTTGGAGCAATGTCTAACAGAATGACTTCTATTCCGACGTTTGCAAAATGGCATGCAATTCTCGATCCCATAATTCCGGAACCAAGCACTGCCACCTTTTTAATAATTCTTTTCATACTATGAGTTCGAGTTAATATAGAACTGATCGTCCATCACCTTGTCAATTTGAATCATGACCTCATGAAAATTGTCGATTTGTTCCTGCGAAAATTTTGATGAGAGCTTGTTGTTGAGTTCAAAAACAACATCACGGGCAATGTAACGCGCTTTTAATCCTTCTTCCGTAAGGAAAATGCGTACAATTCGCTTATCAATTTTATCTTCTTCTCTGCTGATCAGACCTTTTTCTTCCATCGTTCGTAAAGTTCGTGAAAGGCTCGTGGGTTCCATTCCCATTTTTGGTCCAAGCTGCGTACTTGGCGTTCCGTCTTTGTCGATATGAAGTAGAATGTATCCTACAGACATTGTGATTCCATGATCGTTTGCACGTTGGTTATACATCCTTGACATTTTAATCCATACGGTCCTAACGCTTAGATCGAACAGATAATTGGGCTTCTGTTGCATATAGTAGTGTTTTGTTTTCTCAAACTTAAAGATATAAAAAATATATTATGCAAGCATATATTATGCTATGCATATTTTTTTTTAAAACTAGAATAATTTTTAATCTAGAAAGAGAATAGTGATGTTAATTTAGTGAAATGCGATTCTCACTGATTTGGTTGTGACCTCGATACAGCTTACTCGATCTGACATGCGGGATCTTTTGTCAGTTCGAGTGATCCCGACGTTAGGAGGGATTGTATCGAGAACTACCAATTCTCCTGTTTTCTGAAAACAGTTCCGTTGAATCGGGCAACCAATTTATTTTCCTGATTAAAAACCTCAGAAAGGTAGCGTCCGAGTGATTTACTGCAATTTACTTCTGTACAGATCACGGTTAGAATGTCGTTTGTGAAAACGGGGAGGATGTGGGCGATAGAGGTCTCTATGCTCACACATTTCTGTCCGCGGGAATTGGAGGCAAATGCCAATGCTGAATCTGAAATGGCATAACTGATTCCGCCGTGAGTAATGCCATGACCGTTACACATTTCACTGCGTACGGTCATTTGCAATTTACAATATCCTTCTTTTACCTCAAGAATGGAAATTCCTAACCATTGTGAGTAGGTGTCGGTGGACATCATTTGATTCACAATTTCCTGAGGTGTCATGATCTTATTTTTGAGCTCTTGAAAGCAATGATATCATTGCAAGCATTACGATGAATAACTGTGTTCCTGTTTCATCATCGAGACTTGTTCCATCGGCATCCTCCATGCTGATTTCCATTGCCATGAATCGAACAAGATCCGGTTGATCAGAGAAATCTTCTAAGATTGATTCGTCTTCTGTTTCGAAATATTCGTCAAGCAGCTGAAAATATTCTTCTTCGAAATTATCAATATCGTCATCTGAAACTGTTGCTGGATGAACGCCTGCCTGATTGTAAGCTTCAAGAACTACAGTAAAATAGTAGATCAACAAATTGGCCAATTCTTCGTTTTGATACTCTTCTACAGATTGCATGATGTATCCCAACAAAGTTGGCTGCGCTGTAGTTTGGGCATCCGATAAACGCTCAATTGCATTTTCGTCTAATGTATCTACCTTTTTTATTGCGGCTTCAATGTGGCCGATTGTAACTTGAGACATACTTTTGTTTTTTTGCAAATATAAACTTTGAAGCTCTTTTATGCCGTGTAAATTCGCTTCAATCGGTTTCATTTCACAAAAAATCATTATTTCTATCGTTACATTTAGTTGATTTTTACATTTACCTGTAAATTATACCTAATGAAGAAAAGTATCCTCGCTCTTTCAATGCTTCTAGCTGCTTGCTCCCAATCTGTCAATTCAAATTCTTCGTCTTCAAAAACAGCATCTGATAAGGAAAAGAATCAGGTGAACAATGATGTTGGGAGTTTAAATACGCCGAAACAAGAGTCGTTTTTAATTGATACGAAAGAGATTGTTTTGGTTACATCTAAGCAAACACGAATTAAAATTCCGGCAAATGCATTTGAAACATTAGATGGAAAAAATCCGGGTAAAAAAGTGCGGTTGACTTTTTCTGAATATCAAACTACTGGTGAGATTATTGCGAGCGAACTTCCAATGGTTTATACGGATGAAAATGGTAAAACCATCAATTTTGAAAGTGCAGGAATGTTTGAAATTCGCGCATTTGAAGGAAATGAAGAATTGAAATTGAAATCGGGAAAAGAGATAGAAGTTGAGTTGGCTACTCCAACAGACGGGGTATTTAATTTTTATCAGTTGGATGACAATACGCGTGCTTGGAAAGAAGAAGAGACAAATCTTCGACCAATTCGGAACCCATATTTGAAGCAAACGGCAGATTCAATTAAGGCCTTAGAAACGGCAGCTGGAACAAAACCGAGAAAGCCAGTAGAGTCGAAAGAAGGAGATCGATTGATCGATATTAAGCTGAATGTTAAAAAATATCCTGATTTTGCCGAACTCGGTCCAGTAATGTGGAAGTATATGGGGACGGATCCAAAGTCAGATCCATCAAAGAACGAAAAGTTGTTCCATACCAACTATGAGTTCATTGCTATTTCTCCGGCAGAATCTAATAACATGGTTTTTAACGTTCAATTTGCTTCAAAAAAGGATACCATTTCATTACCATTGGCTCCCGTTTACACAGGTAAATTAAAATCGAGAGGAGAAAAGTACTTTGCGGAAAAGTTGAAAAAATTCAATGAAAATCTAAAAGCTCAAGAAGCACTTCGTAAGCAAAATAGAAATGAATCGAATTTATTGAGAGTAATGAAATTGGATAAATTGGGGATTTACAATTACGACAGACAGCTGAAAGGTTATAATATTCCGGTTTTGGCATCTTTTAGTTTTGATGATAAAAAACACGCAGATAATCCGAACATGAACGTGTATTTACTGCCAAAAGGGAAAGTTGCTCTTATAAAATATGATCTGCATTCCGCTGAATTATTCGCTATTAATCCAGCCGAGGAAAATGTGCTCATTGCAGTTGATGAAGATAATGTTGTTTATGCGTTGAGTGATTCTGAAATTCGAAAATTGAATCTTCCAAAATACAAAGGGAAAAAGCTGGAGATTAAGCTTCATAAAAAGGATACTAAAGTCAAAACTGCCGGAGAGATGGATCAATTCATTGCCACCCTATGAGGCTTGGTCTGATTTTCATTTTCACATTATTCTGCGTCGTTTTACAAGCTCAAAGCGAACTCATTTCACGAACCTGGGTACCCCAGAAAACAGATAGTACATGGATGATCTTTGCACTTGAAGATTCACTACAAACTCCGGTTCGGGTTGATTCCGTTGTAATTGTTTCATTCGGAGAATTGTATGAAATGGGTTTAATTACCATTAACGATGGGAAGTATGGACTTTTTTCGAGTGTAACTGAAGAGCATCAATTGAAGCATGAGTATGACTCCATGTTTGTTTCTAATGATTTGTTGCTTTTTAAAAAGCAGGGTAGTTGGTCGTATTGCAGAGCTTTAGATTTTATAGAAAGTTCTGGGAAATCGTTTCCAACAAAGGTGCTAGGGAATGTGGATTCTTTTTTTGTGAATTCAGAAGGAGTCTTTTATTGGTTGAATGGATTTCAGGGATTGATTTCTATGCAATACCATATCACACCAACTTACAAGTATGTTCGTTTGTATCATAAGAGTGAAGGCAAAATCAGTTTTTTGGTTTCAAATGGCCAAGAAGTAGGTTTGTTGAAAGGCGAAAAAGAAGTGCTTCCAATTCGTTATGAGGCCATTGAACTGTATGATTACGGCTGGTATCGATTTTGGATCCGGCAAAATGATTCACTTGGATATTGGAACTATTTGACGCCGAATGATCGGGTGATACAGACGAATGGCTTCGATTTCCGTGTTTATTCAAGAGAATTTTATAAAATCTATAATTCAGATAGAACACAGTCAAGGTTCTTTAAAGATCAAAAGGAGTTGAGTTTTGGTTACGACGATTACTTCTATCTCGGTGGTGATTTTCTTGCTGTGCGTAAGAATGATAAGATCGGATTAATTAACACGTCAGGAAAAGTCTTTTTTTCACCGCAATACGATCAAATTGAAATTTTAGATAAACACCGTTTGCGTGTATTGATTAAAGATGCATGGTATTTGGCTGATTATAATGGGAAAGTGTTGAGCGAGACTGGTTTTGGAACGATTGTCCATTTTCAGTTTTTGAAAGGGAAAAGTGATTTTCTTCTTGATAACACGCTGAACTATGCTGTTAATAGCCGGAATGGAATGGGAATTATGAATGACGAAGGGAAAGTAATTGTAGCCCCAAACTATTCTCAGATTTCTAAAATGGGCGATTTTTTTGTCGCTAATAATGGTACAAATGTGGTTTACAATAAGTTTGGTAAACGCGTTTCTGATAAAGTTTATCCTGAGTATGGCAAAAGCTTTGACGAGTTTATTGTAATGAAAACGGCTGAAGGGACATTTGATATTTTATCGACTGAAGGTAAAGTGAATAATCGCTCTTTCGAACATTTCGTAAAATACAATGGTGCATTTAAATGCTATAACAAAACTGGTTTCGAAATAATTGTTATGAGCGATGAGCTTCCGGCTCATGTTGAAGAAATTCAGTCGTTTACTTTAGATAATACTGTTGCTGTTGAGTACTTGGATACGTTGAAAAGCTGGACGTTACTTTGGGAAGTGAATGACGCAGAATTGGAAGAAACGCAGAAGACTGGTTATTGGAATTTACGAGAAAGTAAAACCACAAAAAATAGCAATTCGAACTGGATCGATGTGATTGATGGCGTTTTAGGGTCAACGGAAATTCTAGCTGTTTCATCCTATGGATCACGGAAAATTCAAATGCCTTTTGGTCCGGAAATGAATGTTTACTTTGAAGGAGTGCAATTGAGCTTTTCAAGCTTTTATTTTCCTACTTCACGTTTGGTAAGCACTTCATCAACACGACCATTTTTTGCAGAAAGATCAGGTTGGGATAATTTAGATCTTTATGCCGACGGAACACAGCATTGGCATGGGCCATCTAACATTGTTGCGAATATTGATCCGAATAAGATTTTTTCACTTGATCATTGCCTGCATTCAGGTTTTGCGGCTACCCTTGCTGAAAAGGCGGAAATTACAACAACTGCTGAAAGTGAATTTGATCTGTTCTCGTGGTGGGAAACCAAAAATGATTTTCAGAATATTCATCCCAACAGGTCAAGCTTAGCCCAGGTGATGAATCCGAAATTGAAACTAATTCCTGAAAACACAACGGTTGTACTAAGAAGTGATAAAAGTCGTATTGATAGACCTCGAACAGCTTTATTGGATAATACTCAGTATGATGAGTTTTCTTTTTTATCCGGATTTTGGAACTTTGATAGAAGAATCTTTATGGCTAAAAAGTTCAACAACGATACGTTGTACTGGTTTGATTATAGCAGAGATTCTGCTGTAAACAAGAACTATAGTAATGCAATAATCAGCGAGGATGAATTTGCGATAACAGAAAGTATTCAACCTCATTTTGGTTTTTCTCATCCGTCTGATTTGACATATGTTTTCGATCCGGATGATTCCTTAAGCTGGAACAAAACATTTGTTTACGATCGAATTTTGGTGAGAGAGAATGACAGTTTCAGAATTGAAGAAACAGATGGAAGCATACTGTTTTCTGCACGAGGAAATGCAGAGCCGATAAATGATGGACTTTTTTACATTTCAGGAGAATCGAAAGCCTTGATTGTTGACAGGGACGGAGAAGTTTTGCATGAGCTTCCTCTAGGGAATTTGATACGATGTGAAGATCGATCGATGTTGATCCAAACTTCAGATTCCATTTATTGGTATTCAGGTACTTTTCAAAAGTTAAATGTTGTTCCAACTGGAAAATTGAGCTCGGTTTTGGGTGATCATTGGTTAATTGAACGAACTGATGAACGCAATATTTATTCTCCAACAGGTAGTTTTTTAACCGCTTTGTTCGAAGGTGAAACAATCACGCTGAACGGTTGGTTGATGAATAAAACTGAAAAAAGTTTTGACTATCGTTTACCTTCCGAAAAGACAACCTTGCACTTCAATGTCAAGCCTGAAGAAAGCAACTATCTGCTCTTTAGTAAAATGAAAGATTATCATGTAGTGTATGATTCAAAGGGAACTTTACGACTGACTAAAACTGAAAAAATGACTTCCAAACGCGAGAAAGGCAGTTATACCATTTTCAATAACAAAAAGGCTTTTGTGGTGCTGGATGAATTTGGGAACAGACTTTATGAAGGTAGTAAATTCAAATCTGTAGAAGAGCTTGATGGAGTGCTTTTTGTTGAGCTTTCAGATACGGTTCTCCAATTGAAAACTGCAGCAAAAGAAGTTTCGCCATCAAGAAAGGAAACAGAAATCGCTTCACCATGGCGGTTAGGAGTTGAACATAAAGTTCCATTGCCTCGTAAGAAAGGAGCAGCATTCTATTATGGTCAGACCATTGTTCCTGCAATTTATGATAACGTTTATGTTGTTGGGCAGCGTTTTCTCATTGTTCAATCCGGGAATGCCTTTCTGACCTATGAAGTTGGTGTGGGTTTTGTTCGGGCTCCATTGCCTGTCAACTAAATTTTCATAGAAAAACAAGTTCGGATTGTTTAGACGTGCTATCTTTGGCTCATGGCGCATTTCAAGAATGACTATTTAAAATTCTTTATGGAGTTGGCGGCGAACAATAACAAAGATTGGTTCGACGAAAACAGAAAGCGTTACGAAGATTTTGTAAAGAAACCGTTTGCAGAATTTGTAACCAGAGTCATTGCAGAAGTGGCCAAGACAGATTTGCGTTATAAGGATCTGACGGCTTCGGAATGCATCTTCAGGATCAATAGAGATATTCGATTTTCAAAAGATAAAACACCGTATAAACTTTATATGTCAGCCGTAATTTCTCCAAATGGTAGAAAATCTGACTCTATACACGGTATTTATTTCGAATTAACTCCTGAAGCCGTTCGCGTTTATGGTGGAATTTACGAAATAGATAAAGAACGCTTGTTATTGCTCCGAGAAGGAATTGCGGAAAACCTTAAGGCTTTTGAAAAAGTGATTTCGTCTAAAACGTTCGTAGAAACTTTTGGTGAGATCAAAGGCGACAAAAACAAGGTTATACCTGCTGAATTGAAAGAGGCTGCGGCAATACAACACTTGATATACAATAAGCAATTTTATGTGTTAACCGAGTTTCCGGCTAGTCTGATTACTTCGGATAATATTATCGATACGCTCATGCACTGCTACAAAACCATTGCGCCGCTAGAGCAATTTTTTAATCAATTCATAGAAAGAAAGTAATGAAACATGTTACACTTTTAGTTTCGGTTTTTTTCATTTTTGGAGCTGCATTTGCTCAAAAGAAAGCCTTGACATTGTCAGAATCTGTATTACAGCAATACCGTAATTTCCGACCGGAAGCATTGGATGGCGTTTCCTGGATTCCGGGAACAGATGTTTATGTTTATATCTCGGATAATGGACTTTCACTTACAAAAGTGAGTGTAAAGAAAAGCACCGAAGAAGTGTTTTTGAAAATTCAGGATGTAAATACTGCACTTTCTGCTGAATTGGTTAGCTTCTATGGTTATTCATGGAAGAATGCCGAAGAAATGTTCGTTACAGATGGCGAAAAGTACTATCTGTTTAATACAACAACTAAAAAAGGAAAATTGCTGAATACCGCACCTGCTGGTGCTGCGAATGGCGTTTTCAATGAAGCGAGTGGACATTTTGCTTATACCATGGAAAATAATCTGTTTTTGAACACAGCAAGTGGTGAAAAGCGAATTGTTGCTTCTAATGAAGATAAGAATATTGTGTCTGGACAATCAATCGCGCGTCAGGAATTTGGAATCACTAATGGGATCTTCTTTTCACCGAAAGGAAACCTTGTAGCATTTTATCAAAAAGACGAGACGAATGTAAAAATGTACCCGTTGGAAGATATTACAAAAACTCCAGCAGAGTTAATGGAAATTAAGTATCCAATGGCTGGACAAGGTTCTGAAAAGCCAAAAGTTGGAGTTTACAATATTTCAACTGCCAAAACAGCGTGGATTTTACCAGAAAGCGGTACTGATAGCTATTTGACAAATGTTTCCTGGACACCGGATGAAAAATACGTTTTGGTTGCAGAAGTGAACCGTGATCAAAATGAAATGTGGTTGAATTTATACGATGCCGTTTCAGGAGCTAAGATCAAAACGTTGGTTCATGAAAGCGATTCGAAATGGGTAGAGCCGGAGCATCCTGCATTTTTCCCTTCTACAACATCTAACAATTTCGTTTGGATTTCAGAATCTGATGGATTCAATAACTTATATTACTATGATATTCAGGGGAACCTGATCAAAAAATTGACATCAAATAAATTTGTGACAAAAGAAATTTTGACTTCAATTAAAGGAGGAAAAGAAATCGTTTTTGCTGCCACAGGAACAAGTCCTTTAAATACATTGTACTATTCCGTCGACTTGAAAGGAGTGCAAAGATGTTTGACCCTGGAAGAAGGGACACATACTATTTCAATCAACTCTACGGCAACACATTTCATTGATCAATATTCATCACACACTGTAATTGGTAAATCAGAGTTGAAAAGCATAAATGGGAAAATTGTTCGCAACCTGAAAACTTCTAAAAACAAGTTGGCAGATTATGGAATTGGAACAGCGGATATTGGTCAAATTACAGCAAAAGATGGGACAATACTTTATACGCGTTTGATCAAGCCAAGTAACTTTGATCCGAACAAGAAGTATCCAGTTATGGTTTACGTTTACGGTGGACCACACGCACAAATGATTACAAACTCGTGGCTAGATGGCGCTAATCTTTGGATGTACTGGATGGCAGAACAAGGGTATTTGGTGTTCACGGTTGATAATCGGGGTTCAGGAGAACGTGGAAAAGCATTTGAACAGCAAATTCACCGTCAGTTGGGAACTGTAGAGATAGAAGACCAAATGTCTGGAGTTGAATACCTGAAATCATTGCCTTACGTTGATGGAAATCGTTTAGCGGTTCACGGTTGGTCGTTTGGTGGATTTATGACTACTTCGTTAATGCTTCGTCAAGCCGGAACGTTTAACGTTGGTGTTGCAGGTGGGCCGGTTACAGATTGGAAATACTATGAAGTAATGTACGGTGAACGCTACATGGATCGACCTGAAGAAAACGCAAAAGGATACGAGAATTCTTCGTTGTTTACTTACGCGAATCAGTTGAAAGGGAAACTATTGCTTATTCACGGAACGGTTGATCCAACGGTAGTTCCGCAACATAATTATGCGTTGGTAAAGAAGTTTATTGATCTTGGAATTCAAATGGATTTCTTCCCTTATCCAATGCACGAACACAATGTGCGTGGAAAAGACCGGGTGCATTTGATTCAGAAAGTACTTCAGTACGTTATTGATAATAATAGATAGTGGAAATATAAAATGAAAAGAGTGGACTTTGGTTCACTCTTTTTTTTGAAAACAAAGAATATATGACTAAATTTGTCATGTAATATTTTGTCAAATGAAAGCATTGTTGCAAACTGCCAGAAAGAAAAAAGGTATCCGCTCAAGAGAATTGGCGAATGCGCTTGGTGTAGATCAAAGTTTGATAAGTAAGTTTGAAAACAACAAGAGAACACCTTCTCAAGCTCAATTAATTAAACTCTCAAAGGTTTTAGATATTCCTTTTGATGAATTGATGAAAGAATATTTGAAGGAGAAGATTGTTCGTGAGCTTTATCAATTCCCATATGCAGATGAAGTCTTGAATATGGTAAGTGATGTATTGGCAAGTTACAATCCGTATCGGATGGTGATTAATCCGGAAGTGGAGCCAATGCTTGAAGATATAGATTCAATGAAAGCTCAACTAGATGAACTTAGAAAGTTTGAAAACTATAGAATTACTGATGCTTTATCCACAGAGTACACATTTGAAAGCAATAGAATAGAAGGAAATACATTAACGCTTCAGGAAACAGCTCTTGTTGTAAGCGAAGGAATTACCATCTCAGGTAAATCTATGCGAGAGCATTTGGAGGCAATCAATCATTCTGATGCAATCGAATACATGTATGAGTTGGTGAAGAACACCACTGTAATAGGTGAAAGAGAATTACTTCAATTGCACAGTTTGGTTCTGAGAGGAATTAAACCGGAATACGCAGGTAAATACAGGAATGTTCAGGTAATGATTCAAGGAAGTGCTCATATGCCTCCGGCACCTTATTTGGTTCAAAAGGAAATGGAGGAATATTTTATTTGGTACAACAATAATCGAAAAAGGCTTCATCCAATTGTGCTTGCAGCTGAAATGCACGAACGCCTCGTTACAATTCATCCTTTTATTGATGGAAATGGAAGAACATCGCGTTTAATAATGAATGTTATTCTTCTTCAGCATGGTTATGTGATCGCCAATATTAAAGGTGATCATGTTTCGAGATCAAGCTATTACAGTGCGCTCGAAAAAGTTCAGGTTCAGAAAGAGAAAGATGATTTCATTCGTTTAGTGGTTGAAACCGAAAAAGCATGCTTAGAGCGCTACCTTTCAATTTTAGTTTAGAACAAAACAAAGACAGAAATTTCTAATAGAGTTTCTGTCTTTTCTAAATTATTTAGCAACCTAAAGCTTATCTTTGCACCAAAATTGGTTTATGGCATCTACGGTTGCGAATAGCAAGGTTAAAACAGAAAAGCAAGTATTGTTGAAAGGTTTCGAATTGATGGCGACGGCAAAAACGTTGGCTGAAAAGTACGAGGCAAACAAAGAAATTACTGCAAAATATGTACACGCAACTTCGCGTGGACATGAAGCTATTCAGCTTGCCGTTGGAATGCAATTAAAACCACAAGACTGGGTGTCGCCCTACTATCGTGATGATAGTATTTTACTTGGACTTGGTATGACTCCTTACGAGTTAATGCTTCAGGTTTTTGCAAAGAAAGATGATCCGTTCTCAGGCGGAAGAACATATTATTCCCACCCATCATTAAACAGAGAAGGGTTTCCTAAAATTCCGCACCAAAGTTCTGCTACAGGAATGCAGGCAATTCCAACTACAGGTATTGCAATGGGAATTCAGTACAAAGAGAAAACAGGTTTAGCCCAAGATTTTGGAGGTGAAAACCCTGTTGTTGTTTGTTCGTTAGGTGATGCCTCTTGTACAGAAGGTGAAGTTTCTGAAGCTCTTCAAATGGCTGCTTTGAAACAATTTCCGATTGTCTACCTTGTTCAGGATAACGGTTGGGATATTTCTGCAAATGCAGAAGAAACCAGAGCACAGGATATGACTTACTATGCGCAAGGTTTTAAAGGTATTGAGGTTAGAACAATTGATGGAAGTGATTTTGACTTGTCCTTCCAGACGGTAAAAGAAGTGTTTGATATTGTTCGTAAAGAACGTCGTCCATTCATCATTCACGCGAAAGTTCCATTGCTTGGTCACCATACTTCTGGTGTTCGAAAAGAATGGTACAGAGATGACCTGGAGGAGGCGGCTTCTCGTGATCCGTATCCAAAATTGAAAGAGATTGTTGCTGAAGTTGCTGGTCAGGCAGACGTTATTAATATTGAAGCAAATGTCAAGAAATTGGTAGATGCTGAATACGATAAAGCGTTGAATGCGGAAGATCCATCAACCCAATCAGTAACTGATCATATTTTTGCGCCAACTCCTGTTACAGAAGAAAAAGGAGAACGCGAACCGAAAGGAAAGAAAAAAACCGTTATGGTTGATAGCGCTTTGTTCGCAGTTCGTGAGTTGATGGAAAAGCATCCTGAAGCCTTGTTGTACGGACAAGATGTTGGCGGGCGCTTGGGTGGAGTTTTCCGTGAAGCAGCAACTTTAGCGCAAACCTTTGGTGATGATCGCGTTTTTAATACACCAATTCAGGAAGCGTTTATTATCGGTTCAACGGTTGGTATGTCGGCTGTTGGATTAAAGCCTTTCGTTGAAGTTCAGTTCGCAGATTACATCTGGCCGGGATTGAATCAGTTATTTACGGAGGTTAGCCGCTCAAACTATTTGTCGAACGGAAAATGGCCCGTTAGCTGTGTTATTCGTGTTCCAATCGGAGCCTATGGTTCAGGTGGGCCTTACCATTCTTCAAGTGTGGAATCGGTGTTGGCAAATATTCGTGGAATCAAGGTGGTTTATCCTTCAACAGGAGCCGATTTGAAAGGATTGATGAAAGCTGCGTTTTATGATCCGAATCCAGTTGTGATTCTGGAACATAAAGGTTTGTACTGGTCTAAAATCCCTGGTACTGAAGGAGCTATGTCCATTGAACCAGACGAAGATTACATCATCCCAATTGGAAAAGCAAGAATCGTTCAGGAAGCTTCTGCTGATAGAATTGAAAAAGGCGAATCTTGTGTTGTGATTACTTACGGACGCGGGGTTTACTGGACACTTGAGGCAGCTAAAGATTGTGCCGATAAAGTAGAAATTCTCGATTTACGCTCAATCAATCCCTTAGATATTGAGGCTATAAATGCTTCTGTTCAGAAACATGGAAAAGTGTTACTGGTTACGGAGGAATCTATTGAAGCAAGCTTTACACTTGGTTTGGCGGGACGAATTCAACGTGATAATTTCAAGCATTTGGATGCGCCAATTGGAATTGTTGGATCCGTTGATACGCCAGCGATTCCATTGAACTCTAGTTTGGAAGCAGAGTTGCTGCCAAATGCAGAGAAGGTGAAAGCATCGTTGAAGGATTTGTTGGATTTCTAAATTTTATAACTAGACTTCTGTAATCGAGTGCCGAAGTTTTGGGAAAATATCTAATTAACATTTCCAGCCTCATAACTATTGTAAACAAGTAGTTTAAAGCGGTTTCGTATCCTGTAATTTTATATTGAGGAAATCTGTGTTTTACAGATTCAGTATTGAAATTGCTTTATGCCGAATCAACAACTTTTAACAAGATTAAAGACTGAAGTTCACGAAGATGAATTTCACCTGAACTCGTTGTTGGAAATTTCGCGCGCAATTACCTCAAATCAATCCGTTGACCAAATTACACGCCTTTTCGAGTTCATAATGCGTGAACAACTGGGATTCGATAGGTTTGTACTATTCAATAAACAAGGTAGTTTTTCCTGTTTACTTCGTGTAGGTACAAGGAGTAGAGTAAAGGATATTTCTGTTGTTTCTGAATTGAGTCGCTTTAGAGAAATAACGGTTATTGAATCAAGCCAGAGTTCAGTTCTTTCTGATTTTGACGTGGTGATCCCAATTCTGAACAAAGAACAGCCTTTAGCTTATTTGCTTATTGGTGGAATTGAAAAACGACATCAACGTCTTTCTGAAGCGCTGAAGAGCATGAGTTTTGTGCAGACGCTGACAAGTATTGTTGTAATGGCAATTGAAAATAAGCGTTTGGCATCAGAACAACTTAAGCAGGAACGACTGAAAAAAGAGCTGGAAGTAGCTTCTGAAATGCAGAAACTTTTATTCCCTGCAGTTTTGCCTTCGAATAAGCGTATGGATGTTTCTGCGCGTTTTATTCCCCGGCACATTGTAAGTGGTGATTATTACGATTTTATTCCGTTGGATGATGATCGCTATGTGATTTGTATTGCCGATGTTTCCGGAAAAGGAGTAAGTGCTGCTATGCTGATGGCGAACTTTCAAGCCACAGTGCGTGCGTTTGTGCAATTTCAATGGTTCGATATGCGAACGTTGATCATTGAGTTGAATAAAACGGTAGTGAGAAGCGCAATGGGTGAGAAGTTTATTACATTTTTCATTGCAACTTATAATGCCAATACACGTGAGCTTACCTATGTGAATGCAGGACACAATCAACCATTTATTACCGATGGAAAAGAGAGTGTTCTACTTGAGAAAGGATGTGTTGGTTTAGGGATGTTTGATGAATTGCCTTTTCTTGAAGTTGGAACCGAAATCCTTGAACCTAATACAACTATGGTGCTTTATACCGACGGTGTGGTTGAGTTAGAGAACGACAAAAAAGAACACTTTGAATTGGAGCAACTGATCAGAATCGTTCACAGTTTCAATAAACTGAGCATGGAGGATATGAACAATATCATTTTCTCAAAATTGGATGAATGGAAAGGGAATCTGAAGTTGGTAGATGATACCGCGATTTTTTCGTGTAGATTCTTTTGAAAATGTTAAACGTTTAAATGCTAAATTTTAAAATTTAGGCATTTAAAATTTTGAATTCTATCTCATCAAGTACATCTTCCCAAATTCCTCCTTGAAGTAAGTGTCAGCATCAGAGTCACGGTGTTTGATATCTTCACCGTCTATTTTGGCTTTCACTCGGTACAGATAAACGCCATTTGCCAATCGGTCACCAAACTCATCAGTTCCATCCCAGGCAAACTCAGTAATGTTTCTTCCAATATAGATTTTTCCTAATTCATCTTCTGTAATTTCACGAACGATCTTACCTGTAACAGTCATGATCTGAATAAGTACTTCTTCCGGTTCCTGAGTTCCGGTCAGTGTAAATACAAATCGGGTACTTGTGCTGAACGGATTTGGATAATTCATTAAATAAGTGATAGAGCTTTCACGAATTACTTCAAAGGTTACTTTGTATTCGTAATCTCCTGAAATGTTTCCGCTTCTGTCAGAGCCCTGAACAAGTAAAGTGTATGTTCCGTCGGTAGTGAAATAAGAAGGGTATAGAATTTTGAACTTCTTATTTTGCGCTTCAGCTGGATACCATTGCATAACTACGTTGCCATTTCCGTCAATGAATGGAATTCGTTTAATGTTTCCTTGTGGGTCGGTAATGTAGACTCCGAAGTGAGTGGTGTCCGAGATGTTGTCCATCACCAGGTATGGATTTTCATCTTTGAGTGTGATCAAGATCTCGCTTTCAGGATTTACAATGTCGCCGTTTAAGATATGTCTTCCGTCAAAAGTAACATCGAGTATAGGATGTTCATCATCTCCATCAACAATAAAAGGTAAGTAGAGTATATTGTTGAAATGGAATTGTTCCAATTGGTCGGTCACAACCAAACTTCCGTTTATATATGGATTTACTTCCATCCAAAAGCCATTATAACCTGGATAATCCAATGTTGAGAAAGTAATTGTGTCTCTCATTACATCGCCATGCAGCAATGGTTCCTGGCGAACATATGGTATAGAATGCATTACGTGGTTCGCGTCTTCTATTTTGTAACTCACCAAAAGCGAATCCATATCGTAATCACTGACGTTTCTAATGTCAACGGCAAAGTTGATGTTTTGCCCTTCCTGAATGGTGTCCTGAAGAGGAGACAGGTAGTAACCAATACTTCCGTCTATCGCTGCTTCTGGTACTGGCGAATACAAAACGTGCAATCTGTCAATTTGAGCAGGAGTGAAGTTTACTCTATCCGAGTTGTAAATATTTAATCGAATATATGGGTATGTAACCGCGTCAACAATTGTGTTTAGGTTCAAAATAGAATCGTTTGGACTGAAAACAGTATCAATCGTGTTTACGTATTCCTGATTAATGTTGAATTCTTCTATTCTAAGTCGAACACTGTCAACTGCTGTTAAATCCAGTGAATCTCGCTTCCAATAAAGTGTTTGCCATTCAAATGAAGGTCCGATTAATGGGGTTATTTCAACACCTTCAAAATTGCTTTCAACAAATGGGAACTCAACGTAAACGATTCTATTTAAACCAAGTGCTGTTGTTGTGTCGGGATAATGCTTTTCTACCAAAGATGCGGGGTCTCCTTTTTTGAAGATCATTACAAAAGGTTTTTCAGGCTGTGTATTGTTTACCTGTGTTGATCCAAGATTTTGGAACATGGTGTACAAGCTTGGTTGATTGACATCCCAAAGCGAGTATTTGGTTTCTGTTGTTGTATAGATCGATACGTAATGTCCATCAGGAATTTCGTTTTCAATCATGTTTTCAAATGCGGCTAATTGCGCTGGATCTGTTTGGTCAAAAGCGAAAAAACCTTCAGCTCTGTTATGTTGACAATAGCCGCCATCTGTATTTCCATTTCCGAAGTCGTGAGTTGGATTTTGAGTTCCAAATTTGGTCATCCATGGCTCGAGCGTAATGGGATCAATTACTCCAACGTAAATACCTGGTGTATTACATAAAACAGTTGCATAATCGATCAATCCACCGTCAAGCCCCCATTGATTTTCATAATCATCATAATTATCTGTAGCGGCCGCGTAAAGCGTGTGAGCCTGACCTGTCAGCCATTCCCGTTGACGTGTTGTTCTATTGTATTGGAGGCTGTTGAAATCATTGTTTTTGAACTGAAAGAAGTGATCTTGTCCCCATCCACGTTTTCCAGGAATGTATTGGAATGAAAATTCTGTCCAGTTGAGAACTGAGCTATCTACCGCTACGCGCCAGAAATAAACAGTACTATCCGAACAGATCAATGGAAATGAGCCGCCGGAATTGTTTAACCATGATGCATATGGTACGGATTTTACTCCACCAAGTTCAGTTACTGAGAATTTACGCAATTGCGGACTGTCGTAGGTATCTGTGGTGTCTAACTCAAATAAATAAGTATTTAGGCTTGCAATTGGATTGATAGTTGAAGCTTTGACTGTAACTGTGTCGTAAGGAACAACCGCATAATTGTATGGCCAGATGGGATTGATTCCACCAATTGGGACAAAAAGATTAGCACTTGCGTTGTTGTTGGTAATTTCTTCAAAACCTTCCTGATATACGGTTGGTAGATCAACGCTTACAGTAAATTGGTTAATTCCACCGCTGATTTCCGGTTGAAGTGGAAATGATTTTGTGATTACCGTATCGTAATTTAACTGCGGTATGTAAAATGAGATCAAAGAATCATCATTGCTTTGCGGGAAATTTCGTCTTACCTCAACTAGAATCGAATCATTAATTGCGGCACCAAGATTTTTGATCTTAAACTGAACGTTAATTTCCGGAGTATTCAGATCAATCGTTGTTGGCGAAAAAGAGATGTCACTGGATTGAATTGAAATTTCAGGTTTTCGTTGAAAGTTTAATTTGATCAATGGGTCACCGTTCAACGCCATTTGCTGATAAGTAGTCTCAAAGTAGATGTTCTGATTAGGAGCTTGCAGATCTCTGATTGCCTCCTTCATTTGATAGCCAATTGGCATACCAAAACTTTTGTTAGAAAAGTGCCTGTACAGTTCCGTTGAGTAATATGATAAATGATCGGCATAGCCAATTCCAACACTCGAAATGAACGCAATTGCACCTTCTTGAGGTGTGTTTACAAACTGTTCAGAAGTGGAAAGGTAATTCGCAGCATACAGGTTTCCATTGTGACAAGAGTTCCCAATTACGATTGGGTATTTGCCCTGATTGTTCCAATTGCTCGGTTCGTCAATATTTATTTCGAATCCATTGTTTGAAGCAGCAGCGTGACCGAAAAAAGTCATTAGAGAAACCCCACTGGAGATAATTTCAGTGACTCCGGCAACAACTGTTGGATCGAGTGGATTACTTGTTGTTTTGAAATAGTTGATCACATTTCCTGCATACAAACTGTCTTCAATAATATTCTTCATATTATTCATGAAGCCCTGAAACTGGTTTTGCTGACTGGCGCTCGAACCACCTACGAAATGAAGAATTTGCTTCTGATTGTTAAGATTGGTTTCAAAGTTCAATGCGTTGCTTACCTGATAACTATCGTACTGAATGACTTTATCCAAATAATTTTGTAATTCCGTATTGGTGTAAACTGAAATTCGACCAGTTGGAATCAAGGGATCGTAAATTGTGTTTCCGAGTCCGGAAGTAATTGCGATGTCGGAACCCGGATAGCCCAATGTTGGAACCAGGTTGTATTGTGCAATGGATGGAGTAGATCTGTGTTCAAAAGGAACAACTCCTTTTCCAAGTAATAACAACGCTGCAGGTTTTACGGTTGTAATGTTGTACAGGTAGTTTACAAATCTTCGTATGGCTGCAGGATGCATTGGAACTCCACCTCCAAACTGTTCAGAAATATCATTGAAGTAAACCAAGGCTGTTGGATATGCGCCTCCTGCTGCAGATTGTCGGTATGTTTTGTAATTGTTTGCCGCCGCAGAAAATATCGGATGCGTAATGATGATCAACATGGAATCTGCCGCAACTAAACTGTAATCATTAAATGACCCTGTTCCGTTAACTGGTAACAATGTTGTTACTGCGATTGTTTGATCTAACCCAAATACTTGAACCGGAGTCCTGTCCGAGCTGGTGCTATTTGGTATTAGGAACTGATGTGTTCCTGAGTTGATGGTGGAAAACTGAATTCTCGGTAATCCGCCATTTTCATAAACGGCAAATGAACTGGATGAATTGAAATTCAATAGATCTAAACGCGACTTGGTTTCTAAGCTGTTATTCAGAACTGTAAAGGCGTCTGAAGTTAAACCTCCCGAGTTTAATTGTCTGTTGTAAACAAGATTCGTGTAAGTTATAGCTTGTCGGTCTAAGACCGCAGTAACATCACCAATAATACTGAACTGAAAAGTTGATGTTCCGTTGCTCAATACATTGTGAGGTAAAAGCTGCGTTTTGATGTGTTGTTGATATCCGTACCAGGACGAATCGATCAACTGAACTGGTCCGAACGTGACACGTAAGTGGTGATTGTATACGGAGTTAGACTCTGAATTTGAAGCGCTGGATGATCGAAACTCAAACTTAGGTTGGGGGGCATCAGTTCCACTATATAAATTCGGCGTTTGAATACCGATGTTTTGAGTTTCGATAGCTGTTCCGGTATTTAAAAGCGGGCCGAAACCATAACCTTCACCATTACAGTAAGCACTTCCAACAGCATCGTTACTTACGATTCCGTCGAAATATTCACTGAAGTATTCTGACCTTACTTCTTTAAGAACGTAATTAATTGGAGTAAAAGAGTTGTAATCGGTATCCGTAACTAGATTGTATCTCAATCCTGTTCCGCCAGGTTTCCAGCTGAAAAAGTAATGAATGGTGTCATTAATCAGGCTGACACCCGGATTGGCCATTCCTGCAGGATTGTTATAGATCGTAGAATCCAGCCAGCCATCATTTTTCTTCGCGGCAAAAACAAAATAATCACCC
>CBFGNV010000039.1:0-41054 GCA_965650275.1 uncultured Fluviicola sp. | reverse complement strand
ACTTATTGCAGACTTGTTGAAATCTGAAAGCTTAACGCCATTAATTGATCGTTCGTATTCGCTGGATGAAATTCGTGAAGCGCACAGATATGTGGAAGCGGGACATAAACGTGGAAATGTGGTTTTAGAGATCGGTATTTCAACACACTAAACTTCCATTCTTCATAAAGGTAACTGAGTCCGCTGCGGCGGAAAGTTACTTTCCGGTCAGACGTTTGCGAATTCTACTCAGAGATTCAGGTTGAATTCCGATGTAACTCGCCAGTAAATATTGAGGTAGTCGTTGTACTAAATCCGGACGACTATCTCTTAATTTTACGTAACGCTGTTCGGGTGAATCGGTAAAATAGGCACCCATTAGTTCTTGTTGTTCAGCAAAAACACGTTCCATCACTTTTCTGGAAATTCCTTCCAGGCGAGGGAAATTGTTATACAGGTATTCTTCCTTTTCTCGGTTTCCAACCACCAAAATAGTTTCTTCACAGCATTCCATAAAGTGATTGGAAGGTTGTTGTCCGGCAAAACTGGTCATAGAAATCACCCACTGATTTTCGGAAAAGAAATTCACCGTTCGATCTTCCCCTTCGGCAAGATAATATTGTCGTACACAACCTTTCAGAACAAAATAGGCTTCGTACGAAATTTCACCCTGACGAAGAAGAATGTGTCCTTTCGGAAACGTTTGAATGTTCATTGTTTCAGCAATAGCGCCTGCTTCCTCCTTCGTTAGCGGAGTGATGGAATTGAAGTAATCGATGAGTTGCTGTTCCATGAAGCGAATATATGATTTTCCCGCAGACGGGCACGGATGAACGCAGATGACTATCTAGAAAATAATTAGTAAAGCAGAACAAAAAAAGTTCGAATCTCTCCGTTTTTCAAAGGAAATACTATATTTGCAACCTGTAATTTCAGTCCTGAATAAGGTTTGAAATTGGTCCTATAGCTTCCGCCGCGGCGGATTAGAGCAACAGACCAACTCAAATGAAATTAAAGGTCCTATAGCTCAGTCGGTTAGAGCAACTGACTCATAATCAGTAGGTGCTTGGTTCGATCCCAAGTGGGACCACGGAATAAAGCTAGAGTATTGGCGAAAGTCGAGCTCTAGCTTTTTTTGTTTATACAAGCTTTCAACAAGTGCTTGGTTCCCTGCCTGTCTTGACGTCAGGCAGACAGGGATCCCAAGTGGGACCACGGAATAAAGCTAGAGTATTGAGCGAAAGCTCAGCTCTAGCTTTTTTTATTGCAACAAACTGCTAGTGCGCTTACCATCAACACGGTAAAGGCGTAAAAATAGTAAGGTTAAAATTCCGAAAAGAACTGCTGCGAAGAACAAATGACTGATTTGAACTAAACCTGGCATATCTGCATAAGCCAATAAAACTCCACCAATTAGTTCTAAGGCCAAACAAATTACCGCCCAGTAAATCGCCTTAATCTTTTCTGTTTTATGATTGAAGTATCCAAGGAGTAAAATCAAAACCAAAACAAGCCACGAGAATGATCGGTGAATAAAGAATGACCAGCCAAAGTTTTCTGACCAGCTATCTCTACCTAATCCTTGTTTAGTTAGTCCGTCAATGTATTCGCGCACCTGAGTTCCCAAGAACATTTGGTAAGTTGTGATCAGCAAGATACTTATGATGAGCCATTTCATTCCGTTAGGAAGATTCAATGACTTCTCGTAGCGAGGTACAATTCTTCGGATAATCATGATTTGCAGTACAACGACCAGCAAGGCTAAGAACATATGAACAGTGATTACCCACGGAACAAGATTGGTAGCTACTACAATTGATCCGAACCAGCCATTGACGCTAATTGCAATCAACGTTCCGAGACTTAATAAGACCAGTTTTCTGCTTTTTCTATACCTGAAAAGTGTCCAAATGAAAGCAATCAAAATCGCATTTCCAGCTAAAAAACCTGCCCAGCGATTCATGTATTCTGTCCACGTTTTTCCAGCGTTAAAAGGTAATTCTTCGTACACGGAAGGATCGTTTTTGATTTTCTCCGCCTTTTCCTTCATGCCGATTGAAGTCAGGAAACGACAGAATTTCTCCACTTTTTTCACTCTTAATTCACCATAAACTTCTTTGTAGTTTTCAGGAAGTTCTTTCGCGTCGGTTGGTGGAACCCATGAGCCAAAACATTTTGGCCAATCAGGACATCCCATTCCACTTCCGGTTGTACGAACAACGCTTCCGGCAATAATTACTGCGAAAATTAAAAAGAGGGCTAACCAATTCAATTTGATGAACCAAGAAGAGTATTTCTGTGTCATGTTGCAAAAATAACGCTTAATGCAACCCGAATTCCACAGTTTTCAGTTATTTTGACCTATGAAGATCGTAATTGTTGGTTCAGGCTGGTTAGGTAAGCCTCTTGCTGAAAGTTTGAAATTGGAAGGGAATTCTGTTTCTGTCATTTACCGTTCCAATAAACCTGAATTGACTGCGGGAATTAATGCTTTTCAACTGACAGAAAATGAATCTGTAAATGCGTCTTTAAACGATGCTGATTGGGTAGTATTTTGTTTTCCACCTCCGAAGGAAGGGAAATCTCATGCTGAAGTTTGTTTGGAGTTCACGAAGCATTGTCAAGCGAGTTGTCGATTTGTATTTACAAGCACAACGGGTGTTTATCCAAACGAAAACAAAACGTTTGATGAAACGGCAATTTTGGATTCAGCGAACAAGCATGTTGCCACGGAAGAAAAGCTTCAAAAAGAACTGGGAAAGCAATTGACGATCGTTCGTTTGGCCGGTTTGGTAGGCGAGGGAAGGTTTCCCGTTCGAATGATGTCAAAATCTGGAAAAACTTACAATTATAACGAGTATTGCAACCTCATTCATCTGCAAGACGCAGTTGGAATTATTTCATTTCTGATCCAGGATCAGGTTGAAGTTCAAATAGTGAACGCATGTGCACCAAATCACCCGTTGAAAGGAGATTATTACACCAAGATGGCTGAAAAATTGAGAGTGGAAGTCCCGTTATTTGAAAAAGGTCCGACCGGAAAATGTATCCAATCAGACCTTTCTATTTCTTTGGGATATAAGTATTTGCTACCTAACCCTTATGATTTTTATTGAGTTCAAAGTTGACCTCGACTCCGCTCGGTCTCCTTTTCTTGAGTTTCGGTCATCGAGCGTAGTCGAGATGCCGAAGCGCCGTCTAAATTAAAATCCAATACTCGTAATTCTATATTCATTCAAATTCTTCGTAAACGCTGTTTCACTGAATTCCGTCATGATCATATGCGTTTCAGCTTCACCTTTTTTGTTGTAAGATGTAAATTCCATCGTTGTTCCGCTTGCAGGATAATCACCTTCAGGCTGTGCTGTTTTTGAATATTGCATCATGCTTGCAGCAATCTTCGCATTATCGATGATGATGTCAGTTGTGATCCACATGTCCATTTTTGTTCCATCTTCACTCGTGGCAACATATTTCTCACAATTCTTACCAAGAATCTGTTTCGTTTCACCAGTTTTAGTGATTGTTGTTTTTCCTGCTTTCTCGTTATGGTTGTCTACCATTTTTCCAGCCATTTTGTTCGACCATGAAGAAGACATTACTGTAGCTGATTTCGACTTTTCATCAATAGTGATCATCACTTCGTTCACATAATCATTGATCATTGCTGATTGACCATCGCTCATAACCGTATACATTGCCTCATCTGAATAAGAATAAGCCATGTTGGTTGTTTTACTTTTCTTCATGTCGGTAATGTCGTAAGCAACCTTCATTTTGAAAGAATACTCTTTCTTGTAGTCGCCTGTTCCTGTTGCCATTCCTTCCGTTGGAACTGAATCTACGCTTTCAGTTGTTGGTTCAGGAGAAGCACTACTTGCAGGAGCTGCCGGGCTTTCAGATTTTTTGTTTGTAAGACCAGATTTCTCTTTATTGGATCTTCCTGTATTGAAATCCTGACTCTCTACTTTATTTTTGGCTGCGCTACCAATGGTTTTTAGCACCTGACCGTTAGCAATAGTTACTAAGCCTAAAAATGCGATAATAGATAATAATGTTTTCATGTCTTCTGAGATTTACTCGTATACAAATATAGAACAGTTTGACCTTTGATCTTTAAGGATTTAATCCCTTCCTATTCTAAATGACTAAATTACGTCTTTTGATGTGTAACTTGACTCCACAAAAAAGAGGATTTTCTATAAAGTTTAAAGAGTTCAAAAAGCTTACGCCGAAGCATATTCAAAAAGTTCAAAGGAATGAAAAGTAGACTGAGGTTCTCGAAGTCTGTTTTCTAGTTAATCCCCAATACCTCCAGCAGCTCAGTTTTTTTACTTCTGGAAACACCAATTTCTTCCTGGTTGGTAAGAATTACAGATCCACCTTCACCACGAATGTATTTCGCAATGTGATTTAAGTTTACTAAATGCGAATTGTGTAAACGGAAGAAATAAGGGAAATCTGCCAATTGACGTTCAATTTCTTTTAATGTTTTCGAAACGGTAATCTTGCGTGCAGGAAGTACAATTACGGTATAATTTCCATCCGATTCACAACGGATAATCTGCTCCACTTCAACCAATTCAACTCCGTTCAACGACGAAATTGGAATTTTCGGTTTTAGTCCCAGTTGAGACAGTAGGATAGGAGTAGGCTTCGTTTCCGCGCGTTTTTTTGCAACTCTCGAAACACTTTCTACCAAATCTTCCGCCTCAATTGGCTTCACCAAATAGTGCACAGCACCGTGCTTAAATCCTTCAAGCGCGTATTCGTCGTAAGCTGTGGTAAAAATGACATCAGCTTCTTTATAGGTTAAAACCGAAAGCAATTCAAAACCGTTGAGTTGAGGCATTGAAATGTCGAGAAACAACAAATCTGGTTTTTCATTATTGATAACCTCAATTGCGTTTAATGGCGACGAGATTTCGGCAATGATTTCGACGTTGGTACAATATTTCTGAATTAGGATAGAAGTTGTTTCTAATCCATGTTTTTCGTCATCTACTATGATGGCACGTAATTTCATAATAATGAATTGCTTATAATTCGAAGTACAAGTTAACTAAAGTTCCTTTTGGTTGGTTGTTTTCATCATACAAATCCACAATTTCAAAGTCGTTTCTCTTTCCGGTTCTGAAACTTAAACCTTTTAGTCGCTCCTTTGTGATTTGTAATCCCACGCTTCCTTCCTTCAACGAACGTTTAGAATTATTTTCTTTTGCTCTTTCACGCCCAACGCCGTTGTCTTCAACAGTTACACGTAATTCCTTATCCACAATTTTGAATGCGATATGAAGTTCGCCCTTGGTGTCTAATCTCGACATCAAACCATGCCAAATGGCATTTTCAATGAAAGGTTGAACTACCAATGGTGGAAGTTGAACATCAAGTACATTTTGTCCGTCAATTTCAATGTCAAAGTCAAAGCCATTATCGAATCGCAATTTCTCAAAATCCAAATACAGTTTCATTGCCTGAATTTCATCATAAACGGTGATCATGTCATGTCGTGAATAATTCAGGATCATGCGCAGTAATTTCGAGAACTTTGCAATATAATTGGCAGCACTGTCAACGTCGTTTTTGAGAATGAATAGGCGAATGGAATTCAAACTATTGAAAAGGAAATGCGGATTCATTTGTGCCTGCAGTGCTTTCGATTCCATTTCGTTCAAATCAGCAGAAAACTGCGCCTTCATTCTTTCGGTAGTTTCAATACGTTTAATTCTCAGTCGGATATAGAGCCAAATTCCACTAATGGTAAACACGGCAACGAATAGAATGAACCACCACGTTTTGTAATACGGATTATGAACCACAATATCGTATCCTGAAACAAATTCTCTGTCGCCAACAGTTACTTTCAATTCGAAACGATAACTTCCGCCCGGTAGGTTGTAATAGCTTACTTCATCCCTGTTATTTCCTGGTCGCCAAACATCATCCAATCCTTTCAAACGGTATTGAACTTTGTTATCTCCAATTACACCAAAATCCAATACTCCAAATTCGAATTGAATACTGTTCTGACTTGCTTTAAAGGTTTTTAAATTGAGTGGCGAATTGTCGTTGTTTAAAACAATAACGCGCTGAATGTAAGGCTTTGGATCATAAATAAGCGGAAGGGAGCTAACAATTGATCCGCTGACCAGTGAATTTTCCTGAACAAAGAAAATAGAGTTCCCTGAACATAAAATGTTCTTTACGTTATGCAAACCGTTGCTTTCACCAAGAATTTCGAATTGATTTTTCTTTGAGTCGATGCGAATAACAAAACTGGAACTAAGTACCCACAGGTTTCCGAAGCGGTCTTTGGTTATTGAAGAAATGGTTTCCAGCGGAAAATCCTTATTCTCGTCGAATTCACGAACCGTTTTTTGCGTTTTGATGTCGTAACCAAACAATCCGCTTGATGATGTTCCGAACCAAAGGATATTGTTCAAATAGGCTGAAGTGGTAATCTCATCACTAATTCTATTATTCAATTCAGTAAGTGCTTTGAATGTGTTTCGTTTAAGATCAAATTCGTAGATCCCTTCCGAACCTGAGAGGTATGCCTTTGAACCAATGATAGTAAATGCATTTATTTTTCCACGAACCATCCATGTTTGTTTCGATTTAAGGTCGGACGCACTTATTCGTTGCCATTGTGTTTCTGATGCATTGAGAACGAAGATCCCATGGTCTTCCCGGTATGCGTAAACAACATTTTGATCAGAGGCTACCAGTGATGCTCCTCCTCTGATAATAAAGTCAGGAAGTTTACGAACTTCTCCGTTTCTTCTTACTACGAATGTTCCGGAGGGTGTGCAAACCAGAAAGTCATCATTCTTATAGGTCGAAATGGATTGAATTCCGGTAACGTGATTAATTGCTTTTCCTTTTAATGTTGGTTCCGAAAGCGAACGGAGTTCTACTTTTCCGTCAGATGTTTCAATCAGAAAAGAAGTTTGTGAGCGATTACTGAATGTGATTTTTGCATCGGTAAATACGGTTCTTGATCCGTAGATCTGGTTTTCGTTCTGAATAAAAAGCCCTAAATGTTTACTGCAAATAGCTACTTCAGAACCATGTCTTGCAAGACTAAACGGACGAATATCTATTTTTTCGTCACTATCAAAACGAATGAAATCCTTTGTTTTTGTATCGAATAGAAGAAATTCCTTGTTTTCAATGCAAGTGTACATATATCTGGTATCGCGCCAGGCTAAACCTGAAATAGACGAACCTTGAATTCCTGTGTTTTCATCGTTAAAGATTTTGTATTCTTTCTGAATTTGATCGAAATACAAGAATTTTCCATTTGCCGTTCCGAGATACAGGTTGCCTTTACCATCTTCCGTAATACTTCGCAGTTGGTTGTCTTCCACTGAAAATTCGGTTCCTTTTGCAATGTGGTTTTTATCGATTAGGAAATACGCCCATTTACTGGTGTTTTTGTTGAATTGGAATAAACCCAGGTCCGACAAACACCATAAATATTGCTTTGAAAATTTATCCTGAAAAACAGCGTAAAACGTATTGGCCTTGAAGGCGTTCAATTTCCTGAATTGTTGAGAAGGAGTGAAGTTTGTTACTTTAGTTGGTTCAATTTTATCCAATCCAGAACCTTGTTGAGCAGCCCAGATTACATTCACATTGTCTTTACAAAACGACAAGATCTTATTTCCAGAAATTTTCGGGGCTCCCTGTGTGCTCGAATAGTTTTTGATAACAAGCGATTTCGTGTTGAGTATCACCAAACCCTTATTTTCAACACTTGCATATATACTTTCTTTTCCGTCGAAAGCAATTGCATTTATTTTATTTCCAAGAATGGATTTGCTATCGGAACTATTGTGTTTGAAATGAATGAAGCGTTGTCCGTCAAATCTATCGATCCCGTTGTTAGTTGCCAACCATAAAAATCCTTCGTTGTCATAGGTGAGTGCATTCACCTCATTCGATGCCAAACCATTTTCCTTCGAATAGTGGATTATCCCTCGTTGTCCGAAGGAAAAACAGCTCATAAATAGAAAAAGTACTACGATGAAACGCATAATTCAAAGATGCAGTTTTTTCTTGAGATGCAGATTTTATTTGACTTTCGTCTTAGTACTCAGTGAAATAGAATTAGCCATTGGTAGGATTTATTGCCTGAACAGATACCACAATTTAAACTTTGGCGTTAATTTTGTTATAAAGTTTCAACCTTTTTGGAATTAATACGTTATTACGTTGTGAAACAGTTAATCGTTGTACTTCTTTTGTTTTTAGGATTTGTTCCTACCGCAAACGCTTCCCACATTATTGGAGGTGAGTTTTACTACGACTATTTGGGAAACAATGTTTACCGTATTTATGTTGTTGTTTATCGGGATTGTGCTTCAACAGGTGCAGCGTTTGACGACCCATTGATTGTTGGTGTTTTTGATTCTGGCAATAACAGAATTGATGAGATCAATATCAATTTTCCGGGAAGTGTGAACTTACCGGTAATTTTTAATAATCCATGTGTTACACCTCCTGGTGGAATTTGTGCGGAGCGTGCAATCTATACTTTCGATAAACTTTTTCCTCCTACCGTTGGCGGTTATACGTTGGCTTATCAACGCTGTTGTCGCGGGCCAAATGTCACCAATCTGAATTTCCCCGAAGACACCGGTCTTACCTGGACATGTTTTATTCCGGGAACTCCAAACAACAATTACATCAATAGTTCAGCACGGTTTACGAATTATCCACCTTTGGTGATTTGTAATAATGAAGATTTGCATTTTGATCACAGCGCAACTGATCCTGACGGTGATATTTTGACCTATGAATTGGTTACTCCAAATGCCGGAGCAAATTCTGTAAATCCATTGCCAAATCCAACGCCAAACCCGCCATATCCTTTGGTTTCCTGGGCAGGAGGGTTTAATGCTGCGGTTCCTCTTGGTGCCGGATCAACAACTACCATAAATCCAAATACCGGAGCTTTATTCGTTGATGCCAATTTACTTGGTTTGTACGTGGTCGGAATTCGTGTGAATGAATGGCGAAATGGTGTTATTATTAGCTCAACCACCCGGGATTTCTTGTTCCGTGTGGTGAATTGTATTGTGCAATTAACAGCTGATGTTGCTGAACAAGAAGATACTCCCGGATTTACATCGTATTGTCAGGGCCTAACCTTCACATTTGATAATCAAAGCTCTGGAGCAACTACTTATCAGTGGGATTTTGGAGTGACAGGGATTACAACTGATGTAAGTACAGCTTTCGAACCAACTTACACGTTCCCTTCACCTGGAACCTATCATGTAATGCTCATTGCGAATCCGGGCTGGCCGTGTACAGATACAACTTATGTCGATTTGATATTAAACAATCCATTTTCTGTAGATATCAACTTTGCAGATTCAACGTGTTTCATTAATAATTCAACTGATTTTCAAGCTGTAGTAAATGGTCCGGTTGGAACACAACTTACTTGGGATTTTGGTCCGAATGGAAATCCACAGACGGCCACAACAATGAATGTGAACGGTGTGACTTTCGATAGTCCAACTGGTAACTATGTGAAATTGGTGGGTGAAACTGCACAATGTGCTGACTCAGTTCAGTATCCGATTTTCTTCTACAATCCTCCAACATCGAACCTGAATTTTCAGGCAAATCATGAATGTTTAGGATTTACACAAACGTTTTTGAATGCTTCAAGCGGTGGAACGTATTCCTGGGATTTTGGTGTGAACGGCATTACCACAGATGTTAGTACCTTAACTCAACCAACTTACACATATCCTGGTCCGGGAACGTATAATGTTACCTTGATAGCAGAAATTGTTCCGGGTTGTGCCGATACGTTGGTAGAGCCAATTACCGTTTATGAGCCGCTAGTTGTAGGGATTACTCATCCAGATTCTCTTTGTATCACCAACAATTCAGTGAATTTTGTGGGCAATGTTTCAGGACCCTCAATCACTCAGTATTTATGGAATTTTGGTTCAGGAGCAACACCAGCAACTTCCACCTCACAGAATGTGGATGGTGTTCATTTTACCAATCCGGGAAATCATTTGATAACGTTAACGGCTAGTTTCCTGACCTGTTCCGAATCGGAGAGTACCACGTTGTTCTTGTACAGAGAACCGACAATCGACTTTTCAGTGATAGATGCACTGCGTTGTGCGCCACATACTGCTCATTTTGTCAGTAATTGTACTGCCGATACAGAGATTTCATATATCTGGGATTTCGGTGATGGCGGAACTTCGAGCGAGGAAAATCCTTCACATGTTTATCCGAATCCTGGTCAGTACAGCGTAACACTCGAAATTACTACGGACAAAGGTTGTATCGATACGCTTTCAATGGAAGAAATCGGATTAATCGTTGTTCACCCAAATCCAACAGCAAGCTTCACGATTGATAAAGACTACACAGATATCTGTAATTCAGCAATTCAGTTTTTTGATCATTCACAAGGTGCTTTATATTATCACTACAATTTTGATGACGACAACGGGGTAACTTCAACGGAACAAGATCCAATTTATTCTTATGTCGGAGACGGATTCCACACACATGTTTTAGTGGTTGCTAATGAATTTGGTTGCACAGATACAGCAAGATCTAGTTTGTTTATTGAACCATTTACACCTTACATTCCAAATACGTTTACACCAGATGGTGACGAAAACAATAACCAGTTTGAAGCCGTATTGGTATTAGAAGCTGTTGAATGGAAAATGGAGATCTTCAATCGCTGGGGGCAACTGGTGTTCACTACTACAGATCAACACGATTACTGGGATGGAACTTACAATGGAATGGCTTCACCGGAAGGCGTTTACATCTATAAAGTAACGTATGTTCCTTGTGGTATTATACAGGATAAAAAACTGATAACGGGACACGTTAGTTTGTTGAGGTAGAAGAGCACGTCTTCCACCAAGACCAACTTGAAAACCGAATTAGGATTTCAACCAATTCGAATTTTTCGGGTAATATTGCAACATTACTTTTTAACCTGTTTCGAAGTCTAAATCATGCCACATGAAAACACGTCAACGTTTCTTCCTTGTTCTGATTTTACTTTCAGTTGTTAGCATTCAAACTGCTTGTGCGGATAAACCCAAAAACATCTTTCATTTTAGCTTTTCCAAATCATTTGTGTTCTGTCAGAACGCTTTGAACAGTGGAAGTCAAACGGTAACAACTAAAATCATAACGTACGCTGAAGAACTTCGTGTATCAGAAGCTGAAAATGCTGAAATCAAACGAATTTATGAAGTACTAAATAGTGTAGAAATGAGTGATCACGTTGAGCCTGATGGTTCAATGATGGAAGTAGAAATTTACAAGTTTGTATATCTAAGTAAGTGCAATTCCACTACAAAGCTAGAAGTTTTACTTTATTATCTCCAGCGTTTTAGTCATGCAGCCAGGATTATGTATTTGCCTGTTGCTTATGGAGAAGATCAGTCTACAGGAAATAAGAGAATTAAGCAACAGCCACTATTTTTACTGCCGTTGTTTTTCGTTGAACGAAATGGACTAGGGAATCAGCAGTTTAAAGAAATTATTGAATTGGAGGAAATTAGGGTTCCTGTTTCAACCGAGAAGTATGCGAAGAACGCTTTAAAATTGATCCGACAAATTTACTACAATGAAAAAGCGAGTAAAGGCTATTGGCGAACAAATTACCGAACCGAACTGGAGTTGTTGAACATGAGATGTTGGCCAGAACTAAAACGAACCAGAGAAAAACGCATAGGGGACTAAATTTTCCTCTTTCAGCTTTCCTCTTTTGCTTTTTAAGAGTTAAACTTACTATTCATCGTAAAGCCCAACAATTTCGCTCTGGATTTTGCCATTTCCGCTTTTTCGCCTTCGAACAATTCATCTACCGTTTCGGAAAATAATTTCACCCATTCTTCAAAATGTTCTGGCTGTAAATGCATGTTTTCGTGTTTTTGGGTAACGTTGGTGGTATAACCAGGTTCATCCAGCAAAACAAAGCACCAAAAGTGAATCATTTTAGGCATGTGGTGATCGAAATTGAGATTTTTAAAATAAAATCCAATTTTTATATTTTTCAATACTTCGGTATAAAACGTATTGACTAACAGAGTGATATCTTCTTTTGTTGTGATGTCTTTTTTCATGATTTGCTCTTTCTGAGAAATAATTTCGAAAAAAATGTTGTTACCAAGTTTACCTTTTCTCATTTACCACATTAACTACTGAGAAAAGACATGAAACTAACGCGAAGAAATCTTTCAGCGCATCATTTCCTTTTTCTTTTAATGCTAATTCCAAAATTACAGATTTGGTGTTTGCTAACGTTTGATTTTTTTTGAATTAAAGACATAAAATACCACCACCTAAAAATCAAAAGTTACTTTGAGGCGTCCTATCTGGACGCCTTTAGTATTCTATTCCGATTTCTTTTCTTCACCAGACCAGTCACAAATTGCAGCAAAGAAAAGACATAACAAGGCTATCAAGACTGTAACGGCTTTGTAACCATTTTCAGGTAATGCTTTAAGAAAAGCGTTGGAGTTATCCGTGTTCCATGCGTGATAGAAAAGTAGCATAGAAAGTACAAAACACCCAAAACCAACCTTGTAAGAAGTGAAGAAACCTAGCTTATATAAAGGTGTAAATTGATTTATGATCAAATTAAAGAGGAGGAATGGAAGCTTACAGGCGAAAAGAAAAATAATTAGCCCAAATAGAAATTTGAAATGAAGTAGTTGGTTAGAATCAAATTTCTCGTTATTGATAAGTGATTCGCCGTAGGAACGTTGGTAAACATTCTCAACAAAGAGAACAATAATTGCTGCACCTAGAAGAGTTGTGTCTTTACCAATCAGTTCCAGATGATTTTTGAAGTTTTCAAGAATAGCCATATTAAATAATTTGAAGTTAAAAATTAGAGATTAGCATGATGCTCATCACTTAAAGTTGCGATTTGTAATCAATTGAAAAGAAATTTGCCAATGGTTTATCGTTACTTTTGATTGATTTTAATTATCATTAGCAATGAAATGAAAACACCTAAACAGATGCGATTTTTAATTCTGCTACTTCTTTCAGTAGCTTCGAATAATCTGTTCGGGCAAACGAATTTGACTTGCTCTAAATTCCGTACTGGTAAGTTTGAAGTAATGGCCGCTGACGGTTTAGTAATGACAATTGATCGTACCGAAAATCTACAAACGGAAACAATTAACGGTGTTTCATCCAAGTACGATGTAGTTTGGGTTGATGATTGTTCCTATAAACTGATTCCTCGCTTTGTTATAGAAAATACTGAAATTGACATTGATTCCTTTCTGTTTACAATTATAAAAATGGAAGATCACAGTTATACATTGCAAATTATTTCGGGAAATGCGCCCAATTTATCAATGATGGTTTTGACGGTTTACGAATCAGATTATAGATAAAGCTATTTGTGGAAAAATCAATCAAATACAGAATAGCTTGGGTTGCAATCTACATTGCGCTTGGACTTTTTGGATTTATTTGGAATAACGAGTACTGGGTTTCTGTGCTTGAAGGTGTTTTGTATTTTACTACAAGTAAATATGGTATCGCCGCTAGTGAATATACTAAGATTACTAGCGATATTGTTTTTTTAATTGGTTCATCGGTTTTAGTTCCCGTATTCCTTCGATTCCCAAGTAAATATGGACTCTGGGTCCCAATAACCATGTTGGTTGTGATGGTTATACTTCTTATTTTATATCTTCCTACGTCGTATGATCAGAATCCTGGATTGTACGGTTAAAACATGTAGTGAATAAGTGATGTAGCCTTGAATTTGTAATTAGCAACTAGTCATTAGTAATTAATAATTCAGATGATAATCTGAATTATTTAAACCATCCCGAATACATCACATAATTATTCGCAATGCGCAGTACTTCGCCTTCAAACAATTCAGGAGAAAGGGTTTTTACTTTTTTTGCTGGAACTCCGGCGTAAACACTCCACGATTCCACTCTGGTTCCTTCCAGTAAAACAGCTCCGGCCGCAATAATGCAATTCGATTCAATGTAACAGTTGTCCATTACAATTGATCCCATTCCGATGAGTACATTGTCTTCAACAGTGCAGCCGTGTACCAAGGCGTTATGACCAATAGAAACATTATTTCCCAGAACGGTTTTCGTTCCTGGTTGTCCGGCAGCCGGATTAGAATATGTACAATGAATTACAGCTCCATCTTGAACGTTCACTTGATTTCCCATGCGAATAGAATTCACGTCACCACGAATAACAGCGTTAAACCAAACAGAACATCGGTCCCCCATGATTACGTCACCAACAACAGTTGCGTTTTCAGCTAAGTAAACATCGTCGCCAAATTGCGGTTCAATTCCTTTACAAGATTTTATAAGAGCCATGTGATTTCACTTTTAGAAGTTAAAGCTAAGTCTAAATTTCAAAAGTCTAAATGCTAAAAACCAGAACTTATTAGAAATATTGATCTTTTGGAAATTTACTCAGCTGGAAGCTCGCGCCAGCTAAAAGAATTTGGTTGTCAGACCACCCATTTCTTATCTAAAGCCAATCGAATAGCTTCTACTTTTGAGTTGACGTGTAGTTTTTCGTAAATGTTGGTCATGTGTTTGCGCACGGTGTGTGGACTGATAAAATGCTCATCCGCAATTACGGTATAGCTTTTTCCTTTCGCCAATCCGTTTAAAATATCCATTTCACGGGCACTTAACGGTGATTCGGTTTCTTTGTTGGTCTCTTGACCTTTCTGGATGAACTGGAAAGCTTTTCTAGCAATACTTGGTGACATTGGTGCTCCACCATAGATCATTACGTCATCAATTGCACGATGAAGATCTGGAATAGAATCATCTTTGAGTAAATAACCACTCGCTCCGGCGCAGATTGCATCAAATACGCGTTCTACATCGTCGAAAATGGTGATCATTAAAAAATGCACATTCGGATAAAGCAATTTTGCTCGACGCACGGCTTCAATTCCGTCCATTTCAGGCATGTCGATGTCCATGAAAACCACATCTGGAATCACTTGGTCGGGAAGCTGGATTTTTTCTAAAAACTCCTTACCGTTATATGCTGTCATCATGATGTCTACTCCCGCTTTTGCCTGAAGTTTATCCTTTAAGATTTGTACATTGAACGGCTTATCGTCGACCAAAGCAATTTTGCAGTTTTCCATGAAGCGAATATGCAACGTTTTAGGATGAAAACCAATTACGCAATTGGAGTATTTTTCCATTTCGAGGTGCTTTTTTTATGATTATAGTTTGGAACGTTTGAATTTCCAAACCGTTTTTTGGTAAATGTTTAGGTCATTGTCATAGTTTACCACAAGAAGCTCCAGATGATTTTTACTCAGACGCTGAACTGCACAACTTGAAGAATAAATCGATAAGGTGTTTTCGTCATAATAATAAAAGAACAATTGGTCTTGCTTTTTTCGTGGGAAATCCCAATTACATAGTTCAATGCATGGAGCATAATCGATGTTATGACGAACAGGATTGTCTAAACCATCCGTTACCTCAAAGATCATTTTACCTTCTTGCTCAACGATGGAATCTCCAACAGATGCGTTGTTTTCGTAGTTGGTGACAACGGTTTCTTCCAAATCCCATGATCCAGAGATTTTCATGGCGTTTTCTTCTCGTTTATTACACGAGATGAACAGCAATGTCAACGAAAGTATATAGAAGAGTTTCATATTATTCCTGAATAAAGAGTTTGTAGGCTAGTCCTGTGTAAACGGAAAGGCCTGAGATGTCGTAATTAACTTGTTGGTTGTTGAGAGAAAGAGAACCTGCAGTTTGAGTGACAAACGTATTTTGCATTCCAAGATCAGTTGTTTCTAAGAAGAAGTTCATCCCAGCTCCTGAGCGCCAATAAAGACGTTCTGAAAGTTGTTTGTTCCATTCAAAGTTGAGCGAAACACCAATGTTTAAGTCGTGAAATTCGCCTGAAAGTCCGGCCGTGTGCTGATAACGTGTTCCATCAGCAAATTCGATGAACGAACGCAGATTCCCGAATGCTGCAGAAAATCCGGTGGTTAATGTCCAATAGCCAGAAGTAGTGGCCTGAAGCCAACCGATGTTTGTGTTGATTATTTTTGAATTTGCTCTGATCAATCGTTTCGAACCATTGTTGAATTTGGCTTGGGTTCGACTACTGGTGTTCATATATTCAATAGAACTATACAAGTGTTTCGACACAAAACAATCGAATCCGAGGGCGTAACCGTATTGTGGTGAAAGCGAGCCCATGCTATTCGTCATTGATTCACTGTTTACAGTATTGTATTCCTTTCTGAAACTTTGAAAGGATTTCCAAGGCAGGTAACCACTTACAACGTGAGCTTCGCCTGAAAGAAAGATGGTTTCTTCCTGGGAATAAGCCTGGAGCGAGATGATTGCAATTATGATTGATACTATTGTTTTCATTTTGTTCTTTGAATTACTAATGATAGAAACACGATTCATCACGACTTTACACTCTTTTTGACTAATCCGCGAAAGTAAATCCCAATTCCACTCCCCAGTTCGCCATTGAGAAGTACTTGTTTGATAATTCTGCACCCATTCCGAATGCGGTAAACTGTTTGTAAACTCTAAGTTCTGTAAATTGACTTAGCGCAAAAGATGTTGAGAGTGTCCAGCCAACAACAGGTGTTTTTGCTGTAACTCCACTTCCAAATACCTTTGGTGCAGAAAACCACGGATGCCAACTGTTGTATGATTCTATACTCGACCCTTTCTCTTTTTTCAAGCTGGCAAAAATCCCCAGATCCAAACTTGCTCCGAACATGAATCTACCTGTTGTATAATGCAATCCATAAGTGAGATAGCGCATGCGTTGTTTTGTGGTGACGTTTACTGTTGACATCGATGTACTGTCGAAATAATCCATTTTAGAGATTACTTTCTTATTTCCAAGTGCAAATTCTGAAGTTAAACCGCTGTTTCCAACCAACGTAAAGCGCAGAACAAGTCCGTAGGCGTTTCTGTCGTTTGTGAACCGACGCCCATTATCCATGGCACTCTGGTTGTGCTGTCCCATTTCAATGCTTGATTGTGATAAGGAATTTCCAAAATTGCTGTATTGATAACCTACTGAAAAGTAATTGTCAGGACGTGTGTACTGGGAAAAAACGAAGTTTGTACACCAGAATAAACAAAGGATAATGAGAAGCCGATTCATGAAACAAATGTACCGGCTGGATTTCAGTTACGAAATAACGCAAGTGCAGTAATTTGAATTCTAAATTCCAAATTGCTAAATTGTAAAGAAGACAATTTGAAATGAACGTGAAGTTTGCTGTTCTAAACTAAAATAAATTGGTCAAGCCCCTAACTCGTTTTGGGTTTTAACATTTAGAATTTTAAAATTTAGAGTTGTAATGTTATTTCCAGTTTAGTATCTCCAATTGGTTTTCAGCAGGGGCATTATACTTCAATTGTATTTTCCTGATAATTTTCTCCATGTTCTCCCATTTTGAGTGACGGAAAGAACTTAATGCGATAATGGAGCGACCGGGATGTTTACCTTCTGCATCTTGAATCGTTTTCAAATGCTCGTTTTCAGAGATATGACTCGCATAGCGTTCAGGGATTAAAGTATAACCACCTTGTTGATCCACCATTCGCATCAAGAGGTCCATGTTTCCTCCCTGATAATTCCAGTACCTGTCGGTTTCGTCTGAAATGGAGCAGAATTGCATCATTTGGGTACGTAAACAGTTTCCTTTATTGAGAAGCCAGGGTTGCAAACTCTGTAGCTCGTCTACCAGTAAATGTTGTCCTTGAGTTTCTGGAGCATAAGCCAGAATTTCTTCAGTAAATAAAGGAACAATTCTCAGAGATGAAGTTTCAACCGGTCCGGCTAATATTGCAAGATCTATTTTTCGCTGTTCAAGTGCTTCCAGTAATTCTTCAGTTTTCAGTTCTTCAACGATTACCTGGATAGAATGTAATTCATCTTTCCATTCCTGAAAAGAATCGAGGAGAAGATATGCTGCGATGGTTGGAATTACACCAATTCTCAAGCGTTCAGTGTAAGTACCTGAAAACTCATCTTTCAATTGTTCAATGGAACCAAAATCGGCCTGTATCTGTCGAAGAATGGGTAGCAACTGATTCCCAAATTCTGTCAATTCCCAGTTCGTACTGTCTCTGTAGAAAATCTTCTGGCCAAATAGTTCTTCAGCCTTCTTCAATTGCATTGATAACGTAGGTTGCGTAACAAAACATTGCTCTGCCGCCTTGCTTATTGATCCAGTTTCTACAACGGCGATTATGTAGGAAATTTGTTGCTGTGATATCATATAGAGATTATCTAATCAGATATAAAAATAATCAATATAATTTATAATCAAGTTGTAGCTAACTTTGCACTGGAGTTACGATTTTCGAGTTTGCTTAAATAACTCATAACTCATAACTTATCACCCGTAATATAAAGAAGTCATGAAAACAACATATAACGATAAATTGAATACGCTTCTCGGAACTTATCAGGTGCATTATCAAAATTTGAGAGCCCTTCACTGGAATATAAAAGGAGGTAACTTCTTTGAATTGCATTTGAAGTACGAAGAACTGTATACCAGAACGCAAGTGATTATTGATGATTTAGCAGAACGTATCTTAACACTTGGAAACACCCCTTTGCATCGCTTTGATGATTATTTAAAGGTGAGTTTACTAAAAGAGAATTCAACAATTCACGATGGAAACGTAGGAATGGAGTATATTCACACTGCCCAAAAGAAGATTTTAGATCTGGAACGAGAAATTTTGGATTTGGCTTCTGAAGCAAACGATGAAGGAACAAATGCATTAATGAGCGATTTAGTGCGCGAGAAAGAAAAAACGAACTGGATGTTTGCAGCGTGGCTGGGAAAATAACCTCGCCTCCCTGTCTGCCGAACAGGCAGGCGCTCGGTTACCTTTAATAAGGGTTAAAAGCATAGGCAAAGGTCATCGAGCGCAGTCGAGATGAAAAAGTAAAAACAATTAAAAACAAAATAAAAATGAGTGTAGTAGGTAAGAAATTTCCTTCAGTAGCGGTAAACGCAATCGATGAAATGGGGGATACATTCCAAATTGATGTATTGCAGCATGCAATTAACAACAAGAAAAAAGTATTGTTGTTTTGGTACCCGAAAGATTTCACATTCGTTTGTCCAACAGAAATTCACGCTTTTCAGGAGGCTTCTGCTGAGTTTGCGAAAAGAAACACATTGGTAATCGGTGCGTCTTGTGATACAGCTGAAGTACATTTCGCTTGGTTGAACACAGCAAAAGACAACGGTGGAATTGAAGGCGTTAAGTTCCCTTTGATCGCTGATTCAACACGTCGTTTGGCTGAAGAATTGGATATCCTGGATTTCGATCCGTATGATGAAGATTCAGCTGGTGACAATGTTCCTTACCGCGCAACTTACTTGATCGATGAAACGGGAACTGTTTTCCATGAGTCGATTAATCACATGCCGGTTGGACGTAATGTTCAGGAGTACATCCGTTTGGTTGATGCATACACACACGTTCAAAACCACGGGGAAGTTTGTCCTGCAAACTGGGAAGAAGGTAAAACGGCAATGAAAGCAGACCGTATCAGTACTGCAGAATACTTAAGCAATAACTAAGCAAGATGTTTACAGAGTTAACAGAAGATAATTTGGGGCAATTGCTCGATTCCAATGCAAAGGTGATGGTGCAATATGGAGCAGGATGGTGTGGTAATTGCAAAATTACAAAACCGAAGTTCAAGCGTATGGCAGAAGAAAACCCTGACATGGAGTTTTATTATGTTGACGCTGAAAAATTGCCCAATTCACGTCAGTTTGCTGATGTTTCCAATTTGCCGACCTTCGCTGGTTTCGTAAACGGATCTTTGGTAAAGCAGGCGCAAGGAAATAAAGTAGAAAGCATTCAAGAAGTAAGAGATGAGGTTGCCCGTAATTAAGCACATGGTTGGTTTCATTGAAGCCAATGATGAAGATTACATCAACGAAACCATCGATACGTTGGAGTATTTAATTGATGCGCCAGGCTTGAAAGATGAAGAACTGGATGTGATTGGAGAATTGTTATCAAATTTTTCCGGTGCCATTGAAGTTCATAAAGAAATGAAAACAGGAAAATCGCAACGCGAAGCCCTGAATGAATTTATGAGCAGGGTCACCGGTTCAATTGACAAATAAGAGAAATGAAGGCTATCGATTAACGGTAGCCTTTTTTGTTTACCATTCCTCTCTAACAAATCCCTTATATTCCCCTCCCAATCCAAGTAATTTCAATTCAAAGTAGGTTTTGTTCAACTTTTTAAGGTCAGATTTGCTATTCGTCATAAACACTTGACTTTTCTTCATTTCACTTTCCAAATTCTTCATCCAATCGGTTGCTAAGCTAGCTTCTAATGGTATGCCTGTTTTCTCAATTGCCTGATTGTATCTTGTCTGAACTTCCGCAGTTTCATCGACGTAATCTACGTCGTAATCTGCCAATGGAATGTCATTTCCTTCAAATGAGGTAATGAAAACAATGCGTCGAAGTTCTTTTTTTGGTTCACCTTTATTATGGTCTAACGCATAAACCAACCAGGCTTTAGAAGGTGTTACATCCATCCAATAGGCATAAAAATCTGGTTCAGGATAAACAGCTTGTACTTCACCATTCACTACTACTATTGAATCTTCTCCAGTTACAGATGCTAATGGGTGGCTTGGAGTCCCTTCTTGTCCTTCAATGTTCACATCCCCGAAAACGCGTTTTAAATCACTCAGGGCATCGCTTGCTGGTGATGCAGAATAAGGCCAGAAGCTTTTGTGGTACCAAACGTTTTCCTGCTTTATTCTTTCAGGTAACAATTCAGAATAAACACCAAAATTAAAGTCAGGATGACAATCGGAATTCCAACTTAATCCTGGGACTTTAATGTAAAACTCGATGTCTTCTAATTTTGTTTTACAATCCATCGACCAGCGTTGCCATAAATGGTTTGGTTCGGTTAACAAGGTAGTTAGCTTACTACTTTCCAATTCTTCAAAAACGATAAATTTATTTCCATTACTCAATTGGTCGAATGCAACCGATCCAACCAAAACATATTTCTTCATCCCAGGATATTTCTTCGCCAGAATGATCTCATAAATCTTGTATTCGCTGGGGTTTTCCGGATTTGCCTTTTCTACAACCAAAATGCGTGTTATTCCATCCAGATCTAAATAAAACTCATCAGCCGGAGGATAGACAAACATCTGTATTCCGCTAAAAGTCGCTATGCTATCTTCACCAAGCGAATTGGATAGTGGTACGTATGATTGTGGACCACTTCTGCTTATTTCCGATTTTAAAACACCTGTTTCCAAAAGATGCTCTGAAGTGGAAAAATCCATTGCACGCAAAGCCATTTCGTTGTTCTTAATCAATGAGATTAAGCTCTGTTGATTCTTACTGTTGAATAAATAACCCGTAGTTGCCGAAGAATCAATAACCGAAATTCTGGTTTGACCAAACGCACCAAAGGTAGAAGTGAGAATAGTGCAAATAATTAATATTGATGACGTTATCAAATAGTACATAGCCGTTTTTTATAAGCCAAAAGAAAGCATTCAAAATGAAAATCGAAATACGGCAAATGGAGTATTTATTCCTACTCGTTAAGAATTTACTAATTTTCCACTCGTAAACTACATACTGAAAATACACTATGAAACGAATGCGAGCGTATAACCTACTATTTATATCATTATTACTGCTTTTTGTAAGCTGCAGAAATAACAAAGACATTCTTGCTGAAAACATTGATCGTATGTATGTCGATTATGATATCTATATAGCAAACAATCTTGGAACAACTTTTCCAGGAACGATAGGTGTTGATCTGAAATCGGGGGAAACCGTTGAGCTGAAAAACAATAAAGGGTTTAATTGCTCTGAGAATTTTGAAGCTAGAATCAAGGATAGAACTTTGGTGGTTTATGGACCGTTGACTAATTATTCAGCGACTAAAATTCCTGTAGATCTCTATTTCACGGATAAGAATGAATCTCAGGTTGCTTTCAAGGATTCTTTATCGTTGAATTTCCTCGGAAACACGCAAGCTTGGTATACAGGTTACACCGGTAATTCTGGTCAGGTTGGAGATGCTGGAAGAACTCCATTGCTTTTCAGAGATGGAACAGATGGTTCAATGGGTGGTTTTGGTGAAAATGGCACCAATGGTGACGAAATGGAAGTGTATGTTTGGGGCAACGGCGATACACTTTTCTTCTATGTAAACAATGTTACACGCGGTTATGGTGATCGGTTTAAAATTATAGGAACGGAAGGAAAATTCTATATTCAGGCAAACGGTGGAAACGGCGGCTCAGGTGGTAAGGGTGGCGACGGCGGCGACGGAAAAAAAGGTGAAGCCGGAACGAATACTTCTAAACCTCCTGGAAATGGTGGTCGCGGTGGACAAGGCGGACAAGGTGGAAGAGGTGGAAATGGTGGAAGAGTTGCTGTAAATGTCCATCCAAGCGCTGCCGGATCAGATATGCGTCTGATTATTAATGTTGATGGCGGCTGGGGTGGTTCAGGTGGTGACGGCGGTAACGGAGGAAAATCTGGAACTCCCGCAACTGGACAAACAGAAGCTGTAAAAGGAGTTGCAGGAACAAAAGGAACTTCTGGTTCGTCTGGAGTTCAAGGTACAGTAACTGTGCTTACAAGAGCGTTTGATTTTACTCAATACTTACATTAATTCGCAGCAGCTTTTTCTTTTCTAAGCTGAAGAATATAATAGATTTGAACTATTCCAATGGCTACATTACTAATGATGATTGGCCAGGAGTCGATGAAGTAGCCATAGGTTACAAAACAGACGCATCCGCAAAGATTAATGGATCGAATGTACATGATGTTCTTCATTAGAAAGGAGGTGAGTACAAATAATGAAGCCAAATAACCGATACATTCCGGGAGCGTAAAATATTTTTCCATGCTTAAATGTAAGCCCAAGGTTTGACGTATTCAAGGAATATTTTGGGTAAATTGATTTAGTTGAATTGAGGAAAGAGAAAAGCTTCAGGAGGAAAGTTTCAATTGTCATGACGAAACAATCTTTCCGTTTTCCTCTTTTGACTTTCGGCTTTAAAATATTTTTAACATTAAATTAAACCTTTCATAATATCTGGCATCATAGCAAAAAACTACAACATGATAAAACACACTCTCCTCTTTGCCTTAATGGCATGCAGCTTGCTTATTTCCAGTAACACAAAAGCACAAGGTTTCTATGACAGATCAACGATTCAAACCATTGAAGTATTCTTTGGGTTCTCGAATTGGGATGCGCAACTTGATGCACTTGCCTCGTCAACAGAAGATTATTTACTAGCTGACTCAGTCCGAATCAATGGTGAAACATTCGATAGTGTTGGAGTAAAATACAAGGGAAATAGCTCTTATAATGCTAACAATAACAAAAATCCCATTCACATTGAGCTAAATTACACTCACGGGAGTTATGATTATCAGGGTTATACAGATATCAAACTTCAAAATGGTTATCAGGATCCGTCGATGATCCGTGAAGTATTGAGTTATGCTATTTTGGAGCAATACATGGATTGTCCAAAGGCGAATTTTGCAAATGTTTATATCAATGGAACGCTTCGTGGTTTGTACTCAAATGCACAATCCATCGATGACAAATTCAATGGTGATCATTATTACACAACCGATGGCTCATTTTTCAAATGTAATCCTATTGGTGGTGCCGGACCAAGTGCAGGTACAAATCCAGATTTGAAATACCTTGGTGCAGACAGTTCTCTTTATGTAAACGGTTACGAATTGAAATCAGATTACGGTTGGAACGATTTGGTTGATTTGGTGAATACGCTGAATAACGATTTCTCTAACATCGATTCTAAATTGGATATGGATAGAGCGCTCTGGATGCTGGCATTCAACAATGTTCTGGTAAATCTTGATTCCTATTCAGGAGCTTTTCGTCAGAATTACTACTTATATAAAGATTTAAACGATCGATTTATTCCAACAGTTTGGGATTTGAATATGAGTTTTGCCGGATTCCCTGGTGGACCAACTCAAGGACAATCATACACTGCAACCACTTTGGATCCTTTTTCAAACAGTACCTCAGCAAATCACCCATTAATTAAAATGATTCTGGCTGATGCACAGTACAAGCGCATGTACATGGCACATTTGAGAACGATCGTTCAGGAAATTTTTGCTTCCAACGATTATATCACAACTGCAAATTCACTTCGAACAACAATTGATGCAGCTGTTCAGGCTGATCCTTACAAATTCTATACATACACACAGTTTCAGAATAGTTTGACAACGGCTGTAACTGGCGGCGGACCTCAGGGACAATCTACTCCTGGAATTCAGGCGTTAATGGATGCACGAGTTACTTTTTTTGAATCGAATTCAAATTACTTATTGGTCGCACCAACAATTTCAGCATACAATCCAAGTAATGCAACACCAAACTATGGTGATGCTATAACGATTACAGCAACATGCAGTAACGAATCCAGCGTTTATTTAGGTTATCGTTTGGAACACCAATTACGTTTCAATCGTGTGCAAATGTTTGATGACGGCGCGCACAATGATGGTGCAGCTGGTGACCACGTTTATGGTGCTAACGTAACGTTAAGTGGTCTTACAATGGAATATTACATTTATGCAGAGAATTCAAATGCGGGAATTTATAGTCCACAACGTGCTGAGCATGAATTTCACACCTTGGCAATTACAATTGTAACTCCGGCGCAAGGCGATATTCTAATCAATGAAGTAATGGCTGATAACGGTTCAACAGCTTACGATTCAAACGGCGAGAACGATGACTGGGTGGAATTATACAACACTACGGCAACGGCAAAAGATTTGACAGGTTTGTATTTAACAGATGATGTTACAAACTTGATGAAATGGCAAATTCCAACAGGAACAGCAATCAATGCGAATGATGTTTTGGTGATTTGGACAGACGAAGATTCGGAGCAGAGCGGTTTGCATGCGAATTTTAAACTTAGCGCGAATGGTGAATCGGTGCTTTTGACAAACGGTTCGGTTATCTATGATCAAGTTGATTTTGGAGTTCAAACGGAAGACGTTTCCTATGCACGTTGTCCGGATGGTGGAACGTTCACAACTACGTGGCCAACATTTGATGCTTTGAATGATTGTCAGTTGTCTGTTGATAATGTTGAGATCCTGGAGATAATGATTTATCCAAATCCGAGCACTTCTATTTTCACAATCAAGTCTGATCTTTCAGCAGAATTCATTGTTTATGATCTGTCTGGACGTCAGGTAACAACAGGTTCTTTGGAAAATCAATTAACAACATTGGATGCACAATACTGGGATGCAGGAACTTATCTTGTGAATGTTTACGATAATTCAGGGAAATCGAGAACAATCAAGTTGATCAAGCAATAACACTTCTATAAATCTCCCACGGAGGAACCTGTCTGCCAACAGGCAGGCACAGAAGATCGCAGAAGTTTTCGAAAACACTCTTTATTGAGTTTTTTCATCTGTGTACTTCCTTGCTCGTCCGTGGGATTTTTCTTGCAATTTAGAATTAGATAAGTATCTTTACTTCTGAAATCGGTCTCAGTACTCACCACAGCAGTACTTCTGATTTTATCAATCTACCAGAAATAACATCAATCACAATCCTGTAATTACGGGGTTCATTCAAGAAGATTACAAATTTTTTATTTCCCACATAAAATGGAATACAATACAACACGCAAAAAACTTTTGTTGCCTGAGTACGGACGAAATGTTCAGGAAATGATCGCTCATGCAATGGAAATTGCCGATAAAGAAGAACGAAATAAGGCTGCTCGCGCAATCATCGAAGTGATGGGACAGTTAAATCCTCATTTGAGAGATGTAGATGATTTTCGTCATAAATTATGGACGCACTTGTTCGTGATGTCCGACTTTAAGCTGGATGTAGATTCTCCTTACGAAATTCCAAAAGCGGAAACCCTTCAGAGCAAACCAAACGCTATGACTTATCCGAAAAGCAGAATCAAATATGGTCATTATGGAAAGTACACGCAAGCCATTTTGAGTGAATCTCGCGCTACAACGAAAGAGGATGAGCGTGAGTTTCTGAAAACGACTATGGCGAATTTCATGAAGAAACAGTACATCACATATAACAATGATACGGTTGAGAATCACGTGATTGCTATGCAACTTCGCGAACTTTCTATGGGTGATCTGATTTTGGAAAATCCGGATGAATTGATGAACACCAACTTGATCCTTAAATCGTTTGGAATCCAACCAAATAAACGACCAAATAACAAGAACAAAGGAAAGCATCAGGGCCAAAATCAAAAGAACCAGAAAAACAATAAGAATAGAGGTAGAAATTAATAGCCAAGCAACCTCTTAATGAAAGATATCGTTAAGAGGTTGTACTAATGCTATTATGAAAAATATACTACTAATACTTTCGGTTTTTCTTGCGGGTAACCGATTACTTGCTCAAGGTGAGAACCCACAAGGAACTACCAATGTTCTAAGCACCGAATCAATCAATTTTATTACTGAAGAAGAGTATCAACAAGCCAAAGTCAACGGAACGCTTGTTGGCAACGAGGTTGTTCTATCTCCTGGGATGGTTGATCCGGATGATTATAAAGGTGATGTTTATGTTTCTCATTTTTCTCCTGAAAAAGCAACAGGTTGTTCCGGATATTTTCCACCTCCCGGACCGTCTTTAAGTTCAACTTCAGTAGATGATGGATGGGCGTCTGCCAGTCCGTTTACTTTACCGTTTAATTTTTGTTTTTACGGTTCAAACTACAATCAGGTTTGGATGAACAATAACGGAAACATCAGTTTTGGAAACGGTATTTCAACCTTTAGTTCTGCTGCATTTCCATCAATAGGAAACAAAATGATCGCTGCATTTTGGGCCGATTTCTACCTGACAAGTGGCGGTACTATGCACGCAACAATTACTCCAACTGCCGCAATTTTCAATTGGGTGAATATGGGGTATTTCAACAATATGAGTGATAAGAAGAATACCTGTCAAATTGTTATTACTAACGGACTTGATCCTTTGGTGATTGAAGGAAACACTGCTATTCACTTTGCGGATATGCAATGGACAACTGGTTCTGCATCAAGCGGAATTGGCGGCTTTGGTGGAATTCCTGCAACTGTTGGAGCGAACTCTGGAAATGGAACTGACTATATTCAAATCGGACGTTTTGATCATGCAGGAACCGATTATGACGGACCAACTGGCGCTAACGATGGTGTTTCATGGCTGGATAACAAGTCTTTTTACTTTGATTTCTGTGCTACAGGAAATATTGCTCCAATTGCATTACAAACTGCGTATTGTGATACACTTCAGGTGTGCAGCAGTGGAACAACCCAAATTGTATTTCCATTCAGCTCGCCTGAAAACAATCAGCTAACACATGTATATGTAGACTCTACAACATTGTTAAACTATACAACACAAGATTCAATAGTTGCAGTGAATGGTTCATTAACCGTCAACATTAATGGTGCGCTTGAAACATTAGGCGTTCATACGCTCACCATAAGCGCGGTTGATAATTACGTAACTTCAGATACTACAACGATTACCTATTACATTGAAGTGGTGGATGGAAGTTCGTTTTTTACACCAGCTCCGGTAATTAATTACAGTCCGGGTTGTGTTCCAGTTGCTTTTGGTGTTAGCGGAACCTGGGATTCCTATTTATGGCAGGAAACCGGTAGTGGAACAAACGGAAGTAATACGGGCTCTACCTATGTGATCGACAATCCACACAACGGAAACTTATCGCTTACACTTACATCTGCAGGTTGTTCTTATACCATTGACACATTTATTGTGGTAAATCCACAGCCCACTTTCAATTTTGCCGGACAGTTTGATTACTGCTCCAACGAATTCTTTACGCAACTGGCGCTTTCTGATTCTGCTCTTCTGTCAAGTGTGACTTGGGAAGATGTGGCAGCTCCAGGAATTGAAATTTCAAACAACTTCAACATTAGCTTAGTTGGAGGGCAATATGTTGTTGAGATTTTTGATAACACAGGTGAGTGTTCTAACGATACAACAATTACGATTTCAATGATTCCATCACCGATAATTTTCATTGATACATTTGCGTGCGACTTTGCTTTCCAGGTAAGCGGAACGTTCTCTTCGGGAGGTGGAATATGGTCATCACTTGATCCGGAAATTTCATTTAACAATCCGCTATTGGAGAATCCAGTGATTTCAAGTTCAGCTGTTGGAACATACACGGTTTCTTATACCGATAATGTTTGTAACGAAACCATGCAGCGAACAATTGATTTCATTCCGTATCCAACGATTTTCAACGATACGCTGATCTGTACAAATACCTTTGACGTCGTCAATGTCACGGCCTGGAATGATCAGGTTACGTGGGCGGCAACTGGTCCGGGAACAATTAGTTTCTCACCTGATGATGCTACCATGCTGGCAAGTGTGACTTTCGGTTCACCTGGAACCTACAACTTGGTAATGATGGATAAAAAATGTTTGAATTCCGTAAACGCTGATGTGACCGTTGCGGTACAACCTCAGGTTGTTGCGGACAACTTTGCATGTAACAATCAGTTTGCAGTTACGGGAACAGTGGCGCAAGCTGGTGGACAATGGTCTTCAAGCGATGCTGAAATTTCATTCAGTAATGCAAATTCATTGAATCCTACAGTCTCCACAACAACTCCTGGAGTATATACAGTTTATTTTACAGATGCCGTTTGTTCTGCAGTAGATTCAGTAACGATTGATTTCATTGCGAATCCAACTGTTTCTGTGATCGACTCAGTTACGTGTAGTGGAACTCCGGTTACTTTAACTGCAATCGGAAGTGCATCAGTTGACGATTACTTATGGAATACAGGAACTACATTCCCTGGTATAATTGCTGAAGGAGAAGGAGATTACATTGTAACAGTTTCCAATGAATGTGGAACAGATGCTGATACGGCTACTATCGTATGGATTCCTTGTACTTTTGAGATTCCAAACGTTGTTGTTTTATCATCTACGGAAGGTAATGAGGCATTATTCATTGATTTCAATGGCATTTCAGAGATGGATCTTACAATTACGAATAGATGGGGGCAAACCGTTTTCCATACTACTGACCCGAACAATGTTTGGCGTGGAATGGATGGTGGAAATCTGTTAAGCGAAGGTATTTACAGTTATGTACTACAGCTAACGCTCGTCAACGGTGAAACCATGACAAAACAAGGATTTATAAATCTATATCACTAAGAAAACGAAGGCGCTGATTAAGGCGCCTTTTTTATTAAAACAACGTTGTTGAACAATTAATTTCTGAAAGAGGAGCGAGCATCGTTTTTATTTGTTCTTTTGACCGTTATTATAATTATTGGAACATGTCATCATTTGAAATACACGGTGGTAAGAAATTAAAAGGAGAGGTAACACCTCAAGGAGCTAAGAATGAGGCGTTACAGGTGCTTTGTGCTCCATTGTTAACTTCTGAAAAGGTTACCATTTCCAATATTCCAGACATCGTAGATGTGAACAAGTTGATTGACTTGTTGCAAATGATGGGAGTGAAAATTGAAAAAGTAGAAAGAGGTACTTATATTTTTCAAGCGAAAGACATTGATCTAGCCTATTTGGAAACAGAGGATTTCAAGAAACGTGCAGGATCTCTGCGTGGTTCAATCATGATCGTTGGACCATTGTTAGCTCGATTCGGAAAAGGATTTATTCCTAAGCCAGGTGGAGATAAAATTGGTCGTCGACGTTTGGATACTCACTTTGAAGGGTTTGCTCTTTTGGGAGCGAAATTCAATTACGATGCTGGTGAGCACTTCTATTCAATTGAAGCAAAGAAACTAAAAGGAACATATATCCACTTGGATGAAGCTTCTGTAACAGGAACTGCCAACGTATTGATGGCGGCTGTTCTTGCGGAAGGAACAACCACTTTCTATAATGCGGCATGCGAGCCTTACTTGCAGCAACTTTGTAAAATGCTGAATTCCATGGGAGCAAAAATCTCTGGAATCAGTTCAAACTTGTTAACCATTGAAGGAGTAAAGGAGTTGGGTGGATGTTACCACAGAATTCTTCCGGATATGATTGAGATTGGATCGTTCATTGGCTTGGCGGCTATGACACAGTCTGAAATCACCATCAAAGATGTGAGCTGGGAAAACCTTGGGGTTATTCCAAATACATTTAAACGTCTTGGAATTAAATTGGAAAGAAGAGGTGATGATATCTTCATCCCAGAACAAGATTTATACGAAATCGACACCTTTATTGATGGTTCAATTTTGACCATTTATGATGCACCGTGGCCAGGGTTTACTCCTGATTTGCTTTCAATCATTTTAGTTGTAGCTACACAAGCAAAAGGAAGTGTATTGATTCATCAAAAGATGTTTGAGTCGAGATTATTCTTTACGGATAAATTGATTGATATGGGAGCTCAAATCATTCTTTGTGATCCGCACAGAGCAACGGTTATTGGATTAGCTCGCGAACACGATTTGCGAGGAATCAACATGACTTCTCCTGATATTCGTGCAGGAGTATCGCTTTTAATCGCTGCGCTTTCGGCAAAAGGAAAATCAGTTATCCATAATATCGAGCAAATTGATCGTGGTTATCAGGATATTGATATTCGTTTGAAAAATCTAGGAGCTGACATTAGACGTATAAGCTAAAACAAGTTCAAAAGGATGAAAAGGGTTTCAATAGTTCCATGTGAATGGATTTGAATTCTTTGAAAATTTTGAATTAACTTGAACACTGTATGAAAAGTCTATTAATAGTTTTAGTTGCAGGATTGGGCTTGTTGAGTCTAACATCTTCGCCAAAAGTATCACCAGTTGTTGGAAATAGCGCGCCAGATATTCGTTTACCTGGAGTGAATGGAGATACCCTTTCCTTAAAGAAATTGAAAGGAAAAGTGGTTTTAATCGACTTTTGGGCATCCTGGTGTGGACCATGTCGAAAAGAAAATCCGAATGTGGTTGAGGCTTACGGAAAGTACAAGAAAACCAAGTTTAAGAATGCGAAGGGTTTTGAAGTGTTTTCGGTATCACTTGATCGCGAACCGGGGAAATGGAAAGATGCGATTAAAGCTGATGGTTTGATCTGGAAAAATCATGTTATCGACGCTAATAATAAAGCTGGTGCAGCTTATGGTGTGCAGTTTATTCCTAGTGCGTTCTTAATTGATGGTGAAGGAAAAATAGTCGCTACCGGTGATAATCTCCGTGGTTTGAAACTACACGTGGAGCTGGATAAGCTGAAAAAATAGAACACATAAAACACATATAATGAAATTTGTACAGACGCGATGCATCGCGTATCTGCACTATTTATTTCAGCTGTGTTAAAAGACGCGAAAAGCGTAAAATTTTCTTGCTGGAAATCCATATCTTTAGTACATGCGTAATTCCAAAAAACAAAAACAAATCATTATGAAAAAGATACTTTTTGGATTGTGTGCACTCATTTCACTGGCTGCATGTTCCCAGCAACCAGATACCGTTAAAATGTCTTCACAAAAATCACCTGAAAGTGGCAAAAAATACAATGAGTTGACACTTCAGGAGCAAGATGTTATTCTCCACAAAGCTACAGATAGACCGTTTACTGGAGATTATTACGAGAAAACAGACAAAGGTGTTTACATCTGTCGTCAATGTAATAATCCGCTTTATAAATCAGATGACAAATTTGAATCCCACTGCGGCTGGCCAAGTTTCGATGATGAAATTGATGGATCTGTAATTCGTATCCCCGATGCTGATGGAATGCGCACCGAAATTGTTTGTGCGAACTGTAAAGGTCATCTTGGACATGTGTTCCTGAATGAAGGATTTACGGACAAGGACACGCGTCATTGCGTAAACACAAGTTCAATTCAGTTTTATCCTTCCAAGGATGTCAAGAACATTCCTGCGGTTATAAAATAACGAACTGAGGCTCTTGAAGTGTGCTTTTAGAAAACCTCAATACATATTGTGAAAGTGAAAAGGCAAAATCGAATCGGTTTTGCCTTTTGCTTTTTAACTTTTAACTTTAGATCATGGTTACGCTAAAGGAATACACGGATTATTGGTGTCATACGCTTGATAATCTTTATGGAGAGAGGGAAGCGAAGAACATTTTACTATTAGCTTGCGAGGATGTTCTGAACTGGACGAGAGCTGATGTAATGGCTAACCAGACACTTCAATTAAGTGATCAGCACAAAGAGGAACTGCAAACCATTCTGGAACGTTTAATCGAAGGTGAGCCCTATCAATACATCGTTGGCTTCACCTATTTCTGTGATTTGCGAATTGAAGTTTCTCCTTCAGTGCTTATTCCCCGGCCAGAAACAGAAGAGTTGGCTGCCTGGATCCGACATGATTTGCCTGGTGACTTTTCAGGTAGAATAGAAGATTGGTGTACAGGTTCCGGTTGTATTGCCCTTGCTTTAAAGGATTTCTACAAGCATGCAGATGTTTGGGGGATAGATGTTTCCAAAGAAGCCATTTATCGAGCTCAAAAAAATGCTGAAAAATTGCATTTGAATGTGAACTTTGAAATTCATTCTGCCTTGAGCGATGAATTCCCTTATTCGGAGAAGCTAGATGTATTGGTTTCAAATCCACCTTATATTCCGGTTCATGAAAAAGAGAATATGCGCAAAAATGTTCTGGATTTTGAGCCGGAACTAGCTTTATTTGTTCCAAGTGACGAAGCCTTATTGTTTTATATTGCGCTTGGCGAACAAGCTAAAGCTCGTTTGGTAGAAGGAGGATTGCTGTATTTCGAATTACATGAAGAATATGCTCACGAAACGAAAGAAGCAATGGAAAAACTTGGCTTCAGGAATGTGGAAGTAAGAAACGATATGCAAGGAAAACTTCGGATGCTTAAAGCAATTAGATAATTCTAAATTCTAAAATGCTAAATGTTAAAAGAGCCAATCATTGAATCATTTCTAAAACGCTTTGAATTTTAGACTTTAGAATTTTGGAATTTTCAATTAATTAGCAAGTAGTTCCTGCCATGTAAACGAAGTTTGACCTACTGCCACACGCATATTATCAATTACCTTGTTCATTCTGTCAATTGCAATTGTAGCCTGTTCTCTGGTTAAATAAGTTCCCGCCAATACATTCAGTTCTTTCTTTAATTGTGCGATGACAACGGTACTGCGCATAGCGCTTAAATAATCGTTACCTGTCAGTTTATATCTGTTCAGTTGTTCCTGAATATCAGCGTTTTTAGCAACAAGATTTGTTTTTACAGGATCAGTGTAAGTATCAACTTCCAATAAAGTTCCTCGGTTCAGGAAGATGTTCACCTCTGTAGAACGTAATCGGATCATGGAAGAATCCATTTTACCAATAGTTCCATATGCTGCCCATTCAGCACGTTCTTTTGCACGTACTGTTTGCACACCATTCCATTCACCAACACCGTTTCCTCTTCCAAGAGCTTCAAACATTGGCTTTTTAACCAATAAACTTTCAAAGAACATACGAATCGAAAGACTGTCTTCATTAGAAAGTAATGGTTGATTCAATTCCCATTTATTCGACTCAAAAACGTCATTTAGTTGTAACTGCAAGCGTGCGTCAAAATCCGGTTTAGCATCTGTTAAACTAACGTGTAACATTACTTCGTCAGCTTCTTTTGAAAGTGGTGAAAACGGAATGGAGACCAATCTCACTTCAAATCCACGTTGAATAGTATCTGCCTTAAATGTAAACTCCTGCGTCAATAAATCGAAAGTGGTGGAGTCTTCAAAAATGTATAATCCGTCTTTTTCTTCATACGTTGCCCAGCGAGCTCCAATAGCCTGCTTATATTCATTCAGTTTTAAACGATAAATAGCAAGAAGATCAATAGCAGCTGCTTTTTCCGCTTCCAGTTCTTTTATTAGTTTTTCATAATATGCCAACTTATCGTACAAGAAAACAATATCGTTTTCACTTCCACGCTTCGGTTTTCCTTTGGAATGGGTAATTGGTTGAGGACGCGTGTTACTGCCACTTGTTCCCATATCCGCCTTTTTACGTTTCTTTTTCACGGAACGTGGAACTCTGTCGCTGGTTGTGATGGTGTTTTGATGAAGGTCAGAATATTCTTTTTCCTCCTTCATTATTTTTAATTTGGTGTCATCTCGACCTTCTTCGGCTTCCTTGATCTGAAATTCATATCCTTTCTTTCCGTATAATTTCTCTTCGATATCGGCAATTTTTCCGTGTTCAAGGCCATTGATAACCGTCATAAAGGTTCCTCCGGAGCTGAATGTTGAATCAGGAGAAAGAAAGCGTGTTTCGTCAGATCCGAATAGGGGATAGCTTAAACCATTTCGTTCTACAACAACGGTAGTTTGTTTGTTCGAATTGTACCCCCAAACATCAAAATGCAGTTGAGTCAACTTGTTATTTCCAACTGTTTCGAAGTCGAGCGTTGGAAACATTAACGCATCCAGATTGGTCTTGTCACGTAGTTCAACAGGTTTCAGTTTTATATCGTAAGGAAACAATCCTACTGCTTTGGGAAGCCCTTTGTTCCAGCGACCATTTTCATCTTTCTCACGCTCGTTTAAGAGACCTGAAGTATCAGAGCCGTCACCAGCAGCAATTAATTTACTGTCAAATTTCGTCGCGATTCCTCCAAGTGCAAGGTAAATTTGATATGCTCTTTTCTCAACGTACGAGTTAATGGCATAACTGATTGCTTCAAGCGTTTTAAGTTGTTCTTCTTCATTGAGAAAATTGAAAGAAGCAACCATTGCATTTTTATCCTGAAAATTCAAACTGGGATTGATCAGTGCCTGTATTTTCTTCTGTGGCTCATTTCCTTCGTCAGTCTTTTTTATAGCTGATTCAGGAAGTTTCTCCATTAAATACATGTTAAACTCGTTGAATTTTGCCTGATAACGTTCCAGATCTTTGTCGCCCTGACGAGAAGCAAGAAGTACTTTATTTAGTTCCCAAAGAGCCATCTTGTTTGCTGCTTCAGCAATAATTCCCTGTGGCGATTTCCCAATTTCGGAAGTGCGGATATTTAAAGCTGCAGGATTGTTTATGATAATGGTTTCAATAGAATCATAATTGATTTCCTTATTCATAAAACGGATATCAGGTCCTTTGTACTCGAAGTATCTTCCAATTGAATTATCGAGAATAGGACTTTTCTTTACGATATGAAAAAGGTATGCGCGTTCCTCCGGATTCAATTCAATAGAGCCCTGAGCCAAAGAATTGGTAACGAAACAAACAAGAAAAAAGATACAGGTAAAAAGTGTTCGCATGCTTAAGAATTAGCAGATCAAATATCATAAAAATGCAAGGAAGTTGAGAGGTTACAGTTTTAGAGTTATAAACAAAAAAATCCCCGTAACTAAATAAAGTTACGGGGACCTTCTGGTATGATTGTGAGTTGTATTATTTCACTGAAATTTTTGAAGTCAACGTACCGTTAGCAGTTGTAGCTTTTACGATATATGTTCCAGCTGTCAATTCATCAACAGAAACTTTTGAAGTTCCCATTGCCAATTCAACTGTTTTGATCAATTGACCATTCAAAGCGTAAATCGTGATCGTTGCGTCTTCAGTTAATCCGTTGATGTTTAATACATCAGTTGCTGGATTAGGGAAAACAGAAACACCTGTTAATTCTTCAGATTTTACAGCCATGTATCCATCAGGTGCGTAAGCACTTAAAACAATTCCTGTAGATTGTGCAGTACCAAACACTTCTAAGTCAACAGTAGAGTGAACGAAAACCGGTAAGTTGCTTGTTGCGTGGTGGTAGTATTCGTATTGCGTTCTTTTCATGATCACATCACCAAACAATCCACCGTCAACAAACAATGAATCCTTGATTTTGAAACGCAAAACACCAGTTAATGTAGTTGTTGAGTTCAAGATCAATGTTCCAGAACCATCAACTGTTGTTGAAGCTGTTCCAGTACAATCGAAATCAGTTCCTGTAGCAAAAACTTGACCTGCAACCACGTCTGTCCATGAATCTGTTACGTTCGCAGGGTAGTTCATCAATGCTTCATCATTAACATTGAATTTAGCTTTAACAGTTCCAAAGCTTGGCTCTTCAAAAATGAAACCTTGAGATGAATAGCTAGAAGCATTAGATTTATTGAAAGATGTAATGAATCCAGGGATTTCAATACTAATCAATGATGTTGGGTAATCAGAGTAATCAGGTGATGTACTTGCGTTGATTACGGATACCGATTTAATTTCTGTATCTAAAACACCAAGTGCTCCAGAGTAATCCCAAGTAACACCAGAACCTGTTGTTCCTGCGTAATTAGTTACGAATGTATCAAGAACGTACATGTTAGCACCATTTCCTGCTTGGGGTGAGTTAGCGTCTGTGAACTGCGCAAATGTTGTAGTAGTAAGCGCTAAACAAACAAAAAGTAGACTTTTTTTCATAGTTTAATTAATTTCTGTGATGCAAAGAAATGAAAATTCTGATTTTCAGCCCTATGTTTCTATCAATATTGACTTAATAATTCACAAATTGTTCAAAGGTTGGAAAATGAATTGCTAATTCCCTATTAATAATGACGAATAAAGTTTTTAGAATGAATGGAAATAATTAGCAATTAGTCATTCGTAATTTGTAATTACATTTGTTCACACTTGTGAAACTATGAGCAATCTATTTAGAAAGAAGAAAGTAAGTGATATTCTTGCGTCTGTTGCAAACAACGGCGGTGATGGACACGATGCTTTAGGAAAACATTTACGCGTTCGTGATTTGGCCGCTTTTGGTATTGCGGCAATTATTGGTGCCGGAATTTTCAGTACAATTGGTACTGCAAGTGCTGATGGCGGACCAGCCGTAATTTTCCTTTTCTTGTTTACCGCTTTGGCTTGTGGATTTGCTGCTTTCGCTTATGCAGAATTTGCTTCAATGGTTCCGGTTGCCGGATCAGCTTATACGTATTCTTATGTTGCCTTTGGTGAGATCATTGCCTGGATCATCGGTTGGTCGTTAATTATGGAATATGCCATTGGTAACGTTACCGTAGCCATTTCATGGAGTGATTATTTTACAGGAATGTTACATGGCATTGGAATTGATTTGCCTGGCTGGATTCAGACAGATTATATGACAGCTTCCAACGGTTATCATGAGGCAATGTCTTTAATTAATGGAGGAAAATCTATTGAAAACCTTAGTGCCGGATTACAATCTGCGAAAGCTGCATGGGAAAGTGCTCCTACAATTGGAGGTTTCCATCTCATTTTCGATTTACCTGCAATTCTAATTGTTGTTCTAATTACCTGGTTAGTTTATCGTGGAATGAAGGAAAGTCGAAATGCGAGTAACTTAATGGTTGTGATTAAACTAGCTATAATTCTATTGGTGATTGCGGTTGGAATTTTCTATGTTGACTCCAGTAATTGGAGTCCGTTTGCGCCAAATGGAGTTGGAGGAATTCTCAAAGGTGTTTCTGCTGTTTTCTTTGCCTATATTGGTTTTGATGCCATTTCTACAACCGCGGAGGAATGTGAAAATCCACAGCGCGATTTACCTCGAGGAATGATGTGGGCAATCATTATTTGTACCGTTTTATATGTCATTATTGCGCTCATTTTAACGGGAATGGTTTCTTACAAGGAACTTGGAGTTGGCGATCCATTAGCATATGTTTTTGAAAAGCTGGACTTGAAATGGATGTCAGGTGTAATTGCCGTTTCCGCAGTTGTTGCCATGGCTTCGGTATTGTTGGTTTTTCAAATGGGACAACCTCGTATCTGGATGTCGATGAGTCGTGATGGTTTATTGCCTCCAAAATTCGCTAAGGTTCACCCACGTTTTAAAACACCTTCGTTTTCAACAGTTGTAGTAGGTTTTGTAGTGGCAATTCCAATTCTATTCCTGAATCTAACTACTGTAACCGATTTGTGTAGTATTGGAACATTATTCGCGTTCGTGTTGGTTTGCGGAGGGGTTTTAGTACTTCAGAATAAAACGGATATTCCGAAAGGAAAATTCAAAACTCCATACGTGAACGGAAAGTTTGTACTTCCACTATTGGTTGCTGGTTCAGCTCTTATTTTGTTCTTGAATTATAAAGAAAGTACAATGGCTTTCCTGAAGAATGAAAAGCAGTTGAAATCGGTAGAAGAAATATTGGGAGAATTGTCTACGAAACAAACGTTAACGCTTAAGGCCACAGTTGACGTGAAAGATCCAAAAGGATTCCAGAAGGCTGAGAATGATGTGGAGAATTACTATTCTTCTGATGAGAAAAGTGAGCAGTTTTATGCCGATATTAAAGAACTTGGTCGAACAGAGAAGAGTTTGTATTCTTCTGGATTCGGATTGTTCGCACACAAAATACCAATGTGGATCTTCATTCTCTTTACCATTGGAATTACCATTGCAACTATCAAACATAACTTGTCGTTAATTCCACTTCTGGGATTGTTGTCTTGTTTATACATGATGGCTCAACTGAAATTGGATAATTGGATAGCATTCTCTATCTGGCTAGTGGTAGGTTTGATTATTTACTTTGCTTACAGTAGAAAACATTCGAAACTCAACGTTGTTGATAATTCTAAAGTCTAAAACACTAAATTTTAAAACCAATATGCATTAACAATTTACGATTTGTAAAGCATTCACTTTTTAGCATTTAGCATTTTGAAATTTAGAATTATCTAACACTGATCTCATCCAAAAAGAACCAAGAAGGTTCTCCTGCTGATGGATGCCAGTTTCCTAATTTATGAGTCCCTCTAACCCTGAATTTTACATATCTGTACGCTTCACCGTTTGGGTTGAATTCATATGTTCTGATCGGAATTTCTCTTTGCTGTTCACCCGGAATCTTTTGTGTTCCTATTGAAACGTAATGTTCACCATCAATAGAAATGCTGCATTCTATTTCAGCAGGATGTAAGATCCAACTTTTTCCATTCCAAAGTGAATTGATGGAAATGTTTTGTAATGTGGTGATGTCATCCAGTTCTAGCGTCAATTCCACGTCTTTGCCGAACCAGCCCAACCAGTGAATATTGTAATCGCTTGCCCCGTTAACTCCGTTAGTCAGATACGATAAATCTCCGTTCTGGTATTTTTGGTCAGGTGGAGTAGACGCGGTCACTTTCTTTTCGAAAGCAAGATTTCCTTCTATGTTGACATCAATCATTCGTCGTAATGAGCTGATGTAATTTTGAGGTGTTAGTTCCGATTCGTTGACAGTTGGCACTTTATTCCTCAAACATGTTTCTTCAAATTGATCCAGCGTTTCCAATAGATCTTCATTCGGAATTGCTTTTCCATCTACCAGTTGATACCATCCACGTTCAGAGAACATATTATTGGTAGCAATTTCCATTTCGGCATATTGAAGCGGTAAACGTGCCAGGTTAATATGATTTATCCAATCGTAAACCAAATTAGGTTCGGCAACCTTAATTGCAGTATCAAAAATGCCCTTGTATTTGTCAATGTTCTTCTGTGTTAACAATCCGTTCTGATGAACCACGGGATGCTCATAAATCCAAAGTTTACTATCGGTTTTCTTCAGGTCATTTTCCAATTCTTCAATGTAACTCTTCATCATTGGGGCAGCAGGTCCGTAATAGAGAAAAAGAAATTCGTTTCGAACATCTTTAAAGTTCATGTCTGGATTCCACATGAGTTTGGCTAGTAAATACGCTTTCAATTCAGAAAATTCGTAACCAATTGTGCTGTTCGACTGCTCAAATAATGCGTTGACGTTGTTCTTTGTAAAGAACTGAATGTTTTGTTGAAGAACATGTTGATTCGGGAAAGGTGAAATACTGTGATTGAAATTGATAGTATAATCCCACAAGAAAATATTGGAGCAAATTTTACCCCAGTCTTCAATGTCTTTTTTGAAATCGGCACTTTCGGGATTTGTTTCGATTGGTGCATGACGTAATAATTCAATCGTGCAAAGCATCACTTCCACATTGGAATGTGGTTTTACCGTTAACGGAGCTTTTCTGCTGTATTGATAAGCCAAAGTTGAAATTATCTTATCCGGAAAACGTGAAGCAATATCGTTTACCAAATGAATTATCGGCCCGGCAGGGCCTCCTTCTTCTTCAATGGTATGCTTGCATTTATCGCACTGACAATAAGAGAAATTGTCGTTCTGACTTACAGACCATTTCACTTTATCGGGCTGCAGTTTCATTTCTGCTTTTAGCTTTTCGGTAATGATGTTTCTAACTTCAGGATTGCTAGTACACAGTTGATCTATGGTTCGTTTTCCGTTGACAAGAGCGAAATACTCGGGATGCTCACTGAAGTAGGTTTCCCAGGGTAAAAGTTTGTGAAATGTATGAACGAAATAACCTTTTGGATAGACTTCCTCTATGGTGTTTAATCGAAGCCAATCGCGGTATTCCTGATCTTCTCCGAAATACAAATTGATGATTCGAACATCGTTTTTTGGTGATCCGCTAAAAGTGAACGGAATCAATTTCATTTTTAGTTTTCTTGGAATCACTTTGTAATTTGGGCTTAGATAAGCACAGCCGAAGAAGCGTTCTAAAAGTGCAATTGTGCCATAAGTACAGCCTTTTCGAGAACCTCCAGTTATTTCAACTGATCTGATTCCAATTTGAACTTTGTAAGCATCAGGATGAAAAGTTGAATCGCATTGAATCTTGATATAGCGTTTTCCCGTTTTTGTATTGATTTTAAATTCCTTACTGAAAATTTCACCGAAATATTTCTTCAATAAATCAGCAGCATTCTTTTCATCGGATGTTGATTTTTCTGGAATAACGATTGAAATGTGTCTTGCATTGTGCTTGGAAATCACAAAGGATTGTGCTTGACTATTGTTCGCAAATAGAAGACAAAGAATAACGGCTTGGGTAAGATATTGAAGCAATTTCATTCAAAGGATTTGTAATCAAATATAGCTATTGCCGATTCAACGTAAATGAGCATTTCAAGACAAAAAAAGGACTTTTAGAGGTTAACAA
>CBFGNV010000038.1:0-41962 GCA_965650275.1 uncultured Fluviicola sp. | reverse complement strand
TAAGCTATTGCCAGTTGGTAATCGTCATCACGGGTTGTATTCGACTTATCATTGTAGTATTGTAGATAGTAAACAGATTCATCGAACTTATTCAAACGATAATAAGCATCACCAATAATGTGATACATTTCCACCTTCTCGTTCGGTTTCAAGCTATCCATATCAGACTTGGAGAAGGCCACAATATCTTCATAACGCTCCTGCATGTGATAGATTTGTGTAATGTAGTACGGAACCACCTTTTTGAAACGATCATCTTTCAGCAAACGCTCAAAACCTTCCAATGCTGCTGCGTAACTGCTATCCGCATAACACAAATGAGAATAGTAATATAAGGAAGGCGCGCCATATTGAGAAGTTGATTCCTTTACTTCGTAAAACGCCGCTTTAGCTTCCACATTATTCTTTTCATGAAAGTGAGCGTATCCCAATTTGAAATAATACTCATCGATTTCGGCTGTATCCAAATCGAATCGTTTCAGTTGTTCCAGGTATTCAATTGCCTTCGGGTAATCCTTTTTCTGGTAATAATACCGTCCAATATTCAATGAAATCTTGTTTTTGTAAATGCTCTCAGGGTACTCACGATTGAAGTCCTCTAACAAAGCAATTGCATCGTTATTAAAGAGCTGTAATGCCGACAAGCCTTCATAATACAATGCCTTTTGAGTGTACGGATCACTTTTGGAACCTTTGTACTCGTTGAGGAACAATCTGAATTCGTGACGTGCGGCACTGTATTGTTCTTTGGCATATAAATCTTCGGCTCTATAGAATCCAGCATAAGGGGCTGCATATCTATCAGTGCTTTGCGTCCACCCTAAAGTTGAGCTGCAAATCAGAAGGAAAGAAATTAAAAAGCGCATTACTTCCATTTTAAGTTAGTAAAGTTACCGTGTATTGAGCGCGAGGGTAGAGAGAAGAGTTAAAAGTTATACACTTAAACGTGTTAAGAGAATTTAGTTACGCTCACCACAATTACTGAGAATTCTTTAGACTTTTACCTTAAAATAATTGAATCGTGGAAAAGGTAATTCAAATTCAAAATGGAGTCATAGAGCAATCGGGAAAAGTTGTCCTTGACGCAATCAATTTAGAAGTATCTCAAAACGATTTGATTTTCCTTATTGGTCGCACTGGTAGCGGGAAAAGCAGTCTTTTAAAAATTCTTTACGGAGAATTGGAATTGAAATCAGGTACAGCAAAAGTGGTTGATTTTGATCTGTTAAAACTTAGCAGAAGAAATGTTCCAAAACTACGTCGCCAGCTGGGTGTTGTCTTTCAGGATTTTCAGTTACTAACCGACAGAAGCGTTGAAAACAACTTGCTTTTTGTAATGAGAGCTACAGGCTGGAAAGATGCAAAAGCGATGAAAAAACGTTGCACTGAAGTACTTTCTCTTGTTGGATTAGACGGCAAAGCAAGCGTACAACCACATCAACTTTCAGGTGGTGAACAGCAACGTGTAGCCATTGCCAGAGCACTGATCAATAGTCCGAAAGTTATTTTGGCGGATGAACCAACAGGAAATTTGGACCCTGAAACTTCTGCAGAAATCATGAAGTTAATGATTGCTGTTGCAAAAGAAGCGAATGCTGCAGTTGTTATGGCTACGCACGATATGTCGATGATCGAGAAATTTCCGGGAAGGGTAATTAAAGTAGAAGATGGTGTTTTGAAGACCTTGGATACGATGCATCAGTTTGATCCTTTTCAGCCTTTGTTTGATTGATTGGCTTCTGAATCCTCAGTAAAAACAAGGATAGTAACCCAATTTAGTTATTTGCATATTCAGTAATAAGTCAATTTGCAAATTTGGGGAAATGGTTACTCTACCCACCCCCCTTCTGATCAATCCGAATAAAACAGTCGTTCAACCAAATCCGAATAATTCTTCGGAGAAAAAATACTCTTCAGTTCTGCTATTCGTTCCTCCTGATCTTCCGGATCCTGGTCACTCACCCTTCCAATCAGCTTTGACAATGATTCTACATTTTCCCAAACAGCGCAAAAACGTTCCAAATCAGAGCCATGCAGCATTTCTGGTGTAGCAATAACAGGATTTCCGGTTTCTAAAGCTAGAAGTAATTTAAGCTTTAATCCCGATCTCTGAAAACCAATGCATAAATGCACTTTTGCTCCGGAAATCAGCGCCTCCATCTCTTTGGTTGAAGGGTTCTCAAAACACTTCATTCCCGCATTTTCAATTGCTGATCTTAGTTCCTCAGACGGATTTTTACCCGCAAAAACAATCTCAATTGTCGAGTCTGCCTTGCATTCTTCCAAAATTCTGTAAACGGCATCAATATTTTCAGGTACAGATAAATTTCCATGGAACAACGCATACTTCTTCGCTTCACTATGTGCAGGAACAGCATTGAAAAACAAAGGCGGATAAACCAGCGACGTAAGCACTCCTTTGTCATTGTAATACTTCTGATCTTCTTTAGAAATACACATCAAATGCGCCTTAAACAAATGATGTTCGTGATGGCGTAGTCTACGTGATTCCGTTCTGTAATAGGTTTTCTTCAAAACTGTATCTGCCCTATTGGCCAATTCCCGGTAATATTGCCATTCTACATTATGCATTCGAATAACAAATTGCTTTCCCGCTTTTTCCAGTTGATGTACAAAAGAAGTACAATGTTGTCCTTCCAGTATGATCGGCCCATCAGCATTTAGCAATCGTTCCAATAACTGGCTGTTTTTTCGTGAATTAACGATGTACGGTTTACCACTTAGTGAAGACAAACTTCCTTTTCTGGAATAATAATGTACCTCATCGCAAATCGTTTTATCGATTTCAAGCTTGCCTCTTCCGTATTCAAACGCATGAATCACAACGTAAAATCCGGCTTCTTTCAACGCTTTGGCTCGTAAATAAACATCCACAATTCCACCATAGTTCGGTTGAAACGGAACGTCGAATGAAACGATATGGATTTTTTTCTGCATTATACTTTCGGATAAAACTCTTCGAGTTGTTGAACTTCTTTATCCCAATGCTCTAACGCTGAAGCTTTCAAACAATTGCCTTTCCATTCTGTCAATAAATCCTTATTTGATAAAATGTGTTCAATTTGTGCAGCCAATGATTCAGGCTGATAATCATAAACCACTTCACCCAACTTGTAAGCTTCCACAATTCGTTTCACTTCCACAACATCAGAACAAAGAACGGGAACCGAAGCATGAATATAATCGAAGATCTTATTTGGTAAGGAAAATTGGTAGTTTGGGTTAGTCGGCTGATCAAAACTCAGTCCCAAAGTGGCATTTGCAGTGAACTGCATGAGTTCAACATATGGTCGTTTCCCAAAAAACAACACCTTTTCTTCCAAACCTAAATTCTTTACCAAAAGCTTCATCTCAGGAATTACATCACCATCACCCACAATCGCCAAAACCGCGTGATTTACAAAAGGCATTGCCTCAATGATCAAATCAACACCACGATCCACATTTAAACCTGCGCCCTGCATTATCAGAATTGACTTTTCGGGTAAGCCTAATTCCTTCTTTGACTTAATAATGTCAGGAACGAACTTGGGTGAAACATTACGAACAACCTTAAACGGAACCTTGTAAAGTGTTTCGTATTTCTCTTTGATAGAATGATTAACGGTAATTGCCATTTTCACTTTCGGAACACAAAAACGTTCTATCCGTTTCCAAATTCCTTGCACTTTCGGTCGTTGCACTAATTCAGGAACTTCAGTGAAAAATTCATGGGAGTCATATACCAACTTCTTCCCTTTCAACCTGGAAACGAGAACATTTGGAAGAAGTGTATCTAAATCATTCGACACCAAAATAGATGCCTTGCGAAATAAAAGAAACCAAAACAATCGGAAATTAAACAGTGCATAGAACATGGGGCCCTTTTCAGCCAACAATTTCATTCGTTTGATTGAGTAAGGTCTGTTTTCCATCGGTAAACTCGACTTCATTCTTCTTCCCACCAGCAATACGTCATAGCCCTGCGCCTGCATAAACAAACACATTTTATGAACCCGTTGATCCGTGTTCAAATCGTTAATAACGCTTACTATGATTCGTTGTTTCAAAGACTAATTACAGTTTTACCACCCGAACTGTTTTCGAACGGGTACCTGAACTTATTTTCAATTGATAACTTCCTTTAGCATAATTGATCATATCCAGTTTTGTAAACTGATTTGGAACATTCATAGCTGCAAAAACCACTTTTCCGGTAAGATCCGATAATTCCAGATTCACATTGTTTCCAATAAATGCAGATAGATCAATATTCAGTGTTTGCTCAACAGGAATCGGGTAAACGGATATTGAACCGAACAGATCATCATTAACTGACAAGTCGTTTATATAGTTTATTACAGTAGTACATGTTTGACTATTACCACAATTATCTGTTGCTGTCACCGTAATAACATTCGCTCCATTATTCAAAGGTGTTCCAACAATAGGACTCTGTGACAACGTCAGTCCACCAGAAGCACAATTTGTTTGAGCTGTAGCATCGTCGGTTACATTAGGAACCGTTGTTCCGCCAGAGCTCGAGCTAATGGTTTGCATTCCTCCACAAGTCAATGAAATATTACTTGAAGACGGAGCGGTAAGATTGATAATATAATCCTCTACTTCGCCATAATTGTATGTCCCACAAGGTTGAATTGGTCCATCACCGATGTCACTTCCAGAATAATGCAAACGACAACGCATATATACGTTTCCAACAGTTGCTGATAACGGAACGGTAAACGTAAAGTTATTCGTAAAGCCCGAAGCTGAAGCGATACTGTAAGCGATTTGCTCTCCTTGATCATCAAAATCAAAATCGCCGTTAAAATCTATCCAGGCAGAAAATTCATCATCGTAAAATGCATTTCCGGGAGTTGCACCTACCTGTGGTAAAAAGTAAAGGTTGTATTCTTGCCCTTTTGTAAATGATGAGCCAGGATATGTCGTATAATTCGTACAAGTTGTAATGTTGTTAATTCCTCCTGTTGTAATGTTGGCAATAAATTCTTCGCAGGAAATAGATGATGCTGCACATGGAGCAGTTACCAATGTTACGGTAATGTATTCCGTTTTTGTTTCAACATCGCTACCAGCTGTGTTTGAAGCCGTAAGAGAAACCGTATACAGGCCGGAATTGGTAAATGTTACCTGCGGATTCTGAGAATTTGCGTTGGTTCCACCACTGTAATTCCATCCTGTTCCAGGCGTAATTGTCCAAGACCAGTTCGTTGGCGAATTGGTAGAAAGATCTGTGAATTGAGATGTTCCGCCAATACTTACTGTCGTTGGATTGGCAACGAAATTGGCAACGGGAGCAATGGTTGTCACAGTACAAGGATTATTGGACCCACTAAGCACTACAGCTCCTGAATTTATAGGATCTAAATAGGTTTTCAATTGTTCATTGGCTGGAGTTCCGTTGGAAGTCCAATGAAATGCCATTTTTCCATAGGCATCCTGGTAGTTCTGGTGATCACATGTTGATCCTCCACCGGTCAAAGTTCCAATTATCCGTCCTGTTGAATTAAACAACGGTGAACCGGAAGAGCCGCCTTCTGTTACTCCAAATCCGTTACTGTTTACCTGCCAGGTTAATGCCCAGTGCGTATTTGCAACTGACCCACCCCATGAAGCACTTGTTGTTGTACCACCGGTAGAAATTTTCTTGATGTCACCAGCCGGATGATGAATCCCGACCGTAGAAGAAACTGTCGTGTTATTGGCATCCCAGCCATTCCAGTAGACATTAAAGTCCGTTGATTTCAACGTGGTAATGGTGTTTGCTTCGTTCGCCAAAGAACCTAATTGAAGCAACAGGAAATCAGAACCAGAATCACCACCATTATCATTTGAGTTTGCCAATCGAACACATCCTGTAATGTAATGATCGTCCAATGTACCGGCAGATGACGGGTTATTGCAATTTGGCGATTCATATCTGAAATAAAAACGCCACTGATTTGAATTCGATGCAGAGGTGCTGACACCGCAATGCATTGCAGTTAAGAAATAAGGCTTACAGTTCAATGAAGTGTTATTCACCAACGAACCAGTACACCAACCTGCACCTTGGGTATCAACGACGTAAATTCTGGCAACACCACGTTTCTCATCGTGCCAATTGTCACCAACCGGAGAACAGTTTACGTTAACCTCGCACTCTTCAGATTCATTGATCTTTGGAATGTTTGGATTTCCAGTCGATCGGTAATTGTATACAATTCTATCAATCAGTATTTCAGGTCTAACAGACCCAAATGGAACTTTTATCTGAAGTGTCATTTCGTCTCCAAAACACAAAGCCATATTCTGCTGAAAATGATCAAGTACATCAGTGGAAGTCAGTGTTTTGTGCAACGCATTCCCATTGTTATCGAAAACATCTACTGTTGTTGAGCCATAAATCTTAAAGGTTTGAAAAAGAAACGACAAGGCTTCAGCACCTTCATATTTTACATGCAACTGCCAGGTACTGTTCCCTTGAAGATCGGTTGACCAAACACCATTATTCTCAGTTGAAATATTGGTAGATCCATGCACCCCAATTCGGTAGAGCATTCCGTTTCTGTCATTCTCCTCATCTTCGTTATGTATTTGCTCCATGTTGGGAGTAGGTAACGTAATAGTTGGAGTTGACTTTAACAATTGAAAATTTCTCTGTAGCAGAGTTGTTTGCTGCGTAAACGCAACCAAGTGAAAAAAGCCTAAAAACAAACTAATAGAAAGCAGTTTTCTGAGCATTGTTGTTATTTTTGAAATAGTTTTACTCCAAAATTACACGGTATTTTCCGAAAATTAAAACGCAAGTTGAAAGTAAGCCAATGACACAACACATTTTAGTGGTTGAAGACGAGACGAGTATAGCAGAAATGCTAGAGTTAAACCTTGAGTTAGAGGGTTATAAAGTGACGCTTGTAAATAACGGGAAAGTGGCGCTGGACATGGCCGATAAGCTTGATCAGTATAGCATCGTTGTTCTTGATCTGATGCTGCCGGAAGTAAGTGGAATGGAAATTTGCAGAGTTTACAAACAGCATTCAAAAATTCCAATTCTTTTTTTATCTGCCAAAGGAACAACGGTAGACAGAATTGCTGGATTAAAGCTTGGAGCTAATGATTATCTTGCTAAACCATTCGATTTAGAGGAGTTACTTCTGAGAATCAATAATCTGTTGATGATTCAGGGAAATTCAAAAACGCAGGATTATTTTGATATCGGCGGACATCGCGTTTACTTCGGGTCGTACAGTGTCGAAAATATTGAAACTGGTGAAAATACCGTTTTGTCCAAACGCGAAATTGAATTACTCGATTACTTTGTTCAGCATAAAAATGAAGTAGTTTCAAGAGATTCTTTATTGGATTCGCTTTGGACAGGAGAACAAATTCCGACGGGTAGAACCATCGATAATTATATACTTAACTTTAGAAAACTCTTTGAGAAAGATCCTAAAAATCCTTTGTATTTTCATTCCATACGAGGAGTTGGCTACAAGTTTACCATAGAATAATCTTGAACAAGAGGAACATTTTACAATGACATCAAACGCAAAACAATTACGTTACGATAAAGCATATTTAAGAATGGCTCATACCTGGGCTGAATTATCTCATTGTGTAAGAAAAAAAGTAGGGGCTCTCATTGTGAGAGACGGACGAATCATTTCCGACGGATACAACGGAACACCGGCCGGATTTGAAAATTCCTGCGAAAACACTAGTGGCGAAACTCACTGGTACGTGCTTCATGCAGAAGCAAATGCAATTTTAAAAGTAGCGCGTTCAACAAACGATTGTAATGATGCAACTCTTTACATAACTTTATCACCCTGCAAAGATTGCAGTAAGTTGGTAATACAAGCTGGTATTAAGCGTGTTGCATACGTTAATGAATACAAGGATACAACGGGAATCGATTTTTTAAGAGATGCCGGAGTTGAAGTAGTGCATATTGCCAATCCTTTTACAGAAGATTGATATGAAGAAAAATATTATACAACCCATCCTATTAATGGCATTCCTTGTTATAGGTTTGCTCTTAGGTTCTCTTTTGAATCGAACAAACTCTGTGACCACTGAAAACACAATGGGATATGCATAAAAAACACAGGACATTCTCAATATCATCAACCAAAAATATGTTGATTATGTAAAACAAGACGAACTCTATTCAAGCATGATCAATGACATGCTGCACGAATTAGATCCACATTCTAACTACATTCCTGCGCAGGACATTTCTGCTGTCAATGAACAAATTGAAGGTGAATTCGGTGGAATCGGAATTCGCTTTGCAATTATCAGAGACTCGCTTTGCATTACCAATGTCATTAACGACTCACCGTCTTTCCGCTCGGGAATTAAGTCGGGAGATAAGATAGTTCAAATTAACGGCAAGAAAATTTCAGGCAAAAAACTGAAAAACGAAACGGTAACAAAACTGTTGAAAGGAAAAGCAAATACGAAAGTTAGTTTGGTTGTTCTTAGAGGAAAAAAGAAGATCAATTTTGCTTTAATCAGAGGAGTTATTCCAATTGCGGCAGTTACATGCGCTGAAATGATCGATGGTGAAACAGGTTTCATTCGTTTAGAGCAATTCTCTGACGATTGTAGTGGTGAATTTCATGATGCGGTTCTAAAACTACAAGCGCGCGGAATGAAAAAATTAATTTTCGATCTAAGAGATAATCCGGGTGGAATTCTGCAAGAAGCGGTCACTATTGTGGATGAATTTCTTCCGGGAGGAATGAATATTGTTGAAGTAAAGGCGAAAAAAGCTTCAAATTCTATTTCAAAATCAACTGATAAAGGGTTACTTCAAAATACACCAACCGTGGTTTTGATCAACGAAAATTCCGCATCTGCAAGTGAAATTGTTGCAGGAGCATTACAGGATAATGACAGAGCTACTATCATTGGCCGACGTTCTTTCGGAAAAGGTTTGGTACAACAAGATTTTGCACTTCGCGACGCAAGCACCATTCGTTTAACAATTGCACGATACTACACGCCTTCGGGCAGATGTATCCAACGTTCATTTAAAAACGGTTATAAGGAATACTATCATGATGATAAGCAAAGAGAAAAATCAGGTGAATACTTTGCCATTGATTCATCTATTTTCAAAAATGCACCACGATACAAAACACTGAAAGGAAGAACTGTTTATGGCGGTGGAGGAATTATGCCCGATTATTTCGTTCCGCTTGATACATCAAACTCTACGTTGTATTATTTGGAACTGCGATACTCCAATGCAATTCCTCAATTTGCTTTTGATTTTGTTTCAAACAAACGTACAAAGTGGAAATCCATTCAAGATTTCAACACGAAATTTAAACCAAGTGATGCAGAAATAGAAAAATTGATGAGCTATGCTTCCAGAGAGTTGAGTTTGCCAATAAACAAAAAAGAAGCTGTAAAAAGCAAGGAATTAATTCGTACAGCTTTGAAAGCTGAAATTGCACGACAATTGTTCATCGAAGATGGCTATTATCTGGTAATAGCTTCCGCCGACAAAGAGATGCAAAAAGCGCTTGGAATATTAAAAGGAAAATAAGCCACGATGTCAATCGAATTCGTTACTACTAAACTTAAATCCATCGGTGTTCAGCACGAAAGTTGGATGAATACTGATCTGTTGATGCACTCAAAAGCCTTCAATTCGTATTCCGATACGGAATTGGCGGTGTATTTTGGTTGGTTGAAGGAGCAGCGAATTTTAGTAAGGTATTTAGATTCCGGAATTCTAAAGGAGGCATACAGGGACGAAAGCGGAATTTCGAAACACGCACAATACAGTCGCTACCAGGAACTGGTTTCCGATCTAATTTACCAAAAACTTAAACGTGAAGTTGAGTCGATTAAGGATTTTCAACATGCTTTATGGATCGTAAGTTTTTCTGTCAATCTTAGTGAAGATCATCAGGACTTTATTCAGGATGAAGTGGGATATTGGATGAATAGTCAGCGTGAGAAATTTGTTGCTGAGATTCAAAAACATTCAACAGATCAGGCAATTTACAGCTCCTTCATTAATTCGTTGACTGAGCATTTCTGGCTATTGTTAAATGCATTCAATCACAGACACTATCGCATTAAAGCAATGTGGGTTGAAACTTTCATATCCATCATTCACCATAAACATGCTTCGGGCAGGCTCATAAAATCGATTTTAGGAAAGATCGAAACGCTCGATTTACATGAAGATCATAGAAAGGAAATTCATAAACTGGATACCGACGTTCGAAGCAATAAGATCCGATTTGAGAAACGCAAAATTTCCTGGCTCCGTTTAAGCGTTTATTTTACAATCATTGCAGCAATTACATTCGGGCTAACTTGGATCATTTCATTGAAAGCTACGCCATATGAAAAAAAATTGCAGGAGGAGACTTCCTTTATGCAGTTAACGAAGGCGGAACGTTTGGAAATTGACTCGTTGATCAAGATCTACAATAACAAAGGGATTAGAACAATTGAGCATCAGGAAAATGTGTTTTATCAGGAGCCTCCAACACAGCTCATTACCATCAATTCAAATAACCAGGGGCTGTTTTGGACATATTACCGTAACTGGACAAATCATCAGAAAGATCAATTTGCCACTAAATTCTCAACAGCAGGGAATAAGCATACACAGCTTCCTAAAACCTCGAAATTAGAAACCAAAAAAGGCAACTACAAAGGAACATTCTATAACGAATCTTCAAAAAGTGCGTTGGTGATTGTTTTCGATGACATGAATTCTGATTACATGTATTGCAAATATGTTCAGCCCAAAGAACACGTTCAGTTTACCGTAAACACAAACAATGAGAAATTGGTGGTAGTTCCGGGCGGGAAAATTCCTGCATCTCTGAAACAAAACGAAATGCCTTTCAGCGAATTCAATGAATACTTCTTCCGTCAGCTAGATAGAATCTATACCGTTTCTGACAGTGGTGAACCGTTTAAACTGGTTTATAAAGACACTGGGGTAGATGGAGTGGTATTAATCGATTTGAAGGAATCATTAAGCCTATAATCTGAATACGAAAGGTCTATAAAGCCGAAAAGAGACCTAAGTCCCTTTTCACACTACCTAAACTAACTACTACTACTATAAGCAAGAGTAGAACCCCTTGCATTACGAATATAATAAATGTTTTTGAAAAAACAATAAATATTCGATGAAAGTCTATAAATTTTCTTTGGGAGATATGATTTGATCAAAAACAACAAGAGAGAAGCGGGTGCCTCTCTCTTGTTCCAACCTAAACTACTACTACTTATGAAAACTAACCTCGAAGTAAGAATAACAAGTATCATACCAAAGTATTTATCTTGTTTCTCATCCTTGAGTAATACAAAGGTAACGTAGTTTTTTCGCCTATATTTCATTTACAACACTTTTTAACACATCGGTTATAGTGAACGGTAGTTTTTGTGGATTAAACGGTAATAAGGCAAGAAATTTCAATTATAGATTATAACTCCAAACATGCGGAAACATTGAGAAATGTACTGAATTAACACACTCATAAAGTGGTTGATCTGGTTTTCCAAATTGGAGGCGTTTGATTGATCTACGCAATAGTAATTTAACAGTTGAATATTCCAAAACTTAGTTGATGGAAACTCGAAACAACTAACTGTACATCTTATGAAAAAATTATCTTTGTCGACGAAAACGAATTTTTTGAACCATGAAGGTTATCGAACATTTAAACCAAGCGAAAGACACGCTATTTTCTTTTGAAATTTTGCCTCCGCTAAAAGGAGCAACTATCCAGTCTATTTTTAACGGAATTGATCCGCTAATTGAACTTAAACCGAAGTTCGTTAATGTGACATATCACCGTGAAGAATTCATTTACAAAGAGCGCGAAAAAGGGTTGCTGGAAAAAATTGCAATCCGCAAACGACCGGGAACGGTTGGAATCTGTGCTGCAATTATGAACAGATACAAGATTGACGCTGTTCCGCATTTAATTTGTGGTGGATTCTCCAAGGAAGAAACAGAAAATGCATTAATTGATCTCCAGTTCTTAGGAATAGACAATGTACTTGCATTACGCGGGGATTCAATTAAAACGGAATCAACTTTTAAACCGGATCCTGAGGGACATTCATACGCTGTGAATTTGATTGAACAAATTGCGGATATGAATCGTGGAAAATACATGGTTGATGATATTAAACTTGCGCCAACAGATTTTTGTATCGGTGCAGCGGGTTATCCAGAAAAGCATTTTGAAGCAATGAATCTAGCAACGGATTTGTACTACCTGAAACAAAAGGTAGAAGCAGGTGCAAGCTACATTGTAACTCAAATGTTCTTCGACAATCAAAAATATTTTGACTTCGTTGATGCTTGTAGAAAAATGGACATCAATGTTCCAATTATTCCGGGATTGAAACCCATTCAAAATTTGAATCACATTTCTTTTTTACCGAAAGTTTTTCATATTGACCTTCCTGAGGCATTATCAAAAGAATTACTGAAATGTAAAAACAACGAAGAGGTCACTCATGTTGGAATTGAATGGGGAATTCAACAGTCGAAAGAATTGAAAGCAGCTAATGTTCCTTGTATTCACTATTACACCATGTCGAATTCGAAAGTTGTAAAAGCAATTGCAAGCGAAGTATTCTAGTTACTTATTTGTAATAACATATTCTAAATGCGAAGTGATTCTGATTGCTTCGCATTTTTTGAATTCAGTTCTCAATTGAAGAAATTTTCAGTTAAAAAAACAGAATTATCAGATTAATTGCTGTTGATTCAATCATCTTGGGTAATTTTCCGCTTTAAAATAAAGATTATGTATAAACACCTGCTTATCGCATTTACATTGTTCACTGGATTTTCTTTCGCTCAAACGGATAGTACAGCGTCGAAAAGTTTAGTTAAGGATTTGAAGTTATCGAATGCGGTAATCATTAGTCACTTGGATAAACAAGAAGATCGTTTCTCTTTAGAAGTGGCGATGTCAGAAATTTTAAGTGCAACAGGTGTGAAAAATGCGGTGTCGTTGAACTTGTTGAAGCAAGGTGGTGATCCACAGGTGTTGATTACGGATTCTATGACTAACGTTCTAAACCAAAAAGGATTTAATACCTTACTATTGGTTTCTGTTCGTGGTTACGACAAGAAATTCAGACCCAGTTCACAGAATTTTTCACTTGCGGAAGATTTAGCAGCTGAAAACCTGTTTCCGTTATACAAAGAAGATATTGTTTCTGTGACATTTGAGTTCCACTTCTATAGAAATGGACAATTGGTTTACACGGATATGCTTAAAATCCCAGGAGCTAGTTCTCGTGAGAAAGTTCTGCGTAAGCTCCGTAAACGATTGGCAAAAAAAGTGGCGAAAGACTGGAAATAATAATTACTAGCGACTAGTTACAAATGACCAATGGGGTAAATGATTAATTTGTAATTCACAATTAGAAATTAGTAATTCATCAGGGTATTGTACACGTGGCGTTCGTAGTCGGCTTCTGCAACTCTTCCCAGTTTACGTAAGCATTCTTCACGCAACAAATAAATTTCGGTGCGATATTTTTCCAACATTGCCCATTCCGTGAGCAGATCCAACGCCTGCACAAAATCTTCACTAGCCATGGCGGTTTGAACCAAGTCATTCATTGCAGCAGTGCGTTGCTTTCTATTGTTCAAGCCTTTCTCAATGGCGAAGAAACGTGTAAGTTCTTCGATGTCTCTTTGTGTAAGATCCTCATTTTTAGCAAACTCATACTTCACCAAAGAATCTTTAGGAAAACGTTTTACCCACGACCGAATATCCAGCTCAGAAAAATTCAAGAGCGAACTTTCCCAATAATCTTTTACGAGATAATCATCAGAGATTTCAAGAATTTGGACAACATGATATTGTCCGTTTTCCAAGATAAAAAGATAATCTCCGGGAGCGAACATTACAATTTGGAAAAGAAGTCTACAGCGTCTTTTACTGTTTTAGGGGAGTTTCCAATCCAAACGTTATCGTCGTAAATGATAAATGGTCGACGTAAGAATGTATATTCCTCCAACATGTATTTGCGGTAATCGTTTTCGGAAAGTTTCATTTCATTAAGTCCCATAGAACGGTATTTCAGCGCTCGTTTCGAGAACATTTCCTCGTAAGAACCAATTTTTCCTTTCAACCAATCGAGCACATCGCCTTCAATATTTGTTGCCTTGATATCAACTAATTCAACATCTTTCGGAGGTTTAACTTCTGCCAAAATCTTTGCACAAGTATCACAAGTACTCAAATAATAAATTCTTCTCATTCTTAACGATTTTGCATGTATTCCTCATTCTTCTTACGATCGGCATCGCTTCCGGTATTACATCCGTTCGATTTCTTCGTGAAGTGATGGATCCATTTGAACTGTAAACTTGCCGGATAATAGTTGCTGGAATACCATTGAATGGTCGGTTTCAATTTATTTGGCTCATAAATTCCAATAATTGGAAGATAGAATCCCATGATGAAATAATCACCTCTTCTGATCTTGTAATTGAAACCTAAATGTCCGTGAAACTGAGTTAGGAAATTCTTCTGGAACTTTTGTTCTGCATAAACGGCAGAAGAATAATCTCGTGAACCTTCCAAAATACAATAGTTAAAGTTTAAGCCCAGTCCTGTTTCCAAATGCCATTTCTCGGCAATTTTCGTAAAACGATCTGCAGTTACACGACCATACAAATAACCATTATAGAACTTTCCTTCACCTTCAGTGGAATAAGCATAGTTTCCAACAGCATCCTGGAAATCAACTTTCGTGTATTCCTTTCCTCCAATATAAGAGAACCCCAATCCCCAATCGATTCGGTGAATTAAGTTTGAACCCACAAAATTTCTCTTCGATTTACCATCTTCACCTGCCGGCTTTTTTCTGGAGCTCCAAAATTTAGACGGTTTCAGCATATAATGCGCCATTCCGATATCGATAAATCCACCTAAACGACCAGAAGGATCAATGTAAGATGTATTTCCTCTATTGTTTTCGTCAATCCCGGCAACTTCAGTGACCTTGTTTCGGGTTAATGTATATGTTGGACCAAAAGAGATCTGTAAACCATTTTTGGTGATATCTCTATAATCCTCTGCCCCCCCGAAAAAGTCTTTACGCGATTTACCAGCAAATTTTCTTGATTTTTGAGCTGCTGCTGGAAGTATAAATCCGATTGCAAATAGAACGACTAAGAGATTTCTCATGGGTTTTGCTTTTTGTAAATATCTTAAGAAATGGCATTGGTTACATCATAAGTTCCAACATTTTATCCATTGTCTAGTGTTGATTCCTTGAAAACGTTCCGATTCTTCTTTTTTGTTAGCAACCAAATCATCCCACTTACCCATAACGAAAGCACAATTGGATTGAAGATTAAAGCAATATATGGTATCGTTCCTCGGGAATTCAGAAGTCTTTCCAACGCATAGAAAAAATAGTGATTCATAGAATAATATGGTGGAAAAATATTGAGTCCATGTTTTGACAACTCCCTCATCAAATTATCATTACTTGCATTGACAATATCAACATCCGGATAACCACCAGAATGAGTTGAGTAAAAATAGATAGTCTTGAAGAAAAACTCCAGATGGTAAGATAGTGCCAAGAAGACAATTGCACTTATTATCAGTTTAGGGTAACTTACTTCTTCAAGTCGCTTAGCAATTCGATACAAGACCATCAAAAGAAACCCTAAAGACAATACATCTTTGGTAAGCTCAACTGAAACTTGACAAGTCAAAATTGTTCCTATGTTCTGTCCAGCTGCAAATGAACTAACGACCGCAAAAACAACAAGTTCCAAAGCGGCAAAAAGTAAACTAAAGATTACAATCTGTTTCGCGTAAATCTTCCATTCACCTCTCATTACTTCAAGAAATCAATTCAAGCATTTTATCCATTACCGCCTCATCGTTCCAGTTTTCATGAATGTTTTCCATTTTCATTACTTCTTTCATAATGCTTTCCTGGTGCTGACCGTTTTTCAAAGCATCGCTGTAACGCGTATTGCTGAACGTAACCTGAGAATACAAGGGCATCCATTTTTCAGGATAAAGGTTGGCAAATTTTGCTTCAATTTTCTTTTGTAGCAAGAAGTCCGGATTTCCGGTTAAATCACGCATTTCGATGTAATTCAACAACGCCAGATCAAGAATCGCATTTCCATCCGGAACACGTTGATTTGAGAAGGCCTCGAAAGCGCCATCCCAATCAGCGTTGCTTTTCGTCAGGAATTCATCTAAAACAGTGCAATCTTCAAAACCACAGTTCATTCCTTGCCCGTAGAATGGAACAATTGCATGGGCAGCGTCACCCATCAACAAGATCTTGTTCTCGTAATTCCAAGGTTCACAACGCACCATAATTAGGCTTGACGTTGGATTCTCGAAATAATCATCAATCAATGTTGGCATCATTGGAACCGCGTCTGGGAAGGTCTTCTTAAAGAACGCTTCCACTTCTTCTCTTGTTTTCAAGGTATCGAAAGAAGTTTCGCCAAACATTGGGAAGAACAAAGTGCATGTAAAACTTCCGTCCAGATTCGCCAATGCTATCATCATAAACTCACCACGAGGCCAGATGTGCAAGCAATTCTTATCGAGTTTGTGGGTTCCATCTTCATTCGCCGGAATCACCAATTCTTTGTAACCGTGGTGCAGGTATTTTTGGGAGTAATCGAACAACATGGATTTCTGCATGCGCATACGAACTGCAGAAAACGCTCCGTCGGTTGCGAAAATATGATCGAACTGGTGCTGCTCTTTTTGTCCGGATTCACTATTGGAGAAATGAAGCGTATTTGAATCTAACCTCACATCATCACACTTACGATTGAAGTGGTATGAAATGTTTGGATAATTATCAGCAAGGTTCATCAACTTTTGGTTCAAACCACCGCGAGAAACAGAATAAATTGCCTGATCCTCTTTTCCATAAGGTTGGTAAGTCAATGTTCCATCCAAAGCATGCATACAGCGTTTGTACATGGGAATCGAAATCGCACGAATATCTTCAGCAATTCCAGCCAATTCAAGTGCCTTCCAACCACGGTCCGACAAGGCAAGGTTAATCGACTTTCCACCAATTAGCGTTGCCTTACGTAAATCTGGTCGACGTTCAAAAACCGATACTTCAACTCCGCGTTTTGCTAATAAAATGGCTTGTAAACTTCCTACAAGACCTGCTCCTACTACTGCTACTTTTTTCATTCTATATCTTTTGCCACAAAGGGCGTTCGTTCGTTTTACTTTCTTAGCTTGACCACAAAGGACACTATTGAATTTTAATTCTTTGTGAACATTGTGTCCTAGTGGTTTAATGTTCAGAATCTAAAACATTAAGGCAATTCCCCTGAAATATCACTCAAGTTGACCGTTTATTACTCTTTTGAACCCACTTTTGAATAATTCAGAGTTAAAATTAATCAACAACCCTAATTTACAATCGGTTAATCTTAAATACGTCAATATTTGCGCTTTATGGATTCCAGCCAGTTCGCTCACCGACTTTATTTCCACAATTACTTTGCTGTTTATTATCAAGTCTAATCTGTAACCTACATCCAGTTTTACCTCATCATAATAGAGCGGTAGTCCTTTTTGGCATTCTACATCAATTTCGTACTTCTCCAATTCGTAAATCAAACATGCTTCATATGCTGATTCTAGTAATCCTGGTCCTAAGTTTCTGTGTACTTGTAATCCTGCTTTAAATACAATTTCGGCGATTTCATTCTCGGTCATTTTGTGAAAATTTTATGGTTAACTCTATTTAAGCTAATCAAAAACATCACTTTATACCATAATGAGAAGTGTTAAATTTTACCACGAGGACACGAAGCACACAAGGAAATGATTTAATAGTGTTCTTTGTGCCTTTGTGGTTAAATTACATAATCGCTTCCTCTAAGTATTTCCCTAAATAGTAAACATCCTCGAAAGAATTGTATAATGGAACCGGTGCTACACGAATCACGTTCGGTTCACGCCAATCTGCCACTACACCTTTTTCACTGATTGCTTCAAAAACTTCTTTTCCTTTTCCATGAAGTAGAATTGAAAGTTGAGCTGCTCTTCGGTGTTTTTCTCGCGGAGTAATAATCTCGAAACTGCATTCGTTTCCGTATTTATGGGATAACTCGTCAAGGATAAACTCCAAATAAGCTGTTAATTGATCGCTTTTTTCACGAAGCTTTACCATTCCAACCTCATCAAAGATTTCCAACGATGCCCAGTGAGCTGCCATTCCCAAAACAGGTGCGTTACTCAATTGCCAGCCTTCTGCACCTTCCATAGGCACAAAACCTGGTTCCATCATAAATCTTGTCGACTTATCATATCCCCACCAGCCAGCAAAACGAGGTAAGTCAGGACGATTAGCGTATTTCTCATGAACGAACATTCCAGAAACACCACCAGGGCTTGAATTCAAATATTTATACGAACACCAGGCAGCAAAATCTACTTCCCAGTTGTGCAATTCTAACAACGCGTTTCCAGCAGCATGCGCCAAATCGAAACCAACATGTGCGCCAACAGCGTGACCAGCCACAGTGATTGCTTTCATATCCAGTAATTGTCCGGTGTAATAATTTACTCCACCAAACATTACCAAAGCAAGTGTATCGCCCAATTCAGCGATTTTAGCTAGAATATCTTCATCACGTAAGGTATGTTCACCTGGACGTGGATCCATTCCGATCATGTCAACCTTCGGGTCTAAACCATGAAAACGAACCTGTGTTTCAAGTGCATACAAATCACTCGGGAAAGCCTTTGATTCACACAAGATCTTTGTTCTCTTTCCTTCTGGTCTATAAAACGAAACCATTAACAAGTGCAAATTCGTTGTCAAGGAATGGGTAACCACTACTTCCTTCGGAAGAGCCCCTACCACTCTCGCAGCTGCATCTGTTAAAAACTCATGGTATTTAAACCAAGGATTTGTTCCATGGAAATGGCCTTCAACCCCCCATTTTGCCCAATCGTCAAGTTCTGTATTCACTTTTTCACGAACTGATTTTGGCTGTAAACCAAGCGAGTTCCCGGTGAAATATCGAACAGGATTTTTGGTAAAAGTTGGAAAATGAAAACGTTCTCTGTACTGTTTTAATTGATCGGCAGCATCTAATGCTTGAGCTGCTTCAAGAGAATTCACGAAATTGGACATCTTAATCTGTTATTCTACTAATTTTGCGGTACTCTTGTTCAAATTGAGAACAAAAGTTGTTCAAAGATACACATTCTAGAAGCTAAAAATCATGAAGCAAAGTAATTCTCAGGCACTATTTGAAAAGGCTAAAACTTTTTTCCCTGGTGGAGTAAATTCTCCGGTTCGTGCGTTCAAATCTGTTGATGGTTCACCATTGTTCATTAAAAAAGGAGATGGACCCAGAATCTGGGACGAGGATGACAACGAATTCATTGATTTTTGCGGAAGTTGGGGACCACTTATTTTAGGTCACAATCACCCTAAGGTTTACGAAAAAGTGGTTGCAACCATTCAAAATGGAACAACATTCGGGGCGCCAACACGCCTTGAGAACGAACTGGCAGAATTGATCATTACGAACAATCCATTCATTGAGAAAATTCGCTTTACAAGTTCGGGAACTGAAGCTGTAATGTCGGCAATTCGCTTGGCTAGAGGTTATACAAAGCGCGATAAAATCGTGAAATTCGAAGGTTGTTATCATGGTCATTCCGATTCACTTTTAGTAAAAGCAGGTTCAGGATTGGTGACTTTCGGGAATTCCTCAAGCGCAGGAGTACCTGAAGCTTTCGTGAATGAAACAATTGTTCTTCCCTTAAATAATGAAGAAGCTTTGAACGAATGTTTCGAGCGTTACGGAGAAGAAATTGCTTGTGTGATTATTGAACCGATTCCGGCAAACAATGGATTATTACTTCAAGAATCAACGTTCCTATACGCATTGAGAGATATCTGTACAGAATACGGTTCGCTTCTTTTCTTTGATGAAGTAATCTCAGGATTCAGAGTTGGCTTTGCTGGCGCAGCTGGATACTACGGAATTCAACCGGATATGGTGACATACGGAAAAATCATTGGTGGCGGATTACCCGTTGGAGCTTACGGAGCAAGTGCAGAAATCATGAGTTGCGTGGCGCCTGACGGACCAGTTTATCAAGCAGGAACACTTTCTGGAAACCCAGTTGCAATGGCTGCAGGAATTGCTTCTTTAACGGAGTTATTGGCTGACGGATTTTACGAAGATCAGGAAAGAAGAACCATCCTTTTTACAGACATTATCAATACACACGCTAAAGCAAAAGGTTATGAATTTGAAATGGTAACAATTGGTTCCATTTTCTGGATTTCTTTTGACGACAAGATGAAAATTCGCAGAGCGGACGAGATTAATTCAGATATGAGCAAGTTCAAGTTATTGCACCGAGCATTATTGGAACGCGGAATTTATATTGGTCCAAGCGGATACGAAGTTGGATTCATTTCTGCGGTACATACGGATGAAATATTGAAGGAAGCTGCGGTGATTTTTAATGCGGCTTTGGATTCTATAATGTAGTTTGTCGATTTCGATACGCTTCGCACTCAATCTGACAAACGCTTTCTGATAAAGTCGGTTAATAGAAGACAAGGTTTTCGAGCCCGTCAAATTAAGTGGCTCGACTGTCCAGTCGAGGTGTATCGAAATGACGGGTGGAGAGTCACCAGAAACGCAATCGGCTACGCATGAATGAATGACGGAATTCGTCGATACGTTCGTCATGCTTCTTTTGATATAGCCTGCGAACAAACTTGTGTGTTCCTTTGGTCATTTTGTACTCCAATTCATCTGAGAAAACAGGAACTGTTGCCAGCAGGTGAACCACTTTATCTGTTAAGATCAATGGCTGAAACAAATCTTCTAAGAACATTGGATTAATGAAAATGAAGTTGTCCTGCTTTAGCATTGGTGAAATTTCAACCGAAGGGTTCCCGCATGGAATGGAATGTCCTGGCCCAAACCACGTTTGTTTATCCAAAACGAATCGCTCCAACTTGTAAATCCAGTCGTAAATGGCTTGAAGTGAAGAATTGTCTTTGTCCTCCAAATCCCAATAAGCGGGAAGCGCAAAGAATATCTCATTGTATTCTCGTCCTTTCCACTTTTCAGTTACCGGCATTTTATATTCTGAAAGCGATGAAGTCATTAAAATGGTAAGCGGAACGTGTAATTCGAGATATAAAACATACAACTGCTGTTCCGGATGAACAGGGTTCTGCATTCGTTTTACACGATGTTCACCTACGCGATCAATAAGAGCTTCATGAAGATTCATAGCGCAAAGTTAAGCTTTATCTCGACTTACTTCGACTCCGCTTAGTACAAACCGCTCAATAACCATAGAAGTACTCTTCCATTCATCAGAACTTTTAGAACTTTTCACAATTCAGTGAAACTCGAACTTCTATATTTGCTTTCTATGAACAGAATACTACTTTTTCTTATCACCAGTGTATTTGCAATTACGGCTTCGTTTGCGCAAACCACCAAAGTGTTCAACTACCAGATTGAGCCCGTTATTGACAGCAATCAATCCCACTTCATTATAACTATCGACTTCAAACAAAAAGAGCAAGGTGGAATGCGTTTTCTATTTCCGAAAGTTTGGGGTATGGAGAACAGCAGAGATTTTATTCAGTTGATCAGCGTAAAAAATGCGGAATATCAGCAGGACGGAGAAGCCATTTCTTTGAAATTCAAGAAGAATGCAAAAGTTCGAATTACCTATAAACTGAAAAACGGTGTTTCCGATTCTATTCCTGGCCGTGGACAAGAATATGTACCAACCATAAAACCAACTTACTACACCGTGTTCACCAATTCTGGAATGATTGTTCCTGAAGAAAATGAGAACCACAAATACAACTTCACGCTTCGGTGGAAAAACTATCCTGAACAATACCTTTCAAAACCAATTACCAGCTTTGGAAATGGACTTAAACAGGAATTGAAAGAAGTTTCTGTTGCTGATTTTCAGAACGGGATTTTGGTTGGTGGCGATTACAGATTGTATGAACAAGTCAACGATAAAAAACAAATAACTCATTTTGCTATTCGTGGAAAATGGAATTTTAAAGATGATGAGTTAGCAAAATCAATTGAATCAACCTTAGTGCAACAGCGACAATTCTGGGACGATTACTCTACAAAAAAGTTCCTGATCACCATTTCTGCCGGTGGATACAAAAACGAATTCGAACAATCGTACTCCGGAACTGGTTTACAAAACTCATTTGCAGTAACGGCGGTCTGTAACAGTATGACCAAAGTTGAATCGTTGTATTATCTGTTTCATCATGAATTGATGCATCATTGGATAGGAAATCAAATCAAAAATAGCGCTGATGAGGAGCTTTCGTACTGGTTTTCAGAAGGATTTACAGACTATTTCAGTAGAAAAAACATGTACGAATCCGGATTAATTACCAAAGAACAATATAATGCTTTAATCGATTCTGTTTTGGCTATTCATTACAACAATCCCCTTGCCACAGCAATTAACGACAGTATTAAACCTAATTTCTGGAATGGGTCTTACTATGGAAAGTTACCTTACAACCGTGGAAGCATCTTTGCTTACTATCTGGATGGAAAATTACAAACGGTTTCCGGAGGGAAATACGACTTGAAAGCGGTGATGCGAATTATGTTGAGTCAAACGAAACTGGAAAAACGACAGTTCGATTGGCAATGGCTGCAAAAAGAAATTCTGAATTTGATGGATTATGACATCAGTTCTGACTTTAAAAGGTACATCATTAACGGTGAACTTATTCCTATTGAAGTCTTGAACAAGAATTTGAACAATCAGCTGGAATTGAGGACGACAAAAGTGTTTTCGAATGGATATTCAATGGAAAAGGACGAGGTTTCGGGGAAAACATTTATCACGGCAATTGTAAAAGGATCCGGAGCCGATGCTGCAGGAGTGCAAATTGGAGACCAAGTGAAAGGTTACAGCGTTTACGGAAACACCTACGAACAAAGTGAATTGATGATTCTCAGAGACGGAAAAGAAATGACCATTCCATTTTACGCTTATGTGTTATCAGTTCCTTTGCCACAGCACATTAAATAGTTCAAAGACAGTTCAAAAGGTTCAATTAAGTTAAAATTTTGAACTATTTATCTTTTTGAACCTATTGGATCTACTTCGGTGTATTGTACATATCACTTACAATGGAAGCGATGTTTGTAGTGAAGAGCTTTACGGCGATTGCCAATAAGATAATACCGAATACCTTTTTCAGAATAGCAATTCCACCCGGACCAAGCAGATTTTCAATCTTTTTCGTTAATCGTAGAACGGTGTAAACAATAATTACGTTCAGCATAATTGCCAAAACGATATTGATGTTTTGAAATTCAGCTCGAAGCGCAACTAAGGTTGTCATTGTTCCTGCGCCCGCAATGATAGGAAAAGCTAAAGGCACAACACTCGCTGTTTTTCCTGAAACAGAATCCCTGAACAATCGAACACCAAGAATCATTTCCATGGCCATAGCGAAGAGAATGAAAGAACCTGCAACTGCAAACGATTTCACATCTACTCCAAACAATTTCAGGATACTTTCTCCAAGAATGAGGAATCCAATCATAATTCCAAGCGAAACCCAACTTGTTCGTGCCGGATGAATTTCGCCTGCTTGTTCTTTGATTTTGATAATCATAGGTACAGAACCCACCACATCAATAACTGCAAAAAGCACGGTAGCAGCCTTGAAGAACTCAGCTCCATCAAAACCCGCAAAAAACTTCTCAATACCTTCAATCATAATCGAATCACTTTTTCTACTACCTCTGGAAAATGACGGTGTTCCAGTACTTGCACCTTTTCAGCTATCATTTCCGGAGTATCGCTACTCGATAGTTCTGTTTCAAACTGCGCCAATAAACGACCTTTATCAAATTCTTCATTTACCAAATGAATGCTAATTCCCGTTTTCAACTCGCCAGCCTCAACAACAGCTCGATGCACATGCATTCCATACATTCCTTGTCCACCGAATTTAGGTAAAAGTGCCGGATGTACGTTGATTATTTTGTCTTGATATCCTCTCAGCAGGTTTAAAGGAATTTTTCGTAGGAATCCTGCCAAAACAATCCACTTTATTGCTCTATAATCCAGTTCCTGTAACAAGGTTAGTCCATTTTCAACCTCCTCATTCGTCACCACAAGCACTTCAACCCCAAGCGCTTTACTCTTTTCAACTACGGGCGCGTCGGCTTTATTACAAACTACCAAAGCCACCTCAATCTGGTCATTGTCCTTGAAGTGTTGAATAAGATTAATGGCGTTAGAACCATTTCCTGAAGCGAATAGAGCAATGCTTGTTTTATTCATGCGACAAAGATAAATATTAGACTGAAGACTACAGATGAACTCAAAGCAGATTTTACATTCGTTTTCAGTTTTAAGACAAAAGACTTTTACGACTTATCTACAAGTTCCTGTCCTGGGACACAAAAACCGGGAATCTCTTTAAAAATAAGTGATGACTCAGCACAGTTCATTTTTACGCATTCAACGTTGACTTTTACCCTTATAATACTGGCATATAGCTGTTAAGAATCTGTTCATTAAAGTGCTTCAACGATGAAAAACTCAATTTAGTTGTTAGATATTTTGTTTTTATCGCATTTCCTATTTTCTTTGCAAACTGAAAAACCTTATAAAGAAATTAGAGATGTCTGATATCAAATCAAGAGTAGTATCTATTATCGTAGATAAATTAGGAGTTGAAGAAAGCGAAGTTACAAACGAAGCAAGCTTCACAAATGATCTAGGTGCTGATTCACTAGATACAGTAGAGTTGATCATGGAATTTGAGAAAGAATTCAATATCGCTATTCCAGACGATCAGGCTGAAAACATTCAAACAGTTGGTGACGCGGTGACTTACATCGAGCAAAACGCTAACTAAGAAATCGTTTTCAAGGGCTTAATTTTTAATTTGAATTTATGGAGTTAAAACGCGTTGTTGTTACTGGCTTAGGGGCTATTACACCCATTGGAAATACTGTTGCGGAATACTGGGACGGGCTAATCAATGGTAAAAGTGGCGCAGCTGTCATTCAACAATTCGATGCTTCAAAATTCAAAACACACTTTGCCTGCGAAATCAAAAACTTTAATGTCGAAGATCATCTCGACAGAAAAGAAGCTCGGAAATTAGATCAATTTTCACAATACGCCATGGTTTCTGCTAAGGAAGCCATGGCCGATTCTAAGTTGATGGAATCTGAACCTAATGTAGACCGTATCGGTGTAATTTGGGGTTCAGGAATTGGTGGTTTAAAAACGTTCCAGGACGAAGCTCAAAACTTCTTCAGTGGTGACGGAACACCTCGATTCAATCCGTTCTTTATCCCAAAAATGATTGCGGATATTGCTGCTGGTCATATTTCAATTGAATATGGTTTGCGCGGTCCGAATTATGTTACGGTTTCTGCTTGTGCCTCTTCTACCAATGCAATAATTGATGCTTTCAACCTAATTCGTTTAGGAAAAGCTGACGCAATTGTCACTGGTGGTTCTGAAGCTGCAGTCAACGAAATGGGAATGGGTGGTTTCAATGCATTAAAAGCATTATCTACCCGAAATGATTCTCCTGAAACAGCTTCTCGTCCATTCGATGTGGATAGAGACGGATTTGTATTAGGTGAAGGTGGTGGTGCACTTATCCTTGAAGAGTACAATCACGCAATCAAGCGCGGAGCAAAAATCTATGCTGAAGTTCTTGGTGGCGGAATGTCGGGAGATGCATACCACATGACGGCTCCACATCCGGAAGGAATTGGTGCACGAAACACAATGATTGCTGCATTGGAAGATGCAGAGTTGGATCCAAGTGCAATTGATTATGTGAACGTTCACGGTACATCTACTCCGCTTGGAGATATCGCCGAAACGAAAGCTATTCTTCAGGTTTTTGGAGAGCACGCTTACAACTTGAACATCAGTTCAACAAAATCAATGACTGGTCACTTGCTAGGAGCAGCTGGAGCTATTGAAGCTATTGCTTGTATCCTTGCAGTGAAAAACGATATCGTTCCTCCAACGATCAGTCATTTTACTGATGATCCTGAAATTGACAATCGTTTGAATTTTACATTCAACAAAGCACAGAAACGTACAGTTGATGTAGCGCTTTCCAATACTTTCGGTTTCGGTGGTCACAATACCTCTGTAATTGTCCGTAAGTTTAAAGGGTAAGCCGTTTTTCTCGTGAAATTCAGGGTTCCGTTTTTAGGCAGTAAGAAATCAGCTGATGATTTAGCCCTCATTAAATTCTTTGTCCAACGTTTTGGTTATCGACCAAAAAATCTTGCACTTTTTCAGGAAGCTGTAACGCATAAATCTATTGCCTACACAAACAATAGTGAAATTGATTTTTCAAATGAACGTTTGGAATTTTTAGGCGATGCTGTACTCGATACCATCATTGCCGAATTTCTGTTTCAAAAATTCCCTGAAAAAGACGAAGGCTTTCTTACCAAAGTAAAATCAAAAGTGGTTTCCAGAAAAACGCTTTCTGATATCGGCGAAGAACTGGAACTTAGAAGTATTCTGCGTTACAACAAAGGAAGATCGATCAACCTGAATTCGCTGGAAGGAAACGCCTTTGAAGCAATTATTGGGGCAATCTATTTAGATGCTGGCTACGACGCGACAAAGAAAATCATTCACCAATATATTTTCCGCAAGTATATTGACATGAACAAGATTCTGGAAGAAGAAATTGACTTTAAGTCACGCTTGTTCATCTGGAGTCAGAAACGTCGTTTAGCTTTGGAATTCAACGTTGTTAAGGAAGAAAACAATCATGGAACCTGGTTCTATGAGGTTGTTGTAACCGTAAACGGAGTAAATCATGGAATGGGTCACGGTCCATCCAAAAAAATTGCTGAGCAGGCGGCTTCTAAAGAGACGTTAATCTTGATGGGAGAAATCTGACTTCGACTGCGCTCAGTCACCTTTCCCGACTCCCACTGACACACTTCGATGAGAATTTAAAATCTCATATCTGAGAACTTATTATAGTTTTGTGTTCTACACAGACTGAAAACTTTTGAAACTAAAGCCGCATATTGTTCTCCTTTTACTTGCAACAGTTTTCTGTAACAATGCTTTTGCGCAATACCCTAGTTTCTTTCAGTACGAAGACGAGAATGGCTTACCTTCCAATGAAGTGTATAGTATGGCCAAGGATAAAAAGGGATTTCTTTGGTTTGGCTGTGATGTTGGTTTGTTCAAATTTGATGGTGTACGTTACATTCCTTTCAAGTGTAAAGCGCAGAAATCCAAATCCATCTCGGGACTCACTGTTTCAAAAACAGGAAGACTCTATTGTACCAATTTTCAATCCCAATTATTCTATTTAGAAAACGACATTCTAAAAGAATTAAACTTTCCCTATAAATCGATTATCCTTCATCTTTCCTGTGACAATTCGGGGAATCTACTCGTTAATCATAAGGATGGTTTTGCGGTCTACAATGAGAAAAATAAACGCTGGAAGAATCACACTTTTTTCGGAGACAAAAATGCATTAACCCGCTCAACCCGATCGGTTCGAGTGAACTCAAAAAATGAATTCTGTTTTCTAACACCCTCTGGAGTAAGCTTGTATAGAAAGGGGAAATTTCAACATGCTCTTTTGCCAAAAGAGGAACGCAAAACAGTATTGTTTTCATCTCACTATACCCTTGATTGGTACGGAAATGAGCAGTGGATTTTCCCAATGAGTGGTAAAAATAACATCTATAAGTGTGTCAACAGTTCCATTCAACAAGTCCACAATAAAGAACTTATCAAGGCATTAATCGGGAAAACAATAACACAAGTTAAATGGCTAAAAGATGGCAAACTTTGGATTTGTACCTACAACGGAATCATCCGATACAACCCCAAACTTGATATTGCAACTACGTATTATCCAAACTACGCGTTCTCAGATTGCCTGATAGACGATGAAGGAAACTATTGGTTTTCTACCCTACAATCGGGACTAATCAGAGTTCCTAATTTGAACTATGTAGTTTGGAACAACTTTCAGAATAACAAACTTATTCGACTCACAACTAATTCTTCAGAAATCTATTTTGCCACCGTTAACGGCGATTTCGGTTTATTAAACCCTTCAACAAAATCTCTTGAATTTTTACAGCCAGGTAACAACACAAGCATACAATCGTTGGTCTACTCAAAGTTGGATCGAGGTATTTATTTCTACACCAGTAATAATCTATATTTCGCTAAAGCTGGAAAAACTGAACTGATACTTCAAAATGCCGCGCCTGTTAAACACTTAGCAAAGGTCAAAGAGCATTATATTGTTTGTACTTCATTTGGTGCATTTTGCTATGACTTTAAAACAAAAACTCAATTGTACCGCTTATCAGAGTTTTGGTCACGTGAAGTTAAATTCGATGAACGCAACAATTGCTTGTGGGTAGCTACAAACAACGGACTACTGAATTATGGTTATCGCAATGGAAAATGGCATTTAAAGCGCACCTTATTCCGAGATAAACAAATCCTTTCTATGGCGTTTGACGAACGCTCAGGACAGTTATTCCTGGTCACATTTGATGGAGAAATCTATTCGATAAATGAAAAAGGCAAACCAACGCGATTAAGTGTATTGGAATCCGATTGTCAGCCCTACCGCATTCAGTATAACAACAACAAAATCTATACTGCAACCAATCAGGGACTTTACATCTATGATCTAAAAACCAAATCAACGTCCACACTTAATGTGTTTTCGGGGCTTGCTTCAAATAATGTCCAGGATGTATTAATTGTAGATAATAACATTTGGGTAGCAACTGGAAAGGGGCTGCAAAAAATCCCGTTATCAGAATTTCATCACACTCCAAGAGCTCTTGTTTCATTAAAACAGAAGTTGAAGAATGTTGAACTCACGTTTAATGAAACATTTACGCTATTTCCTGAAACACGCACCTATTCCAGCAACGGACATTTTGACTATGCCTATAGAATTAATCGTTCAAATGGTTGGACACAAGTTCCGGGAGCTATCAGCAAAATTCAGCTGCAAAACATTCCAACGGGAAATTTTGAAATTGAATTAAAGGCAATTGATCATTTAGGTAGGGATTCTCAAAACACGATCATCATTAAAGGTTATTCTTCACCGCCATTTTGGTACACTTGGTGGTTTATTCTGCTCGAAATTGTATTGTTTCTCGGAATCGTGTTCTACATTTTTAAGCGTCAGCTTGCAAAACGACAGAAAGCACTGAACTATCAAAACGAAATGAATGCGCTGAAGCTGACGGCTATCAAATCCCAGATGAATCCGCATTTCATATTTAATGTACTGAGTTCTATCAAAGGTTACATTTATGAGAATGATCGGCAAAAAGCAACGTCGTACCTTGATGATTTTTCGGATTTGATGCGTGCTGTTTTAGAAATGAGTGAAGTGCATTACATTAGTTTAGCAGAGGAATTAAAGCTGTTGAAACTCTACATTGAACTAGAAGCAATGATGTTGGAAGATTTTAGTTTGGAGGTTTCTATTCAGGAAAATATTGAGATAAAAACCATCCAAATTCCGTCACTCATTCTTCAGCCTTACATTGAGAACGCCTTTAAACATGGTTTGCGACATAAACAAGGCGAAAAGAAGCTTCAAATAAAGGTTTCAAAGCCAACCAACGATCAGTATCTAATCGAATTGATAGACAACGGAATTGGTCGTAAAGCAGCGGAAGAATTGAATTTGAGTAATACCATCAAAAGACAATCGTTCGCAACACAAGCGCTTGAAAAACGAATTTCTTTGATCAATAGCGATTATCAAAAGCAAAACATTGAATTAGAAATCGTTGATTTGTACATTGATGGAAAAGCATCAGGCACAAAAATTCAACTCACCATTACTTCAAAACAACATGATTAAGGCACTGATTGTAGATGATGCACCGCAAGTTCGAAAATTGCTTCGATTGATGCTTTCTGAACTGGCAACAGATATTGCCATTGTTGGAGAAGCAGGAAACGTAGAGCAAGCAGTGACATTAATTCGGTCGGAAAAACCAGATTTGGTGTTTTTAGATATCGAAATGCCCGGGAAAAGTGGTTTGCAATTGGTGGACGAGTTAAATGAAGCCGAGATTAACTTCCACATCGTATTTATTACTGCTTACAATCAATATGCACTGCAAGCGTTTCGACTTTCGGCAGTTGATTACCTCATTAAACCAGTTAAGGAAAAAGAATTGTTGGAAGCACTGGAGAAAGTACGAACACAAACGGAACTAAAACGTACGGCAGAGCAATTGAAGCTGCTATCTGAGAATCTAAAGATTCAGGAAAACAATACCATTTCCATTCCAGTGAACTACGGTAACGAGTATATCAATACAGAAGACCTGGAATATCTCGAAGCCGACAATACCTACGTCAATTTGTTCTTTATAAACGGTGAACGAAAATTGGTTTCGAAGCATTTAAAATACTTCGAAAACCTGCTTTGTAACTTCGATACTTTCACGAAGGTTCATCGTTCTTACATCATCAATCGAAATCATATCCAAGCCTTCCGCAAAGAAGATCGTGGAACAATTATTATGAAGAGCGGAAAGCAAATCAGTTTATCACGCAGTCATCGTCAAACCTTTCTTGATCAGCTAGAAAAAGAACATTAGGTTCATTCCCTAGCTCAACTGTGTCGTTCTCTAGGAAACGTTGAAATTTCATACACTACCGTCCTATTTTCGTATGAAAACTAAGGACTTACGTATGAAAAAATCATTACTCTTATCACTATTCACTATTTTGGTTACACTAACCGTTAGTGCCCAAAACGTCAATATACCCGACGCCAATTTCAAGGCTTATTTGGTTGCAGATCCCAATATCAACACCAACGCCGATGCTGAAATTCAGATTAGTGAAGCAACAGCATTCTCTGGAAGTATCAATTGTAACTTCTTGAACATATTCGATTTCACGGGGCTTGAAGCCTTTGTAAATCTAACAAGTCTGACAATTGTTTACAATCCGGTTACGACTTTAGACGTCTCTCAAAACACGGCATTGACCGTTTTGGATGTTTATATCAATTCACTAACTTCTCTGGATGTGAGTCATAATACGGCGCTTGTCGAATTGCGTTGTGAACGAAATCCTATTGGATCGCTAGATGTAAGTAACCTGACACAACTCAACATGTTGACTTGCAACGATTGTTCACTTACATCACTGGATGTTTCCAATAATCCAATGTTGACCCTTTTGGATGCGGGAAACTACTATTCAAACAGTATGAATCAACTTACCTCAATTGATGTGTCGAACAACACACAATTGGAGCAACTTAACGTTAGTCGAAACTTGTTGACCTCGTTAAATGCGAATAACAATACAGCTCTCGAAATCCTTGGTTGTAATGGAAATCAACTGACAAACCTGAATACTTCAAATCTAGTTAGTTTAAATACATTATACGCAGGTCATAATTTATTCACAACTCTGGATTTTTCAGCAAACTTGAATTTGGAAATTTTAGATATTGCAAATAATCCACTAACAGGGACAATAGACATTAGCAATCACACCGCGGTTCGTCAATTCTCTTGTGATCAAACTCAGATATCGGGTCTAAATCTTGCTAACGGTCACAATTCAGAGTTCACTAACTTATATATCTACGGTAATGACAACCTTTCATGTATTGAGGTTGATGACGCAGCCTGGGCCGATGCAAATTGGACCTCTTGGCAACACAAAGATCCTTGGGCAAGTTACAGTGAAGATTGTATTCTTGAAATTAAGGACGATAAGTCAATTCTGGGGTTATATCCAAATCCAGTAAATGATGCGCTATACATTGAGTTAGGTGAGAACACAGAAGTGCAAATCAAAAATTTAATGGGTGAAACTCTAATAACATACAACACAGAAAAAGGTGTCAATACGATAGATGTGAGTAATCTTCCATCGAGTATCTACTTCGTCAGCATTGCACATAAGACAGATCAAAAATTCATTAAGCTTTAATAAACAACATTCATGAAAACACTTATACTTTTTGGAGCGATTTGCTTCTTTTCCATTTCATCCGCTAAAGGTCAAATTGTAACCATCCCGGATGCCAATTTCAAAGCATATTTGGTTGGGAACGCATTGATCAACACCAATGCAGATTCTGAAATTCAGCTGAGTGAAGCTGCAGCGTTTACAGGAAATATCAATTGTCCTTCTCAAGGAATTGCTGATTTAACAGGGATTGAAGCATTTACTTCTCTTACTAAACTGTATTGTTATAACAACGGGGCGATTTCGAGCATCAACGTCAGTAATATTCCAACTCTTCAACATTTGTTCTGCTCATCCAATAATGTAACATCATTGGATCTCTCAGCAAATCCCAACTTGACATTTCTAGCTTGTGATGACAATGAATTAACCTCATTGAATATTGCTAATGGAAACAATACAATTTTGGCAAATGTTTATGCAAACAACAATTCCGGACTTTCTTGCATTCAGGTTGATGACGTTTCTTACAGCACAACTACCTGGACCGGATCAAATTATGTTTTTGACGCCGGAGCAAGCTTCAGTACAAACTGCTCTGCATGTATCGTCACTATCCCAGATGCAGCCTTTAAAGCTTATTTGGTTGGAAACGCTTCTATCAATACCAACTCAGATTCAGAGATTCAATGCAGCGAAGCTTCAGCATTTACCGGAGATATCTATTGTCCAAATCTAAACATCACAGATTTAACCGGAATCGAAGCATTTACGAGTTTGACAGGGCTATACTGTAATGGTAATCAACTTACAACATTGAATACAAGTGCCAACACAGATCTAATTATGTTGTATACTCAGAATAATCTATTGACTTCACTTAATCTCAGCGGAAATACAGCCTTAACTGATCTGAATTGCACGGTGAATAATTTGAGTACACTGGATTTAACGAGTCTTACAGCTTTGGAATGGTTGGATTGTAGTGTAAATCAATTAACGTCGCTTAACCTTTCAATGAATCCTTTAATGGATCAACTTTTCTGCTATTCAAATAACCTTACATCTTTGGACCTTTCGAATAATACAATCCTGTATGACCTCAGTTGTGCAGTGAATCAAATTACTTCATTAGATCTGAGTAACAATTCGGCATTGCTTTCCATTAATTGCGCTGGCAACCAGTTGCAGCAGTTAGACCTTTCTTCCTGTACTGCAATGACAACAGTTAGCTGTCAGTTAAATCAATTGACCAGCTTGGACCTAAGTGGTAATCCGGCACTGATTGCTTTGCAATGTCAAAATAATGCTTTAACAGTCCTAAACATCGCAAATGGTCAAAATGACAATCTTATTGTCCTTTTTTCTCAGGCAAATCCCGACTTAACTTGTATTCAGGTAGACGATGCGGCATACAGCAACACTAACTGGGTAAGCGGGAATTACATTTGGGATGCGGCATCAAGTTTTAACGAAGATTGCGGTCTCGGAATTAAAGAAGATAAGTCAATTCTAGGATTATACCCAAATCCGGTAAATGATCTTTTATACGTTGATTTAAGTGAAAATACAACTGTTCAAATCGTGAATCTTATGGGTGAAATTGTTCAACTGTACACCTTGACTGAAGGAACAAATAGTCTTGCTATTGAAAATCTCCATGCTGGAATTTACTTCCTTCAAACTCAAAATGGTTCAAAGACAATGTTTGTAAAGCTGTAGTTCCAAGACTACGAAAGTACTTTCATTTTTTTCATAGTAAAGCCTTGGCTCTGTCTCCGTATTTACGGAACAGGATCAAGGCTTTGTATTTCCACCAAGTTATAAACTTTTCGTTCTTCACTACTTTTAACGCAGGCTTCACTTTCAATGCATCATTAATGATTAACTTCACCTAGTTAAAGTAGCAATGGGTAAACAGAAGCGGCACGTACTCGATTTTGAAAACGAAATTGAATTCGATTTGGTTGGAATCTGTACCCCGCACCCAGACTACCGCGTGGTTTGGGATATCAATTCTACTTTAAAATGGCAGCTGGAAAAAGCTCCGGATTTGTTCGAAATGTCGAATAAGAAAGGACTTTCACACTCCAAACACACTTATTTCCTCTGGAAAGACGAAGAGAATTACGTTGAATACTATTTTATCAAGAATAAATCGGAAAACAAATTCCTTATTCCTGAATATCATCAGATCGACTATTTCATTATTCTGAATAATCTCCAGTTGGAAACGGTTGAAGAAGTAGTAACAAAATTGAAACGTGTAGGAAATATTATGGCTGTGTTTAGCTATGATCCTACTACTATTGCTTCAGCTGAAAATATTATATTGTAATATGAAGAAAACGAAAATTGTTGCAACACTTGGTCCTGCGAGTACTCCGAAAGACGTACTCAGAAGAATGCTACAGGAAGGTGTTAATGTATGTAGATTAAATTGCTCTCACGGTTCTCACGAGGATCATTTGGAGAGTATTAAGGTAATCCGTGAATTGAACGAGGAAATGGGACTGAACGTTGCCATTCTTGCCGATTTACAAGGTCCAAAAATTCGTACCTACGAAATGGAAAACAATGGTGTAATGATGGAAAATGGCGCAAGCGTTACCATTGTTACGGAGAAAATTGTTGGAACCAAGGAAAAGTTTGGAATCAGCTACGCTCAAATGCCTCAGGATGTGAAACCAGGTGAACGTATCTTACTTGACGATGGAAAACTTATGATGGAGATTGTTAGCACCGACGGTGAACGTGAGATCAAGGCAAAAGTCATTCACGGTGGAATCCTTTCATCTAAAAAAGGCGTCAACTTACCAAATACGGTGATTTCACTTCCTTCGCTAACAGAAAAAGATAGAGCGGATTTGGAATTTGCACTGAGCAATGAAGTAGATTGGATTGGACTTTCATTCGTTCGATCAGCACGAGATATCATCGAATTGAAGCATATCATTTCGAATAGAAAAGCAAAAGCTAAGGTTATTGCGAAAATCGAAAAACCGGAGGCGGTTGATGACATTGATGCAATTGTTCATGCTGCAGATGCACTTATGGTTGCTCGTGGAGACTTAGGAGTTGAAGTTCCTTACCAAAATGTTCCGTTGATCCAGAAAATGCTGATCCGTAAAGGTCACCAATACGCGAAGCCCGTAATTGTTGCTACGCAAATGATGGAAAGTATGATCACAAGTATTTCTCCAACACGTGCAGAAGTAAACGACGTTGCAAATGCAGTACTTGATGGTGCTGACGCAGTGATGCTTTCAGGGGAAACTTCAGTTGGTAAATTCCCGATCGAAGTGATTCAAACCATGAGTAACATTGTGAAGGAAATGGAAAATTTTGACGGAATTTATCATAAAGAAGAAATTCCAGAAAAGTCACAGTCTCGTTTCATCTCCGACTCCGTTTGTTTCAACGCTTGTCGTTTAGCACAACGTGTAGAGGCAGACGCAATTATTACCATGAGTTATTCGGGTTATACAGCATATAAAATTGCTTCACAGCGACCAAATGCTCCCATCTTTGTGTTTACAGCAAATAGAGAGATTCTAACGCAATTGAATCTAGTTTGGGGGGTTCGTGCTTTCTACTACAACAAGAAAGTGAGCACAGACCATACAATTGCCGATATCAAATATCTATTACAAAAAGATGGATTGTTAAAACAAGGAGATTTGGTGATCAACATAGCTTCCATTCCAATTGAAGAAAATGGAAAATCGAACATGTTGAAATTAAGTTATGTAGAATAAGAGAAAGTGGATGCTTTCAATGAGAAATAAAAAAGGGATGAAATTTATTCATCCCTTTTTTAATGTGTTTACTTTATCGCGAATCGGGCTGCTAAAGCACCTCCCCAATACAAGTATCCATAAGGATAACCATTAAATGATGGGCCAAAATCTACTGCCACGTTCAGAGGTATTGCTTCGAAGGTATACTCCAAACCTAAAACACCGTCTAAACCAACGTACGATGAGTTCCCGTAGTATTTTCCTTTGTAGTAGTAACCGTTATATCCTGGACCATAATTCCAAAATCCAACATGCGCACCTACACCCCAATACCATTCCAAACCACCACTGATGCCGTAGTTTTTCTCATACAACCCTTGAATAAACCAATCGCGACTTCCACCGCCAATTCTAAATTCTCCAAAACCACCACCAAAATCATGTTTAATGTCTAGCGTTCCATAATATGGAAATCCACCTTTAATACCAATCGCTGTTTTGTAGTTTTGTCCGTATGATGACACGGAAACCATCGCTGTCATCAACACTAATAATACTGCACTTTTCATAACTCACTTTGTTAATAACCTGATCTAAATATATAGTTAGTTAAGTTTACCTGCAAGAGTAAATGCAATTCTTTTAACAAATTTTTGATTTCCATCTATCGCAAAGGCTTCAATCACAGAAAGGTAAACACCAAGCCCTGCCTTAATCTCCTCATCATTTAAGCCATTCCATGAAAAAGTTCCTTTAACATCCATTAACTCATTCTTAAACAGCGTCTTAACCTCTCTCCCCTGATCATCGTAGATAATAACCGTGGCCAAAAGCTCGGGCTCAGCAAATGCGTAATTAAACAACATTACATCTTGATAGCCATCATTATCCGGAGAAAAAACAGGTTCATTTGCCGCAAAATCACCGTTCTGAACTACCACTTGATATTGGGAATTTTGTCTTCCCGGTGTACCAAATCCAACGGGCTCTGAAGCGGTGTGCCAATTGTCCTTTGAATCTGAATTTCCCAGCGGATTTATTCGCTCCAACGTTTTGTTCTCTGTCTCGTCCACCAAACCAAAATGCCAATCTTCGAAGTAAGAAACCTTATCAATAATGGCATCATTTACAATGACGTAAACCGTTCCTGAATCATTGTTCATAGCTGGTAAGGTCATTTGATAGAACGTTCCGGACACATAAGAACTAAAGACATTTTTCTGATAAAGACTATCAGGAGTTAATACGACGTAATCGCCCGGGAATACAAAGTAGTTGTCATTAACAATATGCGGATTCGAAATTGTATCGTCGTCAAAATTGGAAATCACTGCATCCTTCAGGTTAATCACTTTCTGTGAAGTATTGTAGAGTTCAATAAAATCGCTTCCGCCGGTTGCCGGATCAAAAAGCAATTCGTTGATGACCAAATCGCCAGCCACAGCAACTTCTGCCAATGCGAATTCGCCTGAAACATTTGTGGTATTCAACCAACAATCGGAAACATTCCCAATGCTAATTGTATAAATCTGACTAGCTGCAATGTTTTCGTTAAACGTAATTGTTACTGTATTCGAAAATAGCGTTGGTACCTGAATTTGATTTACAGTTAATGGTGCTACCGTATTTATTAACGAATTTGCCAAAGACGTTGAATCCATTCCTTCGCTAAACGTTACTTCTACATAGTTTGGTGCGAATGCATTTACTGAAAGCAACATAGGTGCCTGAGTATCCGGAGTAGTATTGTAAACGCTGTTCACTGTTCCAGGAGTTCCGCCATTTGCAGCATTACTCGCAATCCAATTGGATGCATCTGAACACGGATCATTGGGATTGATCAACTCTAAAGTAAATCCTCCATCTTGTTTAACTTCATCAAGATACCAATCATCTGTGTAAGAAATTTTGTCGATCAAGGTTAGATCACTCAACATTAAAACAATATCGTCACCGCTGTTATTTAAACTTGGGAAACTTGTAACGGCTATACTTCCGGCATATTCCGGAACCGAGCTTGTTGCACACAAAATCCGGTATTCATTCGGACCAATAAATCCACCGCTAATCGTTCCATTGGCTGATGCGTCGCCCAATTTCCATCCTGTCAAATCAATGTATTTCGTACTTCGATTGTAAATTTCTACAAATTCCAGTTCTGGCAAACCAATAACTGGTGAGGGGTCCGCGAAAAACTCGTTGATAATGATATCGCCTTTTACCGCAATTTCGCCAACTAAATATTGGAAGTTTGTGCTTGCTGGACCAGCCGTGTTTCCAACTCCATCTTCGAAAGAAGTTACCGTTAACTGATAATTTTGACCATTAGGCATTGGATTCGTTAATGTCAAATGCATCAACGCCAGATTTGTTCCGTCTTGCGAAACAGCAGAAACAGCATTTGACGGAGTCAATGAATAATTTGAGTTTTGCAGAATGGCAGTTCCGGCAACAGGTTCGCTGAACAGAACATCCACGTGTGTTGCATCGATTGGTGTTGCGCTCAATAAAGTTGGGGCCACCACATCAAAGATCTCATTTCCGATGTACAAATTGTCCAAATAGAATTTGGTAGCATTCGACGCCGTATAAACCGCCAGAACACCGCTGTGTGTACCAATAAGGTTTGTAGCATCCGTTCCCAAGTATGGACTCCCATAATTCGTTCCTCCTGCAGCATCAACAAACAATTTCCAATTGCCTGCATTGTCTCGTGTTACACGAATTCCAACAGCAAAGCTAGCTGCAATCAATCCGTCGGGAGTAGCGCAAATCTGTGTAGAAACACCACCTACAGATTTGAATAAACGTACAGCATCTGTAGCACCTGCTTCACCAAATTGAAGGTAAAACCCGTCTGGATTAGTCGTCAAATCTGCTGAGGACGAAGTCAAATAAAATCGACCATAATTTGCTGAGGATGGCGCAAAGGTTTGTGAATACCAGAAGTTCCATTCTTTCGTGTTCAGATCCGCAAGAGCATGAGGCAACGACAAATACGAAGTTGCTGCCAGGCCTGGATTATTCAACTGAAGTTGTTGTGAAGCGTTTACAATGTAAACCGAAGTTGTTCCATTCCAGACAGGATTGGCGGTAAAATCACCATCTGTAAACTGGTCGGTGACTTGAGAAAAGGATTTTCCTGTTGTAAAAAGTAAGAGTAAAAAAAATACCGTCTTCATTCTCTGTAGTTGTGCACTAAAGATATGAAAACGGTACGATTTGAATTCGTAAAAGAATTGTAATGCTATTATTTATTTGATGTTAAGGCTTTTCCATCCGGAATGTTCTTGTTGATCATCTTTACGATGCTTTTCAAATAACCTTTTTCATCCTGTGCACAAAACGAAATGGCAACGCCACTTGCTCCTGCTCTACCCGTTCTTCCAATACGGTGCACGTATGTTTCAGCAACCTCCGGTAAATCGTAATTGATCACGTGACTCAAGCTGTCAACGTCAATTCCACGAGCCGCAATATCCGTTGCAACCAGAATATTGATCTCGCGATTTTTAAACGCTTCCAACACTCTCTGACGATTGTTCTGTGATTTGTTTCCATGAATAGCTTCAGCTTTCACACCTACTTTATTCAGGTTTCTGGCAATTCGATCTGCGCCGTGTTTCGTTCTCGAAAACACAATTGCATGCTCGATGTCGTGCGAATGAACTACTTGTTTCAACAATTCAACTTTCTCCGTTTTCTCTGCATAGTAAACGCTTTGGTCAATAACATCAACAGTAGATGAAACAGGTGTAACCTGAACACTTACTGGATCATACAAAATTGTTCCTGCAAATTTCTTGATCTCCGGAGAAACTGTTGCCGAGAAAAATATACTTTGTTTTCTCCCCGGAAGTTTTGGAAGAATGCGCTTGATATCATGAATAAATCCCATATCCAACATTCTGTCTGCCTCGTCAAGAACAAAACGCTCAACGTTCGAAAGAGAAATATATCCTTGTCCCATTAGGTCTAATAAACGACCAGTAGTAGCAATTAGAATATCTACACCAGCATTCAACTGGTTTACCTGTTTGTGTTGAGAAACTCCACCAAAAATGACACAAGTTCTCAATTTAGAATGCTTACCGTATTCTTTGAAGCTTTCATGAATTTGAATGGCTAACTCGCGAGTTGGAGCTAAAACCAATGCTCTAATTTTTCGTTTTCCTTTTACGAACTCTGTTGGCTCTAAAAGTTGAAGAATTGGAAGTGCAAAAGCTGCGGTTTTTCCAGTTCCTGTTTGGGCACAACCGAAAATATCTTTTCCTTCTAGAATCGGTGGAATAGATTGTTCTTGAATAGGGGTTGGTGATGTATAACCAACTTGTTCGAGAGCGTCCAATAAATTGGCACTCAAGTTTAAATCTTTAAAAAACATTTGTTTTTATGTATCGTAATCCGAGCGGATGTCACGTCTGGTGCACTTTACACCATTCACAATCGGGACTTTCTTGGTAATATGAAGTAACTATCAGCACATTCTATATGAACAAGAAGTGTACAAAGGTAAGAATTTTATTTTATATGATTTTTTGGGTGAAAGATGTGGATACAAAGTCGCGAGTTGTCCTTACATTTACGGCATCAATTTTAAACGAGATGAGAGTAGCTGTAGTGGGTGCTACCGGGATGGTAGGACAAGTAATGTTAGAAGTTTTAAACGAACGTAATTTTCCAGTTTCAGAGTTAATTCCTGTAGCTTCAGAGAAATCTGTGGGTAAGAAGGTGAATTATAAGGGAAAGGATTTTGACGTTGTTGCATTATCTACTGCAGTTGCAATGAAACCGGATGTTGCTATTTTTTCAGCTGGTGGTGAAACTTCTTTGGAATGGGCTCCGAAATTTGCTGAAGTTGGAACAACAGTTATTGATAACAGTTCAGCTTGGCGTATGCACGAAGACAAACGTTTGATTGTTCCGGAAATCAATGGTGATCTGTTGGAAGCAAAAGATAAAATCATTGCAAATCCAAACTGTAGCACCATTCAGTTATTAATGGCCTTGGCCCCTCTTCACAAGAAATACAAAATCAAACGTGTAGTTGTTTCCACGTACCAAAGTATTACAGGAACAGGAGTTAAAGCGGTTCAACAATTGGAAAATGAGCGCGCTGGTGTTACCGGAGAAATGGCTTATAACTATCCAATTGATAAAAACTGTATTCCTGCATGTGATTCCTTTTTAGATAACGGTTACACAAAAGAAGAAATGAAGCTGACGAAGGAAACGAAGAAAATTCTTGATCCTTCAATCAACGTGACTGCAACTGCAGTGCGCGTTCCGGTTGTTGGTGGGCATTCAGAAGCTGTAAACGTAGAATTTGAAAACGAGTACGATTTGAATGATGTAAGAAACTTACTCGCTTCTACTGAAGGAATCACGCTTCAAGACGATCCGGCAAACAATTCTTACCCAATGCCTCGCTTTGCAGAAGCGAAAGACGATGTGTTTGTGGGTCGATTGAGAAGAGACGAAAGTCAGGAAAAAACATTGAACATGTGGATTGTGGCCGACAACTTAAGAAAAGGTGCTGCAACAAATGCGGTACAAATTGGTGAGACTTTGATAAAAAAAGGTTTACTTCCAGCGTAATTTTTTCGTTGTTTATACGTTATACTGATCTATGCGGGTAATTCTTGCTTGTTTTATATTCATTTCCAGCTTTGCACTTGGACAGAAAGCACACCAACACAACAATTGGTCGCGCTCTGAATTGGGCGTGCTTGGTGGTGTTTCGTACTACATTGGCGACTTGAACCAGAAGCATTTCAATAACAGCAACCTTGCCGGGCAAATTTTCTATCGTTACAACATTCATTCACGTTTAGCCTATAAATTCAATTTTACATATGGATTTATTGAAGGCTACGATAGCGAATCGAAAAGAGGTTTAAATAAGAACCGAAATCTTTCCTTTCAAACGGATCTTTACGAATTTGCAACTGGAATTGAGTTCACTTATTTCCCTTTTGAAATTGGACACAAGCGTTACAGAGGAACCGCTTATTTGTTAGCCGAAATTGGTTTGACGAAGATTAATCCTCAAGCCGATTACAATGGAGATTTGGTCGACTTACAACCTCTAGGAACTGAAGGTCAGGGAACAACAGCAAACAGCAGAGGAAAATATTCTACTTTACAAATGAATATTCCTCTCGG
>CBFGNV010000037.1:0-42572 GCA_965650275.1 uncultured Fluviicola sp. | reverse complement strand
TTGCGGCTTTCCCCACTTTCTTTCTGGTTTTTGCTCCTGTATCAGGTGCAATCATAACCCCTATCGTAGCTCCTAATGCAACTCCTGCAACAAGCGCTTTCACAATACGTTTACGACTTGAACCATTAACGATATCATTGCCTTCCTGCAACAGTTTTTTGCCGCCTTCAACGGCTTTTGCTACTTTTTTACTGCCTTTCTTCATCAGTTTCTTTCCACCAACGGCTTTCACTATTTTCTTTCCTTGATCAAGAAGTTCTTTTCCGTTCGTTGATTCCATCAATTTTTGACCTTCTTTCAACACTTTTTTCGCCCCAGAGGCTTTCACTGCTTTCTTTCCTTGATTCAAGATTTTCTTTCCTGCATCAGTAGATTTTATTAGGTTTTTACCCTCTTCGATGATTTTCTTCTTTACTTCCATGACCTTATTAGTTAATTTATAAATAATACGCTGTCGAGATTTTCCACAACACTCACCCCTTCTCCATCTCGATCATTACGGCGATTTATTTTCTCCTCCCAAGATCGGATTAGAACAGCTATTCGTTGTTACAATTTAAAACGTATAATTTATATTTATCACTGATTTTAAATTATTTAACACTCAAAAAAGAAAAAACACTGCCATTATTCCTTCTCGCATTTGTTTTGCTACTATAGCTACCATTCGATAGCTGTTCAGTTATATCCTGAAACCAATCGTCATTTGAACCCATTGATTTCTGTAACGCGGAGTGGTTGAAGTTCCATCGCCTTTATTGTGCTGTAAATCCCAGCAAACTCTTCCGGATAAAACGAAGCGATTCACATTTATGTCAACGCCAGTTACAAATCCTAAGATGTTCTTACGAATGTTATCGTTCTCAAATTCCTCTTCTTGTTCAGCACTGTCGCCGTTAAACGTATATGTATTGTTTTCCTGAAGCAGGAACGAAAATTGAGGTCCCAGAAGAACAGTTAAATACGGTGATGGTTTTAATTGAACTTGTAGCGGAAAATCTAAATAGGTTGTTGTTTTTACGTAAGAATACGTACTACCCAAAATTGAGCCTGATGCCTGAAAACCTTTCTGTGAGAGTAACAACTCTGGTTGTACGCCAATATATTTTCCAACTGGAATTCCAACAAAAACTCCACCGGCAAAACCAAATTTACTATCAGCAGTAAAATCTTGTCCTTCCTCATCCCAAACGTTGGAGTAATTGACTCCAGCTCTTAATCCTCCTGTTACTCTCTCTCTTTTATCTGATTCTGTATTTTGTGCGTAAGTTGTCATCTGGATTCCCACCATCGTAACTATAGTCAATATTAATTTGTTCATTTTTTGTTTGTTACCTGTGAAATCATTTTCACATACAAAGATCGACCGTTACAATGGTGTTTTCATTACAGAATCAACACAATAAGTTATACCTTTACTAGGTACAAAAAAAAGGAATAATGTTTCCATTATTCCCTTCTCCTACGTTTGATTTCTGGTGATATCCTCACCACAAAGCAAACTTATAGTTATGCATCTTTATTACTAGTCAGGCACGTTATCAGAACCCAATTCATTCAGCGCTTTCCCAAGCTCTCGCATATCATGTTTCATCTCGGCTTTAAAGTCGTTTAGCGATTCAGCTGTATTGCCTTTGAAGTTTTTGAGTTTCTTTTCCAACTCATTGTTTCTCTCTTCTAACGCTGCAATTCTTGCTTCACGTTCCTCACGTGCTTTCGCAGTTTCTATTCTCTTCTGAGCTCTTAAGCGTTCAATATCGCGTTGATTTTCGTTGATTTCCATCTGCGCTTCTTCAACATACTCAGCTATTTCTAACTGACGAGCGGTATTCTGATCAATCATTTCCTTATTCGCGTCTTTTGACACATCTAAAGGTGTTCTTTCTTCTCTACCACTCGAGGAACATCTTACTAACGAAAACGTCAATACAGAAAATACTATTATGGATAAAATGGACCGTTTCATACTCTTTTATTTAAATGTGAATTTGTTTTCACAGAATAAAATTCGGAAGAGAATGAGTTATTTTCATTACAAATAATGAAAGAAAGATTGCAGAAATTACTGATGTGAAACGATAGTAAATCCTAATTTCTCCCTGATATAAGAATACGGATTGTTGAAGTGGAATGATTCTCTTCTACCACCAATAAATAGTAGCCATTTTCTACATTTGGCAATTCAAACGAACTAATATTGTTCGAGAAGGTATTTTCAGAAACTATTTTTCCATCAGCACTAAACACCTTTATATTAGGCGCTTGTAGTAAACGATTAAAATGAACCTGACCTTCACTTATTGCTGGATTCGGATAAACAGTAAGCTGCTTGGCAATTTGCGATTCAATTTCTCCTAATTGACTTTCGTGTAACTTAACCAAACCCTGAGAAAATGTTCCTATCCAAATGTTGTGATCATGATCCTTTGCCAATGAAATAATATAATTCTCTGGAAGCGGAGAGTTGTCCATGGTGTAATACTCCCAACTTTGATCGACCCTGCGTACAATTAGCCCATGCATTTGTGTTCCAAGATAAAAATTGAAATCAGTATCCAATTCCATCGTTGTCATACTATTGGTTGGCAAGCCTGAATTGTTGTGATTAAAAGCCATCCAGGTTTGGTTTCCGGTATCGGTATAAAAACCACCAGCGGAACATGCATACCAAGGTTTTCCTAGTGGATCAACTTTCACTTTAAGTGCCGAATTATCAGGTAATCCTGAATTTAGAATGGTGTAAATTCCTGTAATGTTGGTTCCGGAATCCATATAGATGACCCCGCCATTTATGGTTCCAATGTATTTTTCGTTTTGTTGTCCAATAGCAATTGAAGAAATATTATTGGTTAGAATAGGCGAATTTACCATTTGCCAGGTTGTCCATGTTGTTCCATCGAAGTAGGTCAAACCTTCAACAGTTCCAATCCATTTATTGCCAAAATGATCAATCGTTATCGTTCGAATGAAATTATCCGGAATTTCTGAATTATCAGTATTGTAAGTTGTCCATGTAATTCCATCAAACATTTGAATTCCGCCCAACGTTGTTCCTAACCACAAATGGTTGAATTCATCAATAGCCAGAGCTCGAACATAATTATCAGCCAAGCCAGAATTGGTTTCTGTAAAAACCTCCCAGGTTCCGTTGCTGTATTTTGCCAAACCATTGTCTGTTCCAACCCACAAATTATCCATCTGGTCCACCTGTACGCAACGAATGGTGTTGTCCGGAAGATCAGAATTGGACATATTAAAAATCTCCCAGACCGGAACGATCTGGGAGAATGTAAGATTGCTTACAAGCAGTAAACTCAATACAAGTAAACGGCGAAGCATATTATTTTTATTCAATTACAATTCGAGAAGTGTAGTCTTTTCCTTCAAATACAATGTTGAAGAAGTAAAGACCCTTTGCCAATTTCGATTGATCAACTTTAATGGTGTTCAACCCTGAAGTATGATTAAACGCTTCTGTATGAACCAAGTTACCAACCGAGCTCAAGATCTGGAATTCCAATTCACCATCGTATTCAGTAGCAAATTCAACGTTGAAGTTACCGTTACTTGGATTTGGTGCCAATTTAATTGAACGCTGGAATAAGATATTCTCACCAACCGACAAACAAGATTCAACAACCGCATTTACATCAGCTAAAACACTTCCACAAGTACTGTTTGTTGTCATCAACTCCCAATCGTAGAAAAAGTAGTAGTAAGACGCACCTGCAGAAGCTCCTGTAATAGAAACCAAATCTTCAATTTCGTAAGGGAATGATGCTGCATTTGTGTTTCGGTACAAACCTCCACCACCAAGGTTCTTACCAACCAGACGCATGTTCGAATCCGGCATCATGTCCCACCCAAGTTGAACTCGGCTTTCTCCAGCCGGAACTGTTACTGTTGTTGTCTCCATGACCATTCCCATGTCGTCTTGACACTGAATAGTAATGCTTCCACCACTCAAAGAATAGACCTTCACAGAATTCAGTGTGAACTCTTCATGAGCGGTAAACACAACGTAGTTTTCATTTGTGCTGTATCCACCACCACCAATTGCATTATCATGCGGTTCCATATTCAATGTATCTGAATACGAATCTGTATTCATCGCATGGTACATTGTTGTTTGCGTTAATGTTGGAGTTGTAAACGTGTTTCCTGTTCCAACCAAAATTCCGTTATCATCGTACCATGTAACTGTTCCTGACGCATTCGCTGTCAAGGTTAACTCTCCACTGACACAAACTGTGTCACCCGTTAAAACAGGAGGCTCAGTTACAATTTGATTCACTACAAATGGCTCAGAAGTGTTTGTTCCACAATAATTGGTCACTTCACAAGTATAACTTCCTGCTTGATTTACGGTAATGGATTGTGTCGTTTCACCGTTCGACCAAAGGAAGCTGGAACCTCCTGTTGCAGTTAATGTGATATCATGCGCTTCACATAAGTTATGTGAGTTATCTGATGTAATTGTTGGTACCTGCGCTGTTCCTGCAGGAAGCTGCATTGTCAACGTAACCGGAACAGCAGTGTAATTGTTATCATCATTCTCTTCAATGAAGTTGTTGTTTTTATCAACCTCAAGAACGATGTAGTAATTCCCGTTACATGTATTCGGTGGAATATTGATCCACATTCCGTCCAAATGTTTTCCGTAAACGTCTGTCCAACCTGAAGAGATTCCTTGTTCAACCACAGAACAGTTGTAGTTTCCACCACCTAAGTTCCAGTTTGGAAAATTCACGTTGTAAAGAACGTTTCCACCCATGTAAACCGTATTATCATCTCTACAGTGTCCGTCATAAGTACTTCCAGAAGATCCACATTGACCGTAATCCATCAAGCAAAATCCGATCTTAGCTCCAGTACCTACCACTGGCCAGTTTAGCGGATTTGGATCAGCAGTTGGAATACGTAACGTCATTACCGCCCAATCATCCACGTGATTGTGTCCGTGTGCAGGGTGATAAGTCATACTTCCAACGTATTGATCAACGTAACTCATCGCATTTCCATTTTTGTTGTAAATACGCTGAATAATCAACTGTTTTGGATTTGGAGCACCATTTGGACAAGCAAAAGCACCATTTGGCGGAGCATTAAAAACCGTATCGTTTCCACAAAGGAAAGTACGTGTTCCGTTAGCTGTTTCACCACGAACAGTAAATGATCCGTGACCAATGTTTGGTGTTGAACCAGAAACTCTCAAACGACCATCATCCGGACCTTGACCAGAATAATTTGTGCCAGCACCCGATTGCGGGTATTCGATGTAACCGTTGTTTGAAATTCCTTTCCACGATGCCGTGATATCGGGAAGTAGTAAACAATTTGAAGAACCATCTTCACAAACACAGGATGTTGCATTTGTTGTAGTACACTGAGCATTCAAAGAATAACTCGAGACTGTCAGTGCTAATAGTAGTAGCAGTTTTCTCATAAGTTTCGCAGTTTATCTTTCTAATCTAGAAAATATACTGTGAAAAACGAATTAAATTACCTCAATTGTTTAATTCATCACAAAATATGCGGCTTATTCATCTTTTTAACACACTTTATTTCGAAGGAATGTGAAACGCATAATAGACATGAGAATCCACAGGGATTCCATAAATACTACCAGACGAAAACTCACATGTCTCAAGGAATTCTAATATTTTCCGTTTATTGGTTGTTTTTATTTTTTCGAAATCTTCGTTGAATTCAATATTTCGTATTTTGCCTTTGTCATCAATTTCAAACTGAACTTCTGCATAATCAGAATCCATTTTTTCCACCTGCTTTAGATCCCAACCATGGTAAAGCAAAAAATCTTTCCCCAAGTCAAATTCACTTTTCAGATATTTAGGATAAATCAATTGAGATACCTCTTTTTCGTTTGGAGTATTCTCTGGATTGTTTGGTTCAAAAACGTAAGATGGTACCACCAAATCATACCCTTCCAGAATATCCATGGATAACACAGTAGCATCTAATTCGGAAACAGTTGTTGCTTTATATGTCACTTTCCCAAACTCAGACTGCATTACGTATTCCAGGGCAATATTTTTTAGACACAAAGGTGTTTCAGGAATGATCACACCGCACGAAAGCTTGTCACTTACCCAAACTTGCTGATAAGCAGGTTTTTCAAATTTCATTTCCTTTAATGAACATTCAAATCCAAGTATGTTTTGACTTTTATGGTATTTCATAAAGACCGTGTCACGTGTTTCAGAACCTTCTGTATCATACATATCATTCAGCGACATTTCCTGAAGTGTTGTACAGCGAACGGTACTGTCTTCAAAAGAATTTCGGATAAAATAAAGGACTATGCCTTCTTTTTTATCAATGATTCTGATTTGACCAGCATTTCCTTTTTGGATATTGAGACGAACATAACGTTCATCATAATCTACAACAAAATGCCAGGGTTGATCAGGCCTGGAAAAAATAGAGTCAGGATCATCAATGGAGATATCATATTCAATGTGCCTAACTGCGCTTTTTTGCCCAAATACAGGTACGGATAAAATCGATAAGAAAAGGGCTAAGAATGGTTTCATAATAAACTATATGCTAAGACAATAATAACAAAAAAGTCGATTCTATTTAGGAACCGACTTTCAAATTAAAGCTATCGTTGTTACGACATAAATACAAGAATATAAGAAACAACCAGTAACGCCAACAAATGATAAGACGTATTGATCAAAAACAAACGCCATGATTTCATTTCCCAGGAAATGGTATTTAAATCTACTGGAACGAAGAAACCTAGCCATGTGAAAATTGCGGACATGGTTGCCATCAAAACCGGTGTCATATCAGCTGGAACGGTGTGACCCCAGGTAGCAGGATTCCAAACAGCAATATTGTGTGCCAATACCCAAGCCATCAGGAAATTTCCGAAAATATTGATCAAAAGTGACTTTACAAAGAAGGAAGCAGGTGGTCTTTGGTCGAGGTTATGCCCCATTTCCTTTGCCCAAATTTTTCCAAACAATGGTGTGTACCAAATAAATCCAAGTACAAAATTGGCAGCAACCGCTATTCCAACTGCAAGGAAATTAATGTCAATTTCTGGTTTCATAATGTGTGTTTTGTGTTTGACCTTTCAAACGAAAATATGAAAAGAAGGTTTCAGCAGTGATTGTTGAATTTTTCATGTGGTGATTATGCAATTCAAACCACAACTTGTGTAACGGAAGAGCCCTATTTAAAAATGAAATTTACTGTGGAGTATTTCACTCTTTACGGTAGCTATGATCAAAGTAACAAAGAAGGGCATATTACTAAAAAAAACATCCCTGGATTTCGAACAATTCGGAGTCCTGAATCCTGCTGCTATACGAGTTTTGGAAAAAGTTCATCTCTTTTACAGAGCGGTTAGTAAAGGTAATTACTCAACTATTGGTTATTGTCAACTAAATGGTCCGGAAACCATTGTTAAGCGAAATACCGAACCACTGATTGTTCCCGAATTTGATTATGAATCTCAGGGGGTGGAAGACCCCAGAATTTGTAAAATAGACGATTTGTATTACTTGAGCTACACTGCATATGACGGAACAAATGCCTTGGGTGCGTTGGCGACTTCTACAGATTTGAAGCATTTTGAAAAACACGGAATTGTTGTTCCTCAAATGTCGTATTTCGACTTTGATAAACTCACTCACGATGCTGAGGATGTACCGGATAGATATTGGAACTTGTTCAACCCAAAACCATTTACAATGGAAATCAATAGAAACGATTTGATTTGGGATAAAAACGTCGTATTCTTCCCACGCAGAATTGGTGGAAAACTCCATTTTCTACATCGTATAAAGCCAGACATTCAGCATGTTGCTGTAAACGAATTAGCAGAACTCACTCCAGATTTTTGGATTGAATACGTTTCAAATATTGAAAAACACACCTTGTTGTGTCCGAAGTATGAACACGAGATCACTTACATAGGTGGAGGTGCTCCGCCGATTGAAACTGAACTGGGCTGGTTACTAATTTATCATGGGGTGCAATACACTTCCAAGGGAAATCTATATTCAGGTTGCGCTGCTTTGCTTGATATCGATAATCCACTCATAGAACTTGCCCGATTGCCTTATCCACTCCTACAGCCAGAATATGATTGGGAACAAATTGGACAAGTGAATAATGTCTGTTTTCCGTGCGGAACGGTTGTATTTGATGATACGCTCTTCATCTATTATGGCGCCGCAGATGAGCAAATTGCTTATGCCACCTTGAGCATTTCAGAACTCCTTCTGGAATTCAAATTAATTGTAAAAGCAAATAAAAATGAAGACAAAATTTAAAAACAATACATTGAAGAAATTCAGCTTCAGAAATGATAGAATACTAAACCATTCTAAAGGAAATGTAATAGACAAACCAATTATTCTGGTTGTCACAACATATCCGCCAAGAGAGTGTGGAATTGCAACTTATTCCCAAGATTTGATCATGGCTTTAACAAGTCAATTCGGACCTTCTTTTGAATTTCAGGTTTGTGCCTTGGAATGCGACTCAGTTAGCTACAACTATCCTGAAGAGGTGAAATATAAGCTGCAATCAGATGTGCCTGAGGATTACGCTATCGTTGCAAATGAAATCAATAATAATAAGAATATTTGCCTAGTGGTTGTTCAGCATGAATTTGGACTATTTAAACTAAAAGTAGAACAAGCATTTCACGCTTTCCTTCGTACATTGAAGAAAACAATAGCTATAGTTTTCCATACAGCATTGCCGAATCCGAATGAGGAAATGAAGGCGAATGTTCGAACAGCGACTCTTTTTGCCGGAGGAGTAATTGTAATGACTAAACATGCAGCGGAGGTTTTGAATAAGGATTATGATGTTCCTGCTGGTAAAATTACTGTCATCCCGCATGGAACACATCTGGTTCCTCATGCAGATAAAAATGAGTTAAAGCAGAAATACAATCTGACGGGAAGAAAAGTGCTATCCACATTTGGTTTGTTGAGCTCCGGAAAAGGGATAGAAACAACCTTGAATGCACTTCCCGAAATCATCAGCAAAAATCCTGAAGTCGTTTTCCTGATCATTGGAAAAACGCATTCTGGTGTAGTCAATTCCGAAGGTGAATCTTATCGTGACTCCCTGAAAAAACTGGTGCGTAAAAACAAAATCAAAAAAAATGTCGTTTTTATAAATAAATACTTGTCGCTGAACGATTTACTCGAGTACCTGCAATTAACAGATATCTATCTCTTTACTTCACGTGACCCGAATCAAACTGTAAGCGGAACTTTTTCTTACGCTATGAGTTGTGGTTGTCCGATCATTTCCACTCCGATTCCTCATGCCAAGGAACTACTTGATGAAAAGACTGGAATTTTCATTGATTTTCAGGCTTCAGACCAATTGGCAAAAGCGGTAAACCGGTTGTTGAGCGATGAAGAGTTGATGCTAACTCTTAGAAATAACGGTTTGGAAAGAATCGCGTCAACAGCCTGGGAAAACTCAGCAATTGAGCACGCCAAACTCTTCAAGACCATGACTTCCAATAAAATCATATTGCAATACACCATGCCAGATATCAATCTGGATCATTTCAAGAAGTTGACTACCAAGTTCGGAATGCTTCAGTTTTCAAAGATCAATCAACCCGACCCAGAATCAGGGTATACGCTTGATGATAATGCGCGCGCAATGATTGGGATGTGTATGGAATATGAATTGACGCGCAATAAAACAAGCCTTCTAGCCATTCATAAATACTTAAAATTCATCGCTTTTTGTCAACACGCAGATGGTACATTCTCCAACTACGTTGATATAGACCATGAGTTCACTGCACAGAACAAAGAAACCAATTTATCCGATTCAAATGGTCGGGCAATTTGGGCTTTGGGTTACCTGATTTCCAAAAAGGACATTTTACCACTGGAACTTTCAGATTTAGCCAATTCACTGATCAGTAGAGCATTAAAAAGTATTCAGTACATGCATTCTCCACGAGCAATGGCATTCACAATAAAGGGATTCCATTTGAGCAACCTGAAGAAAAAATCCCATGAAACGCGCTATCACATTACCCTTTTGGCCGACAGGTTGGTTCAACAGTTCAGACATGAATCTGAAGCAGAATGGCTGTGGTTTGAGAATTGTTTGACTTATGCCAACAGCGTATTACCCGAAGCATTGCTATATGCATGGAAAGAAACGGGTGATGACACGTACAAGGAGATAGCGAAGCAATCGTTTGACTTTTTACTTTCACATACCTTTCCTGATTCACGCATCAAAGTGATTTCGAACAAAAGCTGGTTTCACAAAGGGCAGACTCCGGAAACATTCGGAGAGCAAGCTATAGACGTGGCGTATACCATTTTGGCACTGGACTGTTTCTATGGTGTTTTTGGCGATATCAGTTACCTGGAAAAATCCCGTATTGCGTTTAGCTGGTTCCTGGGGAACAATCATTTGTCGCAAATCATTTATAATCCGTGTACAGGTGGCTGTTATGACGGTTTAGAGGAAAAACATGTCAATTTGAATCAAGGCGCAGAATCTACGATCAGTTATCTGTTGGCTCGATTGACCATTGAAAAACAGGAAAAAACCGGACTTCAACAATCCGATAAAGAAATACAGCAGCTGACCATTTTACCACTGGAAGTGAATGTAGGTGCATAATTAGTATAGCTCAAAACTTACGTTGACTTTCCCGCTTGCTAATGGGTTCTAATTTCCCACAGATGAACACGGAAGTACACAGAAGTAGATAAAAAACAGTCACCCTTTTTAATGATCTATCATCATCTGTGCTCGTCTGAGCACGTCCGTGGGAGAATCTAAAGCTTATCTCGTTTGGTTCCAATCCTTATGTTCGGAGGACGCAACGGACTCTTATAAGTGTATGCGAATGCGTTGTAAAGGCTTCGAATGGAACTCTAGAGGGTTGAGAAAGATGTTGCAATTAGTTCACATACGATTGGTTTGGATGACGAAAACCTTGTATCAAAAAAAAGGCTGTCCCCCATTTGAGAACAGCCTTCACTATTTTATATCTCGTCTAAATCGTTTCCAAACCACGATCTCTTTTTTGCTTCAATCGCTTGTAAAAGGATGGTGAAAAACCAGTGATTTTCTTGAATTGATTGGATAAATGTGCTACACTACTGTAGTTGAGCTTGTATGAGATCTCTGTAAGATTCAACTCATTATACAGGAGTAACTCTTTCACCCTTTCAATTTTATTCATGATGATAAATTGTTGGATTGTCATTCCTTTTACCTCCGAGAAAATATTGGATAGATACGTGTAATCGTAATTCAGTTTTTCACTGATATGGGTAGAATAATTCACTTTTGGAGTTTCATCCGAATAATGAATCATTTCAACAATAACGCCCTTAATTTGCTCGATCAGGATACTTTTTTTGTTATCCAGGAGCTCCAGGCCACATTCCTTTAGATTTTCTCTTAGCTTTTCACGCTCTGCTAAAGAAACGTCCTCCAACACTTCCACTACACCCAAATCGACAGCACCTGAGTGCAAATCCAATTTTTCCAATTCTTCTTTCACTACCATCTTGCAGCGAAGACTTACCATGTGTTTAATATAGAGTTTCATAATTGCCGAATTCTAAGATACGATTAATAAACATCTTTCACTTGTCAAAACACCGCCAAATGGGCCTTTTGAACGAAAGATTCAATGGGTAATCTTATGCAACTATCTGTAGAAACCTTTATTGAAATCAAATCTGTTTAGTCTCTAAAACTGGTGTTTGTCTTTTTTTAGTTTTGTTAAGTGCAATAATGCAATTTTATGTTGTTCCTTGTTACAAATTAGTTAAATTTCACGTATTGGTATTGTTTTTACCAAAAATTAACTGGAAAATTAATACTACGAATGCTATCACCAAAACCAGGTGGAAAAATCCCCCCGTGTGATATCCGAAAAACCCGATAGCCCAAACTATTACTAATAATACTATCAATGTGCTTAGTACATTTCTCATGACTTCTAACTTTAATTTTTACATGTTGATCATTTGCTCTAAATGATTCATTTCAGAAACATTTCCTTTTATGAAAACATCTGTGCTTTATGTAAAGTTGTTTTTTCTGCGCCATGAGAGTATTACATATTGTCGCGCAAACCTTACACATTTCACAGGCTCTAAAACCCTGATATATCAAAGAAAAAGAGCCCTGAGCCCATTGTAACTGGATCAGAGCTCTGTGCTTTTCATTCATGTGTAAGGCTAACGCTTAGACATCATTTTCCTATATAAAGAAGGAGTGAGTCCTGTATTGTTCTTGAATTGGTTGGATAAATGAGAAATACTGCTGTAATTTAGCTTATATGCAATCTCAGTGAGACTCAAATTGGTATTCAATAACAGCTCTTTCACGCGTTCAACTTTAATATTTACGATGAACTGCTGGACGGTTATACCCGTTTCTTCGGAAAATGTTTGTGCTAAGAACGTGTAATCGAGGTTCAATTTTTCACTGAGGTATTCAGAATAGTTTTCTACAGGTAACTCATCGGAGTAAATCATTTCGATAATCAGGTTTTTGACTTGATCCTTCAAAATGGACTTTTTGTCTTCATGGAGCTCCAAACCGATTTTCGCCAGATTTGCGCGTAAAGTCTCTCGTTGATCCGCTGATAATTCTTCTTCCTGAATTTCAACAACACCCAATTCTACCACACATTGTAACCCAAGCTTTTCAAACTCGGATTTCACGGCTGTTATACAGCGAGCGCTTACCATGTATTTGATATAGAGTTTCAAAATGAATGTGTTTAAAATAAAATGTCAACCAAAAATTAATTAAGTCAAATCACTTGTATCACTGTACTTCTTTTAATCATTGTGCATCCGCTTGTGCCGGATTGCCTAATAGCATTGTATTTATTGTCGTAGTTGGGGTAATTCCACGCCACCCATTTATTATCTTCTTAACTATCCATAAAGATCAAAGTTCGATTCCTCTGGAATCTGCTTTATTCAGAACTTTCAATCTTTTTCTCTTTATTTTCTTATAGTAGTAAGGTGTCAAACCTGTATTTTTCTTAAACATTCTAATCAGCTGTGCCTCATTCCTGAACTGAAGCATTGTCGCTATCTCACTTATTTTGCAATCTTCATACAGAAGCATTTCCTTCACCCTGTTCAATCGGTGCAGCTCTATGTATCGAGGGAGCGTTACACCATGAACCTGCAGAAATAACCTCATGACATTCGTAGAATCATAACCAATGGCATTCATCAAATAAACGGGATAGTCACTTAAAGGAATTTCAATATTGGTACGGATCAACTCATTGATTGATTCGGAGATACGATTCAATAATGCACTATTTTCCTCATCCACGATTTCAAAACCCAATGTTTCAATTCGGCTCTTCAGTTCCTGGAAATGCTCAGTACCCAATTCTTCCTGAAATTCAATGGAACCTTGATTCAATTCAGGCAACATGATTCCCAATTCCTGTAATGCTTGCCTCAACTTCTCGATGCAATTATGGCCGATCATGTATTTTATAAAAATCTTCAAAACAGATTGCATTTAAATCTTCTTGAATTTATGACAATTTATGTGCTCAACAAACTAATTCATGTCATTTTTTTTATAAAAAACTGGTCGACTTAATCATTTCAAGTTTCCTACCAGTAAAGCTTTCTCAACGTTTTACTGAGTCAAAATTAGAGACGAGAAAAACGGAAGACTTTCACTATTATCCCATGGATTTACATAATTTTTGGATTTGTGAAGATTCAATATAACGGCTATAATTTCACACAAGCTGTTTCAATCCAAAAAGTAAATTTCGTCTGCTCAAAGCCAAAATCCATCTGGAAGCCAGGTTTTTCAGGTGCTGGAATCTTCCAATAATTTTTCAAGCTTCACTAGCGCCTTCTCAATAGAAACACCTTTTCCAAGAACTCCCTTCCACAAATCTCCTTTCTTCTCCAAGCGTTCATGAATGGTGAAAATGGTAAACGCCTTCGGATCCAATTTCTCATTCACCTGATCCCATTCCAACGGCGTGGAAACCGTTGCCCCGGGTTTAGGGCGAACACTGTATGCTGCCGCGATGGTTTGTCCTTTTCTGTTCTGAAGAAAGTCGATGTAAATCTTATCTGAACGTTTTGAAACTGAACGTTCAATGCTTGTGATGCGTGGAAGTTGCTTTTGAACAACTGTTGCAAGTGATTCACCAAAACGTTTGATTTCGTCGTAGGTGTACTTTTTATTTAACGGAATATAAATATGTAATCCAGTTGCTCCACTTGTCTTGCAATAGGTTTCTATTCCAACTTCTTCGCAAATTTCACGGATTTTCAATGCGGTTACCACCACTTCCTTGAAACCGATGTTTCCAGGATCCAAATCCATTATCATGTAATCCGGATGATCTGGTTCATCAACCGTACTGTGCCAGGGATTGATTTCTATACACCCCAGATTTGCCATATAAATCAATGTTGCCTCATTGTCACAAATCAGATAATCCAAGTATTCATCATTCGATTTTGAATAGATTTTCTCTGTTCTTGTCCACTCCGGAACCTGGTTTACATCCATATCCTTGTGGTAAAACCCCGGCTGACTAATTCCTGCCGGGTGCCGATTCAAAGATTCAGGTCGATTCTTTAGATAAGGAATCAGAATCTTGCTGATGCTTCTATAATAATCAATGATTTCTCCTTTGGTAATTTCATGACCTAAAGCTGATGGGAAATAAACCTTATTCAGGTTGGTTATCTTCAACTGTTTTCCATTGATTATAATCTCCTGGTCGTTCTCTTCAATCATTGCTTTCATAATTGTGTGCTTAATTGTCCTCATCTGGTTTCGTGTCATTTCCTTTAATGACTTCAGACTCTTCTTTATCATTGCGCAATCCCATGAAAACGGGGTCACGGAGATGTCTTTGTGCTGTCCAGTTCAGAAACTGCACGTTACAAACCAGTTTTGACTTAATCCAGGTTGGCTCACCGTTTTCTGTGGTTATTTTTGGAACAGCAGAAAAGGGGCATTTAGTTGTTTTCAGCTTTTGAAATTGAGTAAACAACTGTTCTAAAGTAGCTTCAGAAAAACCAGTTCCACAAGTTCCAATATATACCAGTTTTCTCTTGTCGTGAATTCCTAAAATCAAGGCTCCAAAGAACTTACGCCCTTTTGGAGGCATTGTAAATCCACAAATCACTGCTTCGGTTGATTTATGGTTCTTGATTTTCAGCCATAAATCGGTGCGAATACCCGGGAAATACTTGCTATTCATTTCTTTTTCAATGACTCCCTCGAAGCCCATTTTTGTCAATTGCTTCATTAACTCTTTCCCTTCTTCCTGAATGATACAAGAAGTTTTAACATTGAGAAGCTTCACTTTCGCAAAAACACCTTCCAGTAATTCTCTTCGCAGCAGAAACGGGAGTTGAGTGATCACATGTCCGTTCAGGTACAACAGATCGAAAACATAATAGCGCGGTTTGCCTTTGCCAGTGGTCAAATAATTTTGAAGTAGTTGAAAATTGCTTGTTCCATCTCCACCTTCAATCACAATTTCACCATCCAGAATCAGTTCATCATCAAAATGCCCTAGTTCTGATATAAGCTGGAGGTATTTCGCGTTAAACGAATTCCCATTTCTTGAAACCATTTCTATCTTCGACTCTCCAATGCTTTTGATTTTGGTTATCGCTCGATATCCATCGTATTTTGGCTCGTACATCCAATCCGGATCATCTTTCAGAACTGTGGCAGCAGTGGCTAGCATTGGCTTTTTCAACTTATTCCATGCGCTTTCAATCTCTACTTTCTGACTGGAACCTTCGCTGCTGTCTTTTTTGGATTTCTTTTTAGGGGCCTTCTTCACGTCTTCGGGTGCAGGAGAACTAGTTGCAACGGTTTTAATTTTTAGTGATTTTTTCACGGGATCGATGGAAGAGATATCATAACTTTCCAACGCATGTTTATCCTCTTTCTTTATCAACAGCCAGTTTTTATCTGTTCCATCATTCATGAGTACCAAGGCAAAAGCTCCTTTGAGCTGTATTCCACTCAACTCAAACTTTAAATCGCCTTTACGATACTGGCGCAACAATAACTTTTCGTCCGTTAGTTTGTCGTTTGGCTCAAGAGGTTTATAGGTTCCCCTGTCCCAGATATCAACAATACCGGCACCATAATTTCCTTCTGGAATTTCACCAAAGAATTTAGCATATGCCAACGGATGATCTTCCACTTGCACAGCCAATCTTCTTTCTCCAAAAACCATTGAAGGACCTTTAGGAACCGACCAACTTTTCAGAACTCCGTCCATTTCCAAACGGAAATCGTAATGCAAATTGGTCGCATCATGTCGTTGAACCACAAATATGAGTTTATTGGACGACGACTCTTTTTCTCCATTTGGTTCTGGAGTTTGTTCGAAGTTTCTTTTTTTTCTGTAGAGACTGAGTGTCATGATTAAAATACTTTAGTAAACCATTTGTGAAGTGAACTCGCTTTGAGTTACTCCAAAACATCCTTGGATTTGCCGAAAACAAACCTCAAGCTTGGCATTTTCGCTCTTAACCTTTCGCCTTGGCCTTTATTCGTTTTTATTTTTTTTATTGAAGTATACTTCCTGAATGATAGATCTCCACGCATAACTCTCCAGACGCATCAATACTTGCGCGGTGCATGCGGTCACAATTAAATGAAAAAGCCACATTCCCATTTCTATCAACACTCACCACTCCCACATCACCTGGAATTACCCTTTCGGTATTGTTCACAATGAAATTGCATGCTTCCTGAAGTGTCATTTCAGTCAATTCCATTAACAAGGCCACTTTATGAGCAATAACATTCGTAATGATCACCTCACCATCACCAGTGCACGATGAAGCACACACATCATCGGCATAACATCCAGCTCCGATCATACAACTGTCTCCCACTCTGCCCGGTAAACTGTTACTAATACCACCAGTTGACGTTGCCGAAGCCAATCTTCCAGCGGAATCGAGGGCTACACAACCTACGGTTCCGTGACCGTAACTTTTCTCTTCATTCAAATCGTCAATTTGTCGCTGCACGATGAAATAATCATCAGGCATCAGCTCCATTCCACATTCCTCCGCGAATATTAAAGCCCCGTATCCGCCTAAGTGAACATGTTGACCTTGTTCCATGATCTTTTTAGCTAGTGAAATGGGATTTTTCACCTTCTTAACAATAGATACCGCACCAGCCGTTCGAAGACTACCATCCATGATTGAAGCATCCATTTCCACTTCTCCATGCGAATTAAGAGCTGCTCCCTTTCCGGCATTAAACAGCGGATTGTCTTCCAGTAAACGGACTGTTTCCTCTACAGCATCAATTGCAGAGGTTCCGTTACTTAATAACTGATAACCATACTGAATGGCCGTTTTCAGTCCTTCCTTGTAAGCTTCATAATTCTCTTCTATGAACTTACTATTTTGTCCAGCGCCACCGTGAATGGCAATTGCAAACTTACTCATCGTCTGTTTTTATATTGGTGTAACTCAATTTGCAGGTATGAATGTTGAATTCGCAATTTCTTACCAATAAATGAACGTGCAGGTTATCCACGTAAATAGGTGCACCTTTCTGCACATTACTCATATTGGTTTGTTCAATGTAACGTCCATCAATAATCACCACCATACCTGAACCCAAACATTGTGCTTTTCGACCTTTGCGAATCAGTAAGGCGGTGTCTTCCCCCAATCCAATTCCCAATTGACCAGAATTCGTGATCACGGCATGTGCCAATCTCCCGAAACGTCCGCGTTTGATGAAATGTGTATCTATGATACATTCTTCCATTATTCCAAGTCCAGAACTGATACGCAAATCGTAATCGATCAATGCTTCCTGCTTTCCGCCTTTTTGAATCATCAGTTTCGACATGGCCATTGCACCAGCACTTGTGCCTGCAACTGTAAATTTCGAGATGGTTTTGTACCTTTTCATTATTGCCTCAGCAATTGGTGTCCCACCAATAATTGTTGTAATCTTAAACTGATCGCCACCAGAAAACATCACCGTGTCACATTTGTTTATCCGTTCTATGTACTCTTCATTTTTTGCATCCGCAATGCTACGGATATCCATAAACCCAACGTTAGTATATCCAACCCTACCAAAGGCTTTTTCATAGATTGCCCTCATTTCATCTGGATAGCCGCTTGCCGTGGTAATGACTTCAATACGCGAATCCATTGCCTTGGACGAAACCAGTTTCTTCAAGATCTCCAAAGCCACAAACTGCGTATTGTGTGCAGCAATGGGAACCTTATTTTCACCTTTGTCTTCTGCACCACCAATTAAAAGAAGTCTGCCTTTTGGTAACATAACAAATTGTTTAAGAAACCTTGGATATCGAGTAGAATTGCTTTTCCTGAAGTTTTTTCACCAGTTCAATGGAATGTTTCACATGATCTGCACAAACAAAGATGAATGCCCCAAGACTTGCGTTTCTCACAGCTGTTTCAAGAGCTAGCGCCTCATCTGAAATAACCAGTACCGATTTATTTGCATCAACAGCTGCAATTCCTTCTTTCAACAATTGTGTTAGTTCGTCTTTTGACCTTCCGCGGTTGTCTATATCGTGTCGAATAATGACCTCATCAAAAATCTCAGCAGCATATCGTCCAACATTGCGAATGTCTTCATCTTTTCTATCTCCCGTAGCTCCAATGATACAGATCTTGGAATGAGACTCCACTTTCTCCATGAATTTTTGAATCCCGCTGAAACCAGAGGCATTATGCGCATAATCCAGCATCAAACTACAATGTGCAAACTCAAAAAGATTCATTCTTCCCGGGGTCATTTCGGGTGATGGAATAAACGATGTCAAGGCATATCGAATGGCTTCCACTTTAAAACCAGAGACAATTCCAGCAGCAATGGCAGGTAAGACATTTGCAATCATAAACTCTGCTTTTCCCCCAAGCGTTATCGGCACTTTGTTTACAGCTAAAATCCGAATAGCCGATTCACCTTGTTTCACCACAAAGAAATCCTCTTGCACAAAAACAGCGGTTTCACCACTCTTGCAATGTTCAATGATTCTTGCATTGTTTTCAGACAAGCTAAACAGGATCACTTTACATGACAAATCCGTTCGCATTCCATAGACCAAATCGTCATCAGCATTCAATATGGCATAACCATTCCGCATGGTACTTCTCGCAACCACTTCCTTCACTTTGGCGAAATCCTCGAGTGTATGAATTCCATTTAATCCCAGATGATCTTCTGTCACATTTGTGACAATACTTATGTTGCACTCATCAAAAGCCAACCCAGAACGCAGAATTCCTCCACGGGCACATTCAAGAACGGCATAATCAACCATTGGATCGGCAAGAATGGTTTTAGCACTTTGCGGTCCGCTACAATCTCCTTCCTTGATGATCTGGCCATTGATATATATTCCTTCTGTAGTCGTGTACCCAACGTTCTTCCCGGAATTACCAGCCATGTGAGCAATCAATCGCGTAGTCGTTGTTTTGCCATTGGTTCCAGTTACCGCCACTATTGGAATTCTCCCATTCGCTTTCCCCGGAAACAACATATCGACAACAGGTTCTGCAACGTTTCGCGAAATTCCATTTGAAGGATGCGTATGCATTCTGAAACCTGGTCCCGCATTCACTTCAATCACAGCGCCGTTTTCGTTTTGAAGGGGACGTGAAATATCCTTCGCCATAATGTCAATTCCACAAACATCCAATTGAAAAATGCGGGCAATTCGCTCTGCCATAAACACATTATAAGGATGAACAAGATCGGTCACGTCAGTAGAAGTCCCGCCAGTAGAAAGATTGGCCGTTCTTTTCAGTAGTACTTCTTTTCCATGCGGTAAAATATCGTCCAAACTCCACCCCGATTCCTTTAAAAGGCGTTTGGTATGCGTATCAAGTTGAATAGCCGTCAATATTTTTTCATGCCCCTTCCCTCTGTTGGGGTTCCGGTTTGTCATCTCGATCAACTCCCTAATACTTGCTCTTCCGTTACCTATTACCGAAGCCGGTGAACGCTTTGCTGCGGCTACCAATTTGTAGTTGACGACCAAAAAACGGTAATCCGCACCTTCGATGTACTGCTCAAGAATAATGTTATCCGAAATTTCCCAAGCTTGCTTTGCGGCTTTGAACACTGCTTTTTCATTCGATATGTTTACCGTTATCCCACGACCATGATTTCCATCTGTGGGTTTGATGACCCAGGGCGCTGGAATTTCATTCATTGCATCTTCCAGCTCTGACAATTCACTGATTATTTTCCCCTGAGGAACGGAAACACCCACTTCCATTAACTTGTTCTTCGTATACCATTTACAGTCTGCGGCTTCTACTGCAAGATTACTGGTAGACCCCATAACCGTTGCACGGAACAATTGTTGATTGCTTCCATACCCAAGCATGTAAAGCGAGTCTTCATCCATTCGTGTAACCGGAATATTTCTTCGTTTAGCCTCATCTAAAATGGAAGCTGTGCTTGGTCCCGGAGCTTCATTACACCAAATTTCCTCCAGTGCTTCAATGATAGGTTGAAGATTGACTGATTTTTTCTGAGCAATTGCCTCTACAAAACGCACGGCAGCTCTGGCGGCATAAATACCTGCATTTTCAGACAAATAAGAGAATACTACATTGTAAACACCAACTTCCGGTGTTGATCGTGTTCTCCCAAAACCACAGTCCATTCCAGCCAAGGTCTGCATTTCGAGTGCAACATGTTCAATAACATGTCCAAGCCAGGTTCCTTCACGCATTCTTTCACAAAAACCACCTTCTGTACCTTCCGAACATCTGTGTTCGTAAAGGGATGGTATGGCTTTCATTATTCTTTCATAAAACTGAGGAATCTTGTTGGTTGGAAGTGTTTCATACTTACCGATATCCAACTTCATAACAATCAGGTTCTTCCTGTAGTTCGACCAGTAATTTGGTCCACGCATTACTTGTATATTCTTAATCTCCATGATATATTGTTTTATCCGCGTTTGGAATTCAGATACCACTATAGAAATCTTGAAAAATGTCAATTAGTGAATACCTTATCACAATCCGAATCTGCTGCAGTTACAAACCAGAAAACGCAGTCAACCAAATTTAGGACAGAGCTGAATTTCGTGTCTTACAGATTTTTTCTGCCGACTTGTATAAATCTTACAATTGTGAAAAATTAGGATTTAACAGCAATTGCTCTTATCAGTTTAAAAGCAGGTGTTTAGACTGTACAACTGGGAATACTACAAATTTTACGAAAGAATATATAACACGCTTTTTTCGAAACCGCTGCAAATTTACCTCACGATAAATGGCAATTTTCACTAGTGCCGTGGAAGTAATAACCATTAAAAAAAAGTTAACATGAAAAATCTAAGAAAACAAACAAAGCGCATTACCTATTTGGCAGTTGCAAGTATGGGTATATTCATTTTCGCATCATGTGATAATGGAAACGAAGGTGATACTAAGGAAGTAGCAGAAGAGCAAAACGAAGACCGTATCGATGAGAAAAAATCAGAGAAAGATGCGGAGTTTCTTGTAGATGCCGCTTCTATCAATTTAGAGGAAATCAAATTGGGGGAACTTGCTCAGCAAAAAGGAACCTCCAACGATGTAAAAGACCTTGGTAAAATGATGGTTAAAGCGCATTCATCAGCACAAACTGATTTGAAAGGCTTGGCTGCGAAAAAATCGATTACCATTCCTTCAGGAATAACTAAAGAAGGGCAGGAAGCCTGGGATAAGTTGAACGATGAGGAAGGAGCTGATTTCAATAAGGAATACTGTGAAATGATGGTAAAAGGTCATAAGAATGCCATTAACCGATTTGAATGGGCGGCTTCGAATGCAACAGATCCTGATATTCGCGACTGGGCTTCATCTATGCTTCCGGCATTGAATGAGCATCTTGAGCACTCCAACACGTGCTTGGAAAAATGTAAAGCCGCAAAATAGATTTTCAAATCTCTTTACGACTGACAGTGAATTAACGAAGCAGAAAGTTATGTTAAGTACTTCTGTTAAGCCGAATACCTTCAACTAAATCGGAATGAATTTTTAATAAAAAAACAAGCAAAATGGAAACAAAGAATAATGAGGTAAACAAAGAGGCTATTGACAGTTTGAACAATTTAATTCAAATCAATAATGATCGCATTCAAGGATACCTTACTGCTTCAAAAGAAACGGATGAGCAAGATTTAAAAAACACATTCTCGGATTTGATGCAGACAAGTCAGGAATGTAGAAGACAGCTTACAGAAGAGGTCCTTAAACTAGGAGGAACTCCGATTGAAGGAACGACAGTTTCAGGGAAATTCTACCGTGCCTGGATGGATGTGAAAGCTGCCTTAACAAGTAAAGATCGAAAAGCGATCCTTAACTCATGTGAATTCGGTGAAGACATTGCTGTAAAAACATATGAAGTGGAATTGGACAGTAATGTTTTAAATTCTGAATTAGGACACCTGGTTCGCGACCAACATCATAAAATCAAGTCAGGACATGATCTTATCAAGCAGATGCGAGATAGAGCCAATGCTCCGAAGAACAGTTTGTAGCAGCTGATGTTCAACTTGATGTAGAAGAAGGCAAATGAACATTCCGCCAAGACGGATGGGCATTTGCCTTTTTTGTTGTCTTTATTTTCAACTATTCAGAACTATGAAGTGGTATCATTATATCTCCTGCTTTCTAGCGGGACTTTTTATGGCCAATGCCATCCCACACCTTATTCATGGAATATCCGGAGAAGAGTTCCCTACTCCATTCGCCAGTCCGCCGGGTAAAGGGTTATCCAGTTCTCTGGTGAATGTGCTATGGGCGCTGTTCAATATTATTGTAGGGTATCTATTGTTTCGGGATGGACAGATTCGTCGTAAGAAAAAAATGGCGATTCTACTCTTTTTCGCGGGAATTGCCACCACAAGCATCCTGCTTAGCCAGGTCTTCATGAGTAGGACAATAATGTAGTTAAATCCTCCTTTCAGCGTCCGATCATTGAACGTATGTTTTTCAACCTATAGAAATCAGACCAATGCTTCAAAACAACCTGATCAGACGAAAAAAGTGGTAAATGCTGTTCGGTTTCAAATTTCCGTATATGACTAAAGGGGACTTTCGTCCCCTCTTGCCATTACCTGCATTACACAGGTTCACCCACGTATCTTAATTATTGTTCCTTTGATGCTTCCAAATTAATGGATGAAACAGCAATATCTGTTAAAGTCAGATCGGCTTCTTTTTCTTCGTTCAATGTTTCTCCTAATAGTTTAGCAGCTTCAGATTCACCCAAAGTATTCGCGAAAGAAACCAAAGTTCCATAGCTTGCAATTTCGTAGTGTTCCACTTTTTGAGCAGCGGAGATAATTCCAGCATCACGAACAACACCTTCTTCCGTTTCCTCCATAATTTCTTCTGCTTCCATCAGCAGACCATCCATCGCCTCGCATTTTTTGGTCACTGCTTTCTCTCCAATACTTTCAAAAACTTTCTCCAAACGACCAACTTGTTTTTCAGTCACCGCCAGATGATCATTAATTGCCGCAACCAGCTCAGTACTTGTTGCTTTTTTTGCCATTTTGGGCAATGCCTTCATCAACGCTTTTTCTGCCCAATAAATATCTTTCAATTCATCAACGAATAAGTCTCTTAGTCCAGATTCTGCTGATCCACCACTCTTAGTTGTTCCTTTTGCTTCCATGTTTTCCTATTTTTATTCTAACCGAAGATAGGGATGCTCAAACACTGAAATATTACATACTTAACAAGGGTGTTTACACAAGTTTGAGAATCTCCTTTTATTCCTTCATCAACTCCTTTAGTGCGATCGCATTTGTATAACCTGCTTCGTAATAGGTATTGTTGAAATAAACAGAAACTCGATCACCGGCTGTTGGAATCTCCCTGCAGAACCTTTCCAATTCTTCCGGTTCATACGATGATTTAAACAGTATCGGATTTCCATGCAATCGCAAATAGAAACAAGATGTTGAGTTGATCACAAAGGTTTCCATTCCAGGAAAATCCACATTACAAAATGTAATATTGGCTTTTGAAAGCGTTTCTTGTACCGTTGAATTCCACCATGAGATATGACGGAACTCCACCACATTTTCGCAGTTATTCGGAATGTTCTCAAGTACAAGTTCCAGATTCGCCTCCGTAAACTGGAATGAAGGAGGCAACTGAAAGAGAAAATGATTTATCTTCTCTTTCAAATTGTCTCGAATCAAGGATTGAAACTCAATTACTAAATCCTTTGTATCCTTCAGTTTATGAATATGTGTAAACTGTTTGCTCATTTTAACTGAGAACTTAAAATCGGATGGTGTTACTTCATAATACTTTTTCAAACTCGCAACTGTCGGCGTTTTATAGAACGTTCCATTCAACTCAACAGTATTAAAAATGGAACTGTAATACGCTAACCATTCCTTAGGTGCCAATCCGTCTGGATAGAATTTTTTCTTCCATGCAGGATAATAGTACCCTGAACACCCGATATAATGTTCTTTTCTCATTTCAATGAACAACTAAGCCAATTGTGTGTTTCCACGATTATCTGCCATCAGTTGTTTGAAGCAAGAAGGTGTAAGCCCGGTATGCTTTTTAAACTGATTCGACAAATGGGCAACGCTACTGTAATTCATTTTATAAGATATATCCGACAAACTCATCATATCATCCATCAGGAGTTCTTTCACTCGATTGATTTTGATGAAGATGATGTATTGCTGAATCGTGATTCCTTTCATTTCAGAAAAAATCTTTGCAAGCATCATGTAATCATAATCCAATTTCTCGCTGATATACTCTGAGTAATTGGTTCTTGGAATTTCATCCAATTCAAAAATCATTTCATAAATGACCTTTTTGATTTGCTCAGTAATAATGCTTTTTTGATTTTCATACAGTTCCAGCCCCACTTCAGCCAGATTCTCTTTCAGGACCTGCCTACATTCTTGAGTTAGCTCTGTCGAAATATCGACAATTCCCAAGTCAATGTTGGTATAACTGATTCCCAACTTCTCTAATTGGGCTCTCACTACCATAATGCAGCGAAAACATACCATGTGTTTTATGTACAATCTCATAATTACTCGTGTTAAATGATAAACTCATACTCTAGTTTAATTGGAAATAAATTGGTCGTTTTCTTACGTTTAAATAGTTGTGTAATGACTCACCTAATTCACGTTAATGAATTGTCTTCACTCAATTTTCAATAATAAATAATAGTTCACAGTTCTCCTGGCCGTGCCAGCCCCATTCTATTGCACAATCTGTAGTTTCTTCTCTCTTTTCTCTCGACCATTTCTAGCCCAGAATTCTCTTCACACCAAATTTTTATCTTCAACAGTAACGCACAGTCAAACATTTCACTCATTAGATAATTAGTAAACAATACGCAAGCATGAAACTTCACACTCGTATTAAGTCATTAATTTGGAGAAATACACTCCGATTAGTCAGTTCGGAATATAAAGTGCACGTGGTAAGGAATAATTCATATCAACGATAGTTGACGAAATTACATGCACTGATAGTGTTACCTTTTTTTGTAGTCGCAGTAGTAAAATTAAAAGAACGTCTTCTTTATGGGATGCAAGGTACGCATAACAAATGCCTCGGGTTTGCAATATTATTCGCAAAACTTACACAATCTTTGGATTTTAAGAATTGATAACACAACCATTATCAATTCTTAACACTTGATTTTTAGCTACCTAGGTGAGTAGCGACATAAAGTATAAATCGTGATAAAAACCAATTAAACGATTCATAAATACCATCCAAAATCTTCGATGTTACTACTCCTTATTATATAGGGAGCGTAAATCAAATCTGTGAGATATGTAATCATCTGAAATTAGGGTATAATAGAAATGCTCCCCTATTCAGTCACCTTTGTTTATGAATAAATCAGATAAGATGAAAAAGATTTTAACAATAGTTGCTGTGGTATGCACATACACAGTAGCATTTTCTCAAGAAATGGATGAGAAAACCAAAACATTCTCCATTGGACCTACAATCGGCTTTGGACATGCGGGGGTGCGTAATACTGAAGGAATCGACTTGTTCAAACCTTCATGGAACGCAGGGGTGATTTTAAACTACAGCACGAGTGAAAATGTTGGCTTTGCAGCCGACATACTCTGGTCAATGGAGGGTTCACTGAATGAGAGAAGAAGTGATGGTGTTCAAACGGACCTTTCATTGCAATACATACGTGTGCCTTTGAAATTCGCATACTTCTTTGGTAGTTTTGAAGATAGCTTCCGACCGAAAGTAACGATTGGACCTTCCATGGGATTTTTGATTGATGCTAAAAGTGATACAGAAGGAGAAGGTTCTGCAGTAGATGTTAGAAAGTCTTACCAGGACTTCGACCTTGGAGTGAATGCAACCATTGGCTTCAACTTAAAATTGGCTGAGAATATCTGGTTAAACACAGATTTCAATTACTACACGGGTTTTACAGCAATTCATTTTGCGGATCAATATAATTCCAATTATGGAGTAAGAGTTGGAGTGGCATTCGGCCTTTAATAATTTACCTAACAAGCAGGAACGGGAACCCTATTTTCAACAATGGAAGGTTCCCGTTTTTGTTTTCTATTACTCCAAAGAATTTCCTAACTTTCAGCAAACGATTTAAATCAAACTAAGCGTCATGAGTTTCTTCAAAAAACTGTTTTCCAAAAACGAGGATTCAAGTAAAGAAAGTTCAACTAACTCCGGAGCAGAATTCAAAGGCATAGGCACAACGGAATCTTTTAACAAGAGATATACCTTAGAGACAATCAATCAGAACGTATTGGATGGTGCTTGTAAAATGATTGAAAGCTATTTGATCGAGAATAAACTTGAGCGAAATACTGATATTCCTGTCAATCATCCGGAAACACTGGATCTGGTCGATCAAAAAGGATTTGGTTTTGTGCTTTACTGTAAGGCCTTCCAACTAGGAGAGATGGATGCAGCGTTCTTTATGGCATATTGCTTTAGTGATTACCTCATCACAAACTATGGTTTCCAATTGTACATTGACTCTGAACCAGAGTTCCCGCTGAGAAACTTTACATTGAAGTACAATAGAGACGGTGTTGTGCTTTCTTTATATCCGATAGAATACACTACAAAAGTGCTCAACGGTAATGAAATGTATAAGGATTTAATAGAGAAGCTAGAATCGCATATTTCCAAACTTCCTGAGCAAGCATATCTGATTAAGAAATATACAAATCCGGAATAAGTATGAGCAATATCAACGACACGCTAAAAGGAATAGAGTTCGCTCAGGTTGGCTGGGTGGTTCCAGATATTTATAAAGCAGTGGCTTTCCTTTCAGAAACATTGGGAATTACTGGTTTTCATACACCTCAGCTTGTTCGTGCGCAGGATTTGAACATGTCGTACATGGGAGAAATCGTAGATTCGGAATGCCTGACAACACAAACGTACAATGGCGGAAGTTATGTTGAACTGATTCAGCCCGTTTCTGGTAAAAGTATGTTTCAGGATTATCTGGATAAATATCCGAACGGTGGAACACAGCATCTTGCTTTTCGTTTACCTGTTGCCGACTTTGAGCGAATAACAATTGAAATTCTGGAACAAGGTTTTGAGATCATCAGCGAAGTGGATCACTCCATTGCACGAATGGTTTTCTTTGATACTTACGAAGTATTAGGAGTTGCTACGGAGATTATGGGAATTACGGACGAAGGTTGGGAAATTCTGAAAAAGATGGAGGAAAAATAAAAAAGGCGACTCCGAAGAATCGCCTTTAAAAAACTAATGTATATCAAAAGCTAACGCTTTGTTAATCAATAAACCAAACCAGTGTTACAGATTCCTGGAATTCCATTTCCTGAGGAGCAAATCGTAAATCGGCACCTTCTGCTTCTCCATTTGCAAACATTCGCATATCAGCAGATTTGTAATACATCATACCCGGATTTTCACTTCCATAAATGATGGATTTAACTCCGCCCATTTTTACTCCAGCAGCTGCAGAAAGATTCATTGCTTTCTTACGAGCATCTGCCACGGCTTTTCCTTGAAGATCAGCTTCTGTTTTTTCACGTAAAGCGTCAGAAGCATAGAAACCAAAGTTGAAATCTACCGGATCTTTTGACTCTGCGAAACGCGCAGCGATTTTCTGTAAGGTAGCTTGACTGTACGCAAACTTTATCGTTAAGTTTTGAGAAACTACATACCCACTGTCAATTGGGCCATTCTCGCGATAAATTCTGTTTTTATACGCTGAGAAGTTCGTTGTCTTTACGTCAGACTCCTGAAAACCCAATTGTTTTAGAACTTTCATGAACTGCGTAGTTTGGTCACCAATTGCTTTTGTAGCATCGGCCATATTCATTTTCACAGATGAAAGGTGAATATTCAACTCTGTCATATCTGGAACAATAGAAACTTTAGAAGTTCCTGTTACAGTAACAGTTGGTTTTGCGTTTTCTGTTTGTCCGAACACTGTTCCGGAAACAAGGACAAGGGCTAAAAGGAACTTTTTCATGATCAATTATTTTTGGTTTTTATTTGTACTGCTGCTTAATCAATAGCTGTGCCAATTGAACATGGAAAATCTAAATAAATCACAATAAAACTATGCTGTAATTGATTATCAGTCCTTTCCGAAAAGAAGAAAATATTTCAAAAATTCAATTCAGGAGAAATTGTCAGTAATGAATTGTTTTGAATACGATTTTATCATTTCACGTACCCTTTCAAATTCCGCTCTCACTTCTTCTGCTGTACCCGTTGCTTTAGCGGGATCTGGAAAATTGTGATGAAATTTCTTCGCCTCAGTTGGGAAATACGGGCATTGTTCTTTGGCGTTATCACAAACGGTTATTACAAAATCGAAATGAACATCCGCATATTCATCTACATGATTGGAAGTGTGCTTCGAAATGTCAATTCCGTCGGCATTCATAGTTTCTATTGCCTTCGGATTCACACCATGAACTTCTACTCCGGCGCTGTAAATTGTTGCTTTGTTTCCAGCAAAATATTGCAAATAACCATGCGCTATCTGACTTCGACAGCTGTTTCCGGTACACAACACTAAAACGTTCTTCATACTTCTTAATTTATACAAACAACCAAATGATATTGATGATACAAAACTTCGGGTCGAAACCAAAAATGAGCTGCAAAACAACTACTGAAGTTGTTATCACCAAGGGTTTCTTATATTTGATTACAAACGCTTTCATACCTTAACAACATCCTCCAGCAGGTGAACAACATGTGCTTTCCTCTTTTCCTAATTCTGAAAGCTGAATTTTCGTTTTACCGTTCGACACACCACAAGAATCGCTGGCTAAACATGCGGTATTTTTCGTAGTTAGAAGAAAGTGATTTCCATTGAATTCCAAATTGTATTTTCCGATTGTTTCTCCCTGATACTCCACCTCTATTTCATTGTCTTCAATTCCCAACTTCTCTTCAGAAAGCTGAATGATCTTCAATAATTTTTCTGGCTTCAAGCGGTGTTCTAAATCGTTGGCATTCCACAACTGGAAATTCACTACGGTTTCTTTACGAATTGTTCCTCCGCAGTCGATAAAATGCTTATCTACTTTACCTATCTCTGTAACGTGAAAATGTTCGGGAACGAAAGTCCCGTTGGGAGTTTGAAATTGTACGTTTGCCAAATTGGGCAAAAGATTTTTAATTTCTGAAAGTTTCATCTGCTTGAATTTTAATTAACAACATTGATTGGCTTTATCGTCCAGTTTGGATGCTATGCCTTGAAAATAATTTTGAACACGGGTAACAGTAGTCTTATCCACACAATAACAAATAGACGTTCCCTCAATACTTCCTTTAATCAAACCGGCATTCTTCAACTCTTTTAAGTGTTGTGATACGGTTGGCTGAGCAAGAGGTAATTCGTTTACGATATCTCCGCAAATACATGTATCTACCTTAATCAGGTATTCCAAAATGGCAATACGCGCCGGATGTCCAATCGCCTTTAAGATAGCCGACATTTCATTTTGCTCCTCTGTAAAAAGATCTGTTTTGGTTGTTCCCATGTCTTTAATTGTAATATTGCAATATTACGATAAATAAATTCAAAATGATGATTAACGAATAAAAAAAATCGCGAACAGTCACATTTTCAAATGAAAAAAGCCTGCTAACATTGATTAACAGGCTTACTCAACAGAAAAGAAATCTCTAATTCGTTTTTATAATTGGAAGCACATCGCTTTTGCCGTTTTTAGCAGATACTTTTATGAAATAAACTCCTGGCACGTACTTATCTCCAAAACTGAACGTCATTCCTATCGCCACATTTGAATGGCTTTCCATAAGTCTTCCGGAAGCATCCGTGATTTGAAGTTCTGCATAATTGTCATCACTTATGAAGGTAAAACTGTCGTTTGATGGGTTTGGGAAAACACTATTTGCAGATAGAATTCCATCTTTAATTCCCGCTGAACCCAAACAAACAGTTCCATCACCTGTAAACGTACTCACGAAATTTGGCAGTCCAATTCCTGAATTTGCTCCCATGAAAGAAGGATCAAGATCAACACCATTATCAACATAATTACAAGCTGCAACTCCAACGCTATTCGGCGCATTAATCACTCCAAGGAACTGACTGTAGCTTTTTACCACATAGATTTTTCCATCAGGACCGCGCTGTAAAGGATAAATGTCGGAAGTGGTGCTGATGGTTTTTACTGCTGCAACCATTGCAGAAGTACTAGACAATGTCAAGTCGTACTGAAGTAAAGTTCCTGTGACTTGATATGTACTTACGTATAAAACGTCATCGTTAGAAGAAAACTCCACTCCGTAAACATGATCTGTGTATGAAATCGTCTGCGGATTACTTACAATTCCAGTCAATGCATCAAAGTCGAAAAGCTCCACTTTATCTAAATATCCGGCAGCAAGCGCCAGTCTATCGCCACACGAGTTGAATTTCATTTGTCCGTAACTGTTCTGAATCACATCATCACTGTGCACAATTCCGGTATGTGAAACAATGGCAGAATCAATTCCCGTTGCAGTTACTTTGAAAGCATAAAACGCATCATCGTCCCAGCCATGTGTTACCAACCAGTAGTTTGGTGATTCTGGTTCTTGAACAGCGGCTACTTTCTCAGCTACCGGTGCTTTTAAGGGTAAATTTCTGGAAATCAAATCTCCATTACCACCATCAAGGAGCATATTGACTTCGGAAACTCGTAAACCTAGCGAATCACCAATTTCATCAGTTGTGAAAATATAATATCCGGAACTATTTCCCGGTTTTGGAACAATCAGTGCTGCCTGTGTAGAAGAAATTCCACCCATGAGTCCGGAACCATTTGGCATAACTGCATTATTCGCATTCCAAACCGTTCTTCCGTCGGTATAAAACAGTAAATCACCAGTTACAGGATCAGAAATAGATGCAGAGCCTTCGCCAGCTGCCATTGCACTGTTTGTAATTACAGTTGGTGCACCGCCAGAAAAATCGAGTCCGGCCATATTACCGAAATGCCATTTATCCGCGTCATGCTGTGCAAGAAGAGTTGAAGAAATACAAAATAAGGTAAGGGATAGCAAGTAGCCTTTTTTCATAGTAGATCGTTTTAGCATGTACTCAAATATATGGTAACCAAGTGAATGTTCAAAAGCTTTCCAATTTAGGCATCACCTTCTATTCTTTTATGAACTTCTCCGAAACCATTTCTTTTCCTTGAATAACATCTACAATGTAGATTCCTTGTGAAAGATCTGAGACATCAATCGTATTTAAATTCTCGCTTATGATTAGGTTATGTCCAAGAATATCACGAACAACAATTGTATAGTTCTCATCATATGAAACACTTACTGTCAAAACACTTTTTGCAGGATTTGGAAAAACGATCGTATTCTGAGTTTCGTTACTTGAATTCTCTATTCCTAGAACAGGTCCTGAAGCGTATCCAAGTTCCCAATAGTAGTCGAAAGAGCTTGGTAACGGATCTATGTTTCTACCAGTGTACCACATCTTATATTCACCATTGTCATTTAAAACACTAGGGAAAGAAGATAGAATTTCATCCCAATCTCCGGATTCACCTCTCGTTAAAACCGGATTCAATGGCGATTTCACCCAGGTGATTCCATCTAAGGATGTTGCATATCCAACCTGTTGATCATAAAGATCTCCATTTTGTCCACCACCATACCACATATGATATTCAGCTCCTTCTTTAATGACATGTGGATCCTGAACGTAAATACTGTCCCAGCCATTCGTTCCTGTAACCAAAACTGGATTTCCGGCATACTTTATCCAATTAATTCCATCATTAGAAGTAGCATACCCCAAATTAGCTTTTCCATCCGTAGAGTTTCCATCCACAGTTACATCGTAACCACAATACCACATTTTGTATCCACTACCATCCTTGATCACTGAAGGTCCTTCCAGAAAACCGTTATCCCATTGATTTGATGCGCCAACTTGCAACACGGGATTTGCATGTTTTGTCCAGCTCATTCCATCCGGAGAATATGCATAACCAATTTCATATCTGTAAGAATTATAGGTTTGTCCTGCATACCACATCTTATAACGTTGGTTTGAAGGTGCAAGACTGTCGATAATAATGGAAACGGTTTCAACACCTAAAGAATCCCAGCCACCAGTATAGGAAACATCTAAAACAGGATTGTTTACATATTTATTCCAGTTTACTCCATCAGTAGAAGTTGCGTAACAAATTCTCGATCGCATAAGCGTATCGGGAGGATAATTGAATCCACCTCCGGTATACCACATTTTGTATACGTTTCCTTCTTTCAATACCCAGCAATCACTGATTGCGTAAATATCATTCGGTAATGAGGCTACGATTGTATCTCTGCGTAAAACAGGATTGTTTGGGTCTTTTGTCCAGGAAGTCTGCGCGAATATTTCTGAGTTAGTTCCTAAAAAAGCAAGTAAGGTGGTGACAATTAGTAAGTAGTTTGTTCTCATAGTCCGTAGTGTAATTTGCTTTAACCGATCATCTGCAAACCAAATGATCGTATTTCAAAAATAGTATTTTTCACATCCACACGAACACAAAAAAAGGTCAGACAAAACTGTCTGACCTTTTCTCTAAAATCGATTATTGATCTTACTTAACCACTGATACATTTACAGCGTTCAAACCATTTTTCCCGTTTGCTGTTTCGTAAGTTACAACGTCATTTTCACGGATTTCTTCGTTCAAACCTGTAGCATGTACAAAAATATCTTGCTCATCTTCACCTTTGATAAATCCAAATCCTTTTGTCTCGTTGAAGAATTTTACTGTTCCTTTATTCATAATCTTTGTTTTGCGTTCCTTTAATTCCGGAACTGTTAAAATGTTATTCCAAACCAATCGAACTCTGAATGGTTTCTTTTTCGTAAAATTTTTAAATTAATTGGATTGCAATATGATTTTTACAATCTGATTGAGATAACAATCTTATATAGAATGCCTCAAATGTACAACTAATTTTTCTTAGTATTGGAAATAAGTTCTTTTTAACATCAATTGGAATCACGAGAATGCTTTCGGAACATCAAATCGAACACCAATTATTCTTCTATAATCGGGTAATTCTTTCCTTCAGAAGGAAGTGCTGAATCAAGTTGAATAACTATTAGGACTATAACCCAGATCACATTATCCCATTCTAAATAGGCATTAACAACAGCTGAATTTTACGTTACGACATAGGAAACAATCTGATTGAAGATTTCTTCAAAAACAAAACTTAATTCTTGTTTCAACAAAAAAGCATCATCCGCTGTGGCAGACAATGCTTTTTCATTCGTTACCGCTACAGAACGGTATTCTTTTTAGTTCTTACTCACTACTATTTTCTTCACAATAGCTGATCCGTTTTCGAATTGGATACGTGTTAGGTAAGTTCCGGTCATTAAACCAGATAGTTCTTTAGTAACCATTGTTGAACCTTCGTTCAGATTCACCTCATCAGATAAAACCACTTTCCCCATTAGATCAATAATGCTGATTGTTGCAGTTTCATTCTGAGAAACATTGTTTACCTGAATTGTAAGGTAATCGCTTGCCGGAACCGGATACAGGTTCATTGTAACAGCATTAACATCAACTCCTGGAGTTTCTTCATCAACCGCTAATACAGCTAAAGTGTTCAACGTTGTGTTCGTTGTAATTGGCGCATTGAAATCAAAATAGATATTCGCTGTGTTCGTAAACTCTGTTCCAATTGGAGTTGTTGTTTTACGCTCAATACTGTATTGAACCAATGCTGAACTCAATGCATCACCATAACCATCTTTCCAAGGTAAATTGATACCTGCGAACGTGAATGTAACCAAACCAGTTTCATTCATCGTTGTTGAATACTCATATTCAGAATAACCAGGTTTGAATGTTGTCCAGTCGAAATCAGCATCCAATTGATCTGTAACCACAATGTTCTGAGCGAAGTATGTTCCTTCATTCTGGAAGTGAATGGTATAATCGAATTCTGAAGTTTCCAATGGAATATTACCTGCAGCACCTTCTCCTCTCGGAGTTACTTCTTTGTAATTCGGGTCATACGATCCAATAACTTGCGGTTGGTAAGTATTTACGTTGTTCCATGGCGAATTGTCTAACAACCAGTTCGTAGCAATTGGTGCCACGTGAGCAACAGTATCGAAGTAATCAACTACTGTTCCCAATGGAATATTCGTAGGCGTATTGTAGTTTAATAAGATAACAGATGAAGCATTTGGATTCAAAGAAGGGAATCCAGATTGCACGCTATACCATTCCGGATAAGTAGCGCTATTCAACTGTGTGAAACTTGGTAATGTTGCATTTACAAAAGGAATCTGATCATCGGATTGATATCCCATTTGTACTCCGGACTCTGTAATTGTTCCCTGGTTTTTCACTACCACAGTTTGCTGGTATGCCATTCCAGGAATTGGCGGAGCAAAAGAGTTCATTGTTACAATCTTCAAGTCGTGAAGTGGATTGATGACATTTCCGAAATCAACTACCGTATTGCAACCTGAAGCTGCAACTACACTTACTGTATTTGAATTGTTTTGACAAGGAGACAATGGATAGTATTGGTTTATCGTCTCTGAAATGGTGTACGTTCCAGTTGGAACCTGGAAGCTGTAGTGACCATTTGCATCTGTAAATGCATATCCAAATCCGGAACAGTGAATCATAATATTTTCAACTCCATCTTCTCCGGTATCCTGTGTACAGTTCGTATTTGCATCTACATAAACATCACCTGAAATTGTACAGTAACAATCCTGAGAGGTGTTTGCATTTGTAATCCAGAAGTGAGTTGGCTGACTGTGACATCCATTCGCATCTGTTGCTGTAACATAGTATTCGTGTACACCAAGATTACTAGCAGTTGGAGTTGTTGCTCCACTCGTAAATGAATAGGTGTATGGCGCAGTTCCACCAGTAGCATTTGCAGTCGCAGATCCGTCTGTGTTGTAAATGCATGTTGCCGGCACAGTTGACACACCAACATTAATGTTTGAAGTACTTGCCAAATAACCTGATTTTGTAACAGAACATCCTACAGCATCTGTAATCACACAAGTATAACTTCCAAGAGGAGTATTACTAAGCGAACTTGTTGTTGCTCCTGTGTTCCATTGGTATGTGAACGGTGCATTGGTTCCGGAAACAGAGGCAGTTACTGTTCCTGTGGTAGCAGGACATAAAACCGAAGACTGTGAAACGCTTGCATTAATTGTGCTGATTGGCGCAATGAATACAGACCCTGTTCTTACACAACCAACATTATCTGTTACCTGAAAAGCATAAGTCCCCGGAGAAACATTTGAAATTGCTGGTCCTGTTACAGATGGATTTGAGACCCATGAATACGTGTACGGAGCTGTTCCACCAGTTGGTGTTAAAGTTGCCGCACCAGTCGCTGAAGTACATTGACTTGCTGAAGAAGAATAAGTGACATTAATTGGTGTACTGCTGCTGATATAAGCATAACCTTGTCCGATACAACCGTTTGCATCTGTAGCTATTACCGTGTAGCTATTACCTCCTGATAAGTTGGTAGCATTATTACCTGTTTGACCATTACTCCAAGAATAGGTATAAGGATTCATTCCTCCTGAACCAAAAGCCAATGCACTTCCATTCGTTTGAACACAAGTTGCATTTGTAATTGTGGTATTGACATTGATTTGAGGAGTTTGCATGATCTCAGCACCAAGGTAATTCGATTCACAACCTTGAGCATCTGTAACTGTCAAAGGGTAATATCCCATGCTCAACCCAGTGATTGCAGCATTTGTTGAACCATTTGCCCATAAGTAAGAATAAGGGGCAATACCTCCGGATGCCACAGCCGTTGCAGTTCCGTTTGTACAGTTTGCAGCAGTTGTTGTAATTGATGCAGTAACGTTGGACAGTTGATTAACAGTGATTGCCGTATCCATTATACTCAATTGACATCCAGTAGTTTGATCAACGATCAATGCGGAATACTCTCCAACTGGTACATTTGCATTGTTTCCTGTATAAACTGCTGCAGTTTGAGTATTCGTCCATGTAAAACTAAACGGTCCGGTAGATCCACTTAGCTGAGTTGCAGTAATGGTTCCAATTGTAGCCGGACAAACAGGTGACGTTGCACTAATTCCAAAATAGAAAGGCAATACATAACTATCCTGAGTCCAAGCATATGTTGATCCGCTTGTTGCTTCAACGTAAATATAGTTACTTGTCGACATTGGGATATTTGTCAGTTGATCGCTTGTAGAATTGACATTAGCGTGAACAACTACTCCAGCACCGGTATAATAAGTATACGTAATTGGCAGTGAAAGCCCCGAAGTAGTAACGGAATAGATTCCATCGCTATTACAAGGGGTTTGCGTGAAGGTTCCTGTTGCAGTTTGACCAAATACCATTTGGACCGAACTGACCAACAAAAACACGAAAAGGTTAAAGTTTTTCATATGTGCTATTATTGTGATTTGTTTAAGGACTCTTTAAAAAAGAATAAGGTTGTCTGAGAGGGAAAGTTTTTTTGAGAAAGTATAATTTCTCAGGATCGAAGATGGGTTTGATTCATTCTCATTCTCATTCTCATTCTAAAAAAAGAAAAGTAACAGTGCTGAAAACAGAAAAGCTCCACGTTTCTGTGAAGCTTTTCTGATAGTGAGATAACAAACCTGGCGCTATCGCTAACCAATATCTTCTTTCGTATTATATAATTCTCAGTAACCAGAGGATCAGTAGTATCAATGCGATTACAAGCAAAACATTGATCAGTCCGCCCAGTCCCCAGCCACCGCCGAGCAATCCTGCAGCCCAAAGAATAAGTAATACAAGGATTACAATCCATATTAAACTAAGTCCCTCATCGCTTCTTGGTGAATTGGATTTGAATTTTACTTTTTTCGAAGTTGAATTCATCTTTTTCATCATTGGAACTTTCTCAGCAATGGAACTTAGTGAAAATTTCCGTTGTGTTGAAGACGCTTTATCCGATCCCGCAGGAGCCGCATCATTCTGCTTAGCAGTTGCAGGCGCATCATAACTATTTGTGTGCTCATTGATGGTTGCAGGCGTTTCAGTCGTCGCAAGTTCCTCTACTTCCACTGCTGTTGGCTGTGTAGAAGTTTCGGCAATGTTTTCATCCGTACTGTTAACCGCTTCACCTTTAGCAACATGCTGACGATGATTTGTACTAACGTAATATCCTCCGGTGTGTTGACGTTTTACGATTGTTACTCCACAAGATGGAAGCATCATACACGCAAATAATAGTAATGTAAAAAGTGTAATTGTTTTTTTCATAAATATATGTTTGATCTGCTTTCTAAGCAGGGGTTAAAGTTGCGGCTGTTTCAGAACAAGATTGTTACACAATTTCAATTAGAAATTATATATTTCGCTTAATTGCTCATTAACTTATCATTCTCCCTACCGTTCTAGTTGTTAAGAATCAATAGTTTTCGGGAGATTAAAACCCGCCATACTTCTCTGTCCTCCCTGTCTGACTGCATACAAGCAAACTTCAAAGGAGGAAGTTGAAATCCGAGCTTCGAAAACGGATCCTCTTCCTAATTCTCTGCTCTCAATCTGTAAAAGAAAAGCATCCAAGAAAGATTTGGTCAGAATGAGAAACAGTACGAAAATGAGGAAGACAGGTGTTTGAAGTTCGCTTTGTAGTAAATGCCTTTACCTTACGCAGGCGCAATTGTTTCATTTTGTATTACGATATGAATAGTAGCAACAAATAAATTCTTTTGAAGACTTTTTAATCTATTTAGCCATACTTCTCTGTAATAACAGGGGTTGAACAATTACACGCGCCAGAGCTTCATTGAATTGTCAGGATTTCAAGCCTGTTAAACAACACTAAAATATTAGGTTAATGATTATGAGTGTTGTTTCTTGTTTAGAAGATAAAAATTATTCACTAAAAAATCAGATAGTCATGTTAAAATGGACAGCAGTATTTCTTGTTATCGCACTTATAGCTGCGATACTCGGATTTGGAGGGGTGGCATCAGCAGCGGCTTCCATAGCAAAAGTTATATTCTTTATTTTCATTGCTCTCGTAGTAATCACTGGAATCATCGGTTTTACCGCGATCAAGAGGAAATAACAAGAACCGGATATAACTTTCAGATTCAATTTTATGGTTGAAGAAATTCTCGAATTTAAGAGGGAAGAGATGGAAATAAAAAAAGGGAAGCTGTCAATTGACGCTTCCCTTTTTTTCGTGACCTCAAGCGGGGAAATGTCAAACTTTTTGATAGAAGATTTAGAACGTGTATTGCAACTTGAAACGTTAGAAGACTTAAATCTATAAAACGGAAATTGAATAGTTACTCACAACCGCTTTCGGAACATTCGCCCGAACTGGAACATGATTCTTTTTCAGCTTTAGTTGTTGAACATTCCGTTTGTTTTGAATTCGCAGAATTGTATTTTGAATATTCGAAATAGGTCAAAGCAGTAATACTAATAACTAACCCTATCCAAAAGATAGCTTTTCTTCTTTTTGTTTTGCGCTTCTCTTTATCACTTGGAGCGCAATCACATGAATTTCCTGTATTGCAATTCAGTTTGGGAATGACATACAATGAATAGTAAGATATGGTGAACGAAACAGCACTAATTGCTATCAACAAAGGTTCAATAGCACCCAATACAGGAGAACTGGCAATAGTTGCGGAGGAAACACCAAATAACGATGCTACTGGACTGGCACAAACTCCCACACAAGCACCACTTTTGCAACAGGCTAGTAAGATTGGAGCAGTTGAAGTTAATCCTCCTGTGATGGTTGTCCAAATTGTTCTTTTCTCTTTCATATACTAGTTTTCTTTTCGTCCTTTTTTAAAATCATCCAACAACCTACGGCTATTATTGCCCCTATAATTGGAGCGGATAGATATACCCAAATGTGTTCTGTGTGTCCCGAAACAATTGCGGGTGAAAGTGAACGGATTGGATTCATTGATGCTCCGCAAATCGGACCTGCAAACATTGCCTCCAATAATACTACACCACCAATGGCAAGACCTGCGAACATTCCCTGTTCTTTACTACCGTTAGCAACTTGCAGAATGACAAACATCAAAATGAACGTCAATATCAGTTCCAAAACAAAGGATTGCATCGCTGAACCTGCGGGTAAAGTAGCCCCCAAAGTATCATTTAATGGAAACAGGAATTTGAGCACAAAACTTGCTAAAAATGCCCCTGTCGATTGGCTCAAAATGTAAGGGACAATATTTCTCAATGGAAACGAACCCGAAACCCAAAAAGCAATCGTAACAGCAGGATTTAGATGTGCTCCCGAAATATCTCCCAAACTGTAAATCATGGCTGAAACAATCAATCCAAACGTAATCGCAACACCTACGTGTGTTATTACGCCGTGCGATTCTTGATTGATAATAATTGCGCCTGTTCCGCAGAAAACAAGTGCGAATGTTCCGATAATTTCTGCTAAGTATTTTTTCATGGTGTTTTTGTCTTTCGGAAATCAATGTGATTAACCCAAGTGAATTGTAAATAGTACTGATTGAACCAGTTTTTGTTTCCAATATTCCACGTTACATATAATAAACCTGCTTCAATCTTATTGCGCTCATTTATTTTTCTCCCTAAAGCAGAATAGAACCAATTTTCACCATAGACGGGGTTTGCTCCCTTGAAAGTATTGAAGAATACTTCTTCATACGCTGTGAAATAGAGTTTATCGTTAATAGGTGCTTCCACTCCTATTTGATACCTAACCCGATGGGTAAACGGATAGGTATTGGTTGCTCTGTCCTGAATAAATCTACCATCAAAACGGAGTCTGTGTGAGAGCGTAAATTTGGTAAACCTGTTCTTTAACTTAGCTTGCAGATAGAACCTGTTTTCATTGACGTAATTACTGGAAAACACATTGGTTCGTTGATACACATAACTTCCCGTAAACGAAAGATTTTCCGATTGTTTGTAGGTCAATGCCTGTTCAGCATAGAACTGATGAAAGTAAGCATCTTTTGACGTGGTAGAAGTATTAAAGTTCAACAATGGGAACGAGCCAAAATAGTACAAGCTATAATCCAATTTCGAATTCAATGTACCTGAATGGTCTATCGTTGGAAAAACACCTCCAACGTCAATATTTTGAGCGTTCGAAGAATTAACAACTAAACAAAGAATACAGGAAAGCCCAAGTGTCTTAATGAAACTCATCCTTACACCTTAGAAAATGCGTACAATGTTTCTAGCGCAATTTGTCTGCATCGCTCATCGTATTTTTCATCCTGCAAAGGAGTGTTATCGAATTCTTTTGGATCATCGTAGGTTGTGCCTACTCGAAGTTCAACTCCCGGAATGAATGGACAGTTTTCCTCGGCATCACTACACGTCATAATTGCAGCGAATTCGGAACTTGGATTTTGGTCATTATCATAAACTTTCGAAAAGCAAACACTTGGTTCATCACCATCATTGTGATAAACGTGATAGATTGGATTTTCTGAATCTGTCGTTTTCTGAATATTGAACCCAACTCGTTGCAATGCGCTAATAGCATTGATATTAAAGGCTGTTGCTTCTGTTCCTCCAGAGTAAGTATTTACATTTTTGATTTCAAAGTAATCGGAAGCCACTTTTGCCCAAATCTGTCCTAGATGACTTCTTCGGGAATTGTGGGTACAGATGTAAACCAAATTGATCGGTTTGTCTTGCTCTTGTTTTGAACGTATGTAATTGGAAATTCTTTCCAAAATCTCTTTACGCTCATTGGGAATAGTGTCGAATTTCTTTATTAATTCGTCTGCGTAGTTTTTGATTTTTGCATTCATTTGAAATATTAGTTTTTCTTGTTCAGGGAATCTACTTTGGTTCAGTAGTTCGAAATATTCATCAAACTGCCTTTTGAATCGGTCTACTTGTTCGTAGTTGATTTTGTAATGAAGATTTTGATTTGACCTTAGCGTACCAGTTATGAAATTGTATTTTTTCAGAAGAGAAAGATTATTCCTTACCGTTGCGTCATGTAGACCATTGACTTCAACAATATGACTTAATCCCTCTTCACCTGCTTGAGCTACTTCTTGTAATGTTTTGAGGCGTGTAAAATGCGAGAACAATGAAAAGTACTTGGACAACTCCTGCTGTCCAAGCACAATTCTATTTTCATTCGTATTATCTAAGAACATTTACGATTAGTTGCAACACCCACTCCCAGGCGCACATGAATTTTCATTTCCTCCACTAAGTTCCGTCAATTGCACTTTTGTCTTTTCGGCAGGAATTCCGCAAGCATCTGAAGCTAAACAAGCCGTTGTTTTTGGGACAAGAACGAAATGCGTACCATTGAAACTAAGGTCATATTTTCCAATAGTATCGCTTTGGTATTCCACTTCGATTTCATTGTCTTCAATCCCCAATTTATCTTCCGAAAGTTTGATAATATTCAACAGTTTTGTTGGCTTCAAACGATGTTCAAAATCGTTGGCATTCCACAACTGGAAATTCACTACTTGTTCCTTGCGAATCGTTCCACCGCAATCAATGAAATGTTTTTGAATACTGCCCACCTCTGTAACATGGAAGTGTTCGGGTACAAATGAACCGTCTGGAGTTTGAAACGCTACATTTTCAAGCGTTGGTAAAATGGCTTTTATCTCTGAAAGCTTCATAATTTGAAATTTTAATTTAACAACAAGATTTTTTCTCTTTATCCTCTAATTGAAGGGTGGTATTGGTAAGGTATTGTTGCAACTCAGCAATTGCTTCTTTGTCTACACAGTAGCAAATTGCAGTTCCTTCAATACTGCCTTTTATAAGCCCTGCATTTTTCAACTCTTTCAAATGCTGTGATACTGTTGGTTGTGCTAATGGTAATTCGTTTACAATGTCTCCGCAAATACATGAGTCGACCTTTATGAGGTATTCCATGATAGCGATACGAGCAGGATGCCCCAAGGCTTTCATCATGTTAGCCAGTCTGTTTTGTTCTTCTGAAAAATGGTCTGTTTTTGTCGCACCCATATCT
>CBFGNV010000036.1:0-42715 GCA_965650275.1 uncultured Fluviicola sp. | reverse complement strand
GCAGTTCCTTATCGTAGAAATGTAAAAAGTACACAAGTGAAGGAAGGGGCAAAATTGTTCCGTTCTGCTAATTGCATTGCTTGTCACAAGATGGATTTCAGAACTGGAAATGGTGGAAAAATTTCGGCATTGAAAGGTCAGCGAATTGCCCCGTATACCGATTTATTGTTGCATGACATGGGTCCGGAATTGGCCGACAATGTTCCTGATCATTTAGCATCAGGCTTCGAATGGCGAACACAACCACTTTGGGGACTAGGCTTAATTTCAACGGTGAATTCACACACCTATTTACTGCATGATGGCAGAGCCCGTTCAATTTCAGAAGCAATTTTATGGCATGGTGGCGAAGGCTCAGCTAGCAGAAATGCATTTAAAGCAATGAACGCGACTCAACGCGCTCAGTTGTTGGCTTACTTGCAAAGCTTATAACACGTTTACTTCTGTTCGTCTGTTTTTCGCTTTACCTTCCATGGTAGAATTATCAGCAATTGGTTTCGTTTCTCCATAACCAAGCGCAACTATTCGTTTTGCATCTATTCCTTTGCTCACCAGATAATTCTTCACAGCATCTGCTCTTTTTTGAGAAAGAACAAGGTTTGCCGTATCATCACCATCGCTATCAGTATGTCCACCAATCGCAATTTTCATGGTTGGCTTTAAGGTCATCATTTCTACCAGATCCTGCAATAAAGCGTAACTAGAAGCTTTAAGGTCTGATTTTCCGGTTTCGAATTGAATGCTATTGAGCGTAAACGATTTTGGAGCTTCGTAAGTAATAGTAAGTACAACATCTTCAAAAGATTCACCTTCATTTAAGGTAGGAATCTCGAGTTCGTTGTATTTAATTTCGTCGCCTATGCTTTTAATGCGAATATCGTAAACCTGTCCGGTAGGAAGATTGATTGTAAACTGTCCTTTAGCATCTGAAATTCCTTTATGAACGTCTTTTTTTGTTTGACCAACAAAGAAGATCTGATCGCCTTCGTAGGGCTTACCTTTCTGATTGAGAACCAGAACTTTTAAGGGAGTTGTTTGCTGCGTAAATGAATTACAGGTACTGAACAAGGAGATAAAAAGAATAAATGCTTTCATGTTTATGTTTTAATCAAAATTCAACCTTGCTCTAAAGTAACAAGAACAGCGATAAATAGCTTGCTTTTGTTTTGTCCCGCTAATTTTAAGCCACAAAATGGTTTCGCCGGCTTATTCGTATTGGGTAATCACTTTCTTCGTAAATAAAAGTGGTTCATTCTGCTATTTTTAACTTAAATTTGGTTCTCCAAGAAATTGGAGAAAACTCAATATTAGACAAACGCAGGCAATCGAATTGAGCAAGTAAAATGGCATTAAGACAGCAACTTTCGCAAAAACTAGAGCAACGACTTTCTCCACAACAGATTCAGTTAATGAAATTGTTGCAGGTTCCTACTATGGAACTTGATCAACGAATTAAACAAGAATTGGAAGAGAATCCTGCCCTGGAAGAAGGTGCTGAGGAAATGGATGAAGATTACTCTGAGGACAACGATGATGATTACAAAGATGACGATAACGAATTTGATGATAACGATTTCGACGTCAGTGATTATTACGATGTAGATTCTCCTGATTACAAAACTCAGGTTAACAACAAAAGTAAGGACGACGAAGAACGCGCTGTTCCGCTTTCCGGTGATATTTCTTTTCAGGAAAAATTGTCTGAGCAGCTTTCAATGTTGGATCTTGACGATACACAATACCTGATTGCGGAAACCATTATTGGTAATCTTGACGAAAGCGGATACTTGAATCGTGAGGTTGATGCGTTAGTGGATGATTTGGCGTTTTCGTCGAATGTAATGGTTACAGAAGAAGAGATTATTGAGATTCTGAAATTGGTTCAGGATTTGGATCCGGCAGGAATTGGAGCTCGTGATTTAAGAGAATGCCTTATTCTTCAGATCAAACGTAAGCAGGATGGAAACATTACGCTTTATACGGCTCGCAAAATTTTAGAAGACCATTTCGAAGAGTTTACCAAGAAGCATTACGACAAAATTCAGAAGAAACTTGAAATTCCGGATGAAGACCTGAAGGATGCTATAGATGCTATTATTCGCTTGAATCCGAAACCGGGTGGAAGTTTGAAGGAAAGTTCAAAGTCTGTCCAACAGGTGATTCCTGATTTCATGATCACTGAATTTGAAGGTCGATTGGAATTGACAATCAACGGTAGAAACACTCCGGATTTAAAGGTTTCCCGTGAATACGAACAACTGCTTCGTGGGTATGCTGAAGGCGCAAAAACCTCGAAAGCAGATAAAGATGCACTTACGTTCGTGAAAACGAAATTGGACGGAGCAAAATGGTTTATTGATGCTATTCGTCAACGTCAGCAGACACTTTTTACAACAATGCATGCCATCATGGATTATCAGCGTGAATTCTTTTTAACAGGAGATGAAACGAACATGAAACCGATGATCCTAAAGGATATTGCTGAAGTTGTTGGTTTAGATATTTCTACAGTTTCTCGTGTTGCGAATAGCAAGTATGTTCAAACGGGATACGGTGTTTATTTATTAAAATATTTCTTCTCAGAGTCACTTTCTACAGATTCTGGTGAAGAGGTTTCAACACGTGAAGTAAAGAAAATTTTGTCGGATGCCATTGAAGCTGAACACAAAAAGAAACCGTTGACGGATGAGCATTTGGCGAAACTGTTAAACGACAAAGGATATAATATTGCACGCAGAACAATTGCAAAATACCGCGAGCAGCTCAATATTCCGGTAGCACGATTACGTAAAGAGTTGTAATGAAATTTCTTGCCAAAACTACATCCTGGATTTTTCTTCCGTTACTAGTGCCTGTTTATGCGCTGTTGATCGTATTCTACATTCCTTCAATTGATTCGGATTTCCTGCAGCGAAATTCTTTGTACGGACTTCCTCCTAATATCAAGTTGGCAATCTTGTCAATGTTCACCATTTTTTGTTTTCTCCTACCATCATTGGTTATTGCATTTATGCGTGTACTCGGACTAATTTCTTCCGTGATGCTGGACAATAGAAAAGAGCGCTTTGCACCTGCGTTTGCTACGATTATCAGTGGTGTTGCTTTGGTTTACACTTTTTATTCTATTGCCAGTCCGAATATCACAGGTTATTATTTTATTCTGGGTCTGGCACTTGGTTCCTTGATCACCGTTGTGTTTTGCACCGTTATTACTTTTTGGTTCAAGATTTCATTACATGCAGCCGGAATGGGGATTCTTTGTGGCTTTTTAATGGCTTACTTCAGTGAAATGCAGCAATATTACCTTTCGGTTGTAGTCGTTGCTTTTTTGTTGAGCGGAGTTGTTATGTCAATGAGAATGGCTTTGGATGCACACAATCTTCGACAATCACTTTACGGTTTCTCTTTTGGATTTGTAATTACACTTTATACTTGTATTTCCCTTGTTTATTATGGAAGTTGAGATTTTCACCTTTAATCCTTTTCAGGAAAACACAGTAGTTGTTTACAATAGTGATAAGGATGCAGTAATTATCGATCCGGGTTGCTTATTTCGACAAGAACAAGAGACCTTGAGCAATTTCATTGCTTCGAAAGAGCTGAAGGTTCATGCTATTTTAAATACGCATTGCCACCTCGATCACATCTTCGGAAATTACTATTGTGTAGAGAAATACAATGTTGATCTGATTACACATAAAGACGAGTTATTTACGCTTGGTATGGCTGAACGCTCTGCCGAGATGTATGGCATAGAAGGTTTTATTAATTCGCCTGAACCAACCCGTTTTGTTGTTGATGAAGAACTTTTGACATTTGGCAACCTGAATTTCAAAGTCATTTTTGGTCCCGGACATTCCATAGGACATGTTGCCTTCTATAATCAGGAGAATAACCTGCTGATTGCGGGTGATATTTTGTTCCGTGGAAGTTACGGAAGAGTTGATTTGCCTGGAGGTTCAATGGAAATATTAAAGGAAACGATCTTCAATCGAATGTTCACTTTACCTGACGATACAGTGGTAATTCCGGGCCATGGACCAACAACAACTATTGGTGAAGAAAAGCTTTCCAATTACATTTTGCAATTTTAACGCATAAGAGGTATTGAACTTCATATTTCTTGCCGTAATTTTGTTTCCTAATTTTTGTTTTCACGGGATGTGCTCGTATTGTAAATTCAGTATGTATACTTTTAACTCATTTATTGCGTAATGGGACTTTCTCAACGTTTCACCATTCGCAAAGAAGCGACACCAGAACTCCTTAATCTACTTAAGAAAACCACGCTTGGAACTAATGGCGCGTGTTATCGTCATTTGGATACGGAAACACGTATTTTCGAAGCGGACAATCCACTTTTTGTTTCTTTGGAAAGAGATGGGCACGTGCAAGGAAACGTTACTTTTTGTAATAGAGATTCCAGATGGTACGTTCGTTATTTTGCTTTTTCAGGACAAAAACAGGCATCCAAAAACGTAAACAGAATTGCAAAATCGAAATCAAGACTAAAGCAGGAAATTGCTGATTTTTATGATGAGGTTTTTGATGGAAAACATGGTCCGGCACCTGATGCCTTCTATGCTTATATTGATCCCGCAAATGAACGAAGCAAGTGGATGGCAGAGCAATTTGGTTTTAGAACTGAATCGCAGTTGGTGACACAGTCTTTCAGTAGACAGAAACACAAAACTTCGCACAATGTTCGCCTGGTGACAGACCAGGAAGCAATTGATAAAGTACTTTGTGAGATTAAAAAAACGCATGCCTATTTCGTGGAAGAGCACGCAAAACGCGGACCCTTTTATGGATTATATGACGATAATGATGAGTTGATCGCATTCACAAAAGTGACGCGAGTAAACTGGGTGGTAAAGCGTCTACCTGGAATGCTAGGTGGTTTGTTTACGAAATTACTTCCTTTTACTCCAGGAATTTGTAAGATCATTAAACCAGATAATCATCAGTTTTTGGTTCCTGAATCTGTTTGGGTAAAGGATCATCATCCAAAAGCGTTAACCCAATTGTTTGAAGGTGTTTTGGCCTTGGAAAAACGAAATATGATCATTTGGTGGGTGGATAGAAGGGATTCACTTTGGCGTGATGTAAAAAATGATGTGAATTGGGGCTTGGTGCATAAAATGACACCACAAACAATTGTTGATGTGGTGGTTTTACGTAAAAACCCTTTGAAACTGGACGAACTTCGCAATAAACCTGTTTTTGTAGCAGGTTGGGATATGGTTTAGAGAGACTTAAGACGATAGACTCAAGACAAAAGACTCAATACCGTTTTGATATTCGATAGATCTACGTTTTAAGTTAATAATTGAAATAAATACCAAATTAGAAGCAGGAAAGAACTCATCTTTTGTCTCCTGTCTTTAGTCTAATAGTCTTTGAATAATGAAATACTTAGTAGTTGGCCTCGGGAATCCGGGAAGTAAGTATGCTGAAACACGACACAATATCGGTTTCAAAGTGGTTGAAGCTTTGGCGAAAGAGCTTGAAGGTTCATTTTCATTACAGAAAGTGGCTGAAAAAGCAGAGGTAAAATACAAAGGCAGAACGCTGATTTTGGTGAAACCCACTACTTACATGAACCTTTCCGGAAAAGCAGTAAATTACTATTTGCAGCAAGAAAAAATCCCAAAAGAAAATCTTATTGTTATTACCGACGATTTAGCACTTCCTTTTGGAAAATTGCGGATGAAAGGCAAAGGATCAGACGGCGGACACAATGGATTGAAAGATATTCAGGCAACGTTAAACACAACGGAATATTGCCGTTTACGCTTTGGTGTGGGTTCCGATTTCCACAAAGGTCAGCAATCTGACTACGTACTAGGAGAATGGGCTCCTGAAGAGCAGGAACAACTGAAGGAACGCATTGAAGTAGCGGCTAACTTTGTGAAGAGTTTTGCAACTATTGGTATTCAACTGACGATGACAAACTGGAACGGGAAGTAGTTTAGATTTCTAGTAAGATTAAATCCAATTCGGAAATTTTTGAGAAAGCTTTATCTGCTGTAACTAGCGGAACATTGTAAACCAAAGAGGTACTAGCTATTATGGCATCAGGCAGTTTTATACTATACTTTCGTCTAAGCTCGATTGTTTTTTCTTTAATTAGCGAGCTCCATTCAATAATGAAGCAATCATTTAATAAACTTTTCAGTTTATTCTCTTGAGTTACTTTCAGGTTTTTGAAACCTAATAATTCAACTTCTGAAACGAATGAAATTCCAAAATCATAGTCTAGAAATGGTTTGATGAATTCATTACCTTCATGAATGTAGATTAAGACATTAGTATCAGCAATGAAGTCAATCTTCATTTTCTCTCAATCTTGATTGGTAGTGCATTCCGTCAATATTTCTTTTCAATTGGCCAAAATGTTTTTCTAAATTTCCCTTTTTGGAATCCTTACGCAATTTTTCATTCAGAATCTTAGAAGTGGATTTTGCATTTCTTTTATCGATAACAACTGTCATGAGTTCAAAGTTATTGAGAAGCAATTTACAAAAAAAAAGAGTACAGTATGTTTATGGCTAAACAAAAAAACCCTTCCTCGCGCTACGAAAGAAGGGTTTTAAGTATTGAGAGTTACTTCGCTTAGTTCTTCACAATACGCTCTATTATTTCCTTTTCATTTTGTACAATCTTCAAAAGATAAACTCCTTGAGCCAACTCTGAGAAATCTACTGTTGTATTCATTCCAACAACTTGTTCCGTTTGAAGAATTGCACCATTTAGGTCGGTTAGTTGGTAAGTAAAGTCTGCTAATGGAACTTCCACTTTCACAAAATTCATTGTTGGATTTGGATAGATCAAAGCTTCCAATGTGTTTTCCTCAACTCCTAAACAAGGATCAAATACCAATGAAATGGCATCGCTTCCTTCACAACCGTTGTTATCGATAACGGTTACTTCGTAAGTTCCTGTTAAGAATGCTGAAACAGTTGCTGTTGTTGCGTTGGTGTTCCAGTCATAAGAAACAAAACCAGAACCTGCGTTCAATACGATTGGTCCGTAATTGCTACAAGTTGTTGAATCTGCTCCTAAGTCTATTTCAGGATTTTCATTCACCAAAACTTGCAAAGTATCGCTGTTCTCACATCCATTCGCATCTGTTCCAATCACCGAATAAGTTCCTGAAGACAATTCTGCGGAAGTGTTGTTTGCCATTCCATTCGACCAATCGTAATCTTGTGCACCAGTCGCATTCAAAGTAATAGCAGTTCCTTCACAAACTACCACATTGCTTCCTGCCATTACATTTGGCAATGCATTTACGGTAATTGAAAGTTGAGCGTCATCCGAACAACCATTCAAATCTGTTCCGATTACTGTAAGTACAATAGATGTTTCAGGTGTAATTTCATCTTCGTTCGCAGAACCGTTGCTCCATGCGTATGAATCTGCACCAATCGCTGTAAGTTCTATAGTTTCACCGAAACAAATCACTTGATCAATTCCTGCTGAAACAACTGGTAGTTGGTTGACTGTAATTGTTGTTTCTGTGGTGTCTTTACAACCGTTAGCATCAGTGATGATTGCAGTATAAGTTGTTGTTGTTAATGGTGTAAAATCTACTCCGTTATCTATGGAGTTATTCCATTCTACAACTATAGCACCTGTTGCCGTTAATGCGGTAGTTTCTCCGGCACAAACTGCAAAATCAGGATTTGAACTTGCTGTTGGAAGACCATTTACGGTAACCAAAACCTGATCTTGGTTCTGACATCCGTAAGCGTTGGTTCCTGTAACGGTATAAGTAGTAGTTGAGGTTGGAACAAAAGATACATTTTGTTGAATACCGTTATCCCAATTGTAGCTCTGAGCTCCCGAAGCACTAAGAGTAACCGATGTTCCCTGACAAACGCTTTGGTTAGGGTCAGCAACTACAATAGGAAGCGGTAAAACAGTGATAGTAGTTTTCATAGTAGTATCAGCACAAGCAAGTGCCGAGTTGTTTACATATAACTGGTAGTTTCCACTTTGAGAGACGTTAAGTGTATTAGCGGTTTGTCCGGCTAAAAGAGCATTGTTTCTAAACCATTGGTAAGAAGAATTTGCTGCCCCGACTGCCGTTAGTTGAATTGTATTTCCTGTACAAGTTGAATCTGTTGGCGCAGTGAAATTAGCTCCTGCCAAATCCACACACGTATTGATCTCGAATATGGCCAATGTGGAACTTACTTCGTTTGCCAAAATAACGATGTCTTTGTTTGTTGGCGAATCTTCTTTCTTGATAATGATGATTCCCTCTGCCCCGCGGTCAGGACCATTTGTTGCCACACTTCTGTTGTTGTAATACCCAACATATTTTGGAGCTGATGGAATATCTACATTGAAGATCATTACTCCTCCAACACGTTCCAGTGAAGCGAAGAGGTAATTATTTCCATTAATTACTGCAGAAGCAACACCTTCTACTTCCGGACCTTTATCATCTGAACGGTTTTTCGAAACTGCTGCTCCAGAAGAGTTACTTGCGTTAAACAAACCAGCTATTGAAGGATGTGTAGCGGTAATTTGTTCAATTAGATCTTTAGAGTCGAAAACCAAAGCTCCTGTTTGCGCATTCCAAATAGCGAATGAACGTGTACTGAAACAATGAATATCATCGATATCGCCATCGTTATCTGTATCACCGCTTGCTTTTGTAATGTTCAAACGACCGAGGAATTGATTGTTTTTCAGGATGTTTTGATCGGGAATACTTGCGTCAAGTGTTGCTCCGGATAAACGAGTGATTTCAGAATATGCTGTGTACTCACGTGCGTCTCCTTCATTTGCTGTGTACAAATATTCGGTTCCGTTGATTGTTGCGTGTGCCATTGCATCTGGCATGTACAATCCTTTTACCGGTGCAGAACCAATGTAAATCCCTGCACTTTGGTCAGAAGGATCGATACCGTTATTGGTTCGGTAATCTTGTGTTCCAAGCGGACGAAGTGAAGTAACAGTTGCAGAAGATAGGTTGACAACAGCAATAGCGTTGTTTTCTTGTAGTGTGACAAAAGCCTGTGTATTGTCGTTAGAAATCGTAATGTACTCTGGTTCAAAATCCTGAGCTGCAGAACTTCCCGGTCCAAAAATTCGGATTCCTTGGGAACGTAAAGTAGCTTCTTGTCCGTTGTAAGCCTGGAAGTTGGCAATACTTACGTTTGCGTTTGTCAAAGCAGCAATTCCCGGAGTAATATCAATAATTGCAACCGAACCTTCTGGATCAACTGTATAGTCAGCTTTCGGCTCACCTTCACAAGCCGTAATTACTTTCGTGAAATCGTTGTTGAAAGTGATCATATCAGGCATTGCACCAACTGTAACCTGATTGATGAAGTTTCCGTTTCCGTCAAAGAAAACAACCGATCCGTTTGCTTGCGGATTTGAATTCTCTACTGCAACAGCTACAATTCCATTGTGAACAGTTAACGAGTTCAAATTTCCGTAAGGTGTAATTGAAATAGAACTGATCAATGATGGTGAAGCCGGATTTGCGAAGTTTATGATATCTAATTTCGCACCAATTGAATTGGCAATGTACAAACGGTCTGTAGTTGGATCGTGTACTACAATTTCAGCTGAATTTGTACCTTCTGCACCATTCGAAAATGAAGTAAGGTTATTCAAAATCAATTCGTTGTTTCCAACTGGTGCTGTGTAATCGTTATCTGTAATGTAGATGATTCGGTAGTTAGCAGTCCCAATCAGGGAATTTGAGACTGCTCTGATTTTCACGATTAGGTGATCAGTACGTTCAGCAACGGCATCGTCTAAAATATTTATTGTGAACGGGATTGTTCCATTGGTATTGGCTGGAATCGTTAATGTATCGTTTGTCCAAGTGTAATCTGTACCATAAGTTGCATCGGAGTGAACCGAAGTTTCAACGATTATTTGGGCTGGAAGCGCATTTGCTCCTGAGAAGTTGACGTTCAAAGTTGCTGTTCCAGCCGTTTCACTTACAGTTTGAACGTTTGTAGTGATGGTTGCTGTTCCAGGACTTGGTGGCGGAACTGATAATGAAATGCTGCTTGCATTATCATCAGTAAACGCTTGCACCGACCATGTTCTTGGAGTTGTCCAACTTGAACTTGCAGTGCTGTAAACACCAGTTGCTTTTGATGTTCCCGCTGCCGGGTCTGTTGTAAAGAAGCTGGTTGTTTGCAATTTCCCTCCTGTATATAAATCATTGATTGGAAGCTCATATCCTGTAGTTGTAGTAACGAATGCAGATCCAATGGCGGTTCCGTAGAATACTGCGTCTACTGGAACGGTTGAGCTGGTAATGCTTGCTACCGGAACACTGAAAACAGCAATTCCATCTGCATTTGCACCTCCGTTTCCAAATACTCCTGCAGTTCCTGCTGCATTTCCAAAACCGTCACCAGGCGTTGTAATTACGTCTATAACTCTGGCTTTAGTTCCGGTAGGAGCCATTGTGTTTCCACCAACGTACACAACCTGTCCTGTTGTTACTGAACCAGTACTGATCTGGAAACCATAAGTTATACCGCCTCCGTTAATCCATCCGTTGGCTGTTGCAGTTCCGTTGTTATTTACTACTACTGAATAAGGAGTAACAGTAAAATCAATATTTTTAGTTGCAATGAGCTCCACCCATTCCAAACTGTTATCATTTCCACTTGGATTGATAAAGAATTCCGAGATTACCAATCCTGGATTTTGTGCTTTTGCGGTTGATGCCAAAAGCAATAAGAGTAGCGAAGTAACTATTTTATTCATGCCTAAAGTTTCTATGGCACAAAAGTCACTGTATAATGTAATCTCAGTTTAGGGTGCAATTGAAATTTCAGTCAGGAAATTGTTGGTGGAGTATGAAGGATTCCAGATTCAGGTTAAAACCATCTTCACATATTTAACAGGAAGTTTATTTTGAAAGCGGTTTGTTTTAATATGGATCGAGGAGCATGTCAGTTCGAGTGTCCAACCTTTAGTGTCGGATATATCGGGAACACATGCGGTTTTATCGATTTTTCACAATAGCTTCCGCCAAAATCAAATCCATCGGTGTGGTAATTTTGATATTCTCAACATTTCCTTCTACCGTAGAAATAGTATAACCCAATGCTTCAACAACACTGGCGTCATCAGTAAAAATGGAAGAATAATCTTGTTGATAGGCTTCTTCCAGAATTCTTCGTTTGAATACTTGTGGAGTCTGAACATTCACATAGTTGGAACGTATCACGGCTTTTGTAGAATCACCGTTGACTTCTCTCAATGATTCAGAAACGGGCATTACAGGAATAACGGCTTCCTTACTTGTGTCTCTGAAAAGCCGAACAAGGGTTTCTTCACTTACGAACGGTCGAACAGCATCGTGCACTGCAACGAAGTCGCCGGTACAGAAAGACAATGCATTTTGGATAGAGAAAAAGCGCTCAGTTCCACCTTCAACAATCTTGTGGACGATAGTAAAATCATGCTTGTCTGCAAGTTCTTCCCAATAAGAAATATGTTGTTCAGGAAGTGTGACCACAATTTCCGCCACATGGTCGAATGCATGTAAACGCTCAATGGTATGCATTAATATCGGTTTGCCGTCAATTAACAGGAACTGTTTGGGAATTGCATTTCCCATTCGAATTCCTGAGCCACCTGCTGTAACGATGAATGAACGTTTCATTTCTTAAAGGTAATATATTGTTTGTAAAGGCGAGATGCATCGCGTCTGTACCACACGCCAAAACACAAAAAACCCTGGTCATTGAGCGGAGTCGAAATGCCAGGGTTTTAAATATGATTGTAAACCGAATTACTTAATCTGATTCGGATTTTCTTCTGCTCGTTTGTTGAATTTAGCTTGCCATCTCATCCAGTAAAGGAAACCAATTCCACCAAGGATAATAAACGACCAATTTGCGATATCTCCGATATTATCGTAGAACCATGCTCCGTTCAAAATATCTCCTAGTGTGTACCAAAATTCGTTCATAGCTTAAATTTTATGCGATACAAAGAAAATAAAAACTATTGATAAAACATGCCCTTGCACGACTTTTTTCATTCAACTAGCCTACTTTCCCTGCCTGTTCTTTGTGTTCTCTATTGATTTTCAATAATTCAGCGACTTTTTCTACAATTGATTCTGTATCAAAACCACATTCTTTTTGAAGCTCTTCTGCTGTTCCGTGATGCACATATTTGTCGGGAATTCCCAAACGAACAACGCGCAATTGGTAATTGTTATCTGCAAAAAATTCCAAAACTGCTGTTCCAAATCCGCCTTGTACGCAACCGTCTTCAATGGTAATGACCTGTGTGAATTTTGAAGCAACTTCGTGAAGCATTGTTTCATCAATTGGTTTCACAAAACGCATATCGTAATGTGCAACTGAAGCTCCTAATTCTTTCAATTGTTCAATAGCCTGTTGAGCATGATTTCCAACATGACCGATAGTTAGGATGGCAATATCTTCTCCATTGGAAACCTTTCTTCCTTTCCCAATTGGAATGGCTTTCATTGCTGTTTTCCATTCTGTCATCACACCGTTTCCTCGTGGATAACGAATAGAGAATGGACCATGATTTTCAGCTTGTGCGGTGTACATTAAGTTACGTAACTCAGCTTCATTCATTGGTGCCGAGACAATCATATTTGGAATGGAGCGCATGTAAGCAATGTCATAAGCACCATGATGCGTTGCACCATCGGCTCCAACCAAACCACCACGATCTAAACAAAAAACAACGTGTAAATTTTGCAAAGCAACATCATGAATCACCTGATCGTATGCACGTTGCATAAACGAAGAGTAAATGTTACAATATGGAATCATTCCCTGAGTTGCCAAACCTGCCGAGAAAGTTACGGCATGCTGCTCGGCAATTCCAACATCGAATGCGCGATCTGGCATTGCTTCCATCATAAATGTAAGCGAACAACCTGAAGGCATTGCCGGGGTAATTCCCATGATTTTGTCGTTCTGTTCAGCCAATTCTACAATCGTATGACCAAAAACGTCTTGATACTTTGGGGGTTGTGGCGATTTAGGAACAATCTTCACAATCTCACCAGTTTCTTTATTGAAAACACCTGGCGCATGCCATTTTGTTGGGTTTCCTTCTTCAGAAAATTTATAACCAGCTCCCTTTCGCGTTACACAGTGTAAAATTTTAGGACCAGGAATATCTTTTAAGTCTTCCAGTACTTTTGCCAGTGTGACCACGTCGTGCCCGTCAACCGGACCAAAATAACGGAAGTTTAATGATTCAAATAAGTTGCTTTGCTTCAGGATTGTTCCTTTCAAAGCAGAAGAAATTTTTGAAGCTACAGATTGTGCGTCTGGACCAAACTTGCTCACTTTTCCAAGCAATTTCCAAACTTCATCTTTCACCTTATTGTAAGTGTGGGATGTTGTAATGTCCGTCAAGTACTCGTTTAGAGCTCCAACGTTCGGGTCAATTGACATACAGTTGTCGTTCAGAATCACCAATAAATTGGCGTCTTTCTCAAAACCTGCATGATTCATTCCCTCAAAAGCCAAGCCTGCGGTCATAGCTCCATCACCAATTACAGCAATGTGCTGACGTTCTTTCTCACCTTTATATCTGTTGGCAACAGCCATTCCAAGTGCTGCAGAAATCGAAGTAGAAGAGTGACCAACACCAAACGTATCGTATTCACTTTCACTTCTTTTTGGGAACCCGGAAATTCCACCTTTCGTTCTGTTGGTATGGAAAACATCACGTCGACCAGTTAAGATCTTATGTCCGTAAGCCTGATGCCCAACGTCCCAAACCAATTGATCATCGGGAGTATTGAAAACATAATGAAGTGCAACTGTCAATTCAACAACTCCAAGACTTGCTCCGAAGTGTGAATTTCCAATTTCTGAAATGACATCAACAATGTATTGACGAAGTTCATCAGCTACCTGAGGAAGATCGTCTTTAGTGAACTTAGCCCTTAAATCCGCAGGAATCGTAATCTGCGAAAGGAATGGACCAGCTTGATATGAATGTTGTTCCGACATTGGAATACAAATTTACTGCTAAACGATGTGATAACAAATGAAAAGGCAGGTTATTTTACGGAAAGGGTTTTTTAACGAATGACAAAAGACAAAATTTGTAATTAGGCACTGGTAATTAGTAATTCATACGTAATTTGGTCGAAAAACAATACTATGCGCGTTCTCGGTATCATTCCCGCCCGTTATGGATCCACTCGTTTTCCTGGTAAACCTTTGATTGATCTGAAAGGAAAATCTATGATTCAACGTGTAGTGGAAGGTGTTGAAAAATCAGCATTACTTACCGATGTAATTGTAGCGACTGACGATGAGCGGATTGAAAGTCATTTGAAATCGCTTGGAAAAAAAGTGATGATGACGAGTGCTGATCATCCAAGTGGAACTGATAGATGCGCAGAAGTGGTTTCTGGTTTAACGGAACAATTTGATGTAATTATTAATATTCAGGGCGACGAACCTTTGGTGGATGCGCGACAGTTAGATCAGTTAGCTTCAGCTTTCCAGGATTCGAAAGTTCAAATTGCTACCATCGCGAGCAGAAATATTTCTTTAGAAGACATTCAAAATCCGAACCGAATCAAGTTGGTGGTCAACAAGAACAACGAAGCATTGTATTTCTCAAGAAGTGCTATCCCAAATACCGTAAATGCGAAAGGAAATCCCTTGGATGTTTATCCGTTTTTGCGACATATTGGTTTATATGCTTATCGTTCCGAAACACTTTTAGCAATTGCGAAACTTCCAGCTACTGAACTAGAGAAAATAGAATCTCTTGAACAGTTGCGATGGCTTTTCAACGGTTATTCTATCAAAGTAGTGGAAACCGAAATTGAAACACCGAATATTGATGTTCCTGAAGATGTGGAGAAAGTTCTGGAACAATTGTAACTAATACACAGTAAAACAGTCTAATTACAAAAAACTATTTATGCGTTTACATTACTTATTTCTATTCTCATTATTCACAACTTCGGCTTTTGCTCAAAAAATGGACTATAAAGTCGATTTGAAGAATTGTAAAAAAGACAGAGTAGCAGTTGAATTGAATACCACTTATCACGGAAAAGATACCACAACGTTTAACTTTCCAATGACCGTTCCTGGAACATACGCCGTTCTGGATTACGGGAGATATATTACCGCGTTCAAGGCCTTTGATTCAAATGGAAAAGCGTTGAAAGTGAAGAAAAAAGGGAACAATACCTTTATGATATTTCCTGGAAAAGATGTTGCAAAAGTGACCTATTTGGCTGACGATTCATGGGAAGAGAAAAACAAGAAAACGAAGATCTTTGAACCGGCTGGAACTGGTTTTGAAGCTGGAAAATACTTCTACCTGAATGGTGGCGGATTGTTCGGTTATTTTGAGATGGACTGGAAGAATGAAGTGGACGTTCTATTTGATAAGCCTGCAAATCTGAAAGGATATACAACCTTGATCCAGAAATTGAGAAACGATGATCAGGAAATGTTCTGGGCAAAGAACTATCATGATTTAATTGACAACCCTATTCTCTTCACACACGAAAAGGAAGAGGTAATGAAAATTCAGAGTACCAAAGTTTCCGTTGCTTCTTATTACGCAGGTTCGGATTCTTCTGCTTATTTCGTTCGACAAAAGATCGACTCTGCTATGACAGCAATTGATCAATTTGTTGGTGGAAAGCTCCCTGTTTCTAATTATGCATTTCTGAATTTCGTGAAAGATTACAGAGATATTGGTGAACTATTGATGAGTGGGAAATTAGGTCCGCTTGATTATATCAAGATATTCAAAAAATTGGGTGGACAAGGTTTCGGAGCTTTGGAGCACGGACATTCCTCATCTTATTTCATGCCTGATTTTGGAAGGAACAGTTACACTGGAATGATCTACGAAACGGCAATTCATGAGTTTCTGCACATTTATTCACCACTGAGTTTGCATAGCCAGTACATAGGCGACTTCAACTACACAAAACCAGTGATGTCGAAACACCTTTGGTTGTATGAAGGAACTACTGAGTACTTCTCGGTTTTGGTCGCAATGCAGGGTGGTTTGTCTACTGTTGAGGAAACGATTAATGATAAAGTGAAAACCAAAATTGTCAGTTCTTATGCTTATCCGGACAGTATTCCGTTTACAGTAATGAGTGCGAATGTTTTTGACAAACCTTATATCGATCAATACGGTCAGGTTTACGAACGTGGTGCAATCATGGCGATGTTGTTGGATATCGAAATTATGCGTTTGACAGGTGGAAAGAAAACGTTGAAAACGGTGATTTTCGATTTATGTGCAAAGTATGGAAGCACGAAATCATTCAATGAAGAAACATTTATTGATGAGTTTGTTGCTGCAGCTCATCCAGATTTGAAAGCGTTCTTCACAAAGTATGTTGAAGGAAGCACGCCACTGGCTATTCAAGAAGGTTTCAATGTAATTGGAATTGATTATGTAAAAGAGCAAAAAGGAACAGTTCCAATGGATATTCTTTCTGAAGCTGACAATAAGGTAAAAGTGAACCGAGGAATTGTGGTGAATGGAATGGTGACCGTTTCAAAAGCGGATAAAACCAATTATGCAGGACTTCAATCAGGAGATAAAGTGAACCAAACAGAATTGGATAAAGTTTACAAGAACGAAGATGGAACTTATGTTGCAGAAGGAACAATGGTAACCATTAATGTAGAGCGAAAAGGGAAAATGATTCCATTAACGTTCCCAGCTAAGTTTAAGGAAGGAAGTATTAAAAATCAGATCAGTGTAAACCCGAACATGACTGCGGAACAGGAGAAATTGTTTTATTTATGGTCAACAGGAAAAACATCCAATAGATAACTAAGCATTAGACAATCTGATTTCAGAATCATGAAACGCTCATCAATACGGTGGGCGTTTTCTATTTTCCATTGGAAGGGGTTAGGGGGAGGATTAAAATTAATTGCAAAAAAAAGGAGAATCAATTGACTCTCCTTTTTTGTAATATTTTTATTTGTCCTTTGCGCCTGCCTTGTTGACAGACAGGTTCTTCAGCGTACCTCTGCGGGAAATTTTATCTTTTTCTAGACCAAAGACCTTGCTTCTCTTTCGGGAAATATTTACGTTGACGAAGAATGATCATTCCAACACCTACAGAAATTGACGTATCAGCGAAGTTCCAGATAGCCGGGAACATTTGATTGTCTGTTGTAGATTCTGGATGATCATTGTACCATGGAACCCATGACGGCCAATCGGGAGTAAAATGGAACATATCTACTACATTTCCCATTAAAAAACCCGTGTGGCGTGTTTCAATCTCAAAACCGTAACACATCTGCTTCATTCCGGAACCTTCACTCATGTTGAAAGGCATACACGGATCGTATGGGAAAATATAATCGTAGAACATGGAATCGATCAAATTTCCAGTTGCGCCGGCGAAAATCAATCCAATAGCAACTAAGAACTCTGTACGAACCCCTTTTCTGGCTTGCTTGATGAAGTAGTAAACAATTGCTCCAATAGCGATAATTCGGAAGACACTAAGTCCTAATTTGGCCCACATACTTGCGCCAAACTTAGTTCCAAAAGCCATTCCCTGATTTTCTACATAATACAACTCAAACCAGTCGCCGAAAACCGGCACCTGATCTTCAGGTTTAAATGTAGATTTAATGTAGATCTTGAGAACTTGATCGATAAGCAGAATCAAGAACGCAACAATACAAACAATGATAATTTGTTTTTTCAAACTACTTGTTTTGCATGTTCTTAGCCTCAATGCTCAACGTAGCATGCGGTACTAATTTCAAACGTTCTTTTTGAATCAATTTACCTGTAACACGACAAATTCCGTAAGTCTTGTTCTGAATACGCATCAAGGCATTCTTTAAATTCTCAATGAATTTTTCCTGACGTGCTGCAAGCTGTGCAACTTCCTCTCTCGATAAAGTTTCAGAACCATCTTCCATCATGTTGAAAGTACGGCCGGTATCATCGGTACCGTGGTTGTCGTTCGACAAAGAAGCTTTCAACATATCATAATCATCATGCGCTTCTTTCAATTTTTCATTGATTAGAACGCGGAATTCTTCCAATTCACTATCTGAGTATCGTGTTTTTTCTTGCGACATAGTTCTTAGGGTTTTACCAAAGTGGCACAAAAATAAACTAAAATCGGTTGTTACCAGCCTTTTTTACTGCTATTTAGATAGATGTTTTCCACAGAACAATAAGTTTCTGAACAAATTCTATCTAAGTTATTGTGCTTCTGATGGTTTGTTCACTTCTTCAATCCAATTCGAGAGCTCAATAAATTCCTCTACTCCTAAGCGCTCAGGTCGAAGTTGTAACATTGGATTTTCTGGATAATTAGCTGGTAAAAGTGCTTTTATGGAATTGCGAATTGTTTTTCTACGCTGATTGAAACTCATCTTCACCACTTGCTTGAACAATTTCTCATTACAAGGTAGTTTTTCACGACTATTTCTAACACAACGAATCACTCCTGATTTCACTTTCGGTGGTGGAATGAACGCATTTTCATCAACCGTAAAACAATATTCTATATCGTAATAAGCCTGAAGCAGAACGCTTAGAATTCCGTAGGTTTTTGTCCCAGGTTTCTCGGCTACACGTTGTGCAACTTCTTTCTGGAACATTCCCATGATCTCAGGAATATGGTCCTTATAATCAATACACTTGAAAAGAATTTGAGACGAAATGTTGTATGGGAAATTACCAACTACAGCGAATTTCTGATCACCAACTATATCAAGTGGATTTATCTTCAAAAAATCGGCTAGAATGATTCGATCGCCAAGCTTTTCTTTGTAGTTCAGGTTCAGAAAATCAATACTTTCTGTATCCACATCCATTACGTACAGATGTGTTTTCTCATCATGAAGTAAAAACTCTGTCAACGCACCCGTTCCAGGACCAATTTCAATCGCAGTTGTTACACCGTTGTGATGCTTGAACTGTTCCGCAATTCGTTTACAAATCGCTTGGTCTTTCAGGAAATGTTGTCCGAGGTGTTTTTTGGGTTTAACGTGCATGTGTGAAGTGTTCTACAACATTCAATGTACTGCGAAAAGCTGCAAATTTACCGTCGTAACGTTGTTTGTGATCTACCTGTAAGCGTTGTGCGTGTTCTTTTTGGTAGGTGTCTAAATCTTCCTGACTATAGGCAACATATGTCATGGCGTACGTGCAAGCACCAGTTTCTTCTTCGTTCATCTTAGAAATTCTGCTTTCCAAGAAACAACCAGTTGCCATCACATCAGGAATATGTGTTGTTCGCATCCAGTTCAACCAATCCAATTCAACAGATGGATCTAAACTAACAGTAACGTTGTAAATGATTTGCATGGTGCAAAGATAGGTAAATAGACTTTAGACAAAAGACTATAGACGAAAGACACTGAAAGTCTCTAATTCTAATCTCGGTAGCTATAGGAGCCTAAATTCTAAATTTCAAATTTCAAAATTGATAAACACAGAATCATTCGAAAATATTGGCGTTTGCTCCTCGATAGGATATTCATCTTAAGGTAAGAAAACCGTTTTGTCCCTTTAGCATTTACAATTTTGGAATTTAAAATTATCCTTCAATTGTCTTTTTTAGAATTCCCTTGACGTATTTCGTTCTTCGTATTTCAACATGGTTCTTATCGTACTCAATAAACCAACCGTGTCTTAAACCATTTTTTACGGAAACAGAGCTTCCGTCAACGTCTGAGATAAAATTGCCCGTGTACGCTTCACTTGTGCCTACATTCGTATAACCGTAATCTTTTACTGCACCATTGTCATAAGTCACCTGCTCATAAACGTTGGCATTTTTGTGTTCAATTACCACGTATCCCGTAAGTTTACCCATCGAGTAGTTTCCAGACTCCACAAAGTTTGGTGTTCTTATTTCGTATTTGCCATGTCGTTTCGGCATTGATTCTCCTCGTTCATCACAATCTCTCAAAAGAACTAATACGGTATCCGTTTTTGGGAACAAGGAAGTTTTAGCAGCGAACTGATAGAAATCTGTGTAATCTCCATTCTTTATTTCGTACTTGTAACAAATGACATTCGGCGTTTCATTTGTTACAAGTGTAATTTTATTATAACCTGTTTCGGTAAATTCGGTGATCTCATACAAATACCCAGAAACATAACTTCTTTCTTCTACCAGTTTACCTTTTACCTTTTTCGAAAAGATACCATGTTTTTTGCCGTTCTGGTAGTTTTCGGTGATCAGGGTACTGTCAGGAAGATATTCCGTAATGGATTCACCATCTAAAAAACCTTTACTGTAATGTTGGACTTTTCTGATCCATTGTACTCCGAACACCATTCCTTGGTCAATCCTCCCGTCCAATTCCCCGTTAACATAAGTTCCGATGTTGTAATGCATCGAATCTTTTTGGAAACGATATGGTCCGTTCACAACTCCATTTTTATAGGTCATTAAGGAATAGTCTTTCATCCATTCACCAGGAATGTACTTAATTGGATGATGCGCCCAAGAACTTTCTTCTGGATCAGTTGGAGGAATTATTTGATCTTGCTCTTTTCGATAGTAACGAATTACTTCACCATCCAATTTCCCATTCCGGAAGGGTTCAATATAACTTGTATCGCCTTTCAGCGGACCAGATGTAATACAAAAAGTTCGTTTTCCGTTTTCCAATCCGTTCACAAAGGTGGTTGTAAAGCGGGGCTCATTTTTTTGTGCGAAATTCGAGTCAAACAACTGATAACCGCTATAAACACTGTCTAACAATCCGTTTTTATAGTAAGCTACATACAAGGTGTCGTTCGAATCGGATGACATTCCAATTGCTTTCCCGGTCTTCAATCCTTGTACGAAAAGTACGGTCTCAAGCGCGAAGTATAAACTGTTGGCGGTTGAATGATCCCAATTCACCTCTTCAGGCAGCGCAATTGCGTTTTCGTCGTATTTCCCATTCCATTTCATATTCACTGGAACAGTTCCCATTCCTTCCTTAAGCCCATTTTTGAATGCTGGACCGTTAAACTTTCTGCCGTTTACCAAATATTTTTCCGTCCCAACAGGAATATCACGCTGCCATTGCAAGGATTTAATCACTGTTCGGTTGATGTCATACCACTTCTCAATTCCATATTTCCAATGGTAACTGTGAACGGAGCTATGGGAAAGCTGACCGTTAGTGTCAAAATCGGAAACCAAACCGTTCAATCTTCCGGCGCGGTAATTCTCTTTTTTCTTTACGATAGAATCGCCAGGATAATAAGTAATTCGTTCTCCATCCAACACACCATTTTTAAAGTTCTCAATGATGGCGCATGTTTTTCCGTTGATGATTTCGGTTTTCTTTTTCGCCCCGTTCAAAGCATCAAAAACACCATTTTTTTTGACCATTCTGTAGCGATAATGGGGAATTTGTCCTTTCCCATTTGGATTATCAACCACCTCGTAGTCCTGATTAAGAATAAATGTTCCGTTGTCGTATGAAGTAGTAATGAAATCACCATTCACATCTGCATTCAGTGTTTTGAATTTGTTCGATTTCAGGTGTGAAACCATATTCCTGTGTGCACTCTGATCGTAATGTTCAATAACAAACTCGGTCAGGGCAGAATCACCAATTACGAACGTGAAAGATGGGCGCGGAGTTCCAGCAACAACTAACACTTTGTACTTCAGGTAATGAAATCCAAGCGAATCTTTTTCCGTTTCAAGTGTATAATCGATATTGCCGTATTGGCTTTTAACGGTTTGAACGTCACACTTTTCAAACCATGGAAAATAACCGTTCAGTGAGGAGATCTGACCAAAAACAGAAGCTCCGGCAAGCAAAAACAAACATGTAATGCAATTTCGCATGTCCAAAATTAGGGATTTTGTCGACGTGTTGCTTTAATCCACGGTATGGCATGTTCTAATAAATCCTAATTTTAGTTCATCATGGAAATAGGAATAGATAGTTTTGCTGCTGTATCAGCGAATTCGAATATAAGCAATACGCAAGCGTTGAATGAGTTGCTGGAACGTATTCAACTTGCTGATGAGGTTGGTTTAGACGTTTTTGGAATTGGTGAGCATCACCGAAAAGAGTTTTTGGATTCGGCGCCATCAATGATCTTAGCAGCAGCAGCTTCGCGTACAAAACGCATCAAGTTGACAAGTGCTGTAACTGTTCTCAGCGCCGCGGATCCGGTTCGTGTGTTTCAAAATTTCGCAACGCTCGACTTGATTTCGAATGGTAGAGCAGAGATAGTTGCTGGTCGAGGTTCTTTCATTGAATCGTTTCCATTATTCGGCTTCAACCTAAATGACTACGACGAATTGTTTGCCGAGAAATTGGATCTTTTGCTTCGAATTCAGCAGAATGAAGTGGTGAATTGGTCTGGAAAATTTCGCCCTTCATTGAAAAACCAGGCCATCTACCCACGACCGTTGCAGGAAAAACTTCCTATTTGGTTGGGAGTTGGGGGAACCCCCGCATCATTCGCTAGAGCTGGCGAGTTAGGTTTACCACTGATGGTTGCTGTGATTGGAGGCGAGACCTATCGTTTCAAACCATTAATAGATCTATACAAAGAAGCCTGGACGGAAGCGGGACATGATCCTAAATATCGAAAAGTAGGTTTGCATTCCTTGGGTTATGTATCTACAACGAAAGAAGAAGCTATTGCAGATTATTATCCAGGCTACGCTGAAATGTTCACCAAAATTGGAAAAGAGCGTGGATTTGCTCCAGTTACCAGAGAGCGTTTCGATGCGCAAAACGGTAAGCTTGGAGCTTTGTTGATTGGAGATCCTACAGAAATAGCTGAGAAAATTCTTCGTCATAGTGAATCACTCGGTGGAATTTCGCGCTTCACTTTCCAAATGGATGCTGGATTAACACATGAAAAGTTGATGAAAGCAATAGAGTTGATTGGAACTAAAGTTTCGCCAATGGTAAAAGCGGCAGATACGGTAAAATGATTGTTCTATTCACCGTATTCTTAGGATTCCACTCAATAGTCATGTCAAGTTAAAATCCCAATATCTGTTGGTCGTATCGTCTTAATATCTAAATTCCCTACCTTTGCACCATGAAGAACATCCGTAATTTCTGTATTATCGCTCACATCGACCATGGAAAAAGTACTTTGGCCGATCGTTTATTACAAACAACAGGAACTATTTCTGACCGTGAAATGCAAGCACAAGCCTTGGATGACATGGATTTGGAGCGTGAACGCGGAATTACGATTAAGTCGCATGCCATTCAAATGAATTATAAGTTTGAAGGACAGGATTACGTTCTCAATTTGATTGATACTCCGGGACACGTTGACTTTTCTTACGAGGTTTCGCGTTCAATTGCGGCTTGTGAAGGTGCTCTTCTAATTGTTGATGCTTCTCAGGGAATTGAGGCACAAACAATTTCCAACTTGTACCTTGCTTTAGAGCACGATTTGGAGATTATTCCAATCCTGAATAAAATGGACCTTCCTGGTGCAATGCCTGAGGAGGTTACGGATCAAATTGTTGAATTGATAGGGTGTGATCCTTCTGATGTTATTCCTGCATCTGGTAAAACAGGTTTAGGAGTAGACGATATTCTACGCGCAATTATTGAACGAATTCCTGCCCCGAAAGGGGACGAAGATGCGCCTTTGCAGGCAATGATCTTCGACTCTGTTTTCAACTCTTTTAGAGGAATTATTGCTTACTACCGTGTAAGAAATGGTGTAATCAAAAAAGGAGATAAAGTTCGATTCTTAAATACAGGAAAAGATTACAATGCCGATGAGGTAGGAATTTTGAAAATGGACCTGAGTCCAAAGAAAGAAGTTCGTGCCGGTGATGTTGGCTATATTATCTCCGGAATTAAAACAGCGAAAGAAGTTAAGGTTGGTGATACAATTACGCTAACAGCTAATCCAACTAATGAAGCGATCAAAGGGTTTGAAGATGTGAAGCCAATGGTATTCGCCGGAATTTACCCTGTTGAGACTGATGAATATGAAGAATTGCGTTACTCTATGGAGAAATTGCAGTTGAACGATTCATCATTGGTGTTTGAGCCAGAATCTTCGGCAGCACTAGGATTTGGTTTCCGTTGTGGATTCCTTGGGATGTTACACATGGAAATTATTCAGGAACGTTTGGAGCGCGAGTTCAACATGACGGTTATTACAACTGTTCCCAACGTATCTTACTTCTGTTACACAACAAAGAATCCGGATGTTCAGTTTACGGTAAACAATCCGTCTGAATTACCAGATCCGTCTACAATTGATAGAATTGAAGAACCTTATATCAAGGCACAGGTCATTACAAAATCGGAATACATTGGTCAAATTATGACGCTTTGTATTGAGAAACGTGGTGAATTGAGAAATCAGGTTTACCTAACGCAAGACAGAGTTGAATTGACTTTTGAAATGCCTTTGGCTGAGATTGTATTTGACTTTTACGACCGTTTGAAATCTGTTTCTCGTGGATATGCATCTTTCGATTATCATCCAATTGGCTACAAGGAATCTGATTTGATTCGTATGGACATGTTATTGAATGGTGAGCAACTGGATGCACTTTCTGCCTTGGTTCACCGCAGCAATGCTTACGATCTTGGAAAGAAAATTTGTGTGAAGTTGAAGGAATTGATCCCTCGTCAACAGTTCGAAATTCCAATTCAGGCAGCTATCGGAGCAAAGATTATTGCTCGTGAAACGATTAAGGCCTTACGTAAAGACGTTACCGCAAAATGTTACGGTGGAGATATCTCCCGTAAACGTAAGCTTCTTGAAAAACAGAAAGAAGGTAAGAAACGTATGCGTCAGGTAGGAAGAGTAGAGGTTCCTCAAGAAGCGTTTATGGCGGTTCTGAAGCTGAACGATTAATTCAAACGAAACTCGAATCTGTAGCTAATTCCAGCTTGAATGTACAGATAGGATTGGGTGTTTATCTGATTGGATAAGTCACGTGCAATTCCTCCATGAATATAGTAACCGAAGTTATTGTCGAAATTGACGCTGAAACCAGAATGCAGATTGACTTCTGCGAATGACTGGTATTTCCTGTTGTAGCTTGTTCTCAGTTCTAAACCGCAGTATGGTTTCACATTGGTAGAGAAACGAACATCCGACATCAATTGCCATGGATTTGTTCCTCGATTTTTCATTAGACCAAACTCCAAATAATTGAATTTGTAGGAAAGAGACCCGTAGAATCCCAATCGATGATTGATCCCTAGCTCTGTTTGAATTTCGCTTTTCTTGTATCTAAAGCCAAAACGGACTGCGGCATATGAAGTCAACGTGTCGTTGTGATAAAAAGCACCGAGTGTTGTACGAAGAGCAAACCAGTCACTTCCGTTGCGACACCTCAAACCACAGCGAAAATGAGTATAGTCATTTGTATCAATGGCTATTGGTTCAGGACATGACCACTGTGGTTGCGGACTTTGAATTTCGAAATGATCATAATACTTGCTATTGAATTGATAGAAGCAGTAATCCTGATTCTTTTTTTTCTTTCCTGTTTCCCAGTTTATTGCAATTTTCTTCTCTTCGTTGGCATTCGTGTAAAGTCGTACTTTGTAAACAAGCGTGCTGTCGATGTATTCTCTTGGAACCCTTATCTCTGCTTGATTATGTCGCAGAAACTTGGTTTTGAACTGAGTAACGCTCGTTACAAAATAATCCGTTAGATATTGGTTTGACACAATAAGATTGGTGTCTTGTTTAAAAAGAGATTCCGGACATCCCTCGCACGGTTGTTCCTGGAAAAGAACTAAACCGAATTTATCAAAACTCTCTTTGGGAATAGTTGCGGTTAAACGTGTTTCCCGCCACCAGAGTTTACCTGTTTTGGTTTTTTTCCAATTCACACGTTGTGCAACAGCATTGGGCGAACCAGGATTTTTTATGTAATAGTGTTTTCTTCTTTCCAGCTCGTAGTTTGGCAAAAGCTCCATGTAAACCATTGACTTTTTACCACTTGTTTGAACTTTGGTATAGAGGTATCTATAAACAACTTCATCGGTACCAAAACACCTTTCGTTATTTGCCGTTAGCGGAATAGTATCTTGTGTTTCGTGCGTTTCAAGATGATAAATGATGATGTCAACACGTCGGCTTAAACTATCTACTTTTTGAGTGGTTTCCCCTTTAAAACGGATGTCGATTGGAAGTTCTTCTTTAAAAAGATTGCTACATTCCTTAGCAACCGCTTTTGCTCGACGTTCAGATAGGCGCTGATTGGATTGCATATTTCCGGAACTGTCTGAATAACCGATGAAAGCGATATGGGAAATAGTATTGTAATCCAAAGAAGCCATTTTTGCCCTGATTACTTCATGCGAGTAAGCGGAGATCTTATGACTTCCTGTTTTGAAATGGATGGAAGTTACTTCTTGGGTTGAGCCAAAATAGGGGATAAGAACCAGTAGAAGTAAAATACGAAGTTGACCCAACATGTTTGGCTTTTCTAAGAATGTTAAACGTAGGAAAAGGTAAACATATTTTAGCGGCATCCCTTCCATGCCAACGCAGCCACCACAATCCAGACAATTCCTTTTACCAGAAAAAATATAAAGCCGGCAACCCCAAGTCGTTTGAGCCACTTCTTCTTTGTGTTCGTTGGAGTTGAACTATTTTTTCCTGGAGTTTCAGTATTCAAAATAGGAGGAATAAAAAAACGCCATTTCTCTAATCATCCGACTAAAAAAATGGCGTTCATATATGTTTTAAGAATTACTCTTCGTCATCGTCGCCAGCGTCATCTTCATCCGCTTTGTCATAGCTATCGTCGTCGTCATCGTCAGATGTGGTGTCATCATCATCATCAGCACCATCGAATTTATCGATTTCTTCTTCGATATCGTCGTCATCATCATCGTCATCAACTGTTGGTGATTTCAATTTCAACTTTGGAAGTTTAACTAAGTAGATGACTTCTTCAGTTTCCCAAAGCAGGGAATCGAAAACTTCACCACTAATTGGATTTGTCATCTTGGTTGTTTGTCCGGCAAATCCTTCTGGAAAAGCAAGCAATAGTGCCTTCTTCTGATCGATTGTCAGCTTCTCGTAACTGATGATTGTTTTTTTCTTTGACATGCTCTTATATTTCAAGTTTTTTGATCCGATTAATCGGCAAAATAACATTTTGTTTTAAAACTATTGCAGAATCAGTAACTGCCCAAATAGTTGTGTGTACCATTTTCTTTCCTTCGTCATCCAAAAAGTAGATTTTTACTTTCTGGTGCTCAAGATTTCCAAGCGTAATTGCGCGCTGTACAGCGTTGTTGCGTTCCTTTAATTCTGATTCGGATAATATGACTTCATCATGTGGGAAATGCAGTGTAGAAACACTTTCTTTCTCAATTTCTATGTAGTCCGGATCACTCATAACATCATTTTCGAGCAAATTTAAACGAAATGAATAAACTGGATTTATGTTTTCGACAAATTATCTTGAATTAAATATAAACCAGGGTATGTTGAAAGATAAAAACGAAAAAGTCCTTAGAATTCTAAGGACTTTTGTTTAGTAGTGTTTTAGTTTGCTTATATCGTGTGAGTAGATTGCCAAATTAATTAAATGAAATCAGGTTGTTTCTAACGTTTTATTAAGATAAGCCTCCAACGGAGATAGAACTATATACTCTTCAATAAAACTAGAAAATGAAAAAACTGCCTCTCCAATTGCAGTGTTTCCGTTTTTGAGTTATCTAACATTAGAAAACAACCTGAATCATCTCCTTATTTCCTCTACTAAGATAGCATTGACATGCAATGGCTTTTGGTCGAATGAATATTTAAAGGATTAGAATGAATATTTTCGACGAATGGCTGAACTTAGCCTATAAGTTTTCTAAAATTTGGAAGAAAATATCACGTTTTGCTGGTGACAAAGGCACTTCGCTACCGTCTTTCATCACAACGGCACCGCCATTTCCCTTGTCATATCGGTCTACATAATTCAGGTTAATTAAGTGCGATTGTTGCACGCGCAAGAAATTATGTCCGGTAAGCAAGGTTTCGTAATCTTTCAGTGTACGAGAAACCAATATCTTTCTTCCTTCTTTCAAAAAGAAACTGGTATAGTTACGGTCTGCCTCACAACGAATGATCTGATCCAAATCAACAACGTGCACACTTTCCTGTGTTTTCAAAACCAATCTTCGTTTTTGATTCGGTTGAATGTTGTTTTGAAGCGCTTCAAACTGTGGTTCGCTTGCTTCTTCAGTCATTGCCTGCAGCGCACGTTCAACAGCTGAACGAAGTTCTTCCGGATCAACCGGCTTTAAGATATAGTCCAAAGCAGAGAATTTGATTGCTTTGATTGCAAACTCTTCGTGGGCAGTAATGAAAATGACTTCAAAGTTTTTATTGGGAACGGCTTTCAACAAATCGAATCCGGTTCCATCAGGCATTTGAATATCTAAAAACACTAGATCAGGTTGTATCGCGGCAATTGCCTCTAATCCGGATTTCACATTTTCTCCTCCGGGAATCGCTTCAATTCCAAGATCAAATGATTCGATCATCTTAGCAATCAGTTCACGTGTACGTTGCTCATCATCAATGATTAATGCTTTTTTCATAGTCTAATAGTGTTTCCGCGGAAAGATAGCATTTATTTCTAAGCCGAATAAATTTCAAAAACGCTAAACGTTTTCGGTTTTATACGGAAGGAAAAGATTTACCAACGTTCCTGTTCTTTCTTTTTTATTGTAATCCGAAATATCCATTCGACCCTGTATGCGATACTTGTAACTTAAATTATCGATACGGTCTTGTGTGATTTTCATCGCCATACTTTTATGGGCTTTACTCTTTTTATTTTGTTCCGATCCTTTTCTACCAATTCCATTATCCGTAATGGTTACATGAAGTAATCCGTCGTCTTTTGAGATATTAACGGTAATAAATCCGCCTTCGATGGTATGCAGCTGACCATGTTCAATGGCATTTTCAATAAAAGGCTGCGTAATCATAGGTGGAATTACAGACCCTTCTTCTAAAAGTTCATCTTCCACTTTCACCTCATATTCAAACCTGTCACCAAAACGCAGCTTTTGAGTTTCAAGATATTTGTTCAAAATGTCTATCTCAATCGCCAATGGAATGAATTCTTTGGAGGAATTCTCGAGGATGAGACGCATGAGTTTGGAGAAATTCACCAGAAATTTGGTCGAATTCTTCGTGTCGTTTTCATAAATGTAACTCTGTATTACCGACATGGCGTTAAAGACAAAGTGCGGATTCATTTGTGAACGAAGCAAGATTTGATTCATTTCTGCTTCTTTTTGCTGCTGACGAATATTTCGCTGTCTAATACGTGAATAGAAGATAAACGCAGCACAAACAATCAGGATCAAAATACCTAAGATGACATAGGTTTGGAAAATGCTTCGAAGTTCAGTATTCTCCAGCTGAGCAGTTGTTAAGTCGCGCGCTTTACGGTTCAATTCAATGGAATCTGCCTGAATTGCGATCAGACGTTCGCGCTGTTCAGCACGGTACAATTCAGAAATTTCTGCAATCTTGGTTCCTACCTCAATCACTTTCGAGCTGTCGGAATAGTTGGAATACATCTCCAAATACTTGTAAGCCAATTTCAGATTTCCCGTTTTCTTATATACTTCTGCAATTGCGCGGTAAGAAGGATAAATGCCACCTTGATAACCGAATTGTGAACGAATTTCAACGGAACGATTCAGATAGGTAAGAGCGTTCTTGTACTTCCCCTGTTTCTCAAATACAATTCCAACCAGGTGGTAAACCGAAGCAATTTCCGCTCTGTTGGCAACAGATTCAAAGTAAACGAGTGCCTTGTTGTAGTAACGCAAAGCTTCATTGTATTGCTTTTTTTCCAGAAGCACATTTCCAAGTAAGGAATGCGATTTCCCAAGACCATTTAAATCGTTGAAACGAAGTAATATTTTGATCGAGCTTTTCAATTGAGAAATGGCTTTGTTGTATTCCTTTTTTGCCAAACTAACCATTCCTAAATTGGCTAAATTCAATCCTACAGAGCGGTCGTCACGAATTCTCTCCGCGGTTTCTAAGGCCTGGGTAAAGAATTTTGAAGCTTCTCTATAGTTATAAATCAGGAACTGCGCTTCACCCATTTGACGTTGATATTCAACGATCTTTGGATTGTCATTTGCCTCTCTTGCCAATTGCAAAGCAATGTAGTTCTTGGAAACGCTCAATTCAATTTGTCCGAAATAACTATAGATCTCTGCCTGACTGTTTACACAAGCTGCTACGAGTGAACGATTCGGAGAACGACGTGCATATCCGATCGATTGATCGATGTAATTTAAGGAGCGAACTTTATTGTTGCGTTCCATTTCCATTGCGGCGTACAATCGGTAGGTGCTTCCAATCTGCTCGTAACTTCGTCGTTGCTTAGCAAGCTTCAATGCTTCTTCTAAATAAACTTCCGCCTGTGGAAATTCGCGAAGTGAAATATGGTTTTTTGCCAATAACTGGAATATGGTGATTCTGGCTTCCGGAGATTTTAACCGTGAAAGAAATGGTGTTAAATCAATTATTTTGGAATAGTAAGCCGTTTGGTTTCCATTCAACTCTTCTACTTCAAGGTCGAAAAGCAAGGCTTCAAAACGCGACGCATCAGATTCTTGTCGACTCGCTGCCAACAAAAAACTACTGATAGAGTCGGCTTTCGTTACGTCAAACTTTTGGTAATATTTTCCAAGCGCAAGCAGGCGATAAAACCGTTTGGTTTCGTTTTTCTCATTTTGCCAGGAACGAATTAATGCACCTTCTTCGTTAGCAGCATAGCCAACGGAATTCCCCCAAACAAGGAGAATTGCGAAAACGGTAAAAATGCGTATGAACTTTGGAAACATCGACTAAAAATAGTGTTTTCGGGCTAAAATGTAACCGAAAAGAGCAACTGAATTCGTAATAACTGCAAAGAAAAGGAGAGCCTGTCTGCCGAACAGGCAGGGTTTATTTTGAAAAACAAAAAACCCTGGTCATTGAGCGAAGTCGAAATGCCAGGGTTTAATATTATAATTGAAGAAATTATCTCTGTGTTGTTTGCGCAAAACGTCCGTAAGCTTCACAACCACCACCGTGGCTCTTTTTCTTCTTCTTCTTTTTTGGCTTGAAGTTGTTCGATTCTTTTTTAATTACTGTTCCGTGAGTTGTACTTGCTGCCGACGAAGTAACTGGAATTGCCAAAAGGCCAATAATTGTGAGAGGAAAAATGAATTTGCGCATGACTGTTAGTTTTCTAGTTATAAGTAATTTGTAATTCGATGGTTACAATATAAATGTTTTTTTCTTTTCGATTTATTTATTTCGACGAAACCATAGAATTTTCACGATGAGATTTTAACACTTTGCGATTCTGACTGTGATATAATGTGCTGTTTTTTTCAAGTTTCGTGTTGAATCTGCTCTTGGCATTTTGTATATCTTTGCGCCGTCGCACTAGCGACACATCGCTTTTAACAGCAAGAATATCATGGAGTATAATTTTATCGAAATCGAGCGCAAATGGCGCAAGTATTGGGCTGACAACAAAACGTTTGCAGCTGAAGACAACAGTTCTAAACCAAAGTTCTATGCATTGGATATGTTTCCGTATCCTTCCGGAGCTGGTTTACATGTTGGTCACCCGCTCGGTTACATCGCTTCTGATATCTATGCGCGTTACAAGCGTTTGAAAGGATTCAATGTGCTGCATCCAATGGGTTACGACTCATTCGGATTGCCTGCAGAGCAATATGCTATTCAAACTGGACAACATCCTGCAATTACAACAGAGCAAAACATTGCGCGTTACCGCGATCAGTTGGACAAGATTGGTTTCTCGTTCGATTGGGACAGAGAAGTGCGTACTTCAGATCCGTCTTATTACAAGTGGACACAATGGATTTTCAAGCAAATCTTCAACTCTTGGTACAACAACGATTCTGATAAAGCGGAACACATTGACACATTAATTGCTGCTTTCGAGAAGAACGGAAATGCTGGAATCAATGCTGTAAGTGAGTATACGCATTCATTTACTGCTGAGGATTGGAAAGCGTTTTCGGAGAAGGAGCAACAACAAATTCTAATGGAATACCGCTTGGCTTACTTGGCTGATTCGTGGGTAAACTGGTGTCCGGCTTTGGGAACGGTTTTGGCAAATGATGAGGTCATCAACGGACTTTCTGAACGTGGTGGTCACCCCGTAGAACAAAAATTGATGCGTCAATGGTCGATGCGAATTAAAGCATACGCCGAGCGTTTGATCACAGGATTAGATACTGTAGATTGGACAGACGCTATTAAAGATATTCAACGCAACTGGATTGGGAAATCTGTTGGATGTTCAGTGAAATTTGCCTTCGACTCCGCTCAGGCAGCAATTTCACCAGTTTCAGATATGTCGAATACTGAGGTCTCCGAGCGGAGTCGAGGAGTCGAGGTATTCACCACTCGCCCAGACACCATTTTCGGAGTTTCATTCATGGTTTTGGCACCTGAACATCCGTTGGTTGATGAAATCACCACTGCGGAATACAAAGACGCGATTGAAGCATATAAAACTGCGGCTTCGTTGAAATCGGAGCGTGACAGACAGGCTGATGTAAAGAACATTACAGGTCAATTTACTGGAGCTTATGTTGTTCATCCGTTCTCTGGAGAGCAAATTCCAGTTTGGATTGGTGACTACGTACTGGCTTCTTACGGAACTGGGGCAGTAATGGCCGTTCCTTGTGGCGATCAACGCGATTGGGATTTTGCGAAACATTTCAATATTCCGATCAAAAACATTTTTGAAAACGTTGATATTTCTGAAGCGGCTTACACCGAGAAAGAAGGAACAATTGCTGATTCTGGGTTCTTGACTGGACTTTCTGTGAAAGAAGCCATGAAAGCTGCGATTGCGAAAATTGAAGCAGATGGATTAGGAAAAGGAAAAACGAACTACCGTTTACGCGATGCGATTTTCTCTCGTCAGCGTTATTGGGGTGAGCCTTTCCCGGTTTATTATAAAAACGACATTCCTTACTTGGTTGATGACGCGCATTTGCCGATTGAATTGCCGGAAGTAGATAAATATTTGCCAACAGAAGATGGTGAACCGCCATTGGCTCGTGCTGAAAAAAGCGCTTGGAAATACTCTGAAGGCGACAGAATGGAATACAACACCATGCCTGGTTGGGCGGGAAGTTCATTCTACTTCTTGCGTTACATGGATCCGAACAATCCGAATGAAGTTGTTTCTAAGGAAAAAGCAGATTACTGGAACCAGGTGGATTTATACATTGGAGGTTCTGAACACGGAACAGGTCACTTATTGTACTCGCGTTTCTGGTGTAAGTTCCTTTTCGATCGTGGATTTATCGGTTTTGATGAACCATTTAAGAAAATGATCAATCAGGGGATGATTTTGGGGAGAAGTAGTTTTTTACATAGGGTTCATCATGGTGTTTTAACTTCGAAAAAAACGGGTGAGCAATTAAAGCAAAATGCTCCTTCGGTTTATGTATCATATGATTTACTTGAAACATTTACTGAAAAAGACTATTTGGAATTATTGTCAACAATTAATTCTGATTTTACTTCAATTCCATTTCCAACTTTCCAAAAAGGAGAAATTAAGTATGTTCCTCATCACGTGGACATCAAATTTGTCGACAACGATTTCTTAGATCTGGAAATGTATAAAAAGGGATGGAATTTTGGTAACACTAACCCACATTGGGTGCAAAATTCAGAGAATAAATTCTTGTGCAGTTGGGAAGTAGAAAAAATGTCCAAATCCAAATTCAATGTGCAAACGCCAGATGAATTGGTAGAGAAATTTGGAGCAGATACTTTGCGCATGTACGAAATGTTCCTTGGACCTTTAGAGCAAACCAAACCTTGGGATACGAAAGGAATTTCGGGAGTGCACAACTTTTTGCGTAAGCTTTGGCGATTGTTCTATAATGAAGGTGAATTAATCGTAACAGAAACTCCAGCGAGCAAAGAATCGTTGAAGACATTGCACAAGACCATCAAAAAAGTAGAAGACGATTTAGAGCGTTACTCGTTCAATACAAATGTTTCAAACCTGATGATCTGTGTAAACGAATTGACGGAACAAAAATGTCACTCGAAAGAAGTGTTGGAAGAATTGGTTGTGCTTTTGGCACCTTACGCTCCGCATGCAGCAGAAGAATTGTGGGCAGAGGCTTTGAAGTATCCAAAAGGAAGTGTTTCTACGGCTAATTTCCCAAGTTTCAATGCGGATATGCTGGTTGAGGCAAACACGAAATATCCCGTAAGTTTCAATGGAAAAATGCGATTTAACGCTGAATTGCCTACAACCTTCTCTCCGAAAGAAGTAGAAGAAGCGGTAATGGCGATGGAAGAAACACAGAAATGGTTGGAAGGCAAAGCTCCTAAAAAAGTGATTGTTGTTCCTGGCAAAATCGTGAATATGGTAGTTTAGACAGGGGATTAAAAGGAATACGTATGTTTCAAGTAAAAGGAATTATTGGAGCTATAGTACTAGTATTTGTTCTATTGACGTTGCTAATTACATTCATTATCCGAGCTAAGAAAAAAGGAGGAATCAAAAAGTTTCTGGAACGCAGCGGAATTGCTTATAATGCTTTGCTTCAGGCACATGAGTCCGGACATTTCGTTGCAATTGATAGTCCCAAAAAGCAATTTCACTTAGCAATTTATTCGAAGACGAAGAAAGCTTATCAATCGAAAACGTTTGCGTTCGATCAGATCGAGCAATTCGAAGTTTATCATGACGGAGTTGTTGTGGGAAGACTGAATGATGCGAAAAACGAACTATTCAGGGTAGGAATTCCGGTATCAGGCTTGGTTTCTGTTCGTCTTTATATCAAAGGAATGCAGATGCCTTACCTGATGAAATTGGATTTCGTAGCGGAAGGAAACGGAAGTGCAATGAGTAATTCTACACTTGAAAAAAACGTGAATACATGGGTTTCTTCGTTTCATGAAATGATGAACACGAAATAAGCATGGTGTTCTGCCCAACCATTTCGTAAAGCCAACCGTTTCTTAAAGAACAAAACCTAAAATCATGAGAACATTTCTACTTTTATTAGCAACTTCCTTCGTTAGCTCAATGTCCTTCGGACAAATGGCGTACGTGGGTTCTACTTCAACGAACTATTTGTACGTTGTAGATCTGGAAAATCAGAATGTGACAGACAGTATTTATACTGGCGGAAATACTGGAAATGGTGCTTTTACAAGTGATTTTTCGCGATTCTACGTTCCTGTTTTCAACATGTCGTCGGTTCTGGAAATTGACCCGTTAACACATACTGTCATTGACACCATTCCTGTTGGATTGGATCCAGTACAAGTGATAATCAATCAAGCTGGAACATTGGCGTATGTTTGTAATCAGGTCTCAAATTCGGTTTCCGTAATCGATCTTTCAAGTAATTCAGTGTTCTTTTCGTTCTCAACTGGTGCGTACCCAACACAAATGGCTCTTTCACGAGATGAACAGCTGATCTACGTAAGTAATTCATTTGATTTTGAAGTTGGCGTTTACTCCACTAACACATTTATTGAAGTGGATACTATTGATTTGCCGGGTACACCAGTTGGATTAGTACTTTCACCCGATGGTAATGAGTTGTACTGTTCTGCTCAGATGAATTCTGTAGGATATTTCGCAGTTATCGAAACGGCAGGTAATACGGTTGACACAAACATTGTTGTAGGTGCTCATCCACACGATGTTATGGTGAATAGCACAGGAACCAAGGCTTATGTCACTATTATGGATGACAATACGGTTTCTCAAATTGACATCGCTTCTCATGCGTTAACAACAACCAATGTTCAGGTCTATCCAACCTATTTGGCATCCAATCTTGCTGAAACGTACTATTATACCACGAATACCAATAGCCATTCACTTTCAAAGATCGATGCTGTTACCGATGCAGTCGTGAATCACTTCCAGGTTTGTCCAAATCCCATATGTATTTCCGTTTTTCCAAAAAATGTGAGTTTGCAGGAAGTCAATTCTGCTGATTTGCTCGTTTATCCAAACCCAAGCAATGGTCATTTCACCATTGAACTCCCTAAAAGCAATGGCTCCGAACAGTTGATTCGTTTGGAAACAATGGATGGAAAAGAAATTGCTTCTTACAAAACCTCGTTATCGATTTTCGAATGGAACGGTGACTTGCAAAATGGTTCATACCTGCTTTCGGTTGCCAGTGAAAATGAAGTTTCTTGTGTCAAAATTCTGGTGAATCGTTGATAGAATAAATTCGTACTTTGCTGGTATGAAACACTTCCTATCCTTTTTCTTCCTATCTACAATTACGTGTTTTTCTCAGGATTACACGTCTGAAGAATTGGTAATTCCCTTTGAGTGGCATCCGCAAGATTTAACCTGGATGATATCAGATGAATATTATTCACACGAGAATTTTCTTGATGGTCGTAGAGATTATACCTCTGAGTTACCTTATTCCGGAACTGGAGTAGAAATGTTGCATACGGGTTTTTTTCGTGCCGGAAATCGCTTTGTAGAGTTCACTCAATATCCGGGAGTGCGTTTCTTTTTTAAAGAATGGAGCGACAGCTTGAAATCGGATCTTCTGCATTTCGGAGAAGTTGAGGTTGACGCTGAAAGCCTGGAAATGCGCGAAGCCACACTAACAAACATGGATGGCGAAGATTCGTTGGGATTTGAGTTGTATTATACCTTTAAGAAGGTTGGTCCGTGGGAATTCAGATTACCGGATAATTCTAAGTTGTTCGGAAATTACGAATACGGCAAACGTGTTGGAACTTGGACGAATTACTTCAATACACCGTTGGTAAGTCCAGACTTTCTCCCAACATTAAAGACATTTGAGTATGAAGCTGAAGTTCTGAAAACAATAACGCAGGTAGATAGAAGTCAGGCTAGTAGGGAAGAGAAACTGAAGCTTTTGACAGCAAAGTGGAAAGCTCCAATGCTGCTTGATGCAAAAGGAGTTGCACTTTATAAGCAAGGTTACAAGGTGGTGAAATTCTCTAAAGAAGAAAAATCTAAATTTCCGTGTTCTGGAAGATTCATTGGAGTTTCCACAAAGAATACCTTACTCAAGTGGGAAATCAAAGAGGACAATACCATTATCATTGAAGGACATCAATTCACTATTTTGTATTTGACGGAAGATCGTTTGCTACTTAAGGTTGTTGACTAATCTTCCCTCTTATCAGACTGAGTGCGGAGCGTATCGAAGTCGACAAGGGGGAGGAGTTAAAACCTAATTAAACAAATTCGAGCCACCACCATTAACATTAAACTTGATAGGCAAATTATACCACATCGCTACATTTTTGCCATTGTTTTTGGCTGGTGTCCAGTTGGGCATATTGCCAACCGCCCGTTTTGCTTCGGCATCACATTCCGGACATTTAGGAATTCCTTTTGTGACCTTAACATTTGTGATTTCACCAGTTGAGGAGACCACAAAACGAAGGTAGACACGTCCTGAAATCCCTTCATCTAACGCGCGTTGTGGATAAACCATATTGGCATTTAAATAAAGCGTTAATGCCTGCAAACCTCCGGGAAAACCTGCTTCGTCTTCAACTATCGTTAAAATTTCAGGATCTGAAGGCTCGGGAATCATTTCTCCTTCTCCACTTTCACAGGTATAGATTGTTGGTCGCACAACTGTTCTGAAAACCGCATTTTCCTGGCGTTGTTTCTGCACTTTGTAGTTGGCTTTTTCCTTGAATAACCAGTTCAATTCCGACTGAATTTCCATTGGTCGCCCCATTCTTTCGGAGTTCATTGCATTGATACGCTTGTCGAATTCCTGTTCTGAAACTTTTTCTAAAGAAGCTACGGTAACAGAGTGGAGTCGAAGTTCCGCTTCTCCAATCTCATTAAGAAAGAAACCGTTTTCGTTCATTCCCACAATCGCTGAAGTGTAATGCATATCGTCGTTTAGCAAATAATTAAGCACGCCGCTTGTGAAATCCAAACGCTGATAACTTGCTGTTTCTTTCGAGAACAAGTAAAAGAACAGTTTGTCGTATTGCTTGTAATCGTTAACAGTTGCTGTTAAAGATGAATAAGATATTTCTCCTTTTTTACCGCCGTGATAATCTTTAATTGTTGACGTTTTTCGAGCAGTTGTCGCATTGGCAACTTGTGAGTCAATATTCAATATGTATGGACCTGTAAACGCTCTATAATTCAGCGCTTCAGTTTGTGTTTTGACAGCTTTGGGTTTTCCTGGCATTTCCTTTTTTGAATAATCTCTTTGCGGATTTTGCTTGATTGCATTGCTGTTTACTGGAGGAAATGTACTTCTGGAAATGGTAAACGACTTCACAATTCCCATCTGTCTGCTCACGTTCTGCAGATTGAAAGCACTTTCCTCCTGACGATTCATGGATTCCCGCATTCCTTTTCTGTACACTTCGTCTTTTCGCGAATCGTTAAGGTCCGAGTTCCATTTTTGCTCTTTTTTGAGCGTTGAAAGTGTTGCATTTTTCCCTTTCTCGCGAATGGTTTTTGTTGCCTGCTCGTAAAACAGTTTCAGGTTCTGTTGATGTGCATTGTTCAGGTTCAGTTTCCCAACATGCTCATCCGCAAATTTCTGGAATTCAGGATAACCTAGTCTCACTACTTTTTCATCCAACTTCCAAAGTGGTTCATTCAAGTTGTTTGCGTAAATATCAAAAACGCTTTCGTCACAGGTATTGTGAATGGCTTTCATGCGCTTTTCAAAATCTTGTGTCGCCAGAATCGTATTGTCGAATTTGGTATTCCAAATAGCCAATACTTTTGATGGTGGGATGTGTGATTTTTCCAAATTTTCACTAGTCATCGGTAAAACGAAGTTAGCTTCAAATGGAGGTAGACAATGCTCTTTTACCTTACAGGTAACATAGCCGTATTTTCCGCTAATAAGACCATTTTTTCCAGTAATGCGAATCTTTTGTTTGAACCTAATTTGACCTACATGATAACTCAAATTCTCATCAGCTAACTGATCGTATTCAATGATTGGTTTCGGTTCAACTGGATCACTGATTACTTCATAATTTGCTGATTCCTTAAGAGCGAATTGAGTTGGTGGTCCAAAACTGTTTACAGGTCTATAGATTGAATGAATGTACCAGCCTTCTGCAACAGTAACATTCGCAACCACCCAAGCTTCATTGGTTCCTTTTATTTTTTCAAGTGAGAATTCCCAACACACTTTGTCCTCTGGTCGCTCGATTTTAGAGATTGTACGATCTGCAGATATCCAGTAGCCCAAACGCGCCAATGAATCAATTTGAGCTCGATTTCTTTCTGGAGACCAATCAGACGGAACCGATGCTATATCAGCATGTGTAGTAGACTTATAGGCAGAAAAATTTGCAGTACCCCATGCTGGATTGCCAATCACTGTGTCTGCCGTTTCATCAAAACTCAAGTATAAACTATCGCGTTTACTTTTATCCGTGAACCACTTCAGTTCATTCAGTTTCGGTTCATATTTGGGAGGAAATAAGTCGATATCTGCCATGCTTTTTGGAACAGGGAGACGTTCCATTTTTTGTTGATTCTGCCAGTCTACTTTTCCATCTTCGCCTTTCACACCGTTAAAAAGCATCATTCCATCTTTTTGTTCAGCTACAGGAACTTGAACGTAAATTCCTTTATCTGAAAGCTCCAGTTGTTTTCCTTCAGGTGTAAACGCATTCAGGGTAAACATTCCCTGCGTTTCCAATAATTTATCTCCACTTGTCGTACTTAAACCCGCTTTTACAATTTCGGCTGCGGTTTGTGCTTCTTGCCATTGAATGACCGCTTCACCTGAATATGGATTTCCATCCAATAGAAAAGAATTGTCAGTTATACTCAGCAAAACACCGCTTTCCGAAAGAAAAACATCATTCTCACCAGTGAACTTAAAGTACTCGGGAGTGATATTTTCGAAACCTAACTCTTCGGTCATTTCTTCGAGTAGTGCTGTTTCAATTACTTCGTCGGTTGAGCTATTTTCCGAAGATGGATTGGAGCTTCCTGTCGTGAGTAGAACCGCCGTTGCAATTGCTGCGACAATAAGTACTACAATTCCGGTAGTTGTTATTGTTTTTTTCAGATGATGAAATTTTCCGCGCTTTACAACCATAGTTCGCAATGCCGATCTTTTGATGAGATCCTGCGTGAGTTTGTGCAATTCCAATTCCTGCTGAAGCGATGGACTTTTACTTAATTCTGCTTCAAAAGCCTCTTTTCCGTCTGCTGAAAGCTCGCCATTCAAATAGCGCTCAATCAATTGATTCCAGTTATTCTCCATGGTCTAAGAATTAGGGGTTAACTGTGAATCGAGTGGACTGAGGTTCTCGAAGTCCAACTGGACTTCATGAACCAACTCCTTAGCTTTCTGAATACAGCGATATTTCTGGGCTTTGGCAACTTTGTCGTTACGCAAACCGAGTTTGTTAGCAATGTCGACCATGCTCCAACCCAAACCATAAAACAGCTGTAACAGTTCCCGACACTTCTCATCGATCTTCTGGATTGCAACTTCAAGCGATTGAAATTTCAGTTCCTTTTCCACCCATTCGTCTGCATCTGGAGTTTCCAATTCAATTTTTTGTTCCTTCGCTTGTTTGCGTGTTTCAGCGTACCACAAAAACTTGCAGGTTTGCTTTATGTAATGAATAGGTTCTACCGTGAATTGGAAATCGGGTGTTTCTTTTCGTCGGAGATAAATGATTATGGCTTCCTGAAAAAGGTCTTCGGCAGTTACAGCGTCGCAACCCAGTGATTTGAGCAAGCCCTTCACCTCTCGAAAATGCTTGTAAAGCTGATCGATTTCGCGTTTTAATGCTGCTTCAGATGCTGATTGTTTCATCAATTTTTTTCAGGTAGTGCGAATATGATTGAAAGGTAAACATGATTCTGGATTTTTTTCAAAAACAAACGTTGTTTCTTCCCACGGATGCACAGATATTTTGCTTCCGCCACGGCGGACACTCGCGGTTAATCAAAACATTTTCAGTTTTTCCTGGAGGCGACTGGTAAGCGCCTCAATAATCTGCGCATCAGTGGGGGGATATTATATGGGTTATTTTAAGATCTCATTAATCGTCAACGCTACCAAAATCGTATTAAAAATGAAAGAAATCAACGAATGAACCAAGGTCAGTCTTCGTAATCCTTTGGTTTTTATGGTAACATCTGAAACCTGGAATGTCATACCAATTGTATAGGAATAATAGGCGAAATCGATGTAATCCGGATGTTCTTCTTCAGGGAAATCCAATCCTTTGGCGTGTTTGCTGTATTTCTGGTTCAAATCGCCATAATATAAATGTGCATAGCGAAATGTAAACGAAAGGTGAACAATGAACCAGGAAAGTGCTACTGAAGTGATGAAAAGCAAACTATTCGGAAGATGCGGAATTGCTGAGTTCTCGTCATTCCAAATGATAACTGCAAAAAGTGAAATGGAACAACAAGCTACCATTATGGCAAATTGAAACCACACGCCTAGATCTTCGTCTTTTGCGTGCATTTTTATCTGTGTCGACTGAATGCGAAGCATCGTGATAATTCCTTGAGTCAGGTAGGTGATTCCGAAAACGATCCATCCCAATTCAAAGCAATTTCCGTAACCCAATTTCAATTTGGAGCAAACCAGGAACGTTATGAACGCAAGTATCAGACTAATGCAAAACCGAATGAGCGCAATGTGTTTATATTTCACTTGAATGCTTTTTTATTCTCTACGAACATTTTTAAGCAGAGTTACTTGAAATTCAGAATAAAAGCAGAAATTTGCAAGCTGAACTTTTTTGAGAGATCGTCGTATACACACGCATTTGAATTACTAATATCAATGGATAACCCACAAGAACAAGAACAACAAAGCGAAAATATCCAAACTCCCGCTGCTGAGACAACCGAAACGCTTAAGAAACCAAGAAGTAGATTTAAGAAATGGCTACGTCGTGGTTATTTTACCGCAGTTCACTTATTAGCCCTTTTTGCATTGGCATTAATTGGAGTTGCGGTTGCGGCAAAAATGAAATGGACAAATGACGCTGGAAATGAGGATTTGAATAGTCGTTATTTCGATAAAATGGCGAACAAATACAATCAGGGATTTGAAACTGATAGTCTTTCTTTTGCAAAGCATGAGCGTCAGATGTATCAAAACGTTGGGCTTTTGGCGAAGTATTATCCGCAGAACGCAAAGATCATTTTGCAGGCTTATCAAAATACGGGAGACATTACAATTGCACTTCGTATGTTGGATGCTGCGAACCTGAGAATGAAGAATCACAAAGGTTATCAGCGTGAATTAAGAAGAATTGAGTCACAGGCACAGGAAGCTTCGGTTTCAATTTATCCTTGGGCTAACTATAAGGAATGGAAGGAATTCTGTCGTGTGGTTCGAGCGGATAGTGCGGCTATCGATTCTGTTTCCAGAATTACAGGAGTGGAATCAAGAATGATCGTGATGTGTTTGGTAGGAGAGCAAATCCGAATGTTTAACTCTTCCCGTGAACAATTCAAGAAATATGTTATTCCATATAGTCGTTTGATTATGACCACTAACAGAGGTTATGGTGTAACAGGAATTTTACAGAATACCGCATTGAAGATCGAGGCGAATGTTTATGATAAGAAAAGTCCATTCTATGCTGGAGATTATTTCCAGCAATGCTTGAACCTCAAGGACTCATTCCCGGAATTGGTTGTTGACACAATAGAAGCGCATAA
>CBFGNV010000035.1:0-43151 GCA_965650275.1 uncultured Fluviicola sp. | reverse complement strand
TTTAAGCAAAGAATAAAAACATATTGTTTTATAAAATAAACCGCAAAGAAAGAAGAGTGCAAAGAGGATACGATACTTTGCGCTCTTCTTTCTTTGCGGTTTTAATGAAATAACTTTCTTCGATTTAGACGATTTTCTCTAAATTAGAGTCGAGATCCATGTCAAGAACCTATTCCATATCTGAAAACTTGTTGTTTCCACCCACAAATCTGGATGTGAAACGCTGTTCATCACATTTCAACGGAAAGCGGGTGCTCATTGCAGGTGCAAGTTTCGGAATAGGAGAGCAGTTAGCTTATTTGCTCAGTGAATTTGGCGCCGATTTGATTCTCATTGCACGAACGGAAGAAAAACTGAAGGAAGTTTGTCAAACAATCAATTCGAAAGGTGGAAAAACTGATTCATATGCATTGGATCTTCGAAACGAAATTTCATTGGATCGATTGATTCTCGAGTTTCAAACCGAATACGAAGGTTTTGATTACCTCATTCACTGCGCTGGCTTGTCTATTCGACGTTCATTTGCCGATTCACAAGAGCGTTTTCATGATGTGCAGCGAACAATGTCCATTAATTACTTTGCACCTGTGAAGTTGTCGATGGCGCTGTTTCCACAACTGGAACAAACTTCCGGACAAATTGTTTATCTATCTGCAGTCAATACACTTTTTCCGTCGTTTCCCAAGTGGTCGGCTTATCAGGCTTCCAAATCCGCTTTTAATGAATGGTTGAAGGGCGTTTCGCTGGAAATGAAAGAAAAGAATGTAGCCACAACACTGGTTTATTTGCCTTTGGTGAAAACCAGAATGATCGCACCGACAAAGATTTATGACAAAGCCGCAGCAATGCAGCCTGATCATGCAGCTCGTTGGGTTATTAAAGCTATGCTTTCGAGAAGAAAAGTAGTGAAGCCATGGTGGACAACAATAGCAATATTCGGAACGAGAGCTTTTCAATCGATTATCGCAGCACGAATCCATAAACAATCTTAGTTATGTGGAAGCATCTTCGCGAACTAAACAGGGCAGAACTACTGAGTTTTAAAGGGATTTATTACTTCGTTGGATCGTTGTTTTACGAAGGAATTAACCTAATGGCTGTTTTGCGTTTCTCAGCCAAACGTTATCCGAATAAACCAGCGTTGGTTGTTGATGATTCTCGCTTTACCTATCTTGAATTGTATCAGGAAAGCAAGCGTTTAATGTCATTCTATAAAGAAGTGAAAGGACTTCATTCTAAACAAAAAATAGGATTATTCTTTCCCAATACATCATACTTGATGGTGCATGTGTTTGCGCTTTCACGTTTGGGTGTCGACATTCTGCTTATCAATACTGAACTCAGCAAAAATCAGTTGTCAGCACTTTCGAAACAACAGAACTTTGATTTCATTATTGTGGATTCCTGCTTTAAGTCGAAGTTTTCAGGTGATTCTAGTATTCTTCTTTTTGATGAAGAGACTAGTGAGTTTAATACTTTTCAGCCCCAAAAACGCTTTATTCGACCAAGATCAGGAAGCATAGGAGTGATGTCGGGTGGAACTTCAGGGAAATTCAAAGCAGCACTTCGAAAACCTTCTGTTTTCAGCTTTTTAGCACCTTTATTGGCCTTACTTACTATTTCCAGAATTCACGAAAAAAGAGGAGTTATCATTACCGCGCCACTATTTCATGGTTTCGGATTGTCCACCTCCATAGTTGGTTTTTTGCTTGGAAAGAAAGTGGTAATCCAAAGCGATTATTCCGCAACAGCAATTCTTAAAGGAATAGAAGAGGAGCAAGTGGAAGTGTTGATTGTTGTTCCCACCGTTTTGCAGCGTTTGCTTGATGAACAAGATTCGATTCTACAACAATTGGAAGTCATTTTTACAGGCGGAGCAAAACTTAGTGCGGAGTTATCGATGAGAACATTGAACCAAATTGGGCCAGTACTATACAATTTGTATGGTTCTTCTGAAGGCGGCTTTTCGTTCATGGCTACTCCAGCGGATTTGGAAAAATATCCCGGAACAATTGGAAAACCACTTTATGGCGTCAAAGTTCAGATTGATGAAAAGAATTGTTTGCTGCTGCGAGGATCATGGATGATGAACGGAACCAGCGATCATTGGTGGAATACAAAAGACATTTGTTCGAAAAATGAAGCGGGGGTTTACTTTATAGTTGGTCGATTCGATGATTTGATCATTTCCGGGGGTGAGAACGTTCATCCACAGGATGTTCATGATGTCTTGATCACGCATGAGGGAATTCGCGATGCAGCAGTTTTGGGGATTCAGGACGAAACCTTTGGTGAACGACTGATTGCATTTGTAGTTTCGAAAGATGAAAATCTGACTCAACTGGATTTACTGGCCTGGTTGAAGCCTCAATTGGCACGTTTTCAGGTTCCGAAAGAAATTGTAATAGTAGATGAAATTCCCATTTTGAATACGGGTAAACTGGATAAAGCCCGTTTGTTATCGGTGATTTTTGCTCAATAGCACAAGGCTACCAATTTTCTTCATCCGCTTCTTCCAATAAGCGTAATCTTCGATATTCTTCAGGATTGGAGTGTTCCAGACTCAGTTTGAAAGTCGCACGCGAATACAATTCAATGTCTTTTTCCAATTGATCAAAACGTTTTGTCGTTTCGGTTATTACCTGATCGATGTAAGAAGAATATTCTCCCGATTTCAATGCATCGGCAAGAAACAATGCAAGCGTACCTCCACCAGGTCGGTATTTCTCCTGTGGATTGCCGCTTTTTTCAAACTCAATGAAAGTAACAGCTTTAGAAAAGGTGTCGTTATTTTTGAATCCGCGCATTTCCACTAAGTTAGACGTTTTGTTTCTTTTATTCAGCATGAATGTTCAAATGTAGGTTTTCAGTGATTGGACCGTGGTTTGACGCAGTGAGCGAGATAAATTTCTTTATCTTCACTCTAAATTCGATTTGATAAATGAATAATCCATCCACTCGAACTCAATTGATAAGTGTATTTGGAATCCATTCTCTATCTGCTTTTCTAATATATCAACTGCTGTCGAATGATTCAAATCAAATGCGTTTATCTGAATTTCTGGCTGGATTGTGTTTTTCTTTTGCCGTTTCCATGAATTTGGAAATTGTTTTGCCAAAAACGGAACTGAAGAGAAGGTTGATTAGAATAGTGTTGAGCTGTATAAGTTTTACAGTCATTAAATTCTTATTCTATGACTTTGTATTGGCAACATTGACTCTGGATTTCATCATTTACCTCTTTCTCTGGCCATTTTTGATCTTGGGAATGTTTTTCATCATACAGAAATATCTATATCAACTTCCTAAAGATGCAGCCTTAGCGGCGGGTGCAGGAGCGGTTCTGGTTACTGCTATTGCATTCATTGTTTTACTAGGGTTCGGTACTAATTCAGTTGTTTTAATTTCTGTTTTGGCGTTTCTTGGTGGAGTGATTTACTCTACAATAATCGCAAACGATTTGAAGGACCTCGCGAATAATGTGAAATCACGCAATTAATTGCAATTTAAAAAGACCATCTACAAAGTGTAAACGGTCTCATATTTGAATTTATTCATCATCCTGATCCTTCATTTTCTTTGCAATCGCTGAAACGATCACATTCAAAGATGCGGCACCAATGGTTGAACCTGCTCTGCGCAAAATAGCTTTTTTACCTGATGTCCAATCCGTATTTCTTCCAAATTCCACCATGGAATCGAGCAGATCGTTCTCAGGAGCGTATTCTTCTAAAAGTGACTCGATCTGACTCACACGATCGGCAATTGCAATTGGTATCCAGTGACGATAATCTGTTTCTGCATATTTAGCAGCTACTTTACGAAGTTCATCAGCCAGATCTGGGGCGGTTCCTGACCCACCTTGAGCGGAGTCTGCACTATAGCCAATTACTACAGAATTGTCGATCGTTTCCCCAGATTTCTCTGGTGATTTCGTGGTTTTTTTTGCAGCAGCTGATGTGGAATTCCCCTTTGCTGATTTATTTCCTTTTCCCGTTTCCATAATGAATTGTTTTAGTTCGATAATTATCCGAAGTAAAAGGTAAGCAACCTGGAGTTGGAAACTGTTACATTTTAGGATACATTAAGGAAGATTGGCAGGAATTAGCGTTTTTCCAAATTAAATCATGATATTAAAAAATACTATTTTTTTGTTTTTTTCAAGCTAAAAAGTATATTTAAATACTATTTTGATTTTATGGCAGCAAATTTTGATTTGATTAAACAGGTACTCGATCTAATAGAAGATTTCGAGTTTGAGAACAAAGAATCTGTTTATAGTTCTGATATTGATGGTTTTAAGAATTGGATTGCCGATCATTCTAAATCAGTGAACAATAGCGATAAGCCTAAGGTAGAACCTGATTGGGTTGCTAAAGAAAATGGTCGTTCACCGGAAAGTGTAATAAGTACAATGTTGGTACATTTGAACAAATATGCCAAGATGTATTCGAAGTCGGTAATATTGAATTCTCCATTTTCAACTCAGGAAGAGTTCATTTATCTGATAAACCTCAAATCTTATGGTGCTTTGAGCAAAACAGAGTTGATCAGGATGAATATTCAGGATAAACCTACTGGTATCCAAATTATCAATCGTTTAATCCAACAAGGCTTTGCGATTCAAATAGACTCCAATTTAGATAAGAGGAGCAAGTTAATTGAAATAACCAAACTGGGACTGGAAACACTGGAGGCAAACATGCTTAAGATAAGACAGGCCACTAAAATTGTTTCGGGCGACCTGTCAATGGATGAGAAACTTGAACTTATTCGGTTGTTAGGAAGACTAACCGATTTCCATAATGAAATTTACAATAAGAATATTCACCCTACAGATCTGTTGTTCAAGGTAGTTACTGACTATTTGCCCTCAATAAATTAGTAGTTAAACATAATGCGGATTTCAATAATCAGTTCTGATTATTGCTCACAAACCTTTTTCAATAAATCAAGCGCCTTTGGCCATGTTTCATCGAAATAGGAAGCGTACTCTTCAACTGTGTCTGTCTCAGCTGTAACGCGTGTACCATTTGCGGTAGCTTCAAAACGATAATTTTCATGAGCACCTTTCCAGCCGTCCACTTTTTCACCTTCTGTTATTTCCACACCTTTTTCCATTACGCCGTAATGCTCAATAGATACAAATTTTCCAGGATCATTTTCGGCAATACGCGCAATCATTCCGCCTTTGCTACCATCTTCGGAAACTCCGACAAACAAAATCTTGTCGCCCTTATTCCAGCCACCTTCCCAGGTAGAAGTTGGATTAAAAGCTGCTGTCCATTGCTCGTACGTATGCTTATTGCTAAGTCCAAGCATTATGTCATGAACATGTTCAGGAGACGCAGCAATTTCTTTGGTGTAACTGAGTTTTTTCATTTGTAATCGTTTTTAGACTGTCTAAAATAAGGAAGTTTTGGATTGAAGTCAATACGCCTGTAAAACTTGCAACTGGAGTCAGAGTGATTTTATCGAGATCTTATGTGTCGCACAGATTTATCTGCGAATACAGACTTTAAAATAAAATCATGATCAAAAAAGCCTGTCTGATAAACAAACAGGCTTCATTTTTTAATACATCTATTACAGTTTAACCAACTTGTATCGGTATACTCGTTGATTTTCATCCGAAATAATGACCGTGTAATTTCCGCTGGAAAGTGTGTTTGTCTTTATGTTAGTAGAGCCTTCAGTAACCACAGATTGGTATACCTTTCTACCGGTTTGATCCAATAAGATCAATTCACCTTTTGATATTCCTTTAGCAACAACCTGAAAATCGCTGATAAATGGGTTAGGGAGCATACTGATGCTTAGTTCCGAATCATCAATTCCGAGGCATTCATTTACTTCAAACGTTATACTTGCACTTGCTGAACATCCGAATGAATTTGTATAAATATAAGTTATTGTAGTTGTTCCGATTCCAGCGGATTCAGGTATGAAGTATCCTCCAACGATTCCATCACCAAAGTAACCGCCATTAGCCGGTGATCCTTGGGTTAACTGAATTGGTTGATCATAAACACAGAGCTGTGGAAGTGTATTCATATCAACATCTGGTAAAGAATTAATTGTAATTGACATCTCATAAACGTCAGCAGCACATTCATCAACTGCGGGAGTAAACGTATAGCTTTGTGTAAGCTGATTGTTTATTACGCTTGGATTCCACGTTCCGTGAAGACCGTTTAATGAAGTGCTTGGTAGAGTGGGTACTTGGTCGCCTTCACAAAATGGACCAATAGCTTCGAAGGTTGGTAATGTATTTCCAACTGTGATATATGTTGTTTTTTCAATAGAATAACTCGTGCCGTCAAGCTGACTTGTGACCGTTAAAGTGACGTCATAGTTGCCATTTGCAGGATATGTTACCGTAGGATCTTCATCTGTTGACGTGTTTGGAATTCCTCCGGAAAATGTCCATGAATACGTGGCGATACCTTGATTTACTGAAGGTTCAAAATGAACTGAAGTTCCTGAACACAAAGCCGTTCTATCCGCTTCAAAGTTGATGTTGCAAAATGAAACTCCGGATAATACACCGGTTTGATTCAAGTTTTCTTCTGTCCAAAGGTTCAATCGTCCACCAATGTCACTGATTATGGCATTTCGCATGCGAGTTGTTTGACCAAGGGTAAACATCTTGCTGCAATAAGAATATTCCATGTAGTTCTCTACGTTATCAACCATCGGAATTCCCCAATATGCATCATCATCATCGCAAGAATTCAAGTATAATTCACATCCGGAAGTTCCTGTACAATCAGGTGTATCTTCTACATAATCATCTAAATCTGGTCCACAGTTAAATGTATCGCCAACACCATAATCACCCCAAATATGAGCTAGATTCAGCCAATGCCCAACTTCATGAGTTAATACTCTACTTTTAGATTCGTCACTTGTTCCGATACTTCCGGTGTATTCAGCCATCATAAAAATGCCGTTGTAATACATGTTGTCTAGACTTGGTGTTGCATCTTCATTTGGATAATAAGTATATCCTGCTGCGGAAATGTCATTTGCTACAAAAACATTCATGTATTGAGCGTGTGGCCAAATTCCCTGATAAACATTATTTCCATCGATAACGGCTTGCACCATAGATAAACCTTCGCCCATGCCGCCATTTGTAATTGGAGATGCTGTTCGTGTAATTCCGTTAAAACAAGTTCCATCAGGAGCGCGCAGGGCCAATCTAAATTCAATTTTGACGTCGGCAGGCAAACCCTGAAACGGCGTGGCAACAAAAGCAGTATCCGGATTCTGTGCTCTAAAATCCCGATTCAGAACTCTCAATGCATCTTGAATTTGTTCTTCACTAATATTCTCAGGACCATTGTCATGAATAACATGAAAGACTACGGGAATAATGTAGATCTCATCTACGTCCTTTTGCAAATTCTGCTGAATATTACTTTCTGTTTTTGATTTGTTGATTGTTGCAGCACGTTCAGGATGAGCTTCTGCCATTTGTTTAGCAGATAGGGAATGACCGCAATAATTTGCAGAATTCACTTGTGCATTGGATGTCAGTCCGAATGCAATGAATAGAGGTAATAAGTAAAGGTTTCTCATGCTAGAAGTAATAACGTATGAACGCAATATACTGTTGTTTTTTGATTTAATCTGATCGTTTTCAGGTGACTTATTCAACGAATACGTACATTGATTCAGGTGTGTTCTTATTCAATTTAGTGGTTCTAATTTACAGAAGTTAATCTGAAATTGAATTCATTATCTAAGTTTTCGAGAGAATATTTTGTTAAAATACACCTAAGTATTGTTTCGTACGAAAAGTTTCCTACCTTTGGAAAATGAAATCAAAAAACGAAGAAAACAATTCACAAGCTGAACCAACAAAATCAGAGTTGGAGATTTTGAAGGTACTTTGGAAAAATGGTCCTTCAACGGTTCGTTTCGTAAATGATTACCTGAACGAACAGAAGCGTGCCGTACAATATACTTCCACTTTAAAGCTAATGCAGATCATGACTGAGAAAGAAATGTTGTTGCGTGACGCTTCGAGCATGAAGCATATTTACAGTCCGGCAATTGAGGAAAATCAAACAAAGACTTTCTTGCTTGATAAGTTTATCGATACCATGTTTAATGGTTCAAGCACTAATCTAATGATGCAATTGTTAGGTAACAAGAATACCTCGCAAGAAGAGTTGGAGGCAATTCGTGCTATGCTGGATGAACTGGACAAGAAATAAAAACTTCTAAAACCTTATACTATGAATTTTTTAGTGAATGACTCAATTATCAATGCCGTTAGCTGGACATTAATCCATTCGCTTTGGCTAGGACTTGTAGCAGCTTTTTTGGCAGCAGTTGTCCTCTTTCTTACCAAAAAATCAACATCGGCAGTTCGCTACAATTTATTGGCAGGATTGAGTGTTGCGTTTTTAGTCACCATTAGCTTCATTTTCTATAATGAGTTTGAAACTCAAGTTCCAGTTTCTTACGTCGATAGCCCGGTGAAAAGTGAGTTTCAATCAGAACATCTGGTTTCAATTTCAGCTCCTGTAATGAAGGAAGAGGCGAGTGGGCCATTCTCAATAATAGCTGAGTTCATAAGTGATTATGGTTCATGGATTGTGTTTAGTTGGTTTGTCATTTTCATTTTCAAATTCATACGGATGACGGGTGATTTACGACAAGTTTACCGTGCACGAAATTACCAAACGGTTTCTCCTCCGGAAATGTGGTTGAAGCGCGTTTCAGAACTTCAGGTTTCTTTGAAAATCAAACGGAAGGTTCAATTATTGGAGTCCAGATTAGTAACAATTCCGTCGGTAACCGGGTTTTTCAAACCAATCATTTTGGTGCCCATCGGCTTGTTGAATAATATTCCACAAGAGCAGGTAGAAGCTATTTTACTGCACGAGTTGGCGCATATACGTCGTAGTGATTATGTAGTGAATTTGATGCAGACCTTCATTGAAATCTTGTTTTTCTTCAATCCTGGTATTTTGTGGATTTCCTCTTTGCTGAAAGACGAACGTGAAAATTGCTGTGATGATTTGGCTATCAGCGTAACAAACAATAAAAAGGAATTTGTCAATGCCTTAGTTTCCTTTCAGGAATACAGTCTGAGCAACCAGCGTTTCGCGCTGCAATTCGGTGATCAGAAAATGAAACTGGCAGACCGTGCAAAACGAATTCTTTTTAACACGAATAAGATGTTTAGTGTTCGTGAAAAGTACTTTCTGTCGGCATGTGTTGCGATGAGTGTGATTCTGCTTTTGGTGGTTTTGAACGTGAATTCCTCTTCCGCTCAAGAAATTAAAGAATCTACAACTGATAGCTTGAATAGCGAAAAGTACAATCCAAAAGAGATTCCGGAAGGAACTGCTATCAAATACGTGGAGAACACGAACGGAAAAGAGTCGCACATATACATTTTCAAGAGTGAAGGTGTACTGTATCAGGTTCCTGAAAATCTGGAAAACGTTAAGGTCAATGGCAAATTGATTTCTGGAAAGGATAAAGAGAAATACCTTCCTCAGATCAAACAGTTAATTGATGGATATGAAGAAGCTCTCAATTCAACTGGTGACGGTTCTGATGTTGATACTTCAGAAGAAGAACGAATTATTGATGAAGCATCCCGAATTATAGACAAGCACTCAGCAGTTATTGATAAGCATACAGCAATTATTGATAAACATGTGGCAATCATTGATAAGCAGGTGAAAATATTGGATAACGAAACCAGCAAGAAGCACGAGGATATTAACTGGAAAAAATATAACGAGGCGCAGCGCCGAATCGAGCAAGAGCAACGGAAAATCGAGATTGAATCCGAAAAGATTGATAAAGAAGCGCTCAAAATTGACGAACAAGCTCGCAAGATAGATGAGCAATCGCGCAAGATGGATCTTAAATTCAAGTTACAGGAAAAAGAAGCGAATCGGATGGCTGTAGTTCACGACGAACTCACTCAAACAATTTTGGATGATCTGAAAAAAGCAGGTTTTAAAGACAAGATTGATTCCTTTGAACTTAGCGAGAAAGCGGTAAAAGTCAATGGTAAAACACAACCAGATTCCATCTTTCAAAAAGTGAAAAAATACACCAAACCCGGCATGCGCGTTGTTTACAATGTTGATGTGGATTAAAGATCATGTCCGAATTAGCGAGTTAACATAAGTAAGTTAAAGACAAAGCAACCATTCATGAAATGACTAGCTATTCAGATACAAGCAAAGCTTCGGAGTAATACTTCGGGGCTTTGTTGTTTGCTATAGAAAAGTAGGAGAGAAGGTTTGATTATGGCTGGTTGATTGCCGGATTGCAATCCACCGACCTTTTACCTTGGTAGTTTTTAGATGAATTGAATAGGTAAGATGGCTTAAATCTTTACTTCACAGCCCATGAAAAGGGTTTGTACTTTTTCTCTTCAAAAATAACATCATCGGTTAGTAACCAATGTTCAAGTGTAATATGCATCCGAAATCGAAATTTGTCAAATGCGATATCTGAAGACTTTTTCGGACCGTTTTTATGAATTAGCATTAGGTTTAACTGAATACTGTCATTTGGATTTAGATAGTACTCTTTGGTTTGTTCAGCATTGACTTTGCAGTAGAAATATATGGGTAGTGGATAGCGCTCATGATCGTACAAAACCATCCCTTTTAACGGCGGGAGACTCTTTTTGGTTGAAAGTTGATATCCGATATTTCCTGTGTTCTTGATTATTAAATCGTATTGAATCGTGTCGTTCCCGTAGATTATTTTTTCGTCTGACAACTGTAAGTGCTTGTTTGCAGAAATCCATTCGTCACTCAGTTGTTGTAAGCAGCTTTCGAACTTATATTTCTTTGTTAATTCAGCATATTTTTTCCATGGTTCAAACGACCAGTAAGGATGTTCAGCAATCCGTTGATAGACTTGCCCAAGTACCTTTTGTAGTTGAGGGTTACTATGACACAGCATAAAATAATCACTAGAATAGAAGTTACTTTTAGAATAGATTGTTCCAATACCCGGCACAAACACATCTCTCTGATAGAAAGTTTCCTGACTCGTTGACGTTCTACCGCCATCGCTATAGAGATAATACTTAATGAAATACCATTTTTTATCTACGCAAATACTGTCTTCAATAATCGACTCGAAACCACTTCGAAAAACATCAAAACCAGCGCTCGTAAAAACACTATCAACGGTTTCTCCAAAAGTGTATCCCGTACCAATTTCCTGATCACCGTTTTGACGAATAAGCATTAACTGACTTTGGTTGCTATTGTCCTTTAAATGTCGAACTGATCGTTCCATGCCGAAACTTCCAATAAAATAAGCTTGTTGTTGACCGTTACAGATTTGCGAGAGGATGGTGAGAATAAGTAATAAAAAAGCGTTTTTCATACTGCTGTGTTACATTCTAGTGTTGATATTGTTCAATTAAACTCGAGTCTAAACTTGCGTTGTAGTAGGAGAGAAGCTTACTTCCTAGCTTTCAAAACCGGGCCATATCGCCAATGCATCTTATTTTTCTCTTCTGGAAACCAAGGACAACTCAATGAATTCGGAAACAATAAATCAAGGAGGTTTTGTGAGCTGTAAAATTGAAGACCATCATAGATGATTTGATCATTTTTACTAAAAAACTGACCCGAGATGACAACTGAATCTCCAGGGTTCAGACTAGTGTTTTCTTTTAATTGCATCATGGAATAGGACCATGTACTTTTCAACGAATCGATAACACAAACGCCTTTTTTTGTTTCAGCCGAAGTCATTGGTCCAAAATGCGTTCCTTCACCAAAGAAGTAAGCTTCCTTTGAACGATTGACAATCTTTGCTGAGAAGTTCACCTTAGATCCTTCATGCACAATTGTGCTTTCAATCAATTCCAGATCGTTCCTATTTTTCATCCACAGTTCCGACAAACGCTTTTCACAGGTTTTGAAGTCGTAAAGTTGAACCAATTCTGCGCATCGCTTCCAATCGAACCAACTATCAGCCTTTGATAGCTTGAGATATGCCAATTCCAAAACTTTCTCTTTAATTGGATCACTGACGGTTAACAACATTGTAAAATGCTCATGACAACCTCTTGAGTTTTCATCCATTAAATAAATATACCCAAGACCCTCAACTGATACTGAGGCTTGGAAATAATCCATTTGATCGAGCGGATAGGTATCACTATAAAAACTGCCGGTTATACTATAGTACTTGCCGTTATAATAGACGCTATCAGCGTATGTACCACCAACAGGGGGACTTGAATAATTGATTAAACTATTCAATGGCATTTTTTCAAAGCTATGGGGGTAATTAGCTGAAAGGTAGTATCCGTAATCCTGAGCGAAACTAGTTAAACTAGTAAGAATGAAGATGGAATAGATAAAGATGTTTTTCATGGTTTTGGTATACAGCTGAGGGGAAGGAGGGTTCAAGAGGGGGGTGGGGTAGGTTTTGGGTTTTAGCTCATTTCAAAAGGGCATAAAAGTTTTATTTCTTTCTAACCAAGAACGTAAATAGATTACGATCTTCTGAGATAGTTTTGAATAACTTTTATTCTCAAATTATGATACCGAGCCTTTTCGTTTTTCTTACACTAATTTACCTCGAAATAGGTAATCATATTGTCCAAGAAGTTCCTGTTAGATGGAAAAGAAAGATAGATAGCCAATATTTAGAGCTATGTAGAAACATCAAAATCAATAGAGTTGAGAGGAATTTTGCGCTTGATAAGGCATTTAAGCAGACGATACGAATATTTGGTTTACTGGCGATCGTGATATTATTATTATTTGGTGGAAAAAACCATTTTTTTCTGGAAACTGGAAGCTATTTAATTCTTGTTCTCAACCTTAAGTTTATTTTTTACAATAAAAGACACTTCATAAAGGAAAACCTATGGATGGCATTTGTTATGCTTATACTAGCCGTAATTGCCATTATTGATTTCGAATTTGATAGCTTTGAAAGCCTTGACAGTAGTAGACTTAGTTGGTATAAATCGTGGATGGGCCTATTTTCAGGCGACCAGACCTATACCAATTCTTCAACATTTATGATTTCCTACGGTTTATTAATTTTCATATTTTTGATTTTCGGTTTTCTGTTTCGTCTTTCGATAGGTATAATCAATGAAGTTATTTACTACTTGCTAAGTTTAATAATTCGTTTCAGCATGTTTTTGGGAAAAGAGAAAGCATTTGGAGCACTTTTATTTATGATAACGAGTTGCTCATATATCATTAATGCCATATGGGAATACAATAAGTAGTTAGAGCCTGCCTTTGGTATCATTCCGAGGAATTCCAATAGGAGATAAGCATCCTTTTCATTTCAACTTAAAATAGGCAGACTATCTTTTGTTTTTTAGTTTGGTCAATTTTTCTTTCGTTATATCTCCGGCTCCTAATTTTAAAGCCAATTCGAAATACTTCATAGCATTTTTCCAGTCTTCTTGCATCACATAATAATCTCCCATTGAGTCATGTGTATTGTAACTTTTTGGATAATTTTTAAGATTCAGACTGAAAAACGCGTACCCTTTATCAGGATCGTTGTTGCGGCTGAAGAAATAGGCAATTTCATTCACTAATTGTTCATTGGGATAGAATTGACAACCCATTTTTGTTGAAACTTTCGCATAATGTTTATCAATAATGGCTACCAATTCTGCTCCAGTATATTTATGGCTATCATAAAAAACATCGTTGTACCAATCACATTCAAACCACGAATAAAAATAACGCAACGCGTCATACTGAGTTATCAAAGGCACGCTTGTATGGGTGTCATCACTGTAATATTTCCATTTAAAATTTAGCCCTTTAGGTTTTATTAAATCTACCTTATTGGTGAATTCCAAAATGGAACGAATAGTCAAAGATTCCTTAGTAGTATCGCTCAGTACCGTTGCATAGTCCATGTCCTTTGGCATTGTATTGGCGATACCTACGTACAACGATCTATTTTCAAACTTCGGCATGCTCAGAAGCGAATCTGCTCTTTTTAAAATGTACTGATTGTCCCACGTAAGATGCGGTTCTATAGCAATATAGTTGTTAAACAATTGCGGACGATTACAAAACGCATTGATAACCGCCAATCCACCCAGTGAATGGCCAACAAACGTTTTGTTGTTTGCAGCCGGATACTTTTTCTCGATAAATGGCATGAGTTCTTTTTCGATAAAGTCAAGAAATTTTTCAGCTCCGCCAGACGTGGGATCGAATGCCACATTGGTAGGCGACATGTCTCTCATTCTATTTGTATTGGTGATACCCACCACAATCATCTCTGGCAATTTAGTATTCCCGTTATCACTTAAATCTCCAATTATTCCAGTAACTCCGTAAAATTGCGCATCACCATCCAACAAGTAGAGTACCGGATACTTGGTACTGTAAATTGAGTTCTCTGCATTTCTCGGTAATCGAATCCAAAGCTCTCTGGATTCATGCAGTATATCAGAATAGACGGAGTCAATGTGACCAATCGAAATACTTGATGTATTCTGGGCTTGACAATTTTCAGTGGCAGTTAAAAGAAGGAGAGCGAATAGTAGTTTATTCATTGGACTGTTTTAAGTGTTGGTTGCGATGGTTAGTAAATGAATGAATTGGATTTGGTTACAGAAACTGGTTTTGTCCTATAATGTTATTGCGTTATGTTAATATAGCTTGGGCATCAGACAGAGGAATCTCGCAGATTAAATCGAAGCTATCGCTTCTCTTATTTCATTTCAAAAGGGCGCAAAAGTTTTATTATTGAAAAAATTCAAAAGTCACTTAACTTCAACGTAGAGATATCTTCTACCATCGGAAGGATCTTTTCCAAAATCAATATATACTTCTCCATCGTGATCGGTCGTTATCAGCTTCCGTGTTTTCACTTCACCAACATCCATGATGTCTAAACCGCGGCTGTTTGTGGAGTATTTGCTATTAGCGCTAGTATCACATTTTGCACTATCCGAGATTATTGTAAGTTGTGGATTACAGTGTTTCACGAAATCATCGTGATAGGCGGATTCACGTCCGTGATGTGGGGCAATTAAGATGTTACAATCCTTAACTGCTTCTTTAAAAGAATGTTTTTGCATCAGGGCTTCGAGAGACTTATATTCGTTATCACCTGGAATTACAATTTTGATGTTTTCATATGTGAGGACCGTAATGACACTATGATTGTTTAGATTTCCATCGCTAGATTCGCCATTACAAAAAAACTTAACACTAACACCTCCGTAATTATCAATATTTGAAAGTGTCTGTGACGCTGACGCTACACCGGTATAACTGTTATGCAAACTGATATATTTTTCAAAAATCGGTTTGTCCACAGCAGTTGAATTTTCCAGAATTGTGTTAACATCGAATGTTTTCGGTCGATATAGTGTCTCAACCGTCAAACCTAAAGTGTCAAGATTGTTAATGTCAAGGATGTGGTCTTTATGAGGATGCGTAATTACCAACAAATTAATAGTCGATCGTTTATAGTGATTTTTGATTGTCTCTAACGGACTTCGGTCCTCAACTCCTTCGGAATAATCTCCTTTTCCCAAATCAATTACAATCTGTTTATCATTAGGTGTTCGGACATAAATAGCACTTCCGTGCTTAACGTCCCAAACTCTCATTTTAACATTTCCCATTATGATTTAGACTTTAAGTAAACATTCAAAACTTCTCTTGCGTAGTAATATGCTCGCTGCTTGCAGCGGAGCCAAAGTATAAACAGGGTTGGAACTAGTGTTACCCAATATCGCCAATCACAAAATCTCTGGGAAAGAAGAAATATACTTCCGAACAAAACTGTTGTTAATAAAACCCGAGCAAATGCATAACTAGCATTAAAGTCGTCGACTCTCACGTTTCCATTAGCCGTTCGCATAGCAATTTGAAACAATTGATCATTCGAGACGTTTGAAATTCCGCAGTCTGCTTGAAGATGAGACTTAACATTACCTTCATAAAACCTCACTTTCCAAGTGTCTTTTCCATCAACTAAGCGATCTGATGGTTTTCCACCCCAAGTCCAGAAGTAAAAAAACTCAAACCAACTCCCGAGTGTATTTAAAAGAAAACCTATCAAAAATGCTACAGCTGTATAAGCAACAATTAGGTCCTTATCGAACTTCATGTCAAACAGTGGTAATAATACCAGTAATCCTAAAAATCCTGGAACTAACGAAGAAAGAATATCGTATGATTTAAAATTCATTATTCAGTAAAATGGTTAATTCTGCTTAGTGACTTCAGAGCACGAGGGCAGTGGACTAAAATAATAATATTATTCGTTTGAATCCATTATGGAAAAGTTTTGATCTTGAATGTCTACAAAATAATTCCGATTTCTGTTGATAGCCAAAAAAACTTTCCGAAACTTGGTATATTGTTTCCGAATAACAAAACGCATTACTTACAAGTGTTGAGCACATATTTTAAAATATCCTTAGTGCACATTTTAATTTGTCCGCGACAAAGTCATTCAAAACAATCGAATAATCCAAATCAGCCAACGGCGGACCTCTCGAAGCAATGCTTCTCATGCATGATGCAACGTTATCATGGTAGCATGAATATTCTTATAAGAAAAAAACTTTAAATTAGAACTTTCATACTATAGCCATGCACACAGTTTCAATACTCAAGGTCTTTATGTCTGGGCCATCTGATGTTTCTGAAGAAATGAATTCAGTAAAAACAGTTTTAGTTGATTTAAATTCAAGTCTTACCAATTTGCTTGATCTTGAATTTAAAGGAATTAATTGGAAAAATGACATTTACTCAGATTTTGGTACTGGAGATGGTCAGCAAGTGATCAATAGTCAAGTAATAGGAGCTTACGATATATTTATTGGGATACTTTGGCAAAAATTAGGTTCACCAACAGATCGTGCGGACTCTGGCACGGTCGAGGAAATTGAGAATGCGTTGAAAGCAAAAAGAAGTGGAGATAATATACATGTAATGTTGTATTTCAAGCAAACTCCTCCTAAGAATATGGATGAAATTGATATTGTCGAGTTACAACGCTTACGTGAATTCAAAAAATCAATAGGTACAGAAGGTTTATATACTGAGTTCAATTCTACAGAAGAGTTCGAAACACATTTAAAGATGGCTTTAACTAATCTATTGAAAGAAAGATTATCAATTAGGAAAGAACAACCAATGATCGTTGAGAATGCTGAATCAATCCAAGGTTTGGTTAAAGATGACTATAGTGACATTACTTCTATTCTTAACGCTGTTAATTCGGAAGACGATTATGATCTTCAAGAGAATATTATTGAAACATCAGGAATCGTCGAGAGCGCGTTTAATAGCGTAACTAGTTCTCTTGAATTGATTTCTCCACTAATTGAAGATATTGGAAATTCAGTTGGTAATGCGGCTGATGAACTTTCAAGAAAAGTTGGACCTATAAAGGATGTAAGGTTAAAGGGGAAAATGGCTAAATCCGTTTCAGATAAACTTGCAAAGAAAATTAGCGAGCTAAATGGTAGAGTCGAAATAGAGCTTCCAATTATAAAAGATAATATGATTCTGGGTATCAATTCATACTCTAAAATGCTTTTATTAGGCAATACTAATGAAAAAAATGAACTACTTGTTGGAGCAAAATCATTGCGTGATGGAATGGAATCTGCCGCTCGGAATGCAACTGATTTTTTACAAAGCATGCACAATATTCCGCCATTCGGAGAAGCGTTTAATAAATCAAAGAGAATTTTAATAGCCAGTTTTACAGAATTGATCCGAGAGATACTTGAGGGAATGCGGCTTCTTGATAAAATGTTGGAAAAAGGCATATCATGAGCTGATATGAAAATGCGCTCTGCTATTTGTACTATGCTCTTATTGCGTTATGTTAATATAGCTTTGGCATCAGACCGAGGAATCTTCAGTGCTTGATCTTTACTAATTGTTGTATGAAAACTTGCTTTATAATAATGCCTTTTTCTAAGGCTGTAAATGGTGAAAACGAACTTAAAAAACTTGATCTTGATTACATCTACAAAGATATGATCAAGAAATCCGTTGACGAATTTGAAATGGATGGAAAAAAATATTTCAATGAAGTATTGAGATACGAAGAGCGTGTTGGATCCATTATCAAAGGGATTGTTCAAAAGATTAAGGACGCGGATTTGGTAATTGCAGATTTGACAGGGCTAAATCCAAATGTCATGTATGAGCTAGGGGTTCGTCATGCTCTCAAAAGGGGAACTATTATGCTTACTCAAAATTTCAATTATTTCCCTTCTGATCTTCGCGACTATATGACAATAGAATATAACTACTCTGTAAATATTCACGAGCAGCCTCATAATTATGATACATTTAAACAAGATCTTCACCGGAGCATTGAAGAGTTACTTAAATCAGAGAAAACGGATTCACCAGTATTAGAATACCTTAATAAAAAGGAGTTATATCAAAATGAGGTAGAGGTGAAGAGCCTTAAGGAAATGGCGATACAATTAAATGCCCTATTTGAAGATTTTAATGAAATATCGTCACTTATTCACGAATTTGAAAGTTTGCCAGAAGTAAACGAGGCACTGGCTAGAGAGCTTTTGAACTTTTACTTTAACTGCTTTATTTCAAAATTACAATCATTGAATGTTCCTATTACGACTGACTTGCTTTATGATGATTTAGTTAATGTTGGAACACTCATGACTGAAATAATTAAGAAATTCGCTATTGGAGATTATTTTGCTTCATTGGAAAATGAAGCAGAGTCTCTCTTTCCGAATTCAGATCTTAAATCGATTCTTTCAAGCTCTTTAATTAATCCTATTATTTTAAAGGAAGAAAGGAAAGTTGAGTATTGTACAATTAAAGAAATTTTCTCCGAAGACAGTTTTGTTAGTGAACTTTTAAGCGACGTTACAAACTTCATTGAAGAAGAAGCTGTTCGACTCGGAGTGGAATCTGAAATCGAAAGTATATTGATTGGAGATGATATATCATAGGAAAAACATATTTTTCCTACAATGAAATTGCGGGATCATTCTTCATCACGTAGTAATAGAATAACCAAAATAATCATCTTCACTATTCGATAAATTTTTAGAATCATTTGAACGTGGAGTAGGACGTTTTCTATGTAATAGAAGTAATTACTCATGATATTCAATTTATTTCACTTACACTCTATTTAACATAATGTTAATTATAGGACACTAAGAAAAACTTGAATTCCAGACATATTTAGGTTGATGAATAATCCTTATCTTCATTCCATGAAGCACCTATTTATCCTTTTCATCTTTTGTCCGTTCCTGAACACCGCCCAATCTCCTTCGTCCTACACTGCAGCTTCAGCGAAAGCGCATCTAGAATTGGATAAAAAATTTCATCCGAGGAATTGTATTGCTCTGAGCGATTCTCAGTTTATTGGACAAACCGAAATCACCAATCGCATGTACAGAGAATTTGTACAGTTCGTCACAGATTCTATGTTTACACATCTGATGTACGATTCTGTTTCTTTCGCTCGCGCAAAATGGTTTTTAAACGCTCCGGAGAAAACGATTAAAAAATTGACTGTGGACAATCGTCAGGAATACGCCAAAATTTACGGATTGAATTATGAACGCAGCCGATTGTTTCGAGACGATCCGGAATTCATTCCTGTGACTACTTCAATGTATTATCCTGATCACGACCGGTTCTATCATCGTCGGGAAATTGATACGCGTAAATTAAAGTACACACTGCCTTCTGGTGAATTGATTGCTGTTGCCCCAGACTCACTTTCCTGGATGAATGATTATTATGTTAAATACGAACCAGATAGTACCAAGTTTGCTTATTCGTGGGCTGCTCATATGACTTACATGGGATTCTGGCATCCAGCATATGATAATTATCCGGTTACCGGACTGAATCAAGCACAAATTCTGGCGTATTGTCACTGGTATGCCCGACAATTGAATGAAAACTCCAAAGATCCATCACTGCATTATTCAGTCTCGCTGCCGACTGTAAACGATTACACCGAAGCAATGAAATTGTGTGTTCCAGCAGTTGTTCAACCCGAAATTGGTCCTGAAAAGCTGATTAATCCTATTGTTTATGAGCGTAACGAAAATCAATCAATGACGCATGTGCATAAAGCATATTTTGACATGAACCCTTCAATTGGAATGAAAACACCGGAAGATTTTGTAATACGAGAATGGGTGAAAATCAACTCCACCTCCCCTATTCTGAATTTGCTCGGAGGACCAGCAGAAGTCGTTCAAAACCCCAAAGAACCTGATTATCTTACTGTTTTGGGTGGTGATTACTATCTCGGACTCGTTGATCCAAACGGAATTCAGGCCAATACCCTCTTCTACCAACGCTTACTTTATAAAAATCAGGGATATTCTTTCGTTAGCTTTCGGGTGCTGGTTACAGTAACTCGACTTTGAAACACATAGTCACATAGAGCAACATAGCTCATATAGTTTTATATCTGAGTTTGAGCTATCTTTTTTAATATTCCGTATCGGTTTTCTATGCGAACTATGTGTTTAACTATGTGGCTATGTGTTTTTCTTTTGTATTCCACTTGATTTCCATAAATTTGCACCTATGTTGTCGTTGAAATTCCGCTATTGGTCGATTTTTTTCTTCAGTTTAACTTTGCTTAGTTGCAGTGGAGAACAGTCGTCGAACACGAAGTTTACTGACTACGATCCGAAACAAGAAAACATCATTAATCCTTACTGGGCGGAGTTTATAGAAGATGCTCCTACACGTTCTCCCGACTGCTGGAATAAACTTGTATTGAACGATCTGAAGATAAAAACGATTGAACTTTACGCTTTTGGTGGTGATAATCCGGAGGATACTTTAGAGAAAAAGATCTTCGCGTTTTCAAATAATTCGAAGGTTTTAACATACGAGGATTATAAATTCTCTGAAACTCCTTCTATTTGGAGTCGCGGAACTTTACGTTTTTACGATGATTTCCAGGAGATGGATATCACGTTTTCAAAACACTTTGGAATTAACCGACAAATCTCTACGCGCGCCGTCAAAAAAGACGACTGCACTATTCTTCTCCGCAAGAAAAATGGAAATTTGTACGATACAACCTTTGTTTACGGAAGCCTGGAGAAACCAAATCTGGTTATCACCAAAATTGGTAAAAACGTTTATTCTATTGATGCTTACATCAAATCAACGGCAAGTACAAGCGAGATCAAAGCATTATTTAGCAAGGTAGATCGTCCGGAAGCTGAATTGTTATTTACAGAGCGAAATGTGGTTTTCATTGAAAACGGCAAGCCGGTAAGTTCGTTCATGCTGAATGATGATTTTGTTCAGGTAACTCAGGTAAAGCAATGGGATTATGATGAAAACGAAAATCTGACGCGTTATCAGGAGTTCATCGGAAACTCTGTTGTTCGTGATATTGAATGGAATTATCGCGCTGATTTCTTGCTCCAATCGGTTACAATAGACCGAAAACAGTACTTTTGTGCGTATAAGTAAGCATGTATACAAAGGAAGAACTTAAGGAAATTAGAACCGCTTTCTGGACAGATTTCAAGAAACATATGCAGAAATTCAGGTCTTCGAACGGACGAAGAATGAATTGGCTCAGCTATCCATCGGAAGTTCCAAACGTTTACGTACGCTTACATGCTGATAAAGAAGGAATTGCCTTTTCGTTTGATATTCAGGGAAAAGACGAAGGAATTCGTGCGATAATCTGGGAGCAAATGACGGAGTTGAAGGTGGTTCTGGAATCGGAAATGGGTACTGAAGGTGAATGGCTGCCTGAAGTTTATTCTGAAACCGTTGGTGAATTCTCCTCGATACGCTGGTCGAAATCAGGATTGCGTTTTTCAAATCCAAAGAATAAAGAGGAAATTTTCGCGTTTTTTGAAGATCGATTATTGAAGTTTGATGCATTCTACCAGGATTTCAAGGATGTACTGATAAATCTTGCGGACTAATCAATAATTACAATTTACTAATTTCGAATTACTAATTATTTCTATGCTTCGTTGCGAGATGATCGTTGAAAATGAAGTATTTTTCTGATTTAGTAAATTTAACAACTCGTAATTGGTCATTAGTCACTCGTCATTGCTTAAATTTACCCCATGATTAAAAAGATATTTACCACACTAACACTTAGTTCTCTTGCAGTTTTTGGTTCGAACCTGAAAGCACAAACGGTTTCGTTTTCCGAAGATTTTGAAACGGGAATGGACGGTTGGACAGTTGTTGTTCAGGATACTTTTTCGGTTGATACTTCAATCGTTGAGTTCGAACCAGGATGGATTACGCTTCAAGATCCGAATAACTTATCTGATGGTGTTTGTGGTGCAGCATCTTATTTTATGACTCCGGGACTGGCTGATCGCTGGTTGATTTCCCCTCCCATTACACTTGGTGCATACGGAAATATCCTGCGTTGGAGTGCACGTTCTCATGATCCTAGTTATCCTGATAGTTATGAGATCAAACTTTCAGAAACAACAACGGATATTGATTCTTTCGACTACGGAATTGGATTAATTCTGGAAGAAGATGAAGACTGGTACGATTACGAGGTGAATTTGAGCGATAGCGGTTATGTAAATCAAGTGGTCTACATTGCTTTTAGACTCAGATCTTACGATAAGTTTAAATTGTATGTGGATGATGTTTCCATGACAATTGATGATCCATTGGCAATTAAAGAAGACGAAATGAGCTGGATAGAAATGTATCCCAATCCGGCTACCGACATTCTTCGTTTAAAAACAGATAAAACGGTTGATCTGGTTGAGATCTACAATTCAACAGGTCAAAAAGTTAAAACTGCAGCATATTCTACAAGTGGAATCAATATTTCAGAATTGGAATCAGGAATTTACTTCGCAGAAATTACCAGCGGAAATACGGTTGCCAGAAAACGATTGGTGATCCGATAAAGGCTCATCTCGACTCCGCTCGATGACCTTTCATTCCGTGTTCTACGGATAAGTTGTTTGGGGCCCCGCTCGATGACCTTTCATTCCGTGTTCTACGAATAAGTTGTCTGGCTCATCATGACGATTCTCTGCTCGTTTTCAACTAAGTAACCATTGTTTCATTTGAGAATATTGTATATCTTAAATAGAAAAATAAATTTCTATGACTTGCTACATGTACATCTTAAGATGTTCTAATGGTAGATATTATACAGGGAGTACAAAAGATCTAACGAGGCGATTAAGGCAACATCAAACTGGTGAAGGATCTAATTACACAAGAAAACATGGTCCCGTCGAACTTGTTTATTTTGAGGAATTTGAAAGAATTGACTTCGCGTTCAATCGAGAAAAACAGATTCAACCTTGGTCTCAAGCTAAGAAAGAAGCTCTTATTGCTAGAAATATTGACAAACTAAAAGAGCTTGCCATTTGCAGGAATTTATCTTGCAGTATTTATTTTGCCAGCTAGAATGTATGGTTAGTAGCACTAAAGCGAAACAACCAATCACAAAAGCAGAACTTCACATAAAGGTCATCGAGCGGAGTCGTTGTTACGAGCGTAGAACTTCACATTAAGGTCATCGAGCGGAGTCGTTGTTACGAGCGTAGAACTTCACATTAAGGTCATCGAGCGGAGTCGAGATGCCGAAACAAAAAAAGGAGTTACTTTCGTAACTCCTTCTATTTCATTTGTGGCTTAAAATTTAAGCTCCTGGAAGTGTTTCTTCAACCGTTTCAGAGATTGCGCTTTTAGCAAATCTGATCTTAGTTCCTTCTGAGTTCAACAAAACTGTTGTATCAGTAACTTCCAATATTTTTCCGTGAACTCCCCCGATAGTAACTACTTTGTCACCTGTTTTCAGGTTTTTACGGAATTCTAATTTTGCTTTTCTTTTCTTGTTTTCCGGACGGATAAAGAAGAAAATGAAGATTAGGACCATTAATCCTAAAGGCAATAAACTTGATGCATTCATTTCTTTTATTGTTTCTTTAAATTATCTGATAATAGTGGCTTGAACACTTACCACGGTCAGTTCGGGTGTTGTGTTTGCGTTGATTCTTATGCTTTTTTCTAAATGTCCGATTGGTGCAGATTTCGTGTCAACCGTGGCTTTCACTACTCCTTTTTCTCCCGGAGCAATTGGGTCTTTAGGGAAATCTGCCACTGTACAAGAGCAAGATCCTTTTACGTCAGAAAGTACCAAAGGAACATCACCTGTATTTTCAACAGTGAACTTGGCGTGAATAACTTCTCCAACAGCCACTTTTTTAGCATCGAATACAGCGTTCACTTTCATTGTTGTGCGTTCACCCATTTGAACTTTCGTAGGTTCGTCACAAGATGTTGTAATGCTTAATCCAGCAACTACCAATCCTAATACAAGAGCTATTTTTTTCATTTGACTAGTTGATTAATCCTTTACCCATTTTAGAAATCTGACCTGAAGCGGTAAGACTCGAAATTGCCTTATCTAAAATTCCGTTGATGAAAGCCGGGCTTTTCTCAGTAGAATAGTATTTCGCAATCTCGATGTACTCGTTCAATGTCACTTTTGTTGGAATTGATTTGAATGTCATTAATTCAGTAATTGCCATTTGAAGAATCAAAACGTCCATTTTTGCGATACGATCTAATTCCCAATTGTCAGTTAACTTATCAATAACTCCCAACGTCTCGGTTTGCTTATTTACCGTTTGACGAAGCAATGTTCTTACGAATTCCTGCTCATCATCCTTATCTTTATACAACGGCAACACCTTGATCTCTGTATCTTCTTCAGCCGACTTAAGTGTTTTAATGACCATTTGACAAGCTAAATCGATATCGTCGATCCAGAAAATGTTCTTCTCTTCGAAGTAAGAATAAAGGATTTCAGAATTAGCAATATCAGACTTAAATAAGTTGATCGCAAAATTTCTGTCTTCCTCATACCCTACTTCTTCATTGCTCATGTGAAGAATATAGTTTTCACTTTCTTTCAGTCCGTTGAAGATCTTTCTGAAGATTTCTTGTTCAACATCACCAACCCAATTCACCGTTCTGTCTTCACTCGCAAAGCGCAGGCTTTTTGAGTCTTCCAGTTGAGCAATCAGTTTGTTGTCGATGAACTTTGTGTTTGGGTTTAAATCTTCATCAGTTGGCATCAATTTTTTAGTGTTCTCCTCAATTCGTGTAACACCTAAACGTTTGATCTCGCCAAAGGTTAGTAACAGGTACAGATACAAATCGTATATGCGTTCAACAGAAGCCATTAGTTCTTTCTCGGTTTTCGCCAAGTTCACCTCTTCTGATTGAAAATAGGCATATACTGCCTGTAAAACTTTAATTCGTAAATGTCTCCTGTTTAGCATTTTATCTATCTATTATTAAAGCGGAAGTTTAATTTTTCCAATTGCAGTAATACGTTCTTCAGCCATTTTGTTTGCAATCTGATAAGTTGGGATTCCCTCAGATTTAGAACGACTAACGATATTTCCGATTGTAGTGTAGATTTCTTCAGCTTTTTGCATTGACCATTCAGCGGGCAAACTTGCAACTTCAGAATAACAGTTAATTACACCACCTGCGTTAATCGCGAAATCCGGCGCGTAAATAATTCCTTTATCCATCACAGCTTTTCCGTGAATTTGTTCTTTCGCCAATTGGTTGTTTGCTGCTCCTGCAATGATTGAACATTTCAAACGACTCAATGTGTCATCGTTTACAGTTGCACCAAGCGCACATGGAGCATAAATGTCCATGTCAACATCATAAATATCATTCAATCCAACAACTTCAGCGTTGTAAGTTGAAGCTACTCTTTTCAAAGTATCTTCGTGAATATCTGTAATGTAAACTTTCGCCCCTTCAGCAGACAAGTGTTTTACCAAGTATTCACCAACGTGACCAACTCCCTGAACAGCAATCTTCTTACCAGACAAAGAATCAGATCCAAACTGTGCTTTAGCAGAAGCTTTAATTCCAACATAAACTCCAAATGCAGTTACAGGAGATGGATCACCACTTTTTCCTGGTAAACCAACAACGTGTGGTGTCTCCATTGCAACATAAGACATATCAATTGGTGAAATACCAACATCTTCTGCAGTAATGTATTTTCCAGCTAAACTGTGTACAAATTTCCCGAAACGACGGAAAAGAGCTTCACTCTTCATGCTGCGTGCATCCCCAATGATAACCGCTTTACCTCCACCAAGATTTAATCCTGAAATGGCGTTTTTATAAGTCATACCACGAGACAAACGCAAAACATCATTTAATGCCTCCATTTCGTTGTTGTATGCCCACATTCTTGTTCCGCCTAAAGCTGGACCAAGCGTAGTGTTATGCACTGCGATAATTGCCTTTAATCCAGTTTCATTATCTGAACAGAACAACAATTGCTCGTGTCCAAATGCACTCATCTGAGAAATTACGGGGTTTTCGCTTAAATTAACATTGGAAATATCTTTAACTTCTATCATAACTTAAGAACTTAATTTTTTTCAAAAAACAGTTTTCTAAGGCTATTCATTACTTTTGTAGCTTACGTAATAACGCCTGAAGTGGCGCAAAAATAGGAAGAATAACATGAAGTCTCTAAGCTATTTGAACAAATATTTTTACAAGTACAAATGGAGCCTTCTTTTGGGTTTGATTTTCATTGTTCTAAACAACTATTTTGGAGCAAAAATGCCCATTCTTCTAAGGGAAGCTACCGATACTTTAATGGGTTCGAAATTCATTGCTCCTGATTCAATCTGGACCAGTCCTGTATTTCAGCTGGCGTTGATATATATTGGGTATTCACTGATCTCCGGCTTCTTTCTTTTTCTGACGCGACAAATGATTATCGTTGTTTCAAGAAAGGTAGAATACGATCTGAAGAACGAAATTTACGCGAAATACCAGGAATTACAGTTCAATTTTTACAAAGATCAGCGAACAGGTGATTTGATGAACCGCATTTCCGAAGATGTAGCACAGGTTCGCCAGTATCTGGGACCTGGAATTATGTATACGATTAACCTGATTGTCCTCTTCCCTTTCATTTCGTATCAAATGTTCAATTTGAATCCTGAATTGACGCTTTACGCATTGATTCCGCTTCCGATCATGACGGTTTTGATCTATTTTGTATCAAGCAGAATGAATAAGCTGGGAAAAGAAGTGCAGCAGGAACAGAGTAAATTGACAACAATTGCCCAGGAAACGTTTTCAGGAATGCGTGTGATCAAGGCCTATTTGCAAGAGCGTCATGCGAACAAGCAGTTTGAGAAAAGCTCTAATCAGTACTTGAAACGACAAATGCGTTTGGTAAGAACGAATAACCTCTTTATGCCAACCATCATGCTTCTGATCGGTGCCAGTAGTATGCTGAGTATTTATTTTGGCGGATCGATGGCGATAGAAGATTTCTCAAAGATCCATGCAGCAGATGCTTTGCTAAAATCAGGAGCTATTGACGTTGCAAGACACAAGGAGATGGTGAACGGCTTGGTTACAAGTGGTGTAATTGTGGCTTTTATAGCATTTCTTTACAGGTTGACCTGGCCATTTGCCAGCGTGGGCTGGGTTACCAGTATGATTCAGCGTGCAGCTGTTTCTCAAACAAGAATTAATGAGTTTTTGAGAACAGAACCTGATATCCGTGTCAATGAAGGCAAGGAAATGACTGGTTTTGAGAAGATTGTTTTTGATAATGTGAGTTACAGATACAATTCTGAGTTGCCGTACACGCTTTCAAATATCAATTTCGAGCTGAAGAAAGGACAGGTTTTAGGTATTATTGGAAGAACTGGTTCCGGGAAATCAACCTTGTTAAAACTTCTGGTTCGACAACTTGATCCAACCGAAGGTAAAATAGTAATGGACGAAAATGATTTGCGCTCGTTGAATCTAAGCTCTTACCGCGATAAAAGTGCAGTTGTGCCTCAGGATATCTTCTTATTTTCTGAAACAATTAAGAATAATATTCTCTTCGGTACAAATAGAACAGATGTTCAGGATTCGGAAATTGAAAAGGTGGCAGAAGACGCACATGTACTTCATAATATCCAGGAATTTCCGGATAAATTTGAAACTCTTTTAGGGGAACGTGGCGTGAATTTGAGTGGTGGACAAAAGCAACGTGTTTCCATTGCCAGAGCATTGATCCGTATGCCTAAATTATTGATTCTCGACGATTGTTTATCTGCTGTTGACACGGAGACAGAAGAAATCATCCTGTCAAAGCTGGATAACTACAGTAAGCAATTCGATACTACGATTGTCATTGTAAGTCACCGAATTTCCAGTATCCGTAACGCAAATCATATTCTGGTGTTAGAGGATGGTGAAATTGTTGAACAGGGAACCAAGGATGAATTACTACAGATGAACGGTGTTTTTGCAGAGATTACCACTCAGCAGTTATTGGAAAATGATTCAATTTCCGGACTTCAGGAGTAAGTAATGGTCTAGTTTGTCTTTGATAAACGTGGCCAGCTCAATATCCGAAGCCGTTTTAAGGAAATCTTCATCCAGGGTCATGAAGTAAATGAAATCTTCAAATTCGGATTCTTCCAATTTGATCACATCATAAGAAACATATAAACGAAGTAATTCTTTCACCACTTCGGTTTTATTGTCCATGTATTCCAATTCTGCAACCTTGGCTTTTGATTTCTCAGATTGTGAAAAACGCTGGTATAATGCCGTAATTGGACTTTGAAAAGCTTCTATACCTGTAATTGTTCTTGTTTCGCGCTGAGCCAGAGCTTCTCTTTCTTCCTTGATCTGCTGAAGTGTTTTCAATGGCTTGATCACTACTTCGTTTAGTTGATGTGTCTTTTCTATAAGTGCAAAATCGCAAACAAACTGACAGCTTGAATCCGGAATTACACGGAACCCGATTTTATAATAACCTTTTGTAGAAAGAATAATAGAATCGTTAGGATTTACGTAAGCGCCAAAAGATCCGTTTGGTTGACCAAAAACACCTTCGTTTGTAGAATGATTGACAACCATTAAATTATAGAATGTGTTCACTCGATTTAAGGTGTCAACTACTTTTCCTTTTAACCAAACTTTTTTGCATGGCTGGTTTTGACCAAAGCTGAATGAGCTTATCAAACAAAAGAGTATTAGGATCTGTTTCACGTAGCTAAAATAAAGCTTAGGAATGTACAAACGAATGCAATTAACAGAAATTATATTGTTTACAAATGTTTATTTCATAATTAACAATTGTAACACTAGTAAGAGTTGGTTCTGATACAATTGTAAACTTAAGTAGTTGTGTTTTAGTATACCGTGGTAATTAATTTGTTCAAGGCCTGTTGGAAACCAATCTGCTTATCCGTAATTTTGCATTATGGCACGAGTAGTAGTTGGACTATCAGGTGGCGTTGACTCTAGTGTAAGCGCGTATTTACTTCAGCAAGAAGGACATGAAGTTATTGGACTTTATATGCGTAATTGGCACGATGACACGGTTACATTAAACAATGAATGTCCGTGGATCGATGATGCGAATGACGCACTTCTCATTGCTGAACAGTTAAATATTCCGTTCCAGGTTCTTGATCTAAGTAAAGAGTATAAAGAACGCATTGTAGACTACATGTTTGCTGAGTATGAATCAGGTCGAACACCGAATCCGGATGTACTTTGCAATCGTGAGATCAAGTTTGATGTTTTCTTAAAAGCTGCTCTTGAACTGGGTGCTGACTTTGTGGCTACAGGACATTATTGTCAGAAAACCACAGATGAAAACGGAATCCATCACTTGCATGCGGGTGCGGATCCAACAAAAGATCAGAGCTACTTTCTTTGTCAGTTGTCTCAGGAACAATTAGCGAAAGCACTGTTCCCTATCGGACATCTTCAAAAAACGGATGTTAGGGATATTGCGAAGTCAATTGATTTGATCACTGCAGAGAAAAAAGATTCACAAGGTTTGTGTTTTGTAGGTAAGATTTCGTTACCGGAATTCCTTCAACAACAACTTAAAGTAAAAGAAGGTAAAATCATTGAAATTCCGATAGATAGCTATAGTTTTTCTGACTATAAAACAATTCCTGTAAACGACGAGCATGTTGTAGAATTGGCCTCTCCTTTTCATTTTGAGGAAACGATGGGATCTTCTGTCGGAACGCACATTGGAGCACATTACTACACCATTGGTCAGCGAAAAGGATTGCATATCGGAGGTCGACCTATGCCTTCATTTGTAATTGGCATTAATACAGAGACGAATACCGTTTATTCAGGTCAAACTGAACAACATCCCGGATTAAATCGATGGGCGCTTAAAATTGAATTGGCTGACCAACATTGGATTCAGTTGGCTAAGCGATTGGAAGTTGGTCAATCTGAAGATTATTTTGTCCGCATTCGCTATCGTCAGGTATTGCAAAAAGCGAAGTTGATTGCTAAAGAAGATGGTTTGTATATTCTATTTGAACAGCTTCAACGTGGTATTACTCCCGGACAATTTGCTGCATGGTACAAAGACGGCGAACTGGTTGGTTCAGGAATCATCATGCATTAATTTATAGCCTTCTTCTTCCTCTTAGTTATTCGGTAAGAAAACGTCGAACGTGAAATCGTTATAGAAGATAACGGTTTTTATTACGGTCTTCCCTTCTGAAGTTTTTTTTGTGTTTAAGTCGATTGGATCGTTCTCCTGCTTACTTTCTTTCACAATCATTTCCGGTTCTTTAATGGATCCCGATTCAGGCACTGTTTCCTCTCCGGTAATTAACCAATGCGTATTTACGTTAGGGAATGCTTCTACTACTTTGAGTAAGAAGTCGTAGCCTGGTTTATTTCTACCATTCAGGATATGACTCAGGTTTGAGCGCTGAACTCCGATCTTGTCTGCAAATGAAGTGGCGTTCAAGCGGTTTGAAGCCATGATAAGTTGTAAACGTTTCTCAATTCCCATGTTACAAATGTAATATTTTGAATTGATTTAGGTAAAAATTGATTGTTTACAAATGTAATTCACGTAATATAAATGTCCGATGGCTGAGGCTCTAGAAGTCACCGGACATTTGAACAAAAAAAACGCCCCAGCAATTAAGCTGAGACGTTTCAAGAATATTATTGGTTGTTCTTAGTTCTTAGAGTAAGAAAAGAAAATAGGTAAATCAGCATTTGCATCGTTCGTAACTCCGAATGTTACTACGTCCATAAGTCGAGCTACTTCATGAATATTCATCTTGCTTTTATCACCAAGAGATTTATGATTAGCTAATTTTTGTTTTGCGGCTTCAATTATTCTATTTTCCATTTGGTAAGTATTTCAATGTTTACAGCTCGGTTTACGGCTACAATTGTTGAATGTTACAAAATAGTTGTAAAATATTTCAGTAAAGTGGAATTTTGAATAAATACGAGTTTAATAAGGAGCAAATAAAAGTTTTATTATCAATTACTTACAAAGTAAATCATAAGCATTTTGAATCTCAATAAATTTTTGATTTGCCACTTCTTTTTCGCTTGGTGAGCTGTTGAATTGTTTATCCGGATGGTATTTTACGGCTAGCTTTCTATAGGATCTTTTTAATTGATCCTGATTAAATCCCTCACTGAGGTGAAGAACAAGCATTGCTTTTCTTCTTTCTGAATCAAAACTTCCCGATTTTGTTTCGTTATACTTATTGAATTTCTCTTTCTGAAATTCGCTCATCTTCTTATCGATGTAGCTTGCCTTCACTCCTATCAATTCGGCCAAACGAACAATGGCGACAAATTCCCTGTCTATAATCTCGCCATCTGCTTTTATGATCTCAAAAAGAAAATCGATAATCTCAATTCTATCCTCTCCTTTTGGTAAATGACGAAGGATCCATTTTGCTACACTGCGAATATTGGTGTCGTTTCGAAGTGCCTCAATAAGTTTCTCCATTGCACTCATGTGCACAGCCGGAAAATGTCGCTGAAAGTACATGCGCACAAAATCCACTTTCTTTTTAGAATCTTTTGAATTCTTCTTGATCAGCCAGCCGGCTAAATATGCGTATGCAATTTGAATGTTTTCATCAGATTTTCTGGAATAAAGCGGCATGCTGTTGACCGGTTCAGGGTCTGGTTGCGGTTGCCAATTTTTTCTGGTTGAAAGTAATTCCCCTGTTATTTTGTAGTGTATAAACTGGATTAAGGCGATTACAATAAAAATGACGAGAATGGGAATCATCAGAATTTCGGCATTAATGGTTTGATTAATCCTTCTAATCCATTAATCTTGATTTCCAGCATTAATTCCATTTGCTTGCCCAATTTTCCAGCCGGGAATCCACCGTTATTTTTCATCCACACGTAGTAAGAGTCCGGAATATGCAACAAGTACTTTCCCTGATATTTACCAAAGGGCATTTTTGCTTTGGCTAATTCTACTAATTCATGTTGTCCGTCCATCAATCAATTTTGTGCAATTGAAAAATATAATATGTTCCATCATCATTAGAACGTCGAACCTTAGTTCCGTCCATTTGTTGTGTCATTGCGTCAATTATCTCTAGTCCGAATGAAGTTTCATTCTTCTCTACCCATTTTCCGTTGTCAAAGTATTCAATCATTACCTCTGTTTTCGAAATATCAGCAAGCGTAATTGAAACCTTTGGGTCGACAGATCCTGTAAATGCATGTTTTACACTGTTTGAAACCAATTCATTCAATAACATTGCGATTGGAACAATGCTTTTGGTGTTCAGTTTCTCCACATTTACATTGATATCTGCTTTTACTTTTCCGCTAATGGAATAATTTTCGAAAAGCGACTCCACCAAAGTTACAACGTATTCTTCAAGATCGAAGTCCGAAAGTGAATCACTTTGATACATTTTTTCATGGATGATGGCCATGGCACTTACCCTATTCACGGCTTCCATGTAAATTTCTCGCTGACTTTCATTCAGTGTATCGGACTGAAGGCGAAGTAAACTGGTGATAATCTGAAGGTTATTTTTTACACGATGATGAATTTCCTTCAGCATTACTTCCATTTCAGCTTTTTGCCGTGTAATGATCTTATTTTTCTCGTTCAATTCCTGATTGGTGCTTTTTGCTAAAGCTTCGGATTTTTGAGTTGCGCTTACGTAAGTAAAAAGAATGAATCCAATTGCAACTGCCAGGATCACAAACTCTGTCATGTAAAGAAGTGCATCCGTTTTATCAAAGTTGGTTAGTGAATTTATGTTTGCTGGAAAGAAGTGATAAACGTAGAAAAAGAGACAAGAAAAGTTGAGTACTAAAGCGATCAAACCGTATGTTTTGTTCAGAACAATGAATGTGAAAAGCACATGAACGAACATCCAAAGCGGCGTTGTGTAATGTATTGAACTTACTAGAAATAAATTTAGAACAATAATTATAAACGAAGAGAACACTGCAAAGCTCCCTACCAATTTATACTTCTGTGTTTTAATAAGAACAATTGCTGAGCTAAGACAAATAATAACAGCGATAATGTCAGGCCAGGGATTGTATTTCGATTTAATAAAACTAAGAACAGTAACTAAAAGAATTAGGAACCCGAGCATAATACAGGTTCTAAGAACAAGTCTGAATCTCGTTTGTTCGTAGATCTGATTCGTAGTAGTGCTCTTGAAATCCACCGACATTTACTGCAATTAAATTACGAGCCGAAAGTACTCATTTCCATTAATATAACAGGGTTGAAAGTGATCGATCCGCTATAATTTTGATAACTCGAAAGAATACTCAGTACCTTCTTCTCTGGAGTTGCGAGTAACCTTTCCGTTGAGTTGCTCTGTCATAACGTTGATGATCTCGCTTCCAAACGCTTCATCAGAATTAATCCATTTTCCGTTATCCGAATACTCAATAGAGAAGATCTTATCGGAAACAGATTTGATCTTAATGGTAATTCGTGGTTGCGATTGATCTTTAAATGCATGGCGAATTGAATTGGTCAATAATTCATTCAGGATCATAGCCAATGGAACAATTAGGTCTGAATTTAAGTCGAAGTCCTCAATATCTGTTTTGGTTCTGATATCATCGTTCAACGGATAACTATTACAAATGTAAGAAGTCAAATTCTCAACATAACTCGCTAATTCAAATCGCTGAAACGTGTCAGATTTATAGATCTTTTCATGAATTAAAGCAATTGTATTCACCCGATTTACAGCTTCCTGATAAGTTGCTTGCGATCCGTTAGAGTCGTAATCTGATTGTAGTTTTAAAAAACTGGAAATGATCTGAAGATTGTTTTTTACTCTATGGTGAATCTCTTTCAGCATCACTTCGATCTGTTTTTTTTGAGTAGAGATCAATTCATTTTGCTCGGTTAACTGCCTTTGGTTTTCAATAAGATGGTTTTCCATTGTTTGCGAAGCCTTCAAGAAAACATGCAGCATGTATCCTAATGAAATTCCTTGAAAGAAGAACTCCACCAAAAAGACATTTGTGTCCATTTGATCCAGAAGAAATCTGTTGTTGATTCTGTCTTCAAAAATGGTAAGAAGATAAACGATCAAGGCTCCAAAGTGAAAGGCAAGTGTGATTCCGCCCCATAGCTTTTCCAGCATTAAATAGGTAAAAACAATCACAATTGAGATCCATATCATTGTGGATAAGTGGAGTCCGGGAACAAGAAATAAGGTGCAAACAAGCGTAATGGAAGCTCCAACTACAGCAATCTGGCTGACCAACTTATAGTTCCTGGTTGCTCTGAGAAGAATATAGCAACCTCCAATTAATGCAAGCGCAACTATATCAGGAATGGATGTGAAATGTCTGTTTAAAGAGTTTACGACGGCTGTAACAGCCAAAATTACCATCAAAACAATCGCTAACCGGTTAACCAACAAGTATCTGGTTTCGTCAAATAGTTGAGATTGACCAATAGTGAATTGCGTTTTTGAGGTATTCATAAGGTAAAATAGCAATGTTAAATTACTATTCTTCCCTTTAATTACAGCGTAATTCCTTAATTATTTAACAGGAATATTTTTCAGTGTCTCCAGGTAAAGTCCCCAATACTTTTGTACTGAGCTGATTTGCACTTTTTCATCAGGAGAATGCGCTCCATGAATATTTGGTCCAAATGAGATCATTTCCATTTTCGGGAAGTGTTTTCCAAGTATTCCGCACTCTAAACCTGCATGACAAGCTTTCACCTGAGGTTCTTCATTGAATCTTGCACGGTACAATTTTGTCATCAATTGAACAATGTCTGAGTCCGGAAGCGGTTTCCAACCTGGATATTCTCCATTTTGAACGACACTGATACCGCAACTTTCGAAAGCTGTTCTTACGGCATTTGCAACATCGGCTTTTGTGCTGTCAACTGAACTTCGTTGTAAACTTTGCGTCAGAAACTTACCATCAGCGACGTCGATTTTAGCCAAACTTGTTGAGGCTTCAACTAAATCAGCCATATCCGGGCTCATTCTGAAAACACCGTTTGGTACAGAATAAATGCTTTGAAGTATTTTTTTAAAGTCTGAACCTGAAACCACGTCAGTTGAAATAGCTGCGTCGCTTACGGTCCACTTCATTTCTGTTTCAATGCTTTGGTATTCTTCAGTAAGAATGAGCGTAAATGCGTTTATTTCTTCTACAGTTTTTGAGAAGTTGTCTTTATGAACCGCAATAACAGCGCTACTTTCACGCGGAATTGCATTTCTCAAACTGCCACCATGCAGTGTCACTAATCTTAAATCGACAATTGAATTCAGATGAAATAAAAGTCTGTTCATCAATTTGTTAGCGTTCCCTCTTCCTAGGTGGATATCCATTCCTGAGTGCCCACCAAGCAATCCTCTTAAGCTGATCCCGATTCCAATAAATCCAGAAGGAAGACTTTCTAACTTCAAATCAAGACTTGTATTGGTGTCAATTCCACCGGCACAACCAATAGAAATTTCTGTATCGTCCTCAGTGTCAAGATTCAATAAGATGGTTCCAGAAATGTTCTTTGGATTGATCTTCATAGCTCCTGTCATTCCGGTTTCCTCATCAATCGTGAATAACGCTTCAATTGCAGGATGTTCAATATTAGTTGCTGCTAAAGTTGCCATAATTGTAGCAACCCCTATTCCATTGTCAGCACCAAGCGTTGTACCTTTCGCTTTTACCCAATCGTTATCAACAAACATTTCAATTCCTTGTTTGTCAAAATCGAAATCGGTATCAGAATTCTTCTGGTGAACCATGTCGAGATGCGATTGCAGAACTACCGTTTGACGATTCTCCATTCCGGAAGTTGCGGGTTTCTTGATGATCACATTACCAATTTCGTCTTGAATTGTTTCCAATCCTAGCGATTTACCGAAATCCATCATGAACTGGATTACACGTTCTTCTTTTTTAGACGGACGCGGAACTGCGTTCAAATCTGCAAAATGGTTCCACAATGCTGATGGCTCAAGATCTCTTACTGACATACTTCGTGTAATTACTAGTGACTAACTGTTAATTACGAATGAAAGCACCAATTTGCAATCGGCAATTCTTCATTTGTAATTGTGAAAGCGAAGCTAACTAATTCTACTTGTATTCAAAAGGGAATACTCACTTTTTCACTGCTTCTTCCAGAAGTGGATGGAATTTATAAGAACTACTCTTCTTTAGATTGAATTGATAGGTAAATCCAACTGAAAAACGAATCCCGCTATAGGCATCGGAGTAAAACGTACTTCCTTCAACGAAAGGCCTAAAATCGTTTTTTATGATGACGGAATGAATGTCAAAGTTGAGCATTAGATGTTTTACAACGGGAAATGTTACGCCGCCACCGAACATTGGATGAACATAACTGCCATTGGTGCCGTTTACTTGTTCATAAGTTGTACTTGGATATCCGGATCCTTGAGGGTAGGAATCAGTAACCACTGACCGAGCGCTTGATACGGTTGTATATTGAATTCCAAGATCAAGATAAACCAATCCTTTATTACCAAGTGATGCACGGAAAAGCAAAGGAATATTTGTGTTGATTGAGTTCGTTTTAGAGGTTAATGTGTGGCCAGGGAGCGGAAATTCTCGGTATTGGCTGGAAGTGGAATAACGTTGCTCCACCCCTAAACCGCTTACTATTGAATAGTATTTTTTAAAGTTGAACTGCAATGTAAAATCCAATGCTTTATAATCTTTACTAAAATCACTTGTACTCGCTTTTAAACCAAGTCCAAATCGCTGCAACTGACCATAGCTTAGCATTGAAGTAAGCAAAAAGAGACTTAAGGCAATTGTTTTTACTATGATCTTATTCATCATAAAAAATGAGTCAAGTGATTTTATGTTGGTGTGATTAATTTTTCTTTTTACCAACATACGGTGTGGTAAATGTGTAGGAGCTGTTTTTCTTCAAATTGAAGTTATAGGCAATTCCTGCGGAAAGCTTTAATGCACCATAGCTTCCTGTGTTGTTGAATGAAAAATGATCACCATTATTTCCGTCTTCCAAATCACTGCCTAAACCAGTTCTAGCAGATAATTGCACCAAAAAGCGTTCTTTAATAGGTATAACCAGTCCTCCTCCAAGAGCAAGTCCAAACCAATAAGTGTCTTTTGCGCGGTATTGATAAGAACTATAAACTACGGGTTCAGGCGAGCCGGTGGTCTCAACGTTATGCTGATTGACTTCCACATCATAGAAACTAGAATAAGAAAAGCCTAGTTCAAAGAAAACACCGACTTTCTTTCCAAATGTCGCTCTACAAGTTAATGGAACATGTTGATAAGAAAGCTTTTGACTCAAAAAATGGCCGCCGTCACCATGAATATTATCTACTTCTGTATGCTTCAGTTGCTCCTGACTGTAATTCACATTTACTGAAAAAACGCGTTTGAAATTGTATTGAAGACTGACTCCCGGAGTCGAATAAAAATTCGCCGATTCAAAATTGTGTGTCGTTGCAAAAACACCGGCAGTGAAATGTTTGTATTGCGCACTAGCGGCTAAGGATACTGCAAGAAAAAGTACAGATAAACTGAATTTCATAAGCGTTGTTTAGGTGTTTGATGAACGTAATTCGGGTTGATTTATTTTGATTCACGGATATTGTAAATCCGATTGATCCACAAATCTTCTACTTTCTTTCTAGCCCAAGGTGTTTTTCTGAGAAACTTGAGACTCGATTTCACACTAGGATCATTGATAAAACAATTCACAGGAATCATTTGTCCCAGTCGCTCGAAACCGAATTCGGCCTCGAGCTCTGTGACTATTGTTTCTAATTTTATTCCGTGTAGAGGATCCATTTATAATTACAAATGACAATTTCTATTCTTCCCCCTTTGAAGGGGGATTGAGGGGGATGGCTTAAATTCTCAAGGGCCACCACCCTCCTTAGTCCTCCCTCAAGGGAGGAGAAAAAACATCTTAAACCAGTTTACGGTATTTAATTCTCTTAGGAGCGGCATCACCTAAGCGTTTGCGTTTGTTCTCCTCATAATCAGAGTAAGAACCTTCAAACCAAACCACTTCTGAGTCGCCTTCGAAAGCCAAAATGTGCGTACAGATTCTGTCCAGGAACCAACGGTCGTGAGAAATAACTACTGCACAACCCGCAAAGTTCTCAATTCCTTCTTCCAATGCACGAAGCGTGTTTACGTCGATATCATTGGTTGGCTCATCCAGCAACAATACATTCGCTTCTGTCATCAATGTCATTGCCAAATGTAAACGGTTACGCTCACCACCAGAGAGTACTCCTACTTTCTTCGATTGATCTGAACCTGCAAAGTTGAATTTCGACAAGTATGCTCTTGCATTGAATTTCTGATTTCCAATCTCAATGAACTCATTTCCGCCTCCAATTACTTCAAAAACAGATTTATTTGGATCTACCGATTTGTGTGTTTGATCAACATAGCCAATCTTCACTGTATCACCAATCGTAAATTCTCCTTTATCCGGAGCCAATTCTTCCATAATCATTTTGAAGATAGTGGTTTTACCAGCTCCATTCGGACCAATAATCCCAACAATTCCTGCAGGCGGAAGCTTGAAGTTCAGGTTGTCGTACAACAATTTATCTCCAAATGCTTTTTGAACATTGATAGCGTCAATTACATTCGTTCCCAGGCGTGGACCATTTGGAATTGGAATGTCTACTTTCACTTCTTTGTCCTTCATTTCCTCCGTCATCATTTTGTCGTAGTTCTGAAGACGTGCCTTGCTTTTCGCCTGACGTGCTTTTGGATTCATACGAACCCACTCCAACTCTTTTGCAAGCATTTTTTGTCGTCTCGACTCCGATTTTTCTTCGTCTTTCAAACGGTTTCCTTTTTGCTCTAACCAAGAAGAGTAATTCCCTTTCCATGGAATGCCTTCTCCTCTATCCAATTCAAGGATCCAGCCGGCAACGTTATCAAGGAAATAACGGTCGTGGGTTACAGCAATAACAGTTCCTTTGTATTGTTGTAAATGCTGTTCTAACCAATCAATAGACTCAGCATCCAAGTGGTTGGTAGGCTCATCCAGCAATAAAATGTCCGGATTCTGAAGTAATAATCGACAAAGCGCAACTCTGCGTTTTTCACCTCCTGAAAGTGTTTCAATCAACTGATCGTCTGGTGGACAACGTAATGCATCCATTGCACGATCTAATTTTTGATCCAATTCCCAGGCGTCTAATGCGTCGATCTTATCCTGAACAACACCCTGACGAGTAATTAGCTTGTCCATTTTATCAGGATCGTTCAGGACTTCTTCATCCATGAAAGCATTGTTGATTTCTTCGTATTCTTTCAGAACGTCAACTGTTTCCTGGGCTCCTTCCATTACGATTTCTTTCACCGTTTTCTTTGGATCAAGCTCTGGCTCCTGAGGTAAATATCCAACAGAATATCCTGGTGAAAATACCACATCACCCTGATAAGATTTATCTAATCCGGCAATGATCTTCATTACCGTAGATTTACCCGAACCATTCAAACCGATGATACCAATTTTGGCACCATAGAAGAATGACAAGTAAATGTCTTTAATTATTTGTTTTCCCTGTGGTGTTACTTTGGAAACACCAACCATTGAGAATATGATCTTTTTGTCGTCTGACATATAACTTTATTTATTGTCGCAAATGTACTAAAACGTTGCCGACACTATAGTTTATCGTGCAATAATTCTATTAAAATCTACCTCGTGCACTATCTATTAAGTACATGTAATAAGCAATTCCACAAAGCATAACTACACAATTAATGGCAGTAAGCATAAAGCCTGTACGCATGCTTTTGATTGAATTCTCTAAAGCGTGTTCGTCTGTTAATCTCACTGCTTTTGAAGCGCTTACAGCAAATCTGATAATGAAAGCACCGGTTGCGATAGTGATCAATCCCAGTAACATGATAATGAATGCCGAAACTTTCATTGTGGTGAACATGCCTCCTGCTCCACCGGGACCTCCTTGAGAAAACAGCGGGCTACCAGCCATTTGTTCTTCCAGTTCAGAGATCGTTGTATACAATTTTACTCCTTGATAAATAAAAAACAACGCAAGAATAAACCCTACGCTTGAAGAAATAATTCCCCAGATTGAAGCTGATTTCAATCCTCTTTTGGCTTTCTCTGAAACAATCAGAAACCTTGATTCATTTGTGGTTACTGTGTCTAAATTTTCTGTCATGATAGTTGTGTTTGTTGATTTAAAACATTCTGGAGCCTTCGTTATACAATAAATAGGCAATTGCCAAAAGGGTTAGCATACAGTAGCATCCTCCAAAAATGAAGGTATACTTTAGGTACTTTAGTGAGTCATCAAAATCATATTGATCGCTTGATTCAAAGCTTCTTCTTGAGAAAACATTGAATCTGATCAGGAAAATACCTGGAAGGATCATGATTATTCCAACAAGGAGTAAAATGGAAGCAATCACCTTCATTTTAAAAATGGCATCGTTCATCATTCCGCCGTACATTCCAGCATCAGAGTACATTCTTTCCAATTGACTTATGGAACTGAAGTAGTTATAAGAAGAGTAAAGAAGGAATAACGAAAAAATAAATCCGTAGATCGCAAGGAATATTCCCCAGCCTCCTATAGCTTTTATTCGTTTCTGAGCTTCTTTGGAAACAACGATTTCCTTTGCTGCTTTTTTGATGTCTGCGTCGAGGTTTTCTGACATAAGTTGAGTTTTAAATGGTTGGTTCTGGATTCTTCAGATCATATATTGCATAAGCAACGTAAGCCACAGCAATGATTAGCGTTACCAGGTATATAGCGAAGAAAACAAAAGTGTTCTTTGCGTTTTTCATAGCGAAATCGAAATCGCCCTGATCCAGATTTCTAAATGCGCTTTTTGCACTTAGCGTGAATCGGATAAGGAAAACCGCCGGAAAAATGAGCATTCCTGCGAAGAACAATTGTAGAAAAGCAATTAGTTTTGAAAGCGAAATCACAGGGTTTTCTGCCATAAAGCCACTAACCTGTGCAAGATCGCTTAACGATTTTATGCTGAATCCCAGAACAGAGAGTGAAATCAGAAATAAGCAGATTGAAATGATCACTGTCCATTTTGATGCTGTTTGAACATACGAAGAGATCGAACCGTTTACGAATAGACCTTTGGCATCATCAGCGGTAAAGTTTTTATCAAGAGTTTCCATTGATTTTATTTAATTGGGAGTGTTAGTAGATTTCGATAGACTTTTTAGAGCTCATCGGCTTCATAACGTATAGTTGAGTTCCATACATAATAATGAAACCTATGTTGAATGTATATCTCAAAATCAATCCCAGGAATGAAGTCATAGGATCGAATTCGTAAAGAATGGCTAGTGTTAAGAGGTAAATAATTGGCATTGCTGCTCCTGCTACATAGAACAAATAACCAATTCTATTGAGGCGAAGCATTATAACTGCTCCTGTGATACAGAACAAAGGTGGAAGAATTTGTGTAAACAGAATTCCAAGCCCTGACTTGCTGTTTACATCCATGCTAAACGCTGAAATGTTATTCATGTTAAGGAAGTACATGAGAAACACGATCAGATGAGCACCCGAACCAATAAACGTCAAAACACAAAGCACTTTTAGAAAGGTAGTGTTGTATTTTAGGTTTCCGAGTTCTAATTCGTCTAAGGTTTCATCTTCGTCAAACTCAATATCTTCCATGGTTGGTAAAAGTTTAGTGCATTCAAAAATATAAAAAAAAGGTTGCCGAAAACGACAACCTTAATTTGTTATGTGTAATAAACAAAGAGTAAAACCCTCTATTTAAATATTACCACTGAATATTGTTGATTTGAGTTTTTGCTTGATCAGCAGCTTGTTTAGCAGCAGCCTCAACACCCAAGTGCATCATGATAGTGAAAATCAAACCTACAAGTCCGATTACTAAACCAGCGATACCTAATCCTTTGCTACCACCAGTTTTACCTAATTTCATAACACCCATCAAGCTCATTACAACAGCAGCAACTGAAAGAACGATCCAGAAGTATCCTAATCCCATGCTTGGCTCTTGTCCAAGACCTAAAGCGATACCTGCAGCGATTGTTAAGCTTCCGTATACTAACCATCCGAATACTAATCCAACTAAAGCTAGAATGAATCCTGTTACTGCTAAACCTTTACCTTGAGGCTTAGTTGTGTTTGTGTCTAATGTTTCTGACATAATTAAATTGTTTTTGAGTTACGAGGCGAAAATAGCATCATTTTCGTTAGAGCAACAAAAAATGTTAAAAAAAAGAAACCATTTTTAATAACAAATCGCTGTTGAAAGGGTTTAGAAATGCATTTAAATCTTCAGAAATTCAATAGACTAAGCCAAAATAACAGTTAAATCAATTTTTTAGAGCTTTAGCCTGTTTGCTTGACTTATCAACATAAGAGTTTCTATATTTATCTAAACTTTATGCTATGCAGCTTTTTAGAAAACGAATTATAATTCTTGGTTTTGTTGGTTTAGCAGTTTTCTTTTTCGGATGTAAAAAGAAGGATCTGACGTATACTATTTCCGGGAATATTCATGACGTTACGTTTAATAACGCCTTGTTTGGCGCTGAAGTGAAGATTTATTCTTCGGGAGCTGCTAACGATAACTTTTCCACAACGCTTACTACCGCTTCAGACGGCTCATACTCCTATACCTTTCCTCGAAAAAACTATACTGATATTACGATTGAAGTCAGTAAAGACGGATATTTCCCAAAGAAACAAACGTTGATTATTGATGACCTGGAAATCAACAACGAAAACACATTTAACTACGAGCTTGAGGCCATGGCGTGGGTAAAAGTCC
>CBFGNV010000034.1:0-45081 GCA_965650275.1 uncultured Fluviicola sp. | reverse complement strand
AAAGATTCAGAGTCTGTAAGAAAAACGACCTGAGAATCCGTTCCATGCTCGGCTTGCGCCAATAAATCGGCAGCAATAAATGAAGCTGGAATAACATCGTCGGCTGCAACCAACACTTCCGACGGACCAGCAGGCATGTCGATCGCCATTCCGAAACGTTGAGCATAAACTTTAGCTGCTGTTACGTATTGATTTCCAGGACCAAAAACCTTATCGACCTTGGGAATTGATTCAGTACCTAAAGTCATGGCTGCTATTGCTTGTGCACCTCCAGCTTTAAAGATCTTTGTAATTCCTGCGACTTTCGCAGCGTATAAGATTGCAGGATTAATCGTTCCATTAACTGACGGTGGAGTACACAGAATCCGCGTTTTGCAATTAGCAATTTTAGCCGGAATACCTAACATCAATACCGTTGAAAATAAAGGTGCTGTTCCACCTGGAATGTACAATCCCACATTCTGAATCGCAACGCTTTTTCTCCAGCAAAGAACGCCAGGAGTTGTTTCCACTTCTTGTTCCTGAGAAATCTGACTTCTGTGAAATCGTTCAATATTTCCAGCTGCGATTTGAATTGCCTGTTTCAATTGATCTGAGATCAAATTCTCTGCTTCCTTCCATTCTTCTTGTGAAACCTCCAAGGATTTCAATTCGGCGTTATCGAAACGCTTTCCGTATTCAAATAAAGCCTCATCACATCTATCTTCGATGTTTGAGAAGATTTCAGCAATCAAATTTTCCAAATTCTCGGTTTCCAGTTTTGGTCGAGTAAGTGCCAATTTAAGTTCTTTCTCCGACGGATTATTCAACACTCTCATGACACCATTTTTTCGATTGGACAAACGAGAATTCCTTCGGCGCCTTCTGCTTTCAACTGCTGAACAATGCTCCAAACTTCTTTTTGCTTAACAACTGAATGAACACTCACCCAACCCTCAATTGCCAATGGTAAGATCGTTGGACTTTTCATTCCCGGTAGAATTTGACAAATGGTTTCCAACTTTTCCTTTGGAGCATTCAACAAAATGTATTTGTTCTCTTTTCCCGCTAAAACAGATTGAATCCGAAATGTTAACTGATCCAGCAACGACTGTTTTTCAGCATCAAAGTTTTTTCCTTTGATCAATACCGCTTCTGAGAAAACAAAGGGAAACACTTCACGCAGATTGTTTTGAAACAGCGTATTTCCAGTAGAAACAATATCGGCAATTGCATCGGCCAAATCCAATGAAGGTGCAATTTCTACGGAGCCGGAAATCGTGTGAATATCTGCTGTTACACCTTGTTTCAACAAATACTTTCGTACCGAATTCGGATACGAAGTTGCAATTCGTTTTCCTTCTAAATCCTGAGCAGTTTGAATGTCGGAGGTTTTAGGAACAGCAAAAGAAACTCTGCATTTCGAGAAATTAAGCGGCAGAATTACATCAACTGGAGTTTCATCTTCTTCGAGTAAATTCGATCCGACAATTCCGAGATCAACAACACCATCAGCAACGTACTGCGGAATATCGCTGTTGCGCAGAAATAACAATTCCGCCGGATAATCGGATGTAATGACTTTCAATTGTCCATCGCGATAATCGACTTTCAAACCGCATTCTTTCAGGAGTTCCAGAGAACCTTCCTGTAGTCGACCTGATTTTTGTAAAGCAATAATTAAACGTTTCATGTTTTAAATTATAGCCTGACTTCCAAAAGAGTTGTGTGAAAAGAAATGACAACAAAAAACCCGCTTGAAAGCCAAGCGGGTTAAAGAGTTATAGATATACAATCATCTCACCAAAGCGCTTAGCTGAGTGCGTGATGATGATGATGTAATTGTGTCATTTTCATGGGACAAATGTATATCAATTAATTTAATACTAAATCGATTTGCACAAAAATTAATTCTTAGATTCGTTTAAACCAGTAAAAAAGACATGAGACAAACCTCCATATTTCTTTACACAATCAGTGTTTTCTTCATTTTAACTTCCTGTAATACAAATAAGCAAAAACCCTGGCCAAAAGAAGTTGAGGTTAAAAAAGATGGAATTTACAATTGTTATTATTACCAAGAAACACACACTCCATACGGCGATGGTGGATATTCAGGATATTTTAAAGTCAAAATAATTGACAGTATGATTGTACAGAGTACGTTAGATTATGGAATTGATTTGCCAGAATATTTCGAGGAAAGAGTTTTCGAGGATGAAAATACTTACAGTACATTCGTAATTGTCAAATTTGTAAAAGCAATTCCAAAGTCAGACACTCTTCCTTTTCCAAAAAAAGCAGCTAATTAAATCATGCTCAACATCACAATCTTCATCATCGGTTCAGTCGCTTGTGTGTTTTTCATCTGGCTTTGGATGAATTACCGCAAACTCGCTCATCCAAAATGGAAACTTCCAACGGAATCTTTCCCGGTTGAATGGCGAACATTTCTCATTAACGAAGTCATTTTCTACAATGCGCTTGATGCTGAGGAAAAGAAACGATTTGAATATAAGGTTCAGGAATTTCTGTTGAATTGCAGAATTACAGGAGTGAAAACCGACGTGAGTTTAGGGGATCAATTACTTGTTGCTTCAAGTGCCGTTATTCCCATTTTTGGTTTCGATGATTGGCGCTACTCCAATATTCGTGAGGTTTTGCTCTACCCTTCGACTTTCAATATGAACTTTCAGTTTGATGAACACAGCGATGATAAAATGGTACTGGGAATGGTTGGAAGTCACAACATGGAAGGTTTAATGATTTTATCAAAGGAAGCACTTGAGCTTGGGTTTAAGAATGAATCTGACAAACACAATACAGCCATTCACGAGTTTGTGCATTTAATTGACAAAAGCGACGGCGAAGTTGATGGAATACCGAAAGTGTTACTCGAAAAACAATACACTATTCCCTGGTTGAATTTGATGAACAGAGAAATCAATCGCATTAAATCAGGCGATTCAGATATCCGTGCGTATGGAGCAACAAACAATGCTGAATTCTTTTCGGTAGTCAGTGAATATTTCTTTGAACGACCAAAACTGTTGGAAGAAAATCACCCTGAATTGTATCAACTATTGGAGAGAATATTCAATCAGAAAATGGTCGATAGAAAACTTGACAAGCGAAAAAGGGAAATCGGCAGAAACGATGATTGTGTTTGTAATAGTGGTGAGAAATTCAAGCATTGCTGCGGAAAATCGCACTATCAAAAAAGTAGCTAGGCTAAAAAACTGTTTTTATTGAATCGTCCGCGATATTCTAACGGCGTCATTCCCGTAATCTTACGAAACACTTCACGAAACGCTTTCACATCAGAATAACCAACTTCATACATGATTTCGTTGATTGTTTTTCGGCTGGATTCAATGGATTTTTTGGCTGACTCAATTTTCACGCGCTGTGAATACTCGATTGGTGTGTTTCCTGTTGCTTTAATAAATCTTCGATCAAAATTTCGTCTGCCGACAGCGAATTGAGCCGAAAGTCTTTCAATTGAAATCTTTTCTTCGATGTTGTTTTCAATATACGTCTGAGCTTGCTGAATAATGTCGTCATCATGTTGTTTTTGTCCGGCAAAAATGGAAAAGGCAGACTGACTATTTCTGTCGATATCTATCTGGAACACCTTGGAACAATAAATTGCCGTTTGACGATCATAATACTTCTCAATCAAGTAAATCATCAGATTCAAAAAGGAATAAGCTCCACCGTTCGTATAAATTCCATTTTCATACGTAATCAGTTTATCTGTTTGCAGATTCACCTTCGGAAATCGATTTCTGAAATTATCAGCAACCGACCAATGCGTTGAGCACGACTTTCCATCTAACAAGCCACATGCAGCAAGCAAATATGCTCCGGTACAAATAGTTGCAATCTCAGATCCATTCTTGTATTGATCTTCCACCCATTTGATCAATTCGTCATTTCCGTTAAGTGCCAGCTCATAATTGTGATTCAGGGATGGAATTACGATCAGATCCGTTTTAGATAATTCGCCTATTGTAAGATGTGGTTTTACAGTAAAAATCCCATTATTGAAAGATACTTCTTCTGTTACACCAACCAACTGAATAGAAAACACCTCTTGTTTACCAGAGTTCTTCCAATACAAATTAGCTTTACTGAATATCTCATAAGCACCGGTAATACTGCTTAGATTATTTTCTCCTTCGGGAATTACAATTGAAAGGTGTTTCATTTCAAAGAATTTGTACAAATGTAGTTTTTCATTTTGTCCAAATCAACCCATTAAAATGTCTTTTTCACACAATACATCAGTGGAATTTAGACTGTACTTTTACCTAAATTAAATCTCAAAAAGAAAAAAATGGATACAACACAAATAGCCTTAAAAATGGTTTTCGATAGATGGAACGGTGCTTTGAAATACTGTGACACTTTAATTAATTCGTTGACAGATGAGCAATTGCAGCAGGAGATTGCACCAGGAAAAAACCGTGGAATTTATCTACTTGGACATTTGGTAGCAGTTCACGATGATATGATCATTCTGCTTGGACTTGGAGACAAATTATTTCCTCAATACCATGTTCCATTCATTAAATCAGCCGACAAAGTAGTTCCTGAACTTCCTTCTGCACAAGAGCTCAGAGCGGCGTGGACAAAAATGAATACGTTTTTGGAAGAGAAATTCAACGGAATGGATACTCAAAGCTGGTTCGAAAGACACACGGCAGTTTCAGAAGAGGACTTTGCTTCAGAACCACATCGCAACAAACTCAACATTATCATCACAAGAACAACTCATTTAACTTATCACACAGGTCAAATGGTATTGCTGAAACCCAATTCATAAAAGCAGGTACGATGAAAGAACAGAACTTTACTACAACTCTTTTGGTAGACCAATCTCCAGAAGAAGTTTTTAAAGCAATCAATAACGTGAGTGCCTGGTGGCATGGAGAAATTGAAGGTCCTACTACAAATTTGAACGACGAGTTTTCCTATAAAATGAAGGAGTTTCATTTTTCAAAGCAACGAATTACTGAACTGATCCCAAATCAGAAAGTAGAATGGCTAGTTACGGAAAGTAAATTGAGTTTCACCGAAAAACCGGATGAATGGACAGGAACAACCATTCGTTTTGAACTTGAAGAAATAGATGGCAAAACTCAACTTCGTTTTTCACACATCGGTTTGACACCTGAATTTGAATGCTATGGCGATTGTTCAAACGGCTGGACCATGTTGATTCAAGAGAGTTTACTGAGTTTACTAACGGTTGGAAAAGGAAAAAAAGTTTTTGAATGACTTCGATATAAAAGAGAAATGCCCTGATTGATTTACGAATTGGGGCTTTCGAATGTCTGTTGATTAAGGATTGAACAGGCTTTCCCAAAATTGAGAAATAACTAAATACACAATACTTCCTATCAACAAAGCTATCGTTGCAGAAATCAGATAACTAAAAAGGAAAAGTTGAACTTTCATTTTTCGGTCCAGTTCCGGAATATGCTTCTTCTCTAAGTACCAAGCTTTAAATTTAGAGAAATAAGCCAATGGAAAAAGGTACAAAAACAGGAACGCAAAGACACCGAAAACACCTGCAATAATTAGAATTGCTTCCATATTTTCCTGAATGGTTAGCTTAACAATCATGTGCTCTAATCAAATCTAACTCCTGAAAACATCAACAACAAAATCCCACCAAGTATAAATATCACGATCCCAGCCATTAGATAAGCAATCGCAATAAAGCCAAGCTTCATTATTGTTGAAGGTACTTTATCCGGATTCACTCTCAAATACCAGGATTTCAACAACTTATATAAGGGTATAGGAATCAGTAAGAACAAAATGATGAGAACGCAAAACACGCCTAGCATAATCATTCCTGCAGCTATTGCAGCTTGTAGTGGTATGACAATCATTCACCCAGCCTAATCGCTGCTTTTTGACCGCCAACCTGAAGCATAACACTTCCTTTTCCTCCGGATGAAGAAACCTTACGTGATGAAATTTTGAATTTTCCTTCTGAAACTACTTCTTCAGCAGAATTCAATAACTGGTATTTGTAACTACCTTCTTCCAAAACAAGAATTAACGAGTTGGATTGTACTGAGCTGCTTTCACAATTGGCATCTTCATTCAAAAAAGGCACTTCCCCCTTATTACGATTGTCTAACACCAAATGATATTGCCTTGTCTCGTCAACATTCTGAAAGAAATAAACCAGATATTCACTTTTCTTATGGCAACCCGAAAGCGCAAAAAAGAGACACAAAAAAATAGAGATGTATGTTAGTTTCATGAAATGATAAACGAAGTTCCGGGATGAATATTTGAAAGTTCGTAAAAAGAATTGTTATTCCTGTTTCGAATTTTATAATTTCATAAAAACATAAAATTATGTCTGAGTCGTTCATCAGTAAAATCTCGCAAAAGGAATTTCCAATCTCAGAGATAATCTCAGCAAACACTCTCCGAAATTCACTGATGGAGCTGATTCAAAAAGACCATCCTGATTTTGGACGTGATGATAGTCTCTCAGTAATTGAATTAAATTTCTACCGTGAAAAATACATTTCTGAATATTTGACGAAGGAAATTGGCGAGATCGGCGAACTGGAGAAACAGGTGCTGAACAACATGAATGATTCTAAAACATTAACCAGTACGTTGGAGGATGGCGAAAGCGACAAGTCCACCGTTGGACAACGTATTGCTGATAAAGTAGCCACATTCGGAGGAAGTTGGACCTTCATTCTTTCGTTCGGAGCATTCTTGTTTCTATGGATTTGTGTTAACGTTTTTGTACTCACAACAAAAGCATATGATCCGTATCCTTTCATTCTCCTAAATCTAATCTTGTCATGTATTGCAGCACTTCAAGCACCTGTCATTATGATGAGTCAGAACCGTCAGGAAGAAAAAGACCGTGAACGCGCCAAGAAAGATTACATGATCAACCTGAAATCGGAATTGGAAATACGAATGCTTCATGAAAAACTTGACCATTTAATCATGCATCAGCAACAAGAATTAATTGAGATTCAAAAAGTTCAGATCGATATGATGAATGAATTGATGGAGAAAGTTGGAAAGAAATAAAGAAATTTTGTTTCAAATTGCTAATTTCGATTTATGCAAAGAACATCACTATTCACCGCTAAGCGTCTGATTTTCACTTTTGGATTCATCTCTTTTTTCGCAGCCAATAGTTCTGCACAATCTTCGAAAACGTCAGTTAAACCTTCTAAAGGCGATACTATTTTTAGTTCATTACCAGTTGGTGCGAAGGATAGTACGTTGAAATGGATTTCCAACGGCCTTTCGCAACCTTATCTTTACAATGCGCTTTCGACACCTTCTACAAGAACGGTTATTTACCAACAACTAATTGGCGCAAAAAGCGTTTATCATCAACGCATTTTAGTAAAGGACTATAAGCATGTTCCGGGACTAACCCATCACTCATTTCAAGCAAATAATCTTCCAAAAAAGGAACTCTTGGCCATTAATTATGGAGTGAACGATACGCGTTACAACTTACAGGACTATAGAACAACCACGTTCACTGACACTGCAATTCTTACCAAAATCCCTGGCGGAACAATTTTGTACCGTGTAACAGACAAAGGTGGAGAAGCTGGAGGTTTCTGGACCTTGGATCCACCAAAACAATTAAAATCGGTAATCGGCGGAACAGCTGTAATGCCAGAATGGAACGGGTTTACAAGAGTGTATTCTTACACCGTTCCTGCCGATGGAATATATGCATGGAAAGGAAAAGCGGCTGCACAGCAAATCTCCATGGATCCTCAGTTTCAGTCTTCAGAATACGAATTGGCCGGAGAAGGTGTTCAATTATTTATCAACGAATTTCTCCGCGATGAAACATTCAAAGCTGCAATTGTTGATGTGACAGCACAATACAAAAAATGGAAATAATTTAGACCGTTGAACCTTTTGAACTCAATCTATGTTTACAGTCAGTTATAATTTTATCATTCATCCCAATAAACATGCTGAATTCGAGGAAGCCTGGAAACAAGTTACTCAACTGATTTACAAGAATTGTGGGAGTTTGGGATCGAGATTGTATAAATCCGGTGAACATTCCTATTTCGGAATTGCACAATGGCCAAACAAAACAACCTGGGAAACGGCAGATGCCGCTCCATTCGATACGAAAGGTTGGCGAACTAAAATGCGCGAATGCTGTGAACGAATTGAAACATTAAATGAACTGGAGCTGATCCATGATTTGTGGATGGAAACGGTATTTACTTCATAAATTTCTGCAAGGAATTCCTAATTTTAAAACTGAAATTAAAACCAATCGTCATGATTACTGCATACCTTACATTTAACGGAAACACAGAAGAAGCATTCGATTTCTATAAAACAGCACTTAACGGAAAAATCACTGGAATCAATCGTTTTGGTGAGGCTCCTAACGCTGATCAAATGTCAGAAGCAGACAGAAACAAGGTGATGCATATTGCTTTGGAAGCACCGGAAAACATTTCTTTAATGGGGAATGACCATGTTGACTTTTTCGGTGGACCTTATGCTCCCGGAAACAATTTTTCGTTGTCCTTTCATCCAGACAATAGAGAACGAGCAGATGAATTGTTCAATGCGCTTTCAGTAGACGGAACTGTAACTGTTCCTATGAGTGAGGCTCCCTGGGGCGATTACTTTGGAATGTTCGTGGATAAATTTGGTGTGAAATGGATGATTAATTGCTCGAAAAAATGACTAATTAGTAATTACTAATTAGTCATTGGTAATTATTTCATCAATTGTGCTGCATGCGGTGCAAAGTAAGTCAGAATTCCATCTGCTCCTGCTCTGCGGATGCTCAACAACATTTCCATTACAGCTCTATCATAATCGATCCAACCGTTTTTTGCGGCTGCGTATACCATTGCACATTCACCACTCACATTGTAAGCTGTAACCGGGGTTGCAAAGTTTTCTTTCAATAAGTGAATGATATCCAAATAACAAAGTGCCGGTTTCACCATAATGAAATCTGCACCTTCAGCAACATCCAATTCCGCTTCAATCAAAGCTTCACGCTTATTTGCCGGATTCATTTGGTAAGTCTTCTTGTCGCCTGATTTTGGTGCAGAATTCAATGCATCACGGAAAGGTCCGTAAAAAGCACTCGCATATTTCGCAGTATATGACATAATCGAAACATCCTGAAATCCAGCCATATCCAGTTCATCTCGTATAAAACCTACTCTACCGTCCATCATGTCTGATGGTCCGATGATATCAATTCCAGCCTGCGCTTGCGCGACCGACATTCTACCAAGAATTTCTAAAGTCGGATCATTTACAATTTTACCGTCAATCACCAAGCCATCATGTCCGTCGGAAGAATACGGATCCAATGCAACATCCGACATCAAAACCGCCTCCGGAAACTTCTCTTTCAGGGTGCGAATAACGTGTAAATAGAAATTCTCATCAGCATATGAATAACTTCCAATTTGGTCTTTCAAAGCTTCGTCAACAGCAGGAAATAAATCGAACGTATGAATTCCAAGATTCATCCATTTTTCAAATTCAGGAAGCAGCTGATCCAAACTCCAACGGTAATTACCCGGAAGGGAAGAAACTTCTTCCTTAATATTCTTTCCATCCTTTAAGAAAATCGGATAAATCAAATGTTGAGGTCCCAATTGAGTTTCTTCAACCATTGCGCGAATTGCACTACTTTTTCTGTTTCTTCTTGGACGAATATTCATGCTGTTTTTTTGACAAAGATAGTAGTAAAATGAACTTAATCGTGTGTGATTTTTAAGTTGAAAAGTACTTTTTGAAGTTGGTAATTGAACATTTAACGACTGAAAAGGAATACTTATCGAATTTTAACTATTTTCGTAATAAATAACGATTACTTAATTGCTATGAAAACAAGTCATATCTTCCTGGGAGCAGGTTTATTGTTAGGATTAACTGTTGGATGTGGATCCGGCGATGATACCGCGAAGAAAGAAATAGACAAAGAAGTCAGAGATCCGAACAGTGCGTTGAACACTAGTTTTGATGGAAAGATCTTCTCTATTCCTTCTCCAATGCAAACAGCTTTGTTACTTGAAGAAGTGAAAGCTCCGTTTAAAGCAGATCTATTAAATCCTTTGGAAAATCTTGAAGGCTATAGTTCTGAAATGCAAAAAGCACTGAATTTAGGTGTTTACGGAACTGATCTTGGATATATCTCTATTTACAAACAAAACAGTTTATCGTTACAATACCTTTCTACTGTAGAAAAACTAACAGCTTCTTTAGGTTTGGAAAGTGCATTCGACAAGAACTTTATGTCGAGATTTGAAAAGAACAGTACAAACAAAGATTCGATGATGGTAATTGTTTCTGATGCTTTCAAAAAAGCAGACAGTTACTTGAAATTGAATGAAAGAAAACCTGTTTCAGCATTAATCCTTGTTGGAGGTTGGATCGAGTCAATGTACCTGGCTTGTGAAATCAATAAAGAAGCAAACAACTCGAAAATTTTATCACGTATTGGTGAGCAAAAAGAAACATTGAATTCAATTATCGATATCCTTAACACTTACAATAAGGGTGGAAAATTCGATGAGTTGGTTTCTGATATGAAGGACTTGAAAAGTTATTTCGACAATGTTGAAATGAATTACGAGTACGTTCAACCGAAAACTGATGCTAAGAAAAAGTTAACGGTACTTCGTCACAAAACATCTGTTGAAGTGGAGACAAATACCTTAAACTTCATCTACCAGAAAATTGGAAGCATTAGAGATAAAATCACTGAATAATTAGACAAACATGAAAAAGTTTTTAATACTGTTCATTGCAGTAATCGGAATGACATCTGCAACATATGCTCAAACTACTTGTGATGCATTGGTTAAAGAATGTGAGAAAATTTTAAAAGGTAAAAAAGGTGATTTTGTATCAGATGGTCAGGTTTACACCGCATTATTAGATCGTCAAAAAGCAGAGTTTACTACCACTTTTTACGGTGGAACAACATACAGAATTGCTTGTACTGCCGGTACAGATGATGCTTATGTGATTTTTACTGTTAAAGATGTAGATGGAAATGTACTATTTACAAACAGAAAATATAAAAACTCATCATACTGGGACTTTAAGGTTCCTACAACTATTCCTGTAACCATTGAAACTGAGCTTGACTTAGACAAAAAAGTTACAGGATGTGCAATTATGATGATTGGCTTTAAACGATAAAACTACCCCGAGAACTAACACATGAGTGAGCGCATACTACGTGCGTTGATGCAATTATTTGCCATCATCGCTAAAGTAGACGAAGTTACAGATTCATCACCTGAAGCAGTTGCTTCTTCAAACGGACGCAGAATCGTTGAAGGATTTCTACGTTCAGAATTAAATGAAGCACTCATTCAAAAGTACCTTGTTCTTTTCGAGGAATTCCTTTCTGTACACCATGCCGGATCTGCAAAGAAAGATGGTGAAAGAAAGCGTACATCTGTTAATTCTGTAAAGGTTCTAAGAATTTGTTCTCAGATCAACGAAGAACTTACGCAGCGTCAAAAGATGATCGTACTTCTTCGAATCTTTGAATTTATTCATGCAAACGAGCAAGTACACGATCAGGAACAAGAATTCGTTCATACAGTAGCTGAATCATTCAACATTTCAGAGAAAGAATATTTACAGCTCAAGAGTTTCATTGAAGAGCCAGCTTCAAATGTGCTTGATGACGATTGTTTCATGTACATTTCTTCACGTGATCTGGCGCTGAATCAAGCTAAGCTGTACGTTCATCCTGGAATCGATGGTTTGATTCGCATCGTTCGAATGGAAAGTATCAATATCATTTTCTTAAGGTATTTTGGAAATGATGAGATCACATTGAACGGACAAACGGTTTCAAACGAAAGAAATCATATTTTGAACCAGGGATCTACTATTCGTACGTCCAAAAGTTCACCTATTTATTACTCCGATGTAATTTCCAGATATCTACACGACTTGAATCTGGAGCCTTTGACTTTTAAGGTGGAGAACATGCAGTTTTTCTTCAAAAGCGGAAAAATTGGTTTACATGAGATCAATTTTACTGAACAAAGTGGAAAATTGATCGGAGTTATGGGCGGTTCAGGGGCTGGTAAATCCACTTTCCTGAATGTTTTAAATGGAAACTATTCTCCATCTGTTGGATCGGTTAAAATTAACGGCGTTGATCTACACAAGGAGAAATCAAAATTGGAAGGTGTAATTGGTTTTGTTTCACAAGACGACCTGTTGATAGAGGAACTTTCCGTATTTCAGAACTTATACTTTAATGCAAAACTTTGTTTCAGTGAACTAAGTGAAACACAAGTAAAAAAGAAAGTAATTGATTTACTTTCAGATATTGGTTTATCAGAAGTAAAACACCTGAAAGTAGGTTCACCTTTAGAGAAAACCATTTCCGGTGGACAAAGAAAACGCTTAAACATTGCACTAGAGCTTATTCGTGAGCCGGCAGTAATGTTTGTTGATGAGCCAACTTCTGGTTTGTCTTCACGCGATTCTGAGAACATTATGGATATGCTCAAAGAGCTTGCTCTTAAAGGCAAATTGATCTTTGTTGTTATCCACCAGCCGTCGTCCGACATTTTCAAAATGTTCGACAAACTATTGATATTAGATCAAGGTGGTTATCCAATTTTTGACGGAAATCCGATTGATGCAGTTGTTTATTTCAAAACACATATTCACCATGTTAATGCAAATGAGCGGGAATGTCCGATTTGTGGTAACGTAAACCCGGAACAGATCTTCAACATCATTGAGTCGAAGGTTGTGGACGAATATGGAAATCAAACCAAATACAGAAAGGTTTCTCCGAAAGAATGGAATGATCGCTTCACCAAAGAAAGAAGCGCGAATACGATTGAAGAAATCAATGATCCTATAAAAGGAACTTCAACGATTGCCGGTAAATTGGCGCAGTTCAAAGTTTTCTTTTTACGAGATGTACTAAGTAAATTGGCAAATCGTCAGTACATGATGATCAATTTATTGGAAGCTCCGGCCTTAGCTGTAATCCTGGCTTTCTTCGTAAAATTCTTTAATCGCACAGAAAAAGGTGTGGAAGAGTATATCTTCTACTCTAACGAAAACATTCCTCAGTATTTATTCATTTCTGTTGTAGTTGCCTTGTTTTTAGGTTTAACAGTTGCCGCTGAAGAAATCATAAAGGATAAAAAAATCCTGAAACGCGAAAGCTTCCTGAACTTATCAAGAGGATCGTACTTATGGTCCAAAATACTAATCATGTTTATCATCTCGGCTATTCAGTCGGCAACATTTGTTTTGGTTGGTAACATGATTCTGGAAATTCAGGGAATGTGGCTTGAATATTGGCTTGTTCTCTTCTCCACATCTTGTATGGCGAATGTCCTTGGTCTAAATATATCTTCTGGTTTCAATTCGGCGAAAGTAATTTACATCACTGTTCCGTTATTGATCATTCCGCAGTTATTGTTCTCAGGTGTAATTGTGAAGTTCGATAAACTGAATCCGATCTTTGCGAATACGAATGAAGTTCCATGGATCGGAAACGCTATGGCTTCACGCTGGGCATACGAAGCTTTGGCTGTAACTCAGGCAAAAGACAACGAACATGAAAGCAAGTATTTTGTTCTGAACCAACAGAAAAGTTATAGTGCCTGGATGCGCGATTACTGGATTCCGGAGATGTACAAGCAATTGGATGTTTTGGCAAATCCAAAATCAAAATCTGACGATTACGAAAAAGCCGCACGAATTCTCGGAAATGAGGTTGAAAAGGTCACTAATGTTTGGGATTTCGAATGTAAAGAATGTGTTTCTACACTAGAATCTATTAAACCGGGTGACGCAACAGGTCAGCTTCAGGGAGAACTTGGTAGTTGGCTGGGTATGCTCAAAAAGCAATTTGGGAAAGATTTCAATAAATCATCCGATGCAATTGAGAAAATGATTGCAAAATCTGGTGATAAAGAGTATCAGTTAAGTCAGAATACATTTGCCAATGAAAGTCTGAACGATATTGTTACAAATAGAACCGAAGTTCAAAAAGCTTTAGTTACAGATGATGCGATTCTTCAAAAAGACGATCCACTTTATATAGATCCGAAAGGAACACGTTTCTTAGATTCTCCTTTCTATTCTTATCAGAAGTATTTCTTTGGAATGAAAATCAGTACTTTCTGGGCAAACATCATTATACTTTGGTTAATGAGTTTATCATTCATTATTTGTCTATACTACGATTTGTTCCGTTTGTTCCTGGAAATGTTTAATAAGATTAAACTTCCATCAAGAAAGAAATCAAACTAGACTCCGTTTTATATATTATTTGAAATTGAAAACAGTGATCTAAACGGATTGCTGTTTTTTTTATCCCTGTTAAATCAAAATACCAAAGTTTAGGTATTGTGATGACTGTATTGCCTGGGTACTTTTGCGCAAGTTTTATTTAGACTAAATATAAATAGATTTTGCAATTACTGACTATCATAGCGCTCTTAACCCTTCCGATTACAGCAATGGCTCAAAAAGGAACAGTTACCGGAACAATTCTCGATAACGGAATTCCGGTTTCTTACGCACTGGTTTACCTGGAAGGGACAAAAACAAGTACACAATCCGATTCAACAGGTCATTTTGAGTTGAAAGACATTCCTTACGGAAAACACACCATTGTTATTTCTTCAGTTGAATATAAAAAACACCATCAAAGCTTTGCACTCAACGCTCCTACTCTAGCCCTGCCCGAAATTGTGTTAGAGAGTAACACGCTTCTTGAAGTTGATATTGTGAGAACAAAAGCTGAATTGGTTAAAGAACAGCCTTTTGCAGTGGAATCGATCGACATGAAACCTTTGCAAAGCAGAAACCTGAATGTAAATCAAGTATTGAATCAAACAACCGGAGTTCGTATTAGAGAGACTGGTGGTTTGGGATCCGATTTCGTTTTTTCTTTAAGCGGATTCACTGGAAATCAGGTTCGTTTTTTCGTTGATGGTTTACCAACAGAAGTTTTAGGTTCTGCTTACAGTATCAATAGTGTTCCGGTAAATAATGTGGAACGAATTGAAGTGTACAAAGGGGTTGTTCCGGTTCATCTAGGATCAGATGTTCTTGGTGGTGCAGTGAATATTGTGACCAACACTGCGGCAAAGAATTTTTTAGACATTTCTTACGGATACGGATCGTTCAATACGCATCAAACAAGTGTTGTTGGTCGATACGCGTTTAAAAATGGCCTTTTGTTAAACGCAAGTGCGTTCTACAATTATTCAGATAACAATTTCAGAATTGATACTTATTTGTATGACAAACAAACGGGCAAGAAAGACGAATACACAACTTCCGTTGAACGTTTCAATGATGCGTTCAAATCGGCAACCGGAAATGTGGAAATTGGAGTTGTCAATAAACGTTTTGCTGATCGTTTAATGATTGGAGTAATTGGTTCTGCACAATACAAGGAAATTCAGAATGGAGCTAACATGACCGAAGTTTTTGGTCAGGCATTTACAAAAAATCACGGATTCATTCCAACATTGAAATACGAGAAAAACCATTTCTTCGTAGATAATCTTAGTTTACGTGTTTCAGCGCTTTACAGTAATATTCAATCGGTAAACGTTGATACAAGCTCAAGAGAATATGATTGGACAGGAAACTATACGTCAAAGTTTACTTATCAGAATTCAGGTGAGATAAGCTGGTACAAAACCTTGTTCACCTTTACAGATCAGAACACATTGGCCTTAGCGACATTGAGTTATAAACTGGGTGGAAACCAGCAAATCACATTGAACAATACGTTCTCCCGAATGGAGAGAGTTGGTACTGACCCGCTAGCAGTAAGTCCAATTGCCTACAACGATCCAAACATATTGATGAAGAATTTCCTTGGTTTATCTTACCAGATCAAACTTCTCGACAACAAGCTAACAGCAAACGCTTTTGGAAAATACTTCAGCTTGAATTCACTTTTATATAAAGAAGTTTACATTGAAGAGACAGATGAAAATGTGATTCGTAAAGCTACCAATTCGCAACAGTTGCCGGGTTTTGGTGCCGCTATAAGTTACTTTGTTTTCAATAATTTTCAGGTAAAGACCTCTTACGAAAACACTTACCGTTTACCGGAAGGTTATGAATTGTTTGGAAACGGACTTCTTCTTCAACCGAATCCTGACCTTGTTGCTGAGAAAAGTCAAAACATCAATGCTGGTTTCTTGTTTGGAAAACGATTCAATAATCACATTATCAATTTCGAGTCGAATTACTTGTACCGTTTACCAACGAATCTGATTCGAAATGTAGCGATTGGGGTTCTTTCTCAATACCAAAATCTTGGAAATGGTGAAATTCATTGTTTTGAAGCTGCTACCAGCTATAAATACAAAAAATCGCTTTCTATTGAGCTGAACGCCACTTATCAAAGCATTCGCAATACCTCTTTAAAGGCAAATGGTCAACCTGATGAATTGTATGGAGATCGTTTACCGAATATGCCTTACTTATTTGGAAATGCATCCATCACTTTCAATACAAAAGAATTCGGAAAGCAGAAAGCTCACTTCGGAATTAACTGGAATACAACTGTGATAGAACAGTTCTTCTTAAAATGGGAAAGTCAGGGTAGTTCAGATTCAAAATTCATTATCCCTCGTCAGTTTGTAAATAATGCCTCCATTACGTACACTTCTCATAAAGGTCGATACAACATTTCACTTTCAGCCATGAATATTTTGGATGCTCTGTGCTACGACAATTTCCGGGTTCAAAAACCAGGACGAAGTTTCAATATCAAACTACGCTACTATTTAACAAAGCAGTAAACAATTATTTATCTCAAAAGAATGAAAACAACACGTTTTATTTTAATCTGTGCGCTTGCAACAGGAACTCTTTTCACTTCATGTAAAAAGAAAAAAACAACAGAAGAAGAACCGGCAATCTCAAGTGGATATGTGGTTGGATTAACAGCAGAAAGCGGTGGCGCTGAAGCAGATTACTTATTGACTTCTTCTGATTTGATGTCGGGAACAATCTCTGCAACAGGAACAGGCGTTGAGCAAGAAGGCTGGATGTACTTCCACAAAACGAATGGAGGAAAATACCTTTCATTTGACTACACCAATACGGTTTGTACTGGTTACACGGTAAACAACGGTGCAATTACTGAATCGGGAAGTTTTGTTTACGAACGTGCCGATGTACTAACAAACATGCCGAATGGAAATGTACTTTCAATTGGAGCGCCTTGGGGTGGTGGATCTTACAACACAAAAATTCAAACCATCAATCCAACCTCTATGTCGATTACAAACACGGTTCAACACCCGTTGTACACGTTATATAATGACACATTAGCACAATTGAACATGTGGCCAACACATTCAATTATTGACAATGATAAATTGTATGTTTCTTTCTATCCGCTTCACGGTTCAAGCTGGGATACAGATCGCACAGATACTGCATACGTAAGTGTGTTCTCCTACCCGGGATTGGTTTACCAAACCACTTTTAAAGACGCAAGAACTTCTCCAATTGGTTACTACGGTGGTTCACCATGTATCATCACGGATGAGAACGGAAATCACTACACCTTCTCCACTTCCTCTTTGGCTGCAGGATTTACTCAAGCTACAAAACCATCAGGAATTTTAAGAATCAACTCCGGAGCAACATCTTTTGATCAATCTTATTTCTTCAACATTGAAGCACAAGGTTACAAACTGTTAACAGGTGCATATGCAGGAAATGGAAAAATTGTTGCGCGCGTGGTTCCAAATGCTAACGACGCAGCAGTTTGGGGAGCTTTCACTGTTGACAATCCAATTTGTAAAATTGTTGTTATCGATATTTACAACCAAACCGTTTCTGAAGTTGGAAGTATTCCATTACATGGAGGACAATACTTTACACCATTCCTGGTTGAAAACGGAAAAGTATATGTTTCAATCAACGATGGACTTACAGCACACGTTTACAGAGTTGATGCTTCAAACGCAACTGCACAACAAGGTGCTTTAATCAATGGAAATCAATTGAAATGTTTCTTTAAATTTTAACCTACCTACTCAGTTAGCTTTTTATAATTTTTTCGAACATCCCGGTCCGCCTCAGGCGGATCGGGATTTTTGTTTTTACGAATCAAATCATAACTCTATCTTTGCGCAATGCGTCCAAAGCTTCTTTTAATTACACCGCCGTTTACACAGTTGAACACTGCGTATCCTGCAACCTCTTATTTAAAAGGTTTTTTGGAAGCACATGATATTTCTGCTTCTCATTGTGATTTGAGTATTGAACTTTTTACCTCTGTTTTCACCAGCAAATTTCTACGTGAGATCTTTCAGGAAGCCGTTGATACCGGAAACTATCATTATCCTGAAATTTCCAAACTGAAGGAGAAGTACATTTCAAGGATAGATACAGTTATCGCATTTCTACAAAAACAAGATATTGAAACTGCTCATCAGCTGCTTAAGCCCGATTTTTTTCCTGCCGGACATCGTCAAATGAAAGTCAACAAGGAAATAAAATGGGAAGATGGCGATATTGGAGTCATCGATAAAGCCAAACATTATTCAACATTGTTCATTGAGGAAATCGGTGATTTCATTCAAGCGAACGTAGACGAGTTCTTTGCCTTTACAAAATATGCGGAGCAAATTGCAACCGCTGCAACAAGTTTTGATCAAATTGATGAGTTTTTACATTATCAGCCAACGCTGATTGAAGATGAAATGTTTAACATTTTGGAAGATCAAATCAAATTGTATTCTCCAAAACTTATCTGTTTTACAATTCCCTTTCCTGGAAATCTATTCTCTGCATTGCGTTGTTCACAATTCATAAAACAGTTCTTTCCCGATATTTCCATTGCCTTTGGGGGTGGATACTGCAATACCGAATTGCGTTCACTTTCGGATCCGCGTATTTTTAAGTTTGTTGATTTCATTTCACTGGATGATGGTGAAGGTCCGCTTTTAAAAATGGTTTCCTATCTGGAGGGATCAATTGACAGCAGCGAATTGGAACGAACTTTTGTATTGGAAAAGAAAAAAGTGGTTTACAAGAATAAAACACCGAATACTATTTATCATCACAAGAATTTACCAGCTCCAAATTATTCAGGATTGCCGTTTCACAAGTATGTTTCATTTTTAGATGTTGTGAATCCAATGCATAGAATGTGGACGGATGCACGATGGAATAAACTAACCATATCGCACGGCTGTTATTGGAAACAATGTTCCTTCTGTGATGTGAGTTTGGATTACATTGGCAACTATCAAAATACAACTGCTGAGGATCTGGTAAACAAGATCGAGAAAGTAATAGAAGATACAGGTATCACGGGTTTTCATTTTGTTGACGAAGCTGCTCCACCTAAAATGCTCCGATCTTTATCGGAAAAGTTGATTGAACGAAACCTGAAAATTACATGGTGGACAAATATACGTTTTGAAAAAACGTTTGATTTCGAATTGTGTGAACTCATGGCTAAATCTGGATGTATTGCCGTAACTGGCGGTTTAGAAGTCGCTTCAGACAGATTATTGTCGAAAATGAAAAAGGGAGTTGACATTAAACAAGTTACCAAAGTGACAAATAATTTTTCTCAAAATAATATTCTCGTCCACGCTTACCTCATGTACGGATTTCCGACTGAAACAGAGCAGGAAACAATTGATTCTTTGGAAATCGTCAGACAATTATTTGAGAAAAACTGTATTCAATCTGCATTCTGGCATCAGTTCACGGCAACAGCTCATAGTCCAATTGGTCAGAATCCGGAAGAATTTGGAATTACTATCTCCGGACCGACATTTGAAGGATTTGCTCAAAATGACTTGTATCATGACGATCCTCTTGGAGCTAATCACACGCTTTATACCAAAGGATTAAATCAGGCATTGAATTCCTATTTGAACAATTCAGGATTCGATAAAAAATTACAGAGTTGGTTCGATTTCCCGGTTGTTGAGACTACTCACAAAGCAGATTTGATTGCGGAGTTTTTGATCTAATCAAAAAAATCCTTGATTTCCTATTTCTCCTGACTTGAGATTTTAGATTGGACGTAATTCAGTCTCAGACTATTTCAACAATATTACCATATTGTTTTTTGCGGTCTTTAAAATTGGAATCCTAGAAACAAAAAACCGCTCCTGAAAATCAAGAACGGTTTCACAAATATTATTTCATGTCTTACATCAACATTCCTCCACAAACGTGAATGGTTTGTCCTGTAATATAGGCCGACATATCTGATCCTAAGAAAACAGTTGCATCCGCAACATCTTTCGGAGAACCACCTCTTTTTAACGGAATTGTTGATCTCCACTCTTCTACCACTTTCTGATCCAAAGCAGCAGTCATTTCAGTTTCGATAAATCCTGGAGCAATAGCATTACAACGAATGTTTCTAGATCCCAATTCCTGAGCCACAGATTTCGTGAAACCAATTAATCCAGCTTTTGAAGCAGCATAGTTTGCCTGACCAGCATTTCCACTAACTCCAACAACAGATGACATATTGATAATCGAACCAGAACGCGCTTTCAACATTGGACGTTGAACTGCTTTTGTAAGGTTAAAAGCAGACTTCAAGTTCGTATTGATCACTTCATCCCATTGCTCCTCTGTCATTCTCATCAATAATGTATCGCGAGTAATTCCGGCGTTGTTAACCAAAACATCAATCGTTCCGAATTCAGCAACAACATCATCAACTAATTTTTGAGCTTCGTCAAATTTCGCTGCGTCAGATTTAAATCCTTTTGCCACTCCACCATTTGCAGAAAGCTCAGCTTCTAATGCTCTAGCCTTCTCTTCTGAAGACAAATATGTAAATGCAACTTTAGCACCTTGTTTTACACACTCTTCTGCAATTGACTTTCCAATTCCACGAGATGCTCCGGTGATAAGTACAACCTTATTCTCTAATAATCCCATTGTTTTTGATTTTGGCTTCAAAGATAGAATAAATTGGCACTTCGACTCCGCTCAGCGACCAATTTATAAGTCAAAAATCAAAACAGAAAAGTTATCTTGACTCCGCTCGATAACCTTTTAGATTAAGCAAAGGGTAACCGAGCGGAATCGGAGGTTTCAATTAATTGAACAGGTCCCAAGAAACGCCAAAACGTAGCTGTAAAGGCATAACTGGATAACCAATAGCTTCCATGTTCGTTTGCTTCTGGAAAGCTTGCTCTATATTCTCGATACGAATGAACCAGCGGAAATAACCCAGATCAAATTGCGTGAAGAAATGAAGTTTGGGCATTGCAGTAAAATTCAATCCTGAATTGTTTAACGAATAAACATCCATCATTGGTGTATACGCCATTAAATCGTAAGCAGTAGAATATCCAAAATCGATTCCGGTCACGTTTCTCAATTTCTTTGCTTTGAAAATTGTTCCATTATAAGCTAATCGAGCTTGGAAGATCAACGAAGGAACAACATTTATACTTGCAACTTGAAAAATCACCTTCGGCTGCAGAAGTAGTTTCTTCCACTGAAAATCAATTCCACCACCAATTTTAGCATACGACAATGTTGTTAACGTATCTTGTCGCCATTGATTATTGAAGAACAAAGGCATATTGAAACGTTGATCAACTCCACCGAATAACTGAATGATTTGACCTTTGACATGTATGTTTACATTACCATTGGCAAGAATATAGGTTTCCTGCGTTTTGGTATTCCAGGAATAAGCAATTGTATTTCCAAAGTAATTTCTCTGATAATTCTGAGGATATCTTCTGCCTGCATTTGCATTAACATCAACATCGATAACCCCAAACTTCTTATGCAATCTTGACGCTGCTGAGAATTCACCTAAATCACCAATAACATTGATTTTAGCAGAGTTCTTCCAGTTCCATCCCGATTTCAGATCAACGATTAAATCTCCAACTGCAGAAATTTCCAATGTATCGTTGTGAATTGAGAAATTGTCGAAATCCCAATATTTTACTTCAACACCACCATTAATGACAAAAGGTTTGGTGTGAAAAAAGTACCCAGCGCTTGCTCCTACTTCACCTTTCTGCCAAAAATCCTGTGTTGTTAATGTATCGTGGTTAACTGCTCCATAGATCTGAAGTAAGGTATCAGTCTCTGTATAGCGCTTGCTTGCTACTTTCACAAATGGACTCAGAAAGAATCCGGTTTTCAAATTCTCATTAGAAACGAAGGAAAAGAAGTTCTCAAATTTGCCATCAACAACAATGTACTTTTGTCGGGCGTTGGATTTTTTGACATCCTGAAACTCCAGTCCAAAATCATTTTGAATCACATCACCTAACAACCCTCCATTTAATCCTTGTTCTAACGAGAGCATTTTTACGCCAAGGGCAGAGCCATAGAATTTCCCTCTTCTAAGCCATGAAAAATCCAATTGATTTCGTGTCAAATCCTGATTTCGCATTGCACCATTGGTAGACTGGCGCAAATAATCCATTTGAACAAAATTAATTGAGTCTATCGTTTGAGTATAAGATATCTTCCCTAGCTGCTGAGTATTTGACCCCATGCTGTAGGCAAAACCGATGTGTGGAATAGATGAATATCTTCTCTTACTATTGACGACCGGAAGCGAATTAAACTGACCAAAACTGAATGATCGAAGCGATGGTTGAAAGAATTGAACTGTTGTACTCGCATAAGGAGAACAAAAGGCATCAGTAGAATCTAAAGTCTTAGAAATGCGATAACCTGGCTGTATGGTGTCCTCAAAGAAATGATAAAAAGGCGATTGTCCATAGCTTGTAAGCGACTTACAAGTTATGAGTAGAACCACAATTAACCATCGATTTATCATGAGTACAAATAAAACGAAAAAGGTCTTATCTGTCCGCGGACTGACAAGACCTAAGTCAAATAGAAATTAATTTCTTATAGTTTGTTCACCAAAGTTGCCAAACCTGATTTAAGGTTAGCAGCTTTATTTTTGTGAATGATATTGCGTTTCGCTAACTTATCCAACATAGATGTTACGTTAGGCAATAACTCAAGAGCCTCCTTTTTATCTTTCGATGCACGCAACTTACGCATAGCGTTACGAGTTGTTTTGTGTTGGTATTTATTACGCAAACGTTTAACATCGTTAGAGCGGATTCTTTTTTGAGCTGACTTATGATTTGCCATTTTTATTTCTAAATAGTTATACAATTAACTTGCAGCCCATAGGAGAATCGAACTCCTGTTACCAGGATGAAAACCTGGCGTCCTAACCACTAGACGAATGGGCCGTATTTTTTTCTTTTTAATATTAGTTTCAACGCTTTTGAAACTTTGTAGCCCATAGGAGAATCGAACTCCTATTTTACGGATGAAAACCGCATGTCCTAACCGTTAGACGAATGGGCCGTTTTTTTGATTTCGGAGTGCAAATATACCTCTATTTTTTAGTAATACAAGGGCTAGGTTATTTTTTTCTTAAAAAAAATCATTGTCTTCTGCTTCAAATTTGAAACCCAATCGTTTACCCGTTTGCATACTTTGATTTGCATTCAACTCTATCATCTGAATAACTGTCGCTTTTGACACCAATTCATAAGGCGGAGTCAACAAATCAAACTCTAAAGCATAGACAAAAGAAACATGAATAATGTGTCGCATTATTGCATCATTAATTTTTTCATGTGTCAAATCGCGGAACAAAAACCCAAGCTGCCCCTTTCCTTCGACCATGTAATTCTCATCTTTATTAATGAAAATTCGGCCAATTAAATAACCAACGTCATTCAATCGATTTTGAAGGTAAGAATCTGCCAAAAAGTTATAGATGTTTATAATACCAAAATAACCACGCTCAGCGTCTTCTTTCATGTAATCTGATTTCCAGAGAGCATGTTCATCTGGCAATCTGAAAATGTTCGAATGCATTTGAAAGACAAGCACATCTCCACCAATGAAAACCCGAACCTGAAAATCGCCTTGATCTTCAATTTTTAGTCGAACACGTTCATCCTTTACCAATTCACGCAATTGATTCACTTCTTCATGCAGATGTTTCTTGAAACGATCAAAATGATTTCGTGTATCCTGGTAAATATCTTGTTTCAGAGCTGCTTTCTTCTCTAATAACTGTTGTATAACCTGACGTGTATCCATAGAACTCAATTATCAATGATACAATTATGAATTATCAATGTAAAAGTTGTTTCTTTTCTTGATAATTCATAATTGATAATTTATCTAGTATGCTTTAGCAAAAACTACTCTTCCCGCTGACGGTTTCCCTGTTACCATACAAACCCCTGGTTCAGCTGGCATATCTAAAGGAATACAACGAATAGTCGCTTTCGTCTCCTGTTTGACCAATTCTTCCGTTTCTTTCGTTCCATCCCAATGCGCCAAAAAGAATCCGCCTTCTTTTTCAAGTAGTGTTTTGAATTCAGCGTAAGTATCTACTTCACGCATATTCTCCGTTCTGTAGTTTTTAGCTCGATTCAAAAGATTGTCCTGAATTTCCTTCAACAAGTTCTGGATATAAGAAGCCAATCCTTCTAATGGAACTGAACTTTTCTCTTTTGTATCTCTTCTCGCCAATTCCACTACTCCATTCTCCAAATCGCGTGGACCAATTGCTAAACGAACCGGAACTCCTTTTGCTTCATATTCAGCAAATTTCCATCCCGGACGTTTTTGATCATCCTTGTCGTATTTAACGCGAATATCTAATCCTTTCAATTCTGCCGTAAGCTTCTCAACCTGAGCAGTAATATTGGCTAAATCTTCATCTGTTCTATGAATTGGAACAATTACCACATGAATTGGAGCCAAAGCCGGCGGTAAAACCAAACCTTCATCATCTGAATGCGTCATGATCAACGCCCCCATCAAACGTGTAGAAACACCCCATGACGTTGCCCAAACATAATCCAACTTTCCTTCTTTATCGGTAAACTTTACTTCAAATGCTTTGGCAAAATTCTGCCCAAGGAAATGTGATGTCCCAGCCTGAAGGGCTTTTCCATCCTGCATCATTGCTTCAATACAATATGTATCATCCGCACCGGCAAAACGTTCACTCTCTGTTTTACGTCCACGAATTACCGGAACGGCCATATAATTTTCAGAGAAATCTGTATAAACGTCCAACATTTGAACAGTTTCATCAATTGCTTCTTGCTTCGTTGCGTGAGCTGTATGACCTTCCTGCCATAAAAATTCGGTAGTTCTCAAAAACAAACGCGTTCTCATTTCCCAACGAACAACATTTGCCCATTGATTAATAAGAATAGGTAAATCGCGGTAAGATTGAATCCATTTCTGGTAAGAGTTCCATATGATTGTTTCTGAAGTAGGACGAACAATTAGTTCCTCCTCCAATTTTGCATCCGGATCAACGATAACTCCACCACCGTTTGGATCAGTTTTCAAACGATAATGCGTTACAACAGCACACTCCTTTGCAAAACCTTCAATATGAGATGCTTCCTTACTTAAATAAGACTTGGGGATGAACAAAGGAAAATATGCGTTGGAATGACCTGTTTCTTTGAACTTTTTGTCCAAAATATCTCTCATGTTTTCCCAAATAGCGTAACCATAGGGTTTAATGACCATACATCCTTTTACATCTGAATGTTCAGCCAAATCTGCCCTTGCTACCAAATCATTATACCATTTGGAATAGTCTTCTGCTCTTGTTGCGTACTTCTGTGCCATCTTTATTTATAAACGGCTCCGAAGTTAATCATATTTAACGTGTGTACGACTGCATACTTGAATTAAGAAGGTTTTTATCAAACCACATAGAGACATAGTAAACATAGATTCCTTAGCAAGATTAACGATGTGCTCTATGCTCTTATGTGGTAAACGATTTACCGTCTCTATTTTCTTATTACGCTTTCAAGATTATTTAATCTCAGAATATTGCTGAACCGCTTTTGCGAATTCAATTTTCTTCAATTTAGATTCTATCCATGCCGGAAGATGAAAATATTCCAAAATCACACGTTCTTGCGGCTCCTTCATCAATTCATGAACTTCCTCTTTCAACTTCTCGAATATCTCCATTCGCTGAGTAGGCGTTATCATTTTAGCCAGCTTTCGAATATGCTTCAATACACACTGCTCTATTTCGTAGTCACGCTCGTATTTATTGAGGTATCTGTTTGTCGATTTAACAATATACTCCAGAAAGTCAAAGTTCTCTAGCTCATAATGAATAATGAGATTGAAAATGCGCGCAAAACTGTAAATATCCTGACGCAAACGCTGTTCGTTATCATTCAAAACCTCATTCAAGGTCATTAACGCACGTTTGTATTCTCCATTTCCGAAATATGCATATGCCTTATTATACAGGAATAAAACAGATTGTTCTTTTGGAATCTTTTCCAATAGATCTTCATCCAAAAGCTCAATTTCTTCAGCAATTTTCTTAGCTCTTGCAAAGTCGCCTATGGCATGGAACAAATCAAACTCAGCATTATATGAGATTGTTAATATACGTAGTGAAATATCTGTTGAATTGAATCCTTTTTGTTTTTCCAAAGCACGCATTTCCTGAATCAATTGTTGCGCTTCTTCGAACTGATTAATATCAATATGACATCGAATTAAAAAGGAAAGCGTCATTACATAACGCTGTGCCAGATCTTGTCGAATCATAGGATTATTATCCAAAATAGCTCGCGTTCTGTTGAAGAATTGGAAACTGTCTTCATAATTGCGCACAGTTGCAGCGCACAATCCTTTTATATAATAACACATCGATGAAGCACGTGTTGAAAGCGCAGTGTTCTTACCTTTTATCAAATGATAATCTGCAATATCGTCAACGATCTTACGCTCGGCTTCATTTCTGGTAAATCCTCCGGAACGGAATATCATATTGATCTTTGAGTAGATCACCTGGTATTCAGCGACATTCCTGAGTTTTTCAATTACGTCTTCTTCCTCAGCTACAATTACATCTAAATCCTGACTAAACTCACCATCTTCATAGGCAGCTTCCATCAAACGCTTTTCCCATGAAATCAATTCATATAAATAGTAAAACTCCTCATGTTCTTTTGCCAACACTTTCGCGCGCTGCACGAATTTCTCGCATTCCTTATAAAGCGCTTTCGAATAGAGAATTTCAACATTCTTTAATTCTTGCTTCAGAATACTGGAAGCACTTTGTTCACTATAATAAACCCGTAAACTCTTTAGAATTAATCGATATAAATGATTTTTTTCAGACGGCAGATGCTTCACAAACGTTTCTTCTATGAAAGCGTTTTTCAGCTCGTCTTCATTATAATTTGGCTGTTTTTCAATAAAATCAAAGATCTTCAGGTAATTCTTTTCACCCGATTGGAGCGCAGATGATAATTTGAAGAACCGTTTCTCACTTTTTGAAAGCGATTTAATGAGCTTGAATAATTCACTTGATGGTTTCACAACGTATAGTTTTTGGTGTAATTTGGATTATTTAGCTTTTAATCCTAAATCTTATAGTTCGACTTAAATATAGTGATTTAACCGTACTTTAATTATGAATTAACGAATTTAACGTTGAAATCTTAACTAAGAATTCAAGAAACGCACTCTTGTAAAGCTAAAAAAGCAACGAAATCACAAGGGATTCCGTTGCTTTACAAACAACAACTATAAACTTTCTACGTATTAACGAAGAAGCACTGTTTGACCTTTCTTGATCAATTCGTTCTCAGAAGTGAATCCATTCATTTTCATTAATGCACTCACTTTAATTCCTTCCAGCTGTGAAATTTCATATAACCTAACGTCACTTTTCGCAACAAAAACATCACCTTTTGTTTTCGAATGCAATCGTTTCGGATCGATATAAACAACATCACCTGGAGTTAACATATCTTTTGTTTCAGAAAAATCGTTGTACTTGTACAATTGCCATGTACCTAACTCAAATTCCTTCGCAATCTTATAATAGGTATCACCTTTTTGAGCAATGATGTATGAAACATCATTTTTATGCTCGTAAATTTTGTGCGATTTATACTCCAAACCTGCTTCATCAATGGCAATTGTCTCAGGAGAAGCCGCAACTGAAGAAGAAACTGTTTTTGTTGAACTTGTTTCTTTCGCCGTTTCTTTTTGTGAAGTGGTTTTACTATCAGTAACTTTCTTTTCTTCCTTAATGGCCTGAGCAATTTCCTTGTTGGCATCAATAGTTGTTTTCTTCTCATCATATTGATCCAATTTCAATCTTTCAATCAAATCGATCAATTTTGAAGCATACTGGGGATGAGTTGCATAACCAGCCGCTTTTAAACCTGTTGCCCAACCTTTGTAATCGTCAATACTTAACGTAAATAAGTTAGCATAACGCGCCTTCTTTAAGAAGATCGAGTGATCCAAATAAGATTCAGTTGCATTAGAATACTTTCTAAAACACTCATTCTTAATGTCATCATCGACACGAATTGTCTCACCTGTCCAATTACTACATTTAATCCCAAAGTGATTATTTCCTTCAGTTGCTAAAATAGAATTACCATTCCCCGACTCTAAAAGTCCTTGAGCAAGTGTAATACTAGCTGGAATTCTATGAATAGTCATTTGCTCAACAGCAACATTTGACCATAATGTAATATACTCATCTTGAGTCATTTGTTTATCTTGAGTTGAACCAAAGCAAACACCTGAAAGTGTTAATGAGCTGATAACAAGGGTAACGAATCGCATAGTTTCAGATTTTACACCTATTACGCAGTCACTTAAGAATGGTTACAAAAATTGTTCATAACCTCAAAAAAAATGTTGATAACCTTAAATAAATTGAATGGAGTACAGGAAATTATGGACATCGAATGCTCCTATTCAATTATCAATTTTGAAATTTTCAATTCAAATTGCTCAACCAATAAAAGGTATCGAAATCATCAGCAAAGTCGAAAACACCAGGTTGCTGAGCTTCGCCGAATGCAATTCCACTATGCCCTACTTCAATTTGAATTTCTTCTTGATGATTTTTTTTGAATGCTTCTATTTCACTTCTATCTTCATAATAAGAATAGAAAATGACAGAAAGTGGCGCATGCAAACCTTCATCTTCTTTCATCATGAATGAATTGTTATCCAGAAAAGGAATTTGATTCATCATGAAAATTGTTCGGTGATAATCGTAATTATTGGCATACTTGTGATGATTGACAATATCGCCAAAAGGTAAAAATGCTTCAAAGATCCGATTCAACTCAAATCCTTTAGGAACAAAGATCTTTCCCACGTTTCTGCAGCCCATTCCGAAATACTGAAAACAATCTTGCCCGAGAAACGTCAGCTCTTCAACCGTTTCTGTTCCATCCAAAACAGCGATAGAAGTTCTGTTTTTTCTAAAAACAGCTGGTTTATCTTTAAAGTATTCCTTTAAGCTATTGATGGTATTATTAGATCCAGTTGCGATTACAGCATCAAAGTTTTTTACCGGACCAAAACAAAATTCAATGCTTTTTCCGAGTTCAGGATTCAATTCGATAAGAACTTTCAACAATAAAGGTGGTAGACGAGAATCATCTGAACTGAATTTGCATATGGCAATATTACCAGTCACCAAAACAGCCAGTACATCATGAAACCCAACAAAAGGAAGATTACCAGCCATGATGATTGCAACTCTTTTTGGGATTTCAGTCGTGCTATACTTTTCAAAGACAAGATTCAATTCAGATTCCGAAAGCATATTGGAAATTCCAATTAAAGCCGATTTAACATTTGGAACTGTGAACCATGGATTGTACAAATGCTCCTTATTGACAGCTGTTCTTAACTGAAGAAACTCAGCCTCGGTTACTCCAATCTGAAAACCAGGAAATTCGGTTTCACTCCCCACCGAATTCAATAATTTCCCAAATTGAATTAGCCCTTTTTTTAGTTCTTCTCTTTCCACGGAGCAAAATTAGGAATTATTCACAGCAAAAATCTCTTTATACTCCGTTGTTCTGGTAACCAAAATGATGATAGTTCGTATATTTGCATAAAATTTTAAAGAAAGCTATGTCTATCATGATTACGGATGAATGCATCAATTGCGGTGCATGCGAGCCGGAATGTCCAAACAACGCAATTTACGAAGGTGGAGCAGAATGGAGATATTCTGATGGAACTTCGTTAAAAGGACTAATCACTACTTTGAACGGTGAGGAAATTGAAGCTGATGAAACATTCGAGCCAAAGGATATGGACGTTTATTTCATTGTAGCAGATAAATGTACAGAGTGTGTTGGTTTTCACGATGAGCCGCAATGTGCTGCCGTTTGTCCAGTTGACTGTTGTGTTGATGATCCTGATTACCGTGAATCTAATGACGAGCTGATCGCTAAGAAAGATTTTATGCACTTGTAACAAGTGATTTTGTAACTCAACACTAAAATCGTATTATAGTGTCATGAAGAAGTTGATCGTAGTTTTATTTTCTGTTTTCACCGTTCATGCATTTGGTCAATTCAATTCATCTGAACGGGTTTCGCACTTAAGCGAATTACTGGACACTTTACGAGCTGCAAAAACAGAAGAAGGCAAACTTAAAGCCAATGAGGAATTCGATAAACTCATGGATTTTACGCTAAATGAACCTTCTATTTTCGATATCGATTTCTCTCCACTACGTTCAGTTGGCGTTGTAGACAGTCCTGATAATTTGGTTAGAATTATCACCTGGAATGTTGAGTATGCCGACGACCAGCAGCAATATAATGGATATATTGTATCCAGAAGCGCAGTTGGAAAAGAAGCTAAAGTCACCAAACTGAATTATGTACGCGATGTTTACAATCCGAAACCAACGGAAGTTGTAACTGATGAACAATGGTATGGCGCTTTATACTACCAAATCATTCCGTACAATAAAGGATCTAAAGACAGCTATATTCTACTTGGCTGGAATGGTGGCGGTCAAAACAGTAATATCAAATTAATCGATGTACTTTCATTCACTTCAACGGGAGTGAAATTTGGACAAGCTATTTTTAAAACAAAAGAGCAGACTTACAAACGTTATTTCCTGGAACATTCGTCAAAGTCGGTTGTAAGTTTAAGATACGAACCAGAATACGACAGAATCATTTTCGATCATTTATCTCCAGAAAACCCTTCTATGACAGGTTTTTATGAGTATTACGTTCCAGATTTCTCATATGATGCATTCACTTTCAAAAATGCGAAGCTGACTTTTGTTGAAGATGTCATTGGAATAAGTGACGTAAGCGCCACGGTTCAAAAAGCAACGAAGATTGACCCAAAAACAGGCGATATCAAAATTGAAACGGTTGAGAACGAATGGATCGACCCAACATCCGGCTTACCAACTGAAACACACGTTGCTGTTTTGCCTGAAGAAACAGCTGATCAGAACAAAAAGGAAAAGGATCCTAAAGCCAACACAGAAGGTACTGATGCCATGTCAAGATACGAACGTAAGAAGCATCGCAAAGACGAAAAAGGTGTAAATGGAGTACTTCAGGAACCTAAAAAACGTAAGAGAAAGAAGTAGCTTTATCTAACTATTTCATTTTCCGAATATTCCACAACTTGTTCCCCGCCCTATTTCAGTATTTTGGAATTTCGCCAAAAAAAAAGCATATTTGTGTTGCTAGTTAATGCTATATACAAATGTCTTCAGGAAATAATAACCAACAAGAAGTTTACAGTCAAGCGATTAAAGCCGGAAGGCGCACCTACTTTTTTGATGTAAAAACTACGTTAAACAATGATTACTTCATCACATTCACAGAAAGCAAAAAAACTGTTGTTGACGGAAAGGATGAATATTCAAAACACAAACTATTCATTTATAAAGAGGATTTTGAAAAAGTCCTTGAAGGTTTAGCTAATGCCATCGAATTTGCAAAATCAAAGATCAACGAAGGCGAATCCAAAACGGATTCGGAGTTCTCTTTCGATGACCTGAAATAAAGGAATATTATTTAAACACTTTTCGTTAATAACTCGTAGGTAAACTTGATGACCTCTCTCGTTGAGAATGCTTATCTTTATCCACATTTTTCGTCCAAACATGGGTAAAATAATAGCAATTGCTAATCAAAAAGGAGGAGTAGGAAAAACAACCACGGCTATCAGCTTAGGAGGTTGCTTTGGTGTTCTGGAATATAAAACATTATTGGTTGACGCTGATCCACAAGCGAATGCCACATCAGGCGTTGGTTTAGATCCAAAGAATAGTCGTAATATTTACGATTGTCTGGTAAATGACGTTGACCCTAAAGAGCTGATTATAGCTACGAATAATCCAAACCTCGATATCATTCCATCGCACATTGATTTGGTTGGAGCAGAGATTGAAATGATCAATCTTGAGAACAGAGAATACATGCTGCGTAATGCACTTGAGAAAATCAAAGACGATTATGACTTTATCATTATCGACTGTTCGCCTTCTCTTGGGTTAATAACGTTGAATGCACTTACAGCCGCAGATTCAGTGCTGATTCCGGTTCAATGTGAATTCTTCGCATTGGAAGGTTTGGGTAAACTTTTGAATACAATTAAAATCGTACAAGGTCGACTAAATAACGAACTTGAAATAGAAGGTATTTTGTTAACGATGTATGACACAAGAACGCGTTTGGCAAATCAAGTTGTTGATGAAGTAAAAACACACTTTCAAGAGCTTGTATTTGACACTGTTATACATAGAACAATTAAGCTTTCTGAAGCTCCGAGTCACGGTGAAACAATTATTCTTCACGATGCCGCGAGTAAAGGAGCAATCAATTATCTCAACTTAACACGTGAGATCTTGCAACGCAACGACAGAACCAAAATAGGAAATAACGAAAAACAATTTCAAGTAGGAAATGACGACTAATTCTAAGAAAAAACCCGCATTGGGAAAGGGTTTAAGTGCTTTACTTGACAATGCCTCAACAGATATTACAACGAGTTCTTCCAATTCTGGAGGATTAGGAAGTGTTTCTTTAATTCCAATTGAGGCTATTGAAGCAAATCCATTTAATCCGCGAACGCATTTCGATACGGTTTTATTGAAGGAATTGAGTGAATCAATTGCTATTCATGGAATCATTCAGCCGTTAACCGTTCGTAAACTTGGAAGAGATAAATACCAATTGATTTCTGGTGAACGTCGTTTTAGAGCTTCTCAGCTTGCCGGATTGAAAGAAGTTCCTGCTTATGTTCGTGTTGCAAACGATCAAAGTATGCTTGAAATGGCCTTGGTTGAAAATATTCAACGCGAGGACTTAAATTCTATTGAAGTTGCACTTTCTTACCAATTATTGATCGAAGAAATTGGTTTGACTCAAGATCAATTGGCTCAAAAGATCTCTAAAAGTCGTTCTAGTATTACAAATCACTTGCGTCTATTAAAACTTCCTGCTGAAATCCAGCTTGGAGTTAGAGACGGTTTAATTTCAATGGGGCATGCCCGAGCATTGGTTTCGGCTGGTGAAGAAGAAAAACAATTGGAAATTTACCGTCAGGTTGTAGATCATCAGCTTTCTGTTCGTGAAGTGGAAGAAATGATTAAGTCTGGTGCTAAGCGTGCAGCTGAACCAACTCCTTCTGTTCCTGCTTCTTCAAAAGAAACGGAACTTGCTTTAACACCTGCACAAGACGTTTTCCGTTTACACTTGAGCGATAAGATCTCGAGTAAAGTAAACATTAAGAAAAATGCTGAAGGAAATGGTAAGATCTCTATTTCGTTCTCTTCTGAAGTTGATTTAAATCGCATTATCGAAATTCTGAATAAATAATGTTGCGATTAGCAATAGCTGGTTTCCTCTTTCTTTGTAGTCTTCATGCAAGTGCACAAGAGGAGAAAGATTCTATTGCTTCCGAAACCATGGTTCTGGATACGATTCCACAAGACACAGTTCATTCTTTCAAAAAAGCAATGATTTATTCTGCCATTCTGCCTGGTGCAGGACAGGTTTATAATCACATTGCCATGCCGAAAGGACAAAAAAAAGCCTATTGGAAAGTTCCGTTGATTTACGCTGGATTAGGTGTCACTGGTTATTTTACTTATTCGAACAACAGAATGAAAAATCAGTTGCGTACCGAATATGAATACCGTCAGGACAATAATGGAGCTGAATTGAATTTTACCGAATATGACGATCAGGGTTTACTTTCGCTTTATGCAACGCATAGAACCCGACGAGATCTTTGTATTGTTGGAATGACGGTTGTTTATCTACTAAATGTTCTGGATGCAGGAGTTGAGGCTCACTTTGTAAATTTTGACGTTAGCAATGATTTGTCATTGAGTATACTTCCAAAGTTCGATTTCAATACCGCATACGGATCAGGTTACGGAGTTTCACTAACGCTTAATTTTCGTTAATACTGCGGTAAGCTTGACCAAAATATTACTTTTGCTACATGAAAATTGGATTGATAGGATATGGAAAAATGGGGAAAGTGATTGAGCGCATTGCACTCGAACGCGGTCATACTATTGTTTTCAAAGCAAACAGTTCAACACCATTTTCATCAATGGATCAAACTGAAGCAGATGTTGCCATTGAATTTACACAACCTGATCTGGCTTTGGACCACATTCAGCATGCACTGAAATTGAATCTTCCAATTGTTGTTGGAACTACAGGCTGGTACAATCACCTTGATGAAGTTGAAAAGCAAGTTGTTGATCATAATGGTTCATTATTACATGCTTCGAATTTCAGCGTTGGAGTGAATATTTTCTTCAAGATGAATGAGATTTTGGCGAAGATCATGAGTAATCAACCGGAATACAAGGCAGAACTGGAAGAAATTCATCATACGCAAAAGTTGGACGCCCCAAGTGGAACAGCGATCAGCATTGCACAAGGAATCATCAAGAATCATCCGTCTTTTACAACTTGGAATAGTTCAACGAACGAAAAAGCCAATGTTGAGTCAGGATCATTACCAATAACAGCTATTCGTGAACCAGAAGTTCCCGGAACGCATACCGTAACATATAACTCACCTGTGGACTTGATTTCAATGAGTCACATTGCGCATAACAGAGACGGATTCGCTTTAGGATCTGTTCTAGCCGCAGAGTTTTTATACAATAAAAAAGGAATTTATACCATGAACGACGTTTTGTCGTTTTAAACTACCATAACTATGAACTTTCTATATTTCTATCTTTTCATTTTTCTGGTTCACCCCTATTTGGCGCTGTGGCACAAATCGTTTGAACGAGCTGGCTACAACAAAATGTATGCGCTGATTCCAGTAGTGAATTATTACTTCGTAAATAAATTTGGTAGTAAAAAGCCGTTTTGGAGTTTGTTATTGATCTTTCCCGGAGTTCACCTGGTAATGTGGTCAGTTTCCAACTTATCATATATCCGTCGTTTTGGGTTTTACTCTTTAGCTGATACGGCTCAGGGAATTTTCTTTCCTTATTTGATTCTTTGGAAAATTGCGAACAATGCAAACATTCAGCCAGTAGAACATACAAACTGGGCAAATCCAACTGAGGTTGCGCGACGTGCGCAGGGAGATCACCTGGTGCTTTTCCTTGCATTACCAGTTGTTGGTCATGCCGTTGCTTACCTTTTTGGTTTTAGAGGAGATAAGATCGGAAAACGATCTAAGTTCAAAGAATGGGGAGATTCAATTGTATTTGCACTAGTTGCTGCTGCAATTATTAGAAGTTACGTATTTGAGCCCTTCCAAATTCCTACGGGATCTATGGAAAAGACCTTGCTTGTAGGAGATTTCTTATTCGTAAACAAATTGGCTTATGGTCCAAAAGTACCGAATACACCGGTTTCATTCCCATTGGTTCACAATACCATTCCATATTTGAACATCAAATCATACTCAACTATAGAAACGTGTCCTTACCTGCGTTTACCTGGGTTTGGCGGCATTAACAGAAACGATGTGATGGTCTTCAACTATCCGGCAGGTGACACTGCTATTTTTGACCCAAGAGTTCCAAATGGACTGATGGGGCACGAATACGAAGGTGTTTTGATTGACGAAGCTCGACATTATTGGTACGAAAACTTCAGAAAACAGCATAACGATGAAATTAATGAGTATGCTGATTACACTTTTAAAACGACTGGTAAGAATCTGACTGATAGCGACTTTTATGAGAAATATGGTGAAGATTTCTTAAAACACATTGATAATTGGAAATCGGTAGCCCGCAAAGGCATGCAAGAAGGAATTACTTACAGTAGAGACTACGATGAAAATACTCCTCAACTTGAACCAGTAAAACATGGTGGTTTGGTTTATCGTCCGGTGGACAAAAGAGAAAACTACATTAAACGTTGCGTTGGAATTCCAGGTGATAAAATTCAAGTAATTAAATCTGTACTATTTGTTAATGGTAAGAAAGCTTGGAATGCGCCGAATCAAAGCAATGGATACGAATACAAAGACAATTCAGACACGTTGACCGTTTCACAAATGAACAGGATTGAATTTTACGAGCAAGAGCAAGATTTTAGTTCGTCAAATGGAATAGTGCTCAGGTTCTTTCTAACATCAACAATGAAAGCAAAGGTTCTAAAGTCCTTTCCAGGAGTAAAACTGAAAAGACTAGAGGAAAAACCGTATTCGACAGACAAGAATTACAGACCAACCGTTTTGGAAAGACTGAATAACCTGCGTTACTTTCCAAAAGACGTAAATATCAATAATTCTGTTTCAGATTTTGGACCGATTACAATCCCGAAAAAAAGTGTTACAGTAAAGCTTACCAAGGAAAATATTGCTTGGTACCGTAGAATCATAACGGCTTACGAGCACCACAAATTAGCGGTGAAGAAAGACGGAATTTATATCGACGGAAAGAAAACCAACAAGTACAAATTTGCCATGAACTATTACTGGTTGATGGGAGATAGTAGAAATAACTCTGCGGATTCACGTGTTTGGGGGTTTGTTCCTGAAGATCACGTTGTAGGGAAAGCTTCTATTGTTTGGTTCTCTAAAGGATCAGACGTTGTTGGAATTCGTTGGGATCGTTGTTTTCATTTCATTAAATAATGTCTGAAACATTCCCCATTTCTTATTGGGGAAGTATTCTTTACTTTCAGGAACTTGTTCGGTACGAGCATGTAGTTCTTGAGGCGCTTGAACATTTCCCGAAGCAAACACACAGAAACAGATTCAGCATTGTATCTGCTTCCGGTGAATTGGTGCTTACCGCTCCGGTTACAAAACCAAACGGGAATAAAACGTTCACCAAGGACATTGAGCTGATTACTGACAAAAGTGTGCTCTTAAAAAACTGGCGCGCAATTACTTCTGCGTATGCCTCTTCCCCATTCTTCGATCACTACGAAAAAGAGTTGAGTGAATTGTTCTTAAACCCTAATTCAAATCTATTGCAGCATTGTGTTGACATTAATTCCTTTCTGTTGAAATGTTGGGGGTTTGATGTAAAATTCACAGCAAGCACAAGCTTTGACTGGAAAACACAATCAGCAAAATTAGAGGTAGACTTCTTAAAAAAAGAGTTGGAAAATCATTCCATTTATGATCAGGTGCTATTCAAAAAAGATCAGGAATTTGTACAAAATGCATCTTCACTTGACCTGCTTTGTAATATGGGACCGCTTGGAAGAAACATAATTTTATCCGCAAATCACTGACAGAATGAGTTATATGTATGATCTATTGATTAAACGTAAAAAAAAACAAAAAAGTCTTTGAATATTTAAAAATCAAAGTTATATTTGTTCTGATTTAGGTGGTTAGGTTAGGTTGATTAGTGAAAGGAGTTTGGACGCCCGTCTAGGCTCCTTTCACGCTTTAATAAGGTTTCTGATTCTTAAATGTTCTTGCCTCGGGATACGTAATCGCCATTTTCTCCTTGTATAAATACTTCTTCTGGAGCGATTCGAAAGGTCGGTATATATAGTATATAAAGTTATCACGTAGTATAATATTATCTGCATAACGAAAAGAAAGCGGAATTATTTCACCAAGTTCTCCGGTAACACAATCAAAATGTTGTAACGTTGTTTTTCCGGCGTTTTCATAAACCACATAAACCTGTCCTGTAACCTGATCCTGCAAAAGCAATTTCTTCCAGCCACTTTCCTTCGGACGTAAATGATAAAAGATCGGTAAAGAATCCATCAAATTGCCTTTGTTATCGTATCGGAACAATAGATTCTTGTAATGATCGAAAACGAAAACACTATCATTTCTACTGAACATTGGAGCATAGACTTCCTTGTAATAAAGACTTTGCGTAAAATAAGTTGCTCCAACCCAAACTTCAGCATCAATACCCGTTTCAAACTCTTTCTCTTTTGCCCAGATCTTTGTACGAATGTCTACCCATTTATATTCCGATCGGTACAACTCCATCATAAACTCGTCTTCAATCTGAGCAATCTTCTTATAACTTGAATCAACAAAGTTGTAAGTGAAATAATCGAAAGCCGGATACAGTTCATTGTAATTTGAAAAGAAGAAACGAGAAGTATTCGAATCGACTATTGGCGCAATGTAGCTCATGTAGTAAGCTTTATCAATATTCGAAAGCTGTACCTTCCCTCCATAGTTAGAGATCCCCATTACGTTCTTCTCAGAAACCACATGTGGATTTCCTCTAAAGTCCCGGATAATTTCCAACGGCTTTTCCTTTGTTGGAATTTCAAATGAACTATTGTATTCTTCAAAGTAAAGTAACTCTGTTCCTTTTTTGTAATTCTTTGGATACGTGAGCAAAAGCATTTTCCCATCCGGAAGAAAATCAAAATCATAAACTGAAAGACGCTCAGAATGATAAACGGTGTCTGGAACTCCAGGTGCCAAAATCTCTACTTCGCGTAAAACCCTTGCCCATGTCAATTTTAACCTAATGATTACAGTATCCGCATTCTTATAAACTCTTGCTTCAGGGGCATTTCTTACTTCGTACGCCGCATGATCAAAGTGAAACTTGACGGTATCCGCACTTCCTACAGTAATATGAGCTATTCCAGAAAGATTAGTGTATGTATCCTCTGAATATTTTCCGTTTATAATCGGAACAATCATCAATCGGGAAACGGGATCCTTAGTCGTCTGATCTATCGCTTCAAACTTCAAAACTGTTTGTGCGGATAATCCCATGGAAAGAAAAAGGAAGGAAAGTAAGATGAGCGCTTTCATAATGTAATTTCTCTTTTGATGAGAAAAAAAAGTTATTCCATAAAAAAGGGCTCTTTCGAACCCTTTTGACTAATTATACTGTCAATATCCAACCAAATTCATCAGGAACTAAACCTGCTTTCATATCGTCTAAATACTTATGTACTCTATTTGAGAATTCTCTGTTTTCTACAGGAGGTAAGATCAAATCGGTATCTCTGTAGCCAATTTTTGCAATTGGAGCAATTGTAGCAGCAGTTCCTGCACCGAAAGCCTCGGTTAACGAACCATTATTAACAGCCTCAACAATTTCAGCAACAGAAACCTTGCGTTCCTCTACTTCCATTCCCCAATGCTTTGCCAATTCAACGACAGAACGTTTCGTAATTCCGCGTAAAATTGTATCACTATCTTCTGATGGAGTTACTAGCTTTCCGTTAATTACAAAACAAATGTTCATTGTTCCGCTTTCCTCAACGTATTCGTGTGTTTTTCCATCTGTCCACAACAATTGGTGATAACCTTTTGCCTGACCTTTTCGTGCCGGGAACAAAGATGCTCCGTAGTTTCCAGCAGTTTTAGCTCTTCCAACTCCACCTTCAGATGCACGTGTATAGAATTCTTCAATCTTCACATTCACCGGTTCGTTGTAGTATGCACCAACTGGACAAGCAAAAATCATAAACTTATACGTATCAGATGGTTTGATTCCAATCAGTTCGTCAGTAGCAAAAAGGAACGGACGCAAATACAAACTGAATCCTTCTTTCGATGGAATCCATGAAGCATCTACCTCAGTTAATTTTCTTACCAATTCCACAAACATATCTTCAGGAATTACAGGCATACACATACGTTCACATGATTCTGCAAGACGTTTAGCATTCATGTCGGGACGGAAAATAGCCACTTCACCATTTGCCTTTCTGTAGGCTTTCATTCCCTCAAAAATGGATTGTCCATAATGAATAGCTGACATTGCGGGGTGCATTTGTATTGGACCAAAAGGAAGGATCTCAGCTTCTTGCCAAGCTCCGTCTTTGTAATCCATAACCAGCATATGATCAGTAAATATCTTACCAAACGGTAAGTTATCCCAATCAACCTGGCCTAGTTTCGATTCAGCAACCGACTGAACCTTAATAGAAACTGTTTCTTGCATAATTTCGATTTACAGTTGCGCGAAGATACTTAATAAACCTGAGTTCAACATATGCTTTGAAGTCATAAATATGAAATATCCATCGCTGGTTTTTAATTGTTCTGAAAATAAGCATTTAATACTTCGTTTGCAATTTCTCCCAGAAGTTTTTATCCTTGTAACCGAATGCAAAAAAGTCAGGAAATACTGCGTCAAATATGGGGTTATGATCAATTCAGACCTTTACAGGAAGAAATTGTTGATGCAGCTATTTATGGAAAAGATGTTTTAGCCATACTTCCTACCGGTGGTGGTAAATCCATTTGCTTTCAGGTTCCGGGAATTGCACGCGATGGGCTTTGCTTGGTGATTTCACCTTTAATTGCCCTAATGAGTGATCAGGTTCAGCAGTTAAAAAGTCGAGGCGTTCGTGCTGCAATGATCACCAGCGCTATGTCCTACAAAGAAATGGATGCCATGCTCGACAATGCCCGTTTTGGTGGTCTGGACTTTTTATATCTTTCACCTGAACGCATTCAAACAGATATGTTCAAGGAGCGAATGAAACTTACGAACATTGGGTTAATTGTGGTTGACGAAGCGCACTGTATCTCGGAATGGGGACATGATTTTCGTCCGGCATACCAGCAAATTGCAACCATTCGCGATTGGCATCCGGGTGTTCCGATTATCGCTGTTACAGCAACAGCAACAAATAAAGTCAAGGAAAACATCATCGAAAGCCTCAAGTTGAAAGATGTTCAAGTGTTTGAATCTTCTTTTGATCGCCCCAATATTGCTTACGACGTTTACCATGTGAGCGACAAACTTTCTTCGCTTGCACGACTTTGCAAATCGCACCAGGGACAAGTTGGAATTATTTATTGTCAGACCCGACGTAGCGTGAAACAGGTTGCCAGTTATTTAACTGCAGCCAAGGTCAAAGTTGCCATTTATCACGGAGGCTTAAACACTAAGGAACGTGACCAGGCAATGAAAAGCTGGTTGGACGAAAAAACGCCAATCATGATTGCAACCAATGCTTTTGGAATGGGAATTGACAAACCAAATGTTCGTTTCGTAGCACATTTCGAACTTCCAAATAATCTGGAAGCCTATTTCCAGGAAGCAGGAAGAGCCGGAAGAGATAACAAAACTGCGCAAACATACGCTTTGGTTGTTGAGAATGATAAATTGGATCTGGAACGAAGAATTCGGGAACAATTCCCTGAATTGGACAGGATCAAGTTCATCTATCGTGCATTGATGAATTTTCTGAAAATCGCTATTGGTTCAGGGAAAGATGAATCTTATCCTTTTGATATTGCTTCCTTTTCGAAACGTTATGATTTCAGTGTCAATGAAATTTACGCTTCGTTGAAGTTATTGGAAATGAATGGTGACATGTTATTGTCGGAAAGCGGAATGCTGGGGTCAAGGGTGAAAATCGCAGTTGACAATGCACATTTATACAGTTTTCAATTAAAAAATTACGAGCTTGATCCGCTGATTTCGGCTTTAAGCAGAAGATACAGAGCGGTTTTTGATGAATTCACTGAAATTGATGAAGAAAGCCTGGCGATTGTACTAAAGATTAGCGAGGCGGAACTTACCAAACAATTAAAGGCATTGGAAATAAATGGTCTGATCGATATCAATTGGCGAAGTCAACTACCCATTGTTACCATGCTTCATGAACGTTTACCAGACGATTATCTGAATTTAAAACCCTCGGTGTATTCATTCCGAAAAGAGCAAGCATTGAAACGTTTGGAAGCGATGATCAATTTTGTTGATTCACACCAATGCAGACAACGCTTTATCATTGAGTACTTTGAACAGAATATTCCAGACTGTGGAAGATGTGACTATTGCCGATCGAAATCAAAAGAATCAGAAGTTTCCATCAACGAATTACTCGTCAATTATCTCAAAGAACCAAAGGGTATGGAAGAAATTCTCGCTGGTTTCGATTTAATTCATCATCCAACCGTTAAGCAATTGCTTCGCGAATGGCTGATTGAAGAAAAGATCAATTTTGAAGATCGTCTTTTTTCACTGAACCCGAAATCATAGACTTCAAATCCTGAATTTCACGTTGTAGATTCTGAATTGATTTAGCCACATGTGAATCGTCGGATTTAAACTCTGTAAACTCAGGCGACATGTAATTTACAAACTTCCACATTTCAATGATCTCGTTCACTTTTACGCGATATGGTTCATAGATTGGGTTTGTACTACACAACTCGAACGATTGATCTTGGTGCAAGTAATTGTTTACCACCTTGAAAACGATTCCATCTTCCTTTGTAACAACAATACACGGCGTTCCATCTTTCAAAGAAGCCCAGTTCTGAATGTATTCTGCAATAACCTGAGAACCGTGAACCACAGGTGGCATAGAATCTCCGGCAATGGGAAACGAGCGGTATTTTCTATCGCGCGATAAGAATGGCAAATTGAATGCCGGAAGTACTTTCAAATAATCCGGATCAGAATAACCCGTAGTATAACCAGCTCGCGCTTCTTGCGGAATCATTTCGATCAATTCGTTATTGTCAGCATCAACAGTTGTTGCCAGTACACGCAACTTTCCACCAGAAATATCTTTGTACATTCCTGTTTCTATCGCCTTCCACTCTGATTCTGACAATTTTTCAAAATCCTTCACAATCAAATCTTCCAACGAAACCTTGAAATATCCCGAAATACTGATCAGCGATTCCAAACCAGGTTCTGCAATTCCGTTTTCATAACCAGAATAACTACTTCTTGTCAAACCCAAATCTGCAGCAACTTCTTCCTGTGATCTTTTCAATTGCTTGCGCAAAATCTTCATGTTGGCACCTAGAAACATAGACTAAATTTTAGTCAAATATATGATTATTTTTTAATCAACAAAAGTTTCGGTGAAATTTTAACCGGAAACTTTTTTTTCTAAAGAAGCTAAAGCATTAAAGATTCTTAGCTTTCTGTTCACTATTCCTTCTTCTTACTGACTCCCAGATCCGCTGAGTAGTAATTCTTCTTCCAAGGAACTGGATAGGATTTCCATCGAAAATCGCTACGACTTTAGTGAATTTAGCGCCAAGGAAGATAATTTGTGAGGTATAATACATCCAAAGCAAAATAACCAGCAATGTTCCAGCAACCCCTGCCTTGCTTCCAAAGAAGAAATTCTTTAAATAGTACTTAATCAATAATTGTCCGATAAAGAGCATGATCGCCGTAAACAATGCACCTTTAAATGCGTAACGCCATTTCACGTAACCGTCACTTACATACTTGAATACCATTGCAAAAAGCACCACATTAGTTAGAACGGCGAAGATATTCAATAGTGAAGAGAGGATAAATTGCTCAAATCCACTCAGATCACCGAAAAGTCCATTAATTGCCGACATCACAAAGGTTTCTCCAATGTACAACGCAATAAAAACGATTCCGAAAACCGCAAGTAAAAACATCGAAACGAGTTTTGTTCCCATGTTGTATTCAAAACGTTTTCGTTTCGATTCGATATTTACCTGAACGTCGTAAAACTCATTGATACTCGTTCGTAAAGAAGAAAGTAAAACAGAGCTTGAAAACATCAGGGTCACAATTCCGATGGTATTGGATAGAAAAGTGCCTTTTCCAACATTCAGTTCTTTAAGAAAAGTCATAATTCCGGAAACGTCTTTCAAACCAATTTGTTTACGAAGCACATCTTCAATGATACCTGAAACTGTATCCTGTCCCACAATCGCTCCAAAACAAATAATGACCAGATAAATCAATGGAATCATCGCAAACACGGTATAATAAGCTAATGCCGCTCCGTGGAAGAACGATTGTTCTTGAAAAAACTCAATAAACGTCTGCTTTATGATCTGGAATAATTTCTTCACTTCTTCTTCATTGAGATTTGAATGTAGCTAATTTCTGCAAAAGGTTTGGAACTGTAAAGCCGCCAAAGCGTTTTATTGTTTACACGAACCACATTTCTATAGTAAAATCCACAAAATTGCGTTGAAACCAATTGTACCTTTACTCCTAAGGTTTTATTCTTTCTGTATTCAGTCGGACGAAACAACACATCTTTTCCGTCGACCTTCGTTTTATTGACTTCACCAAAAAACAAAGCTTCATATTCATTGGTCGGGTCGAAGTAAAATTCTTTAGGTGAAGCAATGCGTGCAATTCCTTTTTCGGCAATGAAAATTACTTTTTGGCACCATTCCATGATATCAGCGCCATCATGCGAAACCAGAATCACTAACAACTTTCTGACCTTCGCTAATTCCTGAAGATAAACTCCCAGTTTCAGTTTCAGGTGTGCGTCTAAATGAGAGAATGGCTCATCCAATAAAATCACATCCGGCTCCGAAGCCAAAGCTCTAGCAATAGCCAAACGCTGTTTTTCTCCACCAGATAAATATCTCGCCTGTTGTTTACCAAGCTCTGTCAAATTCACCAAATCCAATAATTCCTTAGAAAATGAATCCTGAAGTTCGTGAGTAAGATACAACATTGCATTGCGAACATTCTCCTCAACGGTATGAAACAAATCAAGGTGAAAATCCTGATTTACGAGTTGAATATCATCGTGACCAGGAACCAAGCGATAAGCCGGACCTTGAACTATCTTGTTATTCCAGCTTACGTCTCCAACATTCGCATCCTGAAATCCCGAAATTACTCGAAGTAAGGAAGATTTCCCTTCACCATTAGCACCAACAATTCCAACAATATTTCCACGTTCCAGCGAGAAATTGATGTTATTCAAGATCTCACGTTCGTAGCTGATACTCAGATTTTCTACTTTGAGCATTAATCTCTGAATTCTTGCGGGAAATCTTTTCTGAACAAATAAA